>NZ_JAMTDQ010000063.1 GCF_023806635.1 Accumulibacter sp.
CCGTTCGCGGGATGAGCGAGCGCCTCAGCCCTCTGGGAGAGGAAGACGTAACACAGGTGATCGACGTCCCGCTCCCACTTGTAGTACCACCTGCCTTTCGCGAAGCTTTCGGGCGGGGTGTCGCTGGCGAACTCGCCGCCGACCGGATGCTCGCCGCTGATCCGCGGATACATCTGCGAGTGGGTCGGCACCGCTCCGTCGTTCTCCCACCAGTCTCTGGCGTCGAATCCAGCGACCGGAATCGGCGGCCGCAGGAACTGCTTCTGGCCGATGTAGGTGGCATGGGGGAGCATCGCCGGGTTCATCCGTAGGCGCGGGTAGTATCGTCCACTCAGCCAGCTGCGCTCGCTCTGCTCGGTGATGTGCGAGAAGTACCAGGTCTGCGGGTGCGTCTGCCAGACGGCATTGTCGGCGTAGGCGCCCTGCAGCGTCAGCGAGTGGCAGGCGTTGTCCTTGCCCTTGAGGAAGCGGGAGCGCGCAACCCGCGCGAGGTATTCGACAACGCTTTCGCTCCTGCCGCGCGCGATTTCCCAATGATCCAGATCGAAGTTGTAGATGGCGTCCTGCACGCCGCGGGTGGCGTGGCCATAGGCCTCGACGGCCAGCAGCAACAGCGTTGCGAGACTCGCCTTCTTCACCAGCCCGGTCCGCTCGTCTGCGCCGAACAGATAGGTCACTGTACTGCCGTTCGACACACCCGAAATCGTCGTGATCGAGCGGATCCAGGCGGCGTTGCTGCCCCAGCCCCAGTAGTCCAGCGCCAGCAGGTGCTGCAGGCAGCGAACGGTCGGCGAGCCGAGGCTATGCCCGACCAGATGCACCGGCGAGGGCCCGTCCCAGCCGGGGACGGAGCCCATGCCGGTGAAATCATGACCGTACCGCGACGCCGACGGTTCCTTTCTGCGGTCGCGGCGTCAATCGCCGCAGACCTGCTGCAGGATCTACTGAGCTAGCGCCAGCGGGCTGTCGGCGTTGCCCGGACGCACGCGCGAGCCATGGCCGATGAGAATCTTGAGAGTGGTCACGGTCGGTTTCGGGGGGCGGTGCGGTGCTGCATGGGACGCCGCGTGCGCCTTGCAGACTGGCACGCATCGCGGCCGGAGGCAAGCCCGCGGCGATGATCAGCCTGTCGCGCGCCAGGTCCTGGCTTGGCCGGCCGCGCGGTGGCTGCGAGGCCCGGTGCCGTACGGGATTCGCCAGTCCCGGCGTCGGCATCTCGGTCGGAGAGCGGCTTCCCGCCGTGGCTTTGGCAACAGCGCCGCTTGCATCGAAGAGGGCAATCGCCGATAATCCAACAAGCGCTTGCTTGCCTAAAATTTGATCGGCCCAGCCTCGACTACCTGTCCCAGGAGAACCCCTGCATGTACCAGAACGCCTATCCCCATCTGCTCGCCCCGCTCGACCTCGGTTTCACGACGCTCAGGAATCGCGTCCTGATGGGTTCGATGCACACCGGTCTCGAAGAGGCGCCGCAAGGTTTCCACCGTCTCGCCGCCTTCTACGCCGAGCGCGCGCGCGGCGGCGTCGGCCTGATCGTCACCGGCGGCATCGCGCCCAACCAGGATGGGGTGGTCATGCCCGGCGCGGCGGCGCTGGAGAACGAGGCACAGGTGGTCAAACACCACCTGGTCACCGATGCCGTGCATGCGGCCGGCGGCAAGATCGCCATGCAGATCCTGCACACCGGCCGTTACGCCTACCATCGCGGGGCGGTCGCGCCGTCGCCGGTGCAGGCGCCGATCTCGCCGATTCGCCCGCGTGAGCTGAGCGCCGAGGACATCGAGCGGACGCTCGACGATTACGCCCGCTGCGCCGGGCTGGCACAGGCGGCCGGTTACGACGGGGTCGAGGTGATGGGCTCGGAAGGCTACCTGATCAACCAGTTCATCGCCCGCCAGACCAACTTCCGCGAGGATGGCTGGGGCGGCAGCTTCGAGAACCGCATCCGCTTTGCTCTCGAAACGGTGCGCCGCGTGCGGGCGACGACCGGGCCGAATTTCATCATCATCTTCCGCCTGTCGATGCTCGACCTCGTCGAGGGCGGCAGCACCTGGGACGAGATCGTCGCGCTCGCCAAGGCGGTCGAGGAGGCCGGCGCAAGCATCATCAACACCGGCATCGGCTGGCACGAGGCGCGCATCCCGACGATCGCGACGATGGTGCCGCGGGCGGCCTTCGTCTGGGTGACGAAGCGGCTGATGGGGCAGGTGGGCATCCCGCTGGTGACCACGAACCGCATCAATGCGCCGGAGGTGGCGGAGGAGGTGATCGCTTCCGGTTGTGCCGACATGGTGTCGATGGCACGCCCCTTTCTCGCCGACGCCGACTTCGTCAACAAGGCTGCGGCCGGCCGTGCAGGCGAGATCAATACCTGCATCGCCTGCAACCAGGCCTGTCTCGACGAGATCTTCGAGGGTCGGCTGACCTACTGCCTGGTGAACCCGCGGGCGTGCCGCGAGACGGAACTGGTGATCGCGCCGGCGTCAACGCCGAAACGGCTTGCCGTCGTCGGTGCCGGTCCCGCCGGCATGGCCTGTGCGCTCACCGCCGCCGAGCGCGGCCACTGGGTGACGCTGTTCGACGCCGCGGCGGAAATCGGCGGCCAGTTCAACCTGGCGCGTCGCATCCCCGGCAAGGAGGAGTTTGCCGAGACGCTGCGCTATTTCGATCGCCGGCTGAACGGCGCCGGCGTCTCGCTGCAACTCGGCAGGGAGTGCACTGCCGCCGAGCTGGTGGAGGCTGGCTTCGAGCACGTCGTTCTCGCCACCGGCATCGTGCCGCGGTGGCCCGAGCTGCCGGGAATCGAGCACGAGAAGGTGATTTCCTACGTCGATCTGATCGAGGGCTATCGCGTCGCCGGCGAGCGTGTGGCGATCATCGGTGCCGGTGGCATCGGCTTCGACGTTGCCGAGTTCCTGACGCATGTCGAGGACGATCGCGATGAACTCGATCGCTTCCAGAGCGAGTGGGGAATCGACCCCGACTTCGGCAACCCGGGTGGCCTCAAGCCGCCCAGCGCCGAACGCGGCCGGCGCCAGGTCTGGCTGCTGCAGCGCAAGGCGGCGAAGGTCGGCGACGGCCTGGCCAAGACCACCGGCTGGATTCGCCGCACCCTGCTCAAGAAGCGCGGTGTGCAGATGCTCTCGGGGGTCACCTACGAGCGGATCGACGACGCCGGCCTGCACATCGTCGTCGATGGCCAGCGGCAGTGCCTGCCGGTCGACCACGTGGTCATCTGCGCCGGCCAGGAACCCCGGCGCGAACTCGAGGAAGGGCTGCGTGCTGCTGCCGTACCGTTGTCACTGATCGGCGGCGCCGACGTTGCGAACGAGCTCGACGCCAAGCGCGCGATCGACCAGGGAACCCGCCTCGCGGCGACGCTCTGAGCTGGATGTCGGCCGGGCACAGAAGGGCGCGTGCGGCGCCCGAGATCAACCGCCGCGACGACCTGCTGCGCGCCGCGGCGCGCCTGTTCGTCGAGAAGGGGTTTGCCGCGACGACGACGCGCGACATCGCGCAGGCAGTCGGCATGCGTTCGGGCAGTCCCTTCTATCACTTCCGCAGCAAGCAGGATCTCCTCAAGGCGGCGATGATCGAAGGGCTGGAGGCGGGAAACCGGCGCCTGCAGGCCGCCATCGCAGGGGTCAACGATCCCGAGCGACGCCTGCGGCTGATGATCCGGATCCATTTCGGCAATCTGCTCGAGGGCGATTGCCATACGCCGATGCTGATTCACGAATCCCGTTCGCTCGATGCCGTGGCGCGGGCCGAGATCGCCGCCGCCAGCGACCGTTACCAGGCGGCGTGGCAGGGCACGCTCGACGAGCTGGCGGCATGCGGCCGGTTGCGCAGCGCGGCGAGCCCGGTTCGGCTGCTGCTCTTCGGCATGCTCAACTGGAGTGGCCAGTGGTATCGGCCTGATGGCCCGCTGTCGCTCGATGAGATTGCCGACGCGGCCAGCGAGCTGCTGTTGCGGTGAAGGCACCGCTCGCACGCCGCTTTCGCTGCCGCTGCGGTCAACCGCACGCGAGGCGGCCGCCGCGCTCATCGGGGAAGTGACATCGGCCGGCGTGCCAGGGGCGTCAGGCGCTGATGGCCGACGTGCGACAGGCCATCGGTCGTGCCGGGTCGCTGCACCATTCGCTCCACGAACCCGCGTACAGGCGGGCGCCCGGGAGGCCGGCGAGCTCCATCGCCAGCAGGTTGTGACAGGCGGTGACTCCCGATCCGCAGGACATCACCACATCGCGTGCGTCGAAGCCGGCGAGGAGCTCGTTGAACTCACGCCGCAGGTCGGCGGCCGGCCGAAAACGGCCGCCTGCATCAAGGTTGTCGCGAAAGAAGCGGTTGTCGGCGCCGGGTATGTGTCCGCCGAGCGGATCGAGGGTTTCGTTCTCGCCACGGAAGCGGTCGGGGCTGCGGGCATCGATCAGCCGGAATTTCCGGCTTGCGAGATTGGCCAGCACGTCGTCGGCGCTGACGACCCAGTCCTGCTGCTGGATCGCGATGGTCGCCGGTTGTTCCTCCGGCACTGCCGTCGTCAACGGGCGACCCTCGGCCAGCCAGGCGGCGATGCCACCGTCGAGGACGGCGACGCGATCGTGGCCCAGCCAGCGAAGCAACCACCACAGGCGAGCGGCAAAGGCGCCACCGGCATCGTCGTAGGCGACCACCTGCGTGCCGCACGAGACGCCGACAGCGCCGAGCCTGTCGGCAAGTCCTTGCGGGTCGGGCAGCGGGTGGCGCCCGTTGCGGCCGTTCGTCGGGCCCGACAGGTCGTCGTCGAGGTGCAGGAAGAACGCACCCGGCAGGTGCCCGGCGGTGTAAGCCTGCCGCCCGGCAGCCGGATCGCCGAGCAGGTGACGGCAGTCGAAAATCCGCCACTCAGGGTCCCGCAGGTGCGCGGCGAGAACTGCGCCATCGACCAGCGTGCGGTAGCTCATTCCGCCTCCCCTCCGGCCCCGGCATCGTCGGCCAGCCAGGCGCGCGCCTCCGTTTCCTCGGCGAAGATGCGCATCTCGGCGCGGACGAAGATCTGCGACAACCAGGCGCTCCAGGCGACCCACTGGCTGTCGGTCAGCACGGCAATGCGGCTGAAGTCGTTGGCATGGGCGCGGGCGAAGACGATGTCTTCCCAAGCGACGTCGAGGGTGAAGTCAGCCATCTCGCGCAGGTCGAAGAGCAGGTCGACCGGTCCTTCGAAGCGGATCGCGTCGTTGACGACACTCTCGAATTCCCTGTAGTCGGACAGAGTGAACTCGGCGTACACGGTGACTTCGACGCGCTTGGGTTGATGCTCGATGACGATCATGTTCGGCTCCCTTCGTGTGCAGGGCAAGTTTAGCACCACTGTCGGGCGGGGAGTTCGCGGCCATGGCTGCCGACCGACCCGTTTTTGATTTGACCGCAAGCCCAGTAATAGGCTATTTTTGCCCGTTTGATTCGAGCCCTGCCCATGTCCCGACCGAAACCCGAGCCTGCTGCCGGCACTGACAGCGCCATCGTGTCGCCGACTGTCGTCGGCGAGATGAAGTTCGAGATGGCTCTGGCCGAACTGGAAGGCATCATCACCAGCATGGAGGGCGGCCGGCTGCCGCTTGCCGAGTCGCTGGCCGCCTACCGGCGGGGCAGCGAACTGCTGCGGCATTGCCAGCAACAGCTTGCCGATGCGGAACGCGAGATCCAGATTCTCGAGAACGGAAGCCTGCGCGATTTCGCGGCAGGCAACGGGCAGGCGGGATGAGCCCAATGGATACGACGTCGGGCGCGGCGACGCGGCTTCCCTTTCCGGACTGGATGCGCGGCGTGCAGGGACGCGTGGAAACGGCGCTCGCCCGCAATCTGCCAGCCGCCGAGGCGATCCCCGCCCGTCTGCACCAGGCGATGCGCTATGCCACGCTGAACGGTGGCAAGCGGGTGCGGCCCCTGCTGGTGTTCGCTGCCGGTGAGCTGAGCGATGCGCCTCTGCTCCGACTGGAGGTCACTGCCTGCGCCGTCGAGCTGATACATAGCTATTCGCTGGTGCATGACGACCTGCCGTGCATGGACGACGACGTGCTGCGCCGCGGTCGCCCGACCTGTCATGTCGAATACGACGAGGCGACCGCGCTGCTCGTCGGCGACAGCCTGCAGTCCCTGGCGTTCGAGATCCTCGCGCGCAGCGATTTTGCTGACGGTCCGCGGCAACTCGAGATGCTGGCCCTGCTCGCCCGAGCCAGTGGCTCCTGCGGCATGGCGGGCGGCCAGGCGATCGACCTCGCGGCCGTTGGCAGGACACTCGATCAGCCCGAACTCGAGTTGATGCACGCGCTCAAGACGGGGGCGCTGATCCGTGCCTCGGTCCTGCTTGGCGGCCTCTGCGGCACGGCGCTCGCTACCGAGGAAAGGGATTCCCTCGACCGCTTCGCCAAGCGCGCCGGCCTGCTCTTCCAGGTCGTCGACGACATTCTCGACTGCACGGCCAGCACGTTGACGCTGGGCAAGACGGCCGGCAAGGATGCCGCTGCGGCGAAGCCCACCTACGTCAGCCTGATGGGGCTGGAGCGGGCCCGCGAGTTCGCTGCCGACCTCGGACGGCAGGCCCTTGCGGCGCTGAGCTCATTCGGTGAGCGCAGCCGGCGCCTCGTCGAGTTGACCGATTTCATCACCCAGCGGAAATTTTGACCCGTTCGTGTGTGGTCAGTCGCTGCAGCAGGACAAGACAAGCCAATGATGCGTTATCCCCTTCTAGACACGATCAGCGATCCGGCGCAACTGCGCAAGCTCGATCGCCGACACCTGCCGCAACTGGCCGACGAGCTGCGCACCTTCCTCGTCGAGTCGGTGGCCAGGACCGGCGGCCACCTGTCGTCGAACCTGGGCACGGTCGAACTGACGATCGCGCTGCACCACGTCTTCGATACGCCGCATGATCGCCTCGTTTGGGATGTCGGCCACCAGACCTACGCGCACAAGGTGCTCACCGGGCGGCGTGCGGGCATGGCGAGGCTGCGCATGCAGGGTGGCGTCTCGGGCTTTCCGAAGCGCAGCGAGAGTCCTTACGACACCTTCGGTGTCGGTCATTCGTCTACTTCGATCTCGGCCGCGCTCGGCATGGCACTCGCCGCGAAGACCAAGGGCGAGGCGCGCAAGGTGGTGGCGATCATCGGCGATGGGGCGATGTCGGCGGGCCAGGCTTTCGAGGCCCTCAACAATGCCGGGGTTGCGGACGCCGACATGCTCGTCATCCTCAACGATAACGACATGTCAATCTCGCCGGCTGTGGGAGCCCTCAACCGCTACCTGGCCCGCCTCTTTTCCGGCAGCAGCTTCAACGCCGCCCGCAAGGCGGGGGAAAAGATCCTCGATTTCTCGCCGTCGCTGCGCGAGTTCGCCAAGCGCGCCGAAGAGCACGTCAAGGGAATGCTGACGCCGGGCACGCTGTTCGAGGAGATGGGCTTCAACTATATCGGGCCGATCGACGGCCACGATCTGGAGTCGCTGGTCCCGACGCTGCACAACCTGAAGAACCTGAAGGGGCCGCAGTTCCTGCACGTGATCACCAAGAAGGGACAGGGGTACAAACTGGCCGAGGTGGATCCGGTGCTCTATCACGGGGTTTCGAAGTTCCAGCCCGATGTCGGCATTGCCGGCGGATCAGGCGGTGGCAAGCCGAGCTATACGCAGGTTTTCGGTGACTGGCTGTGCGACATGGCGGCGGCCGACTCGCGGCTCGTCGGCATCACGCCGGCGATGCGCGAAGGTTCCGGGTTGCTGCGCTTCAGCGAGCGCTTTCCCGAGCGCTACTACGATGTCGGCATCGCCGAGCAACATGCCGTCACCTTTGCCGCCGGTCTCGCCTGCGAAGGGCTGCGGCCGGTACTGGCGATCTACTCGACTTTCCTGCAGCGGGGCTACGACCAGTTGCTGCACGACGTCGCACTGCAGAACCTGCCCGTGGTCTTTGCGCTCGATCGCGGCGGTCTCGTCGGCGCCGACGGTCCGACCCACCACGGTGCCTTCGATCTGTCGTTCCTGAGCTGCGTTCCCAATCTGCTGCTGATGACGCCTGCGGATGAGGATGAGTGCCGCAAGATGCTGACCACGGCCTTCTTCCACGACGGACCAGCTGCGGTGCGTTACCCGCGTGGCAGCGGCACGGGCGTCGCCGTCGACCCACAACTCGTCGGTCTGCCGATCGGCAGGGGCGAGATTCGCCGACATGGCCAGGCGGTGGCGCTGCTGGCCTTTGGCAGCATGCTGGTGCCGGCGCTGGCGGCAGCGGCCGAGATCGATGCCACGGTGGCCAACATGCGCTTCGTCAAGCCGATCGATCGCGAGCTGATCGTGTCGCTGGCGGCGGAACATTCGCTGCTCGTCAGCGTCGAAGAGAATGCCGTCATCGGCGGCGCCGGGGCCGAGGTCGCACGCGTGCTTGATGAGGCCGGCAGCGCCGTCCGTCTGTTGCGGCTGGGAATTCCCGATCGCTTCATCGAGCATGGCGACCAGGCGATGCTGCTGGCCGACATCGGGCTGGACAGCGCCGGCATCGTGCGTGCGGTTCGCGCCTGCCGGTCCTCGCCGGCAGATGCGGGCGATGCGCCGGGCGCACGCCCGGACTGACAACTACTTGGAGCAGCAATGAACGCCCCCGAAACACCGCGCAGTCCGGCCGTCATGGCCGATGTACAGGGCTCTGCCGATACGCGTCGGATCGCCATCAACAAGGTGGGAATCAAGGCGATGCGGCATCCGGTGCGGGTGCTGGACAAGTCTGGCGGCATCCAGCACACGATCGCGCTCTTCAACATGTACGTCGGCTTGCCGCACAATTTCAAGGGCACCCACATGTCGCGCTTCGTCGAGATTCTCAATGGCCATGAGCGGGAGATCTCGGTCGAGAACTTCCCGGCGATGTTGCGCGAGATGGTCAATCGGCTGGAGGCCGAGACCGGCCACATCGAGATGAGTTTTCCCTATTTCATCAACAAGGCGGCACCGGTTTCCGGTGTGCAGAGCCTGATGGATTACGATGTGACGCTCACCGGCGAGATCTGCCATGGGCGGATCGAGTCGACGATCCGGGTGGCGGTGCCGGTCACCAGCCTGTGCCCGTGCTCGAAGGAGATCTCGGAACGCGGTGCGCACAACCAGCGATCGCAGGTGACGGTGACGGTGCGCATCAACGAGCACCTGTGGATCGAGGAACTGGTCGAGATCGTCGAGGCGCAGGCATCCTGCGAGCTGTATGGCCTGCTCAAGCGTCCGGACGAGAAGTATGTCACCGAGCGTGCCTACGACAATCCCAAGTTCGTCGAAGACATGGTGCGCGACGTTGCCGCGCGACTCGGCAGTGAGGCCAGGATCGATGCCTTCGTCGTCGAGTCGGAGAATTTCGAGTCGATCCACAACCATTCGGCGTATGCCCTGATCGAGAGGGACCGAAGGCCGACCGGCAATTCCTGAGAGCTGGTGCAGACGTAGTAAGTCGTTGCGGGAGGAAAAAACGGGCGAGGTCCGCAGACTTCGCCCGTTTTTTTCTTCATGCCGCGCGGCAGCGGTTCAGCGCTGCTTGCGCACGAGCTTTTCCTTGATCCGTGCCGACTTGCCCGAGCGTTGCCGCAGGTAGTAGAGCTTGGCACGGCGGACGTCGCCGCGGCGCTTGACCTCGATCGACGCGACCAGCGGCGAATAGGTCTGGAAAGTGCGTTCGACACCCTCGCCCGAGGACACCTTGCGGACGATGAAACTGGAATTGAGGCCGCGGTTGCGCTTGGCGATGACGACGCCCTCGTAGGCCTGCAGACGCTCGCGCGCGCCCTCCTTGACCTTGACCTGGACGACGACCGTGTCGCCCGGAGCAAACTCCGGAATGACCTTGCCCAGACGGGCGATTTCTTCTTGCTCAAGTTGCTCGATCAGATTCATTTCTTGAACTCCATGGATGATTGTCAGCTCTTGTTATCCTGATCGCATTGCTCCTGAAACTTCACCAGGAGTTGCGTTTCCAGCTTCGACAGCGGGCGGCCAGCCAACAGCTCGGGCCGCCTCTGCCACGTCCGACCCAGCGCCTGTTGCAGGCGCCAGCGCCGTATCTCTTCGTGATGTCCGGACAACAGCACGTCCGGTACCCGCCAACCGGCATGTTCCTCGGGCCGCGTATAGTGCGGGCAATCCAGCAGGCCCGCAACGAAAGAATCCTGCTGCGCTGACTCGGCGTCGTTCAGTACGCCCGGCAACTGCCTGAGCACGGCGTCGAGCAGCGCCATCGCCGGGATCTCGCCACCGGAGAGAACGAAATCGCCGACCGACACCTCCTCGTCGACATGGCCGTCGATCACGCGCTGGTCGATTCCCTCGTAACGTCCACAGACGAGAACCAGTGCCTCGGCGGCCTGCGCCAGGCGTACCACTCGCCCATGCGTCAACAGCGGACCCTGCGGCGACAGGCAGACGACGCGACTGCGATCGGCGCCAAGCGCACGTTGTCGCTCTTTCGCTGCCGCGATGGCCGCTGCCAGCGGCGGCAGCATCATGACCATCCCCGGTCCGCCGCCGTAGGGACGATCATCGACCGTGCGATGCCTGTCAGCCGTGAAATCACGAGGATTCCACAGGTGCAGCTGCCAGCGGCCGGTTGCCAGCGCCCGTCGCGTGACACCCGCGCCAGTGAGCGCGGAAAACATTTCCGGGAACAGCGTCACGACATCGGTCACCAAGGGCCGCAGGTCTGTCGCTGCGTCCGCTGCGCCGCTTACCAATCCGCTTCCCAGTCGACCGTCATGTGGCCACCAGCCAGGTCCACTTCGAGGACGATTGCCGCGACGAAGGGCAGCAGTCTCTCGCCACCCGTGCCATCGGCCACCTGCAGGACTGCGTTCGCCGGCGTCTCGATCAGGCCGACGATGCGGCCGAGTGGCTGATGCCGGACGTTGCTCACCGCCAGGCCCAGCAGATCGGCCCAATAGTACTCGTCCGCGGCGGTCGGTGGCAGTGCAGACCGCGGAGCACCGACGAGAACGCCCCTGAGCGCCTCGGCCGCATTGCGGTCGGCAACGCCTTCGAGCTGCGCCGTCAGCCGGCCGTTGCGAAGCGAACATCCGATCAGTTTCCGTTGTTGCCAGCACGCGACCGCATCGCCCTCGCTGCCGAGCCACCAGTGCGCCAGGGTCGACCACTTGTGAGGGTCGTCGGCGAAGGGGTGAACATGCACCCCGCCCTTTACTCCGCTGGCTGCGCCAATCCTTCCGAGAACGACGATTTCCTGCGGCGTCGGCCGGCCATTCGTCACGCCGGCAGCGCCACCGGGCGGCTGCGCCTGTCCCGACAATGCCTAGGCCGCTACCTTGGCGGCGGCCTGCTTGAGCAGGCGGGTGACGGTCGGCGAAGCCTGCGCACCTTGCTGCTGCCAGTAGCTCAGGCGATCGGCCGCGACCTGCAGGCCCTGTTCCTTCTCCGTCGCGAGCGGATTGTAAAAGCCGATGCGCTCGATGAAACGACCATCGCGACGCGACCGAGAATCGGTCACGACCATGTTGTAGAACGGGCGTTTCTTGGCGCCACCACGGGCAAGACGAATAACGACCATGTGACTCTCTTCCAGAGCAGAAAAAAGCCCGGATTATAACAACAAAGTGCTCTCCGGACGTGCGCGATCGGCAGCGCGGGTGCAATCGAAAGTGCGACTGGCGCCGGCGCGAGGCGCCAGTGGCCACGGTAGACTTGTTCTGGCGCCAGCGCATGGAACTACCGTCATTCCGGCGCAGGCCGGAATCCAGCTCGTTCGTCAAGCTTCTCTCTTAGCAGTCGGTCGACAGTCGCACTTTCGATTGCACCCGGCAGCGCATTGCGGTTTCGGAACGGGCCCGTGGCGGTTTGCGGGGCCTCATGCGTCGCTTGAGTCATCCTTCGGAGAGTTGGGCAGCACACTTCCTTGTTTCCTGGCAGTATATAATCAGTGTCAGAGGCAGTTCAGGGCACGCAGTGGCGACGGGCTGGGGCCGCGCGATTCCGCCTTTCCAGCAGTTGCTTCGTTCCGTCGGGCAGCGAACGTTGCTGCAACTGCCCGCGCCGTGATGCAAACCTCCTTCGCAGGCAGCCTGATGACCGAGACCCCTTCTACCGCTACGGGCAAGGATCGCGGAGCCGCTCCGGAATCCGGACTCCGGTCGATCCTGCAATGGCTGGCGCTGCCGCTTGCGCCGCACCCCGTCGAGGAGTTGCCGTCGCTGCGCTCACACCTGATCGCCCTGCGCGACATCGGGGGGTCGGCTGAACAGCGCGCCCTTGCGCTGGATGGCCTGTACCGACGAAGCAGCACGGTGATCGACAGCCTGCTGCCGGCGCTGAGCATCGACCTGGTGCTGCCGGTGCCGCGAAAGGAGCGACGCATCGTTCGCAGTGTCCTCGACCTGTTGCAGATGCTCGCCGACGAAACACTGGCGTTGTTCGAGAGAGGGCCGCCGCCGAAGAACGCGGACCCATCCCGGGCGCTGGGCTTGGCACTGTGGCGCAGCGTGGATGCAGTCGCCAGGCAACTGATGATCAGCGACCTGATCGCTTCGCCGCCACGTGCCGGCGCTTGGCAGCAACTTCACCAGACCTATGCCACCGCGCAGCAGTCGCGGTTGCATACGGTACGCCCCGATGGCGCACCGCGCAGCCTGCAGGAGGTCTACCACGCGGCGGTACTCCTCGGGTGCGCGCAGCCGGCTTCGCTGACGCCGCGCGAAGTGCTGTTCCTCGCCAGCTATTTCGAGCGCTTCTGCCACCACATCGAGGCGGTTCCGAACGGTTCCCTGCGAGCACCCGGCGTTTTCTGGATCGACCCGTCGCGTGACGTGCCGGCGCTGTCCTCATTGCGCAAACCGATACAGGCAGACTGGCCGGGAAGCGGGTTTTCGAGTTCCGCCCTCTGTCTGTTGCTCAAGGCGCAGATCGATCAACTCGAGGGTGGTGCGCTGCCGCAGGACTTGAATTTGCCGGATTTTGCTGGCACGGCCGCCGGCCGGGGAGTGCTGCAGAGACTCTCGACGAGGTGGGGCGATGCCGGGCGACGCCGCTTCCATCGCCGGCGGCAGAACCATCGCACGCTTCTCGCTGCCGGTATCGATGGGTTGTGGCACCTGTCCCGCAAGGGGGAAGGGGTTAACGTCGATCTGTCGACCTGGATGATCACCAATGAAAGTCCCGAGGGTTATGCCGTGATGCATGTATCCGGCAAGCCCGGGGCCCTGACGGTAGGCGACGTGGTGACGGTGCGTACCGCGCTCGACCCCAACTGGCAGATCTGCCTGGTGCGCTGGGCGATCTCGGAAAATCCCGAGCATCTCGAACTCGGACTACAGGTTCTGGCGCCGAAGGCGGTTCCGGCGACTCTGGCTCTGCCGGGCGGAAACGGCAGCACGGATCTGCAGCGGGTGCTGATCCTGCCGGAGATTCCCAGGCTGCGCTCACGGCAAGCGTTGATCGTCGCTGCCGGCGTCGTTCCCCGGGAGAGCAGGAAGCTGTTGCTCCTGATCGAGGGCCAGAATCTCATCGTGCGCGAGGTCAACCGGACCTGTGTCGACGAAGAGACGGGCAGCATCGAGATCCTTTCGATCGAGCCGGACCAGAATCCGCATTAGGGCGGCAAGTCTTTTCCGCAACGAGCGCTGAACTCTGGCAGAGTGGCAGCCACCAGTGCGCCCAGCAGGACGACCGCCCAGGACAGGTAGAGCCAGAGCAGGAACACCGGCACCGTCGCAAAGGCGCCATAGACCGCGGTGTACGATGGGAATCTGGCGAGGTAGAGCTCGAAGCCCTGCTGCAGGATGATGAAGCCGACCGTCGCGACGATGCCCGCGCAGGCTGCGTCGCGAGCCGCGACGCGGGTATTCGGCAAGGCGTGGTAGAGTCCGCCGAGGAAGAGTCCGGCGATCATCAGGCCGAGAGCCCTGAACAGCAACCGTCCCAGCCACCAGGGTTCATGCAGCAGGCCGAGGGAGACCGTCACGGCATGGGAGGTTGCCAGCAGGACGCCTCCGATGACCAGTGGCCAGAGGACGATCAGGCCTGAATAGAGGCGAGCGCGCTGCCACCAGGAGCGTGTTTCGCGTACCAGCCAAACGTGGTTGAAGGCACGTTCGATGGTCAGCAGCAGCATCGTTGCCGTCGCCACCAGCACCAGGGAACCGACCGCAGTGACCTTGATCGCCTGCCGTGAGAACTGCAGGACGTGTTCGATGATCATCCCGGCACTGCGCTCGGGCAGGAAGCTGCGCGCCAGGAAGAGTTCGAGCTGCTCGACCATGCTGGGAAAGAACGGCACCGCGGCGACGATGCTGAGGACCACGGCGACCAGCGGCACCAGCGACAGCAGCGTCGTGAAGGCGAGACTGGCGCTGATCTGGTCGAAGTTCTCTTCGACGAAGCGACGCGCGATGCGCCCCAGAAAGCGGCGCCAGGGGAAGCGTGAGAAGAACATGAGGTGGATATAATAAGCCGATGTCGGAGATTCTCGTCCTTTACTACAGCCATCGGGGTTCCGTACGGGCCCTGGCTCAGCAGATCGCACGCGGCGTCGAGTCCGTCGCCGGCGTCACGGCTCGCCTGCGGACGGTGCCGCGGGTCGCCAGCGTGTGTACCGCCGGCGAGCCGGAGATCCCGCCGGTTGGGGCGCCGTACGCCGATGCCGCCGATCTTGACGAGTGCATCGGGCTCGCGCTCGGTAGTCCCACCCGCTTCGGCAACATGGCGGCGCCGATGAAGTACTTCTGGGACAGCACCGCGGTGCATTGGTCGGCCGGCGTTCTGACGGGAAAACCCGCGTGCGTCTTCACCTCGACCGCCAGTGCGCACGGCGGTCAGGAGAGTACGCTGCTGTCGATGATGCTGCCTTTGTTGCACCACGGCATGCTGCTGCTCGGCCTTCCCTACAGCGAAAGTGCGCTCTCGGTCACACGTAGCGGTGGTACGCCGTATGGCGCCAGCCATGTGGCTGGACCGGAAGGGAGCCCGATGCTCACCAACGACGAGCGGCAACTCGCCTTCGCGCAAGGACGCAGACTGGCATCGATCGCCCTGCAACTGCGTCCGCGATGATCCGTGTCTTCTATCTGGGCGCTTGTGGCAGCCTGGTTGCGCTGATTTTCCTCTGCCTTGCGTGGGAGTTGCGCCTGGCGCCGGTCTTACCCGGGGGTACCTGGCTGGCACTGAAGTGCTTGCCGTTGCTGGCGCCGCTTTTCGGCATTCTCAACGGACGGCGCTACACCTACCAGTGGGCGTCGATGCTGATCCTGTTGTACCTCACCGAAGGTATCGTGCGGGCAACCACCGAGCACGGTGCGGCACAACTGATGGCCATCGCCGAAATCGTCCTGGCGTCGATCTTCTTCTGTTCCAGCGTCGGCTACGCACGCCTCACGCGGCCGTCCGCACGCTGAGGGCGGCCGCTCCAGCTGGGCCGCCGCTGCGCGCAGCGATCGACGATTTGGTCAGACGTCGCCCTGCGGGTCCAGCCGGTCAGGAAACTGCAGTTTGTTCAAGGCGTTGAGATAGGCTCGTGCGGAAGCGATGACGATGTCCGTATCGGCACCGTTGCCGTTGACGATTCTCCCCTGCCGCGCCAGGCGAACCGTGACTTCGCCCTGTGCGTCGGTGCCGGTGGTGATCGCGTTGACCGAGTAGAGCAGCAACTGTGCACCACTGGCGGCGATCGACTCGATTGCCTTGAACGTTGCGTCGACCGGGCCGCTGCCGATGCCTGCAGCCTTCCGCTCGACCCCGCCGACGGTCAGTGTGACGTCGGCTGCCGGCGTCTCGCCGGTTTCCGAGCAGACGCGCGAGTAGACCAGCTTGAAGTGCTCACCCGGTGGCGTCATTTCATCATCGGAGACCAGCGCCTGCAGGTCCTCGTCAAAAATCTCGTGCTTCTTGTCCGCCAGTTCCTTGAAGCGGCCAAAGGCGGCGTTGAGCGCCTCCTCGCTTTCGAGAACGATGCCGAGTGCCGACAGGCGGGACTTGAACGCGTTGCGTCCCGAATGCTTGCCGAGCACCAGCTTGTTCTGTGCCCAGCCGACATCCTCGGCCCGCATGATTTCGTAGGTTTCCCGATGCTTGAGGACGCCGTCCTGATGGATGCCCGACTCGTGGGCAAAGGCGTTGGCGCCGACCACCGCCTTGTTCGGCTGCACCGGGTAGCCGGTGATCTGCGACACCAGCTTCGAAGCGGGAACGATCTGCGTCGTATCGATGCGGGTCTGTACCGGAAAGAGGTCGCTGCGCGTGCGGACGGCCATCACGACTTCCTCGAGTGAGGCGTTGCCCGCGCGCTCACCGAGACCGTTGATCGTGCATTCGACCTGACGTGCCCCGGCGAGTACAGCCGCCAGCGAGTTGGCGACCGCCATGCCAAGATCGTTGTGGCAGTGCGTGGACCAGACGACGCGCCCGGCCCCCGGGACCCGCTCAATCAGGGTGCGCATCAACTCGCCCCAGACCGTGGGAACGCTGTAGCCGACGGTGTCCGGCACGTTGATCGTGCTGGCACCGGCCTCGATGACCGCCGCGAAGACGCGGCAAAGGAAGTCGACTTCGGAGCGCACCGCGTCTTCGGCCGAGAACTCTACGTCATCGGTGTACTCGCGTGCCCAGTGTACGGCTCGTACGGCTGCTTCGACCACCTGATCCGGCGTCATGCGCAGCTTCTTCTCCATGTGGATCGGACTGGTGGCGATGAAGGTGTGGATGCGACCGCGTACTGCCGGAGCGATGGCCTCGCCGGCACGACGAATGTCGTTCTCGCTCGAACGGGCCAGGGAGCAGACCGTCGAACTCTTGATGACGCGAGCAATGTTCTGGATCGCTGCGAAGTCTCCCGGTGAGGCTGCCGCGAACCCCGCCTCGATCACGTCGACCTGCATGCGCTCCAGTTGTCGGGCAACGCGCAGCTTTTCTTCCTTGGTCATCGAAGCGCCAGGGCTCTGTTCGCCGTCACGCAACGTGGTGTCGAAGATTACCAGATGCTCTTTCATGTCCTGACTCCGCATGGAACGATGGAACCGCCAGCGTCATTGCCCAAGCCGGGCACGCGCCTGCAGGTGTTGTACGCAACCAGGGGGGGTGGCTTTCGTGGCGTGTGGCGCGCTGCCGCACCCATCGCAACAGTCAGGCACCGAGCGGGATGCGGCAGGACCATTGGCTGGGCTGAGGTACGCGCCGGACTATAAACAGTTTCGAATCGTCATGTCAATGAGGGCCACCAGTGGTTGCCAGTGGCACTGCAAGTGCCATTGCAGGTGCTCGCTGGGGTCAGGGAACCGTCGTCCGGGCTCAGACGGGAGGTGGTAGCGGTGGTTGCGTTCTGCGTCTGCATCGTTGCAGCAGCGCCACGATGTAGCCGGACAAGGAGTAGGCGACGAAGAGGCCGAACAGTGCGACCGGGGTGTCGTACGACAGGACGGCAAAGCCCAGGGCGATGCCGACGACGAAGATGAAAGGGACGCTGCGGCGCAGGTTGATGTCCTTGAAACTGTAGAAACGCAGATTCGAGACCATGGAAATTCCGGCAAAGACCACCAGCCCGCAGGTCAGCCAGCGGACTTCGGCAGCGGCGACGTTCTTGTCGATCATCACCCAGAAGAAACCGGTTACCAGCGCCGCTGCAGCCGGGCTGGGCAGGCCCTGGAAGTAGCGTCTGTCGACCACCTCCAGGCTGGTGTTGAAGCGTGCCAGGCGCAATGCTGCACCGACGCAGTAGACGAATGCGGCGATCCAGCCGAGGCGGCCCATGTCCTTCAGGGCCCAGGCATAGATGACGAGTGCGGGCGCGACGCCGAACGAGACCATGTCGGAGAGTGAGTCGTACTCGGCGCCGAAAGCGCTCTGTGTTCGCGTCATGCGCGCCACACGCCCGTCGAGACCGTCCAGGATCATCGCCACGAAAATTGCCACTGCGGCGCGCTCGAAGCTGCCGGTCATTGCCTGCACGATGGCGAAGAAGCCGCAGAACAGGGCGGCTGTCGTGAACAGGTTGGGCAGGACGTAGATGCCTCGACGCCGCAACTCGGGGTTGAAGAGTGTCTTGCGAGGCTTGATTTCGGGCATTGCTCTGTCAGGCTGGAGTCAGACGCGGAAGCCGCTGCCGGAAGCTTGGTAGGCGGGCTGCGGGCGGCCACCGCTGCCGTCTTGGCAGACCGCCGGCGGCCAGGTGAGCGGTGAGGTGCATGGGAGACCCGGCGCGGCGGCAGGGGTCCGGCTCTGGTGCCAGACCGGGCCCGCCGCCACGCCGGGGAGCAATCAGTTCCTGCTCTGGTCGACCAGACGATTCTTCTTGATCCAGGGCATCATGTCGCGCAGCTTGGCGCCGACGACCTCGATCTCGTGCTGCGCCGTCAGCCTGCGCCGAGCGGTCATCGACGGGTAGTTGGTACGCCCTTCGAGGATGAACATCTTGGCGTAGTCACCGTTCTGGATTCGCCGCAGGGCGGAGCGCATCGCTGCGCGTGAGGTCTCGTTGATCACCTCGGGCCCTGTGACGTACTCGCCATACTCGGCATTGTTCGAGATCGAGTAGTTCATGTTGGCGATCCCGCCCTCGTACATCAGGTCGACGATCAGCTTCAATTCGTGCAGGCACTCGAAATACGCCATTTCGGGGGCGTAACCGGCTTCGACCAGGGTCTCGAAGCCCATCTTGACCAGTTCCACCGCGCCACCGCAGAGAACGGTCTGTTCGCCGAAGAGGTCGGTCTCGGTTTCCTCGCGGAAGTTGGTCTCGATCACACCGCCCTTGGTACCCCCATTGGCGGCAGCATAGGAGAGGGCGATGTCGCGCGCCTTGCCTGAGCGATCCTGGTGCACGGCGATCAGCGAAGGCACGCCTCCACCCTTGAGGTACTCCGAGCGCACCGTGTGTCCCGGGCCCTTTGGCGCGACCATGATCACGTCGAGGTCCTCGCGAGGCACCACCTGGTTGTAATGGATGTTGAAACCATGAGCAAAGGCCAGGGCGGCACCCTTCTTCATGTTCGGCGCCACATCGGCGTTGTAGACCTGGGGGATGCTCTCGTCCGGCAGCAGAACCATCACCACGTCCGCACTGCGGACCGCTCTGGCGACCTCCTCCACCTTCAATCCGGCTGCCTCGGCCTTGCTCCACGAAGCACCGTCCTTGCGCAGCCCGACCGTGACCTTGACTCCGGAATCATTGAGATTCTGCGCGTGTGCGTGGCCCTGCGAACCATAGCCGACGATGGTGACCTTCTTGCCCTTGATCAGTGAAAGGTCGGCATCCTTGTCGTAGAATACTTTCATTTTATATCCTCTGCTTGCTGTTGTCGGTCTGCTCAGACCTTGAGAATGCGTTCGCCGCGACCGATGCCGCAGACGCCGGTACGGACCGTCTCGAGAATCAGCCCGGCGTCGATCGCCTGGATGAACGAGTCGAGCTTCGAGCCGCTGGCGGTCAGTTCGATGACGTAGGTCGATTCGGTCACGTCGATGATGTGGCCGCGGAAGATGTCGGCCAGGCGCTTCAGCTCCTCGCGGTCCTTGCCGGTGGCGCGCACCTTGATCAGCATCAGTTCGCGCTCGATGTGCGCCGCCTCCGAGAGGTCGACGACCTTGATGACGTCGATCAGCTTGTTCAGCTGTTTGGTGATCTGCTCGATCACCGCATCGGTGCCGGTGGTGACGATCGTCAGGCGGGACAGCGAGACGTCTTCGGTCGGGGCCACCGTCAGTGTTTCGATGTTGTACGCACGGGCGGAAAAAAGGCCGGCGACGCGCGACAGGGCACCGGCTTCGTTCTCGAGCAGGATCGAGATGATGTGTCGCATCTTGCTTCCCCCTACAGGTCTTCGGTGAGGATCATGTCCGCCAGACCCTTGCCGGCGGCGACCATCGGGAATACGTTTGCCTTCTGATCGGTGATGAAGTCAATGAACACGAGATCGTCCCTGTGGTCGATGAACGCCTTGCGCAGCGCCGGCTCGACATCCTCCGGCCGCTCGACGCGGATGCCGACGTGACCGTATGCTTCGGCGAGCTTGACGAAGTCCGGCAACGAATCCATGTACGACTCCGAGTAGCGGCTGCCGTAGAACATCTCTTGCCACTGCCGGACCATGCCGAGGTAGCGGTTGTTGAGGTTGATGATCTTGATCGGCAGGCGGAACTGCTTCGCCGTCGACAGCTCCTGGATGCACATCTGGATCGAACCCTCGCCGGTGACGCAGACAATCGGCATCTCCGGGTGCTGCAGGGCGGCACCCATGGCGTACGGCAGGCCGACACCCATCGTTCCGAGGCCGCCTGAATTGATCCAGCGCCGCGGTTCATCGAACTTGTAGTACTGCGCGGCCCACATCTGGTGCTGGCCGACGTCCGAGGTGACGATGGCCTTGCCGGCGGTCACCTCATACAGCTTCTCGATGACGTACTGCGGCATGATGACGTTTTTCTTCCTGGCGTACTTCATGCACTGCTTGGCGCGCCAGGCCGCGATCTCCTTCCACCACGCCGCCAGGGCCTGCGCGTCCGGAGCGGCGTTCCCAGCGTCGAGCAGGCGGATCATCTCCTCGATCACGTCGGGGACATTGCCGACGATCGGGATGTCGACCTTGACCCTTTTCGAGATCGACGAGGGGTCGATGTCGACATGGATGATCTTGCGCGGGATCGACGCAAAGTTGTCGGGATTGCCGATCACCCGGTCGTCGAAGCGGGCACCGATGGCGAGCAGCACGTCGCAGTGTTGCATCGCCAGGTTTGCCTCGACCGTACCGTGCATGCCCGGCATGCCGAGGAACTGCGGGTCGGTCGCCGGAAATGCGCCGAGCCCCATCAGGGTATTGGTGATCGGGAAGCCGAGGCGGCGGGTCAGGCGGGTCAGTTGCTCGGCGCCATTCGCCAGAATGACCCCACCTCCGGTATAGATCATCGGTCGCCGGGCTTCGAGCAGCAGGTGTACGGCCTTCCTGATCTGGCCCAGATGACCCTTGACCACCGGGTTGTACGAGCGCATCTGGATGGCTTCCGGGTATTCGAACTTGCACTTGGCGGCGGTGACGTCCTTCGGGATGTCGACGACGACCGGACCCGGGCGACCGCTGTTGGCGATGTAGAAGGCCTTCTTCAGCGTCAGCGCGAGCTTGTGTACGTCGTTGACCAGGAAGTTGTGCTTGACGCAGGGCCGCGTGATGCCGACGGTATCGCACTCCTGGAAGGCATCCTGGCCGATGTAGTCGTTTGGCACCTGTCCCGAGATGACGACGACCGGGATCGAATCCATGTAGGCGGTGGCGATCCCGGTCACGGCATTGGTCGCGCCCGGGCCGGACGTGACGAGCGCGACGCCGACCCTGTTCGACGAGCGTGCCAATCCGTCGGCGGCGTGTACGGCTGCCTGCTCGTGGCGGACGAGAACGTGCTTCACCTGATCCTGCTTGAAGAGCGCATCATAAATGTGCAGCACGGCGCCACCGGGATAGCCGAAAACGTACTCGACCTTTTCTTCCTGCAGGCACCTGATTACAATCTCAGCACCGGTCATCATCGTCATTGCCGTCGCCCCAGCAAGCAGTTGCGTTAAAAAAAGTCAGCAACGTTAAAGCTTTGGCCTCGATTGGTCAAGGCGTTCACGACGACCAGCGACTTCTGTAGCCGCTTCCAAATTGAAAATGCAAGGATTTTCGCTCTGGCCAGCCAACGCGAACTGTCGGATTTCCTGACTGCCGTCGAACGTCGTGCATTCAAGCAGGCCATGTTCGCCGTGCACAACGAAGAGTCTGCGCTCGACATCGTCCAGGATGCGATGATGAAGCTCGCCGAGAAGTACGGTGACCGCCCCGCCGAAGAACTGCCGATGTTGTTCCAGCGCATCCTGCAGAACACCATCCGGGACTACTATCGGCGAAGCCGGGTGCGCTCGCTGTGGACGACACTGCTGTCGGCGCTGTCGCCGAACGATGATGAGGACCACGATCCACTCGAAACCTTCGGCAGCGAATCGGGGTCCTACAGCCCGCAGCTACCCGAGGAGCAGCTCGAGCAAACGCAAGTCCTTGCCATCATTGAGAAAGAGATCGCGTCCTTGCCAACGCGTCAACGCGAAGCCTTCCTGCTGCGTTACTGGGAAGACATGGACGTCGCGACGACGGCAGCCGCCATGGGCTGCTCGGAAGGCAGCGTCAAGACGCATTGCTCGCGTGCCAATCACACGCTGGCGGCAGCACTGAAGGCCAAAGGAATCACGCTATGAACGAACAGCATTTTGCCTACAAGCTCAGGCAGCACCTGAACCGTGGCTTGCACGAGTTGCCGGGAGAAACGCGCTCGCGCCTGGAAGACGGGCGGCGGCTTGCGCTGGCGCGGCAGAAGGCGGCCGTTCGGCATGGCGTTCTGGCTGGGGTCGCCGGCTTTCTGCAGCAGCAGGCAGACCATCTGCGTCTCAGGCAGGTGGCACTTGTCGTTCTCCTGGTGCTCGGGATCGGTACCTACACGGTCTGGCATGCCGAGCAGAGCATTTCCGAGCTCGAGGTCATTGATAGCGCGCTGCTCTCGGACGAACTGCCGGTCGCTGCCTTCACCGACAAGGGCTTTGCTGCATGGCTGAAAAGCTCGGCGCCGCAGTAGCAGTCCTGGCAAGTCTCTTGGTGCTGCCGGTGGGGGCCGAGGTGTCCGGGCCGTCGGCGATCATCACTCCGGCGCAACCGCAGTGGACCGAACTGACCGTCGAGCAGAAGATCGTCCTCGCACCGTTGAGTGACGACTGGGATAGCCTGGAGTCCAACCGCCAGAAGAAGTGGCTTGGCATCGCACGGCGTTTTCCCAGCATGACGCCTGCTGAGCAGAGACGCATCCAGACGCAGATGCAGGAGTGGGGCAAGCTGACTCCGGCACAGCGCGCTTTGGCGCGTGAGAACTTCCTCAGCGCCAGTCAATTGCCGGCCGAGAAGAAGGAGCAGTTGCGGCAGAAATGGGAAGAGTATTCGAGCCTGCCGGAGGAGGAGAAGGAGCGGCTGCAGAAACAGGCCGCCGCGAGCAGGCCGCTGCCGAAGCCCGGGCACGCGCCGCTGAGCACGCCCCCGGCAGCCGCTCCACGCGAGACCCAGTCCGGTGTAGCGACCGGCAGGGCGACGAAGGACGGCACGGAGGGAGTCGCTGCCGTGCCGTCGTCGGCGCCTGGCAACGCGACGGTGCCGGCGGCCGAAGCGGTCCCGGCCGGTGGCGCTGGCGATTCGGGGCGCTGACTGCGTGCCGCCCGCACAGCCTGTCGTCAACCCCGGGATCGCCCGCCGGCTTGCCAGCATGTGTTACGAGTCGCTGCTTGTGCTGGCCGTGCTGGCCGTGCTTTTCGTCTTGCCGCACCTCATGCTTGGTGCCTTTGCGCAGCGCATGGTCTCTCCTGCGATCATCCAGGCGCATTGCTTTCTCGTCCTGCTTGTCTATTTCGTCTGGTTCTGGTTGCATGGTGGGCAGACACTCGCCATGAAAACGTGGCGCATTCGCCTGGTGAGTTGCGATGGGCTACCCCTTCGGCCGGGGCAGGCGCTGTTGCGCTACCTTCTCAGCTGGCCAAGCATTCTGCTTGGCGGAGCCGGTATCGTCTGGGCCCTTCTCGACCGCGACGGGCAGTTTCTGCACGATCGCCTTGCCGGGACCCGACTCATTTTCGCCTGAAGCGCGACTGCTCACCTCAGCGCCGTTCAACCCACCAGATCATCAGTCCCGCTGCCAGCAGGAACAGGGCCGACGGAGCCGCTGCACTCAGCAGAGGTGGCCAGCCATGGATTGCTCCAAGGTTCGATGACAGGCCGTTGAGGGTGTGAAAGAGGACTCCGATCATGACCCCGATGAAGATCTGCAAGCCGATTCCCGATGCGCGGTGATGGCCGGTGGAGAACGGCAGGGCCAGGGCAACCATGACCAGACCAGCGAGCGGATAGACGATCTTCTTCCAGAACGCGATGTCGTAGCGGTTGGTTCGCTGGCGATTGTCGGCCAGGTGCCTGGTATACGCCGACAGATGACGCAGCGACATGCGGTCGGGTGGAAGCATGAGCACCGCGAGCATCTCGGGATTCAGCGCCGAGCGCCACGACAGTTCAGCCAGCTTTTCGACCTTGGCGCTGTCCTTCTGCAGAACGGTATGGGCAACGTCAGTCAGGCGCCAGCCGTCGGCAGCCGTGAATTCCCCTTCGCCTGCCTCGGTTACGCTGCGCAGTCTGCCGTGGTCGTCAAACTGGAAGATCCGGATGCCGCGCAGGCTCCTGTCGGAGAGTAGGACGCGGATGTTGATGAAGTTCCTTTCGTCCTTGACCCATAGTCCGGAACGCAGATTGCGCACACTGCGCAGTTCCTGCATCGTGCGCCCACGTTCCTTCAGCCGCAACTGGCTGGCGGCATGCTCCGCCGGTGGTGCGACGTACTCGCCGATCAGGAAGGTGAGGACGGCAAACGCAGCTGCGATCTGGCACAGGCAGACGAGCAGCCGGCCGTTCGATAGACCGGAGGCACGCAGGACGGTGATTTCGGAGTGCCGCGACAGGTTGGCCAGCGCATACAGCGTACCAATCAGGATGGCCAGGGGCATCAGTTCATAGGCCCTGCCGGAGAGGCGCAGCAGGACATAGACAAAGGCATGCTGGATCCTGTAGCCACCCTGGCCGAGACTGCTCACCTCGCCGAGCAGGTCGAAAAAGGCAAAGAGCGCCAGAAAGGCGAGCAGGACGAGCAGGACGGCGATGACTACTTCGCGCGCGATGTAGCGCTGATAGACCTTCATCGCGCAAGCCGCAGAAAGGAGGATACGGCAATCCGTCGGTAGAAGAGCACGGGCAGGAGACACACCATCAGCAGATGAATGCCGAGCAGGGCGACGGCGAAGGAGAACTTCCCGCGCGCCACCCATTCCTGACCGATGGTCACCAGATTGTTGTAGAACAGATAGGCCAGAATCGCCAGCAGCATGTTGGCCGAGCGACCGGCGCGTGGATTGACGAAGGAGAGCGGAATCGACAGCAGCGCCAGAATCAGCGCCGAAATCGGCAGGCTGAGGCGGCCGAGCAGTTCGCTTCGATGTTGCCGCGAGTCGTTCGCCACCAGTTCCACAGTGCCCATGCTGCGGGGCGTCTGGACCACACCGCGCGCCTCCTTGGTTTCCAGGCGAACCGCATAGCGTGCGAACTCGATCTGACTGATCTCGACGCTTCCCGGCGCGAACTCATAGCGGCGGCCTTCCTGGAGAACGATGAAGCGATCGCCGTTGGCGGCGATCTCCTGGTATCCCGTGCCGGCGGTGGTGATGCCGAGGTGGTCGGGGCGCGTGTCACTGACGAAGACGTTGCGCACGTGGCTGGTGTCTTCGGCGACTTCTTCGACAAACACCACGCGGTTGCCCGTCGATGACTCCTGAAAGGTGCCAGGTGCCACCTGACCGGCGTCCCGGCGCGTGCTGAGCTTGTTGCGGAACTCGATGCTTTCGGACACGGCCCAGGGCGACAGGAAGAAGGCCAGTGCGGCGATGGTCGCCACCAGCGGCGCGGCGAAGCCGACCACGGGGCGGATCCATGCCGTCAGCGGCAGACCGCAGGAAAACCAGACGACCATCTCGGAGTCGCGGTAAGCCCGGGAGAGACTCAGGAGAATGGCGACGAACAGCGACAGGGACAGCAGGTGTGGCAGGTAGTTGAGTGCGGCAAAGCCAAGCAGTGCTGCAACGGCGTCCGCTTCGACCTTGCCCTGGACAGCCTCGTTGAGCAGGCGGATCAACTGCGTTGTCAGCATGATCGCGAACAGAGCCGTGAAGATACCTGCCGCCGTCTGCGCAAATTCGCGCCGCACCGCCCGCTGAAAGATCATTCTTTGACTTTGCTGAAATACTGCAGTGATAATCGATGCTTTTCTGAACCAGCACGCGCTTGACGAGGAGGGGGTCGGTGGAATTTAGCATAAAAAGTGGCAGCCCGGAGAAGCAGCGCAGTGCGTGTGTGGTGGTCGGCGTCTTCGAACCGCGGAAGCTGACGCTGACCGGCGAAGTCCTCGACAATGCGGCCCGGAACCATTTGTCGGACATCATCCGTCGCGGTGACATGGAGGGCAAGGCAGGTTCCACCTTGCTGCTGCACAACGTTCCCGGCACCCTGTGCGATCGGGTGTTGCTGGTTGGACTCGGCAAGGAGAAGGAGTTTGGCGACAAGGAGTTCGCTGACGCCATCCGTGTGGCGGTGCGCACGCTGAATGAAACAGGATCTTTCGACGGGACGGTCTTCCTGACCGACACGGCCGTCAGGAGACGCAGTACGGCGTGGCGTGTGCGACAGGCGGTTATCGTTGCGCACGAGGCGGTCTATCGCTTCGACCAGTTCAAGAGCAAGAAGGACAAGGTGCGCCGGCCGTTGCGCAAGCTGACCTTCGTCGTCGACCGGCGCAACGAGCTCGCCGCCGCCGAGGCGGCCCTGATCCAGGGCCAGGCGATCGGCGAGGGCGTCAACCTGGCCAAGGATCTTGCCAATCTGCCAGCCAATGTGTGTACTCCGAGCTACCTCGCGGAGACGGCACAGAAGCTGGCGGTCGAGCACAGGCTCGACTGCCAGATCGTAGACCGCGACGAGATGACCGCATTGGGCATGCATTCCCTGCTGGCCGTTGCCAGCGGTTCGCGCCAGCCAGCCAAGCTGATCGTCCTGCAGTACAAGGGGGGCAAGGGGGATGACAAGCCACTGGCGCTGATCGGCAAGGGCATCACCTTCGACACCGGTGGCATCTCCCTCAAGCCGGCGCCCGAAATGGACGAGATGAAATACGACATGTGCGGCGCTGCCAGCGTTCTCGGCACCATGAAGGCGGTGGCGGCGATGAGACTGCCGCTCAACCTGACGGTGATCGTTCCGGCGGCGGAAAACATGCCGGGCGGGGGGGCGACGCGTCCGGGTGATATCGTTACCTCGATGTCCGGTCAGACCATCGAGATCCTCAACACCGATGCCGAGGGCCGGCTGATCCTGTGCGATGCGCTCACCTATGCTGCGCGCTTCGACCCGGACATCGTGGTCGACGTCGCTACGCTGACCGGTGCCTGCGTGATCGCTCTCGGTCACGTCGCCACGGGGGTTTTCGCCAACAACGACACGCTCGCACGCGAGTTGCTGCACGCCGGTGACGAGGCGCACGATCGTGCCTGGCAGATGCCATTGTGGAGCGACTATCAGGAACTGCTCAAGAGCCCTTTTGCCGACATGTCGAATGTCGGTGGCCGCTCAGCGGGCAGCATCACGGCTGCCTGCTTTCTCGCCCGTTTCGCGAGGAAGTACGTCTGGGCGCACCTCGACATCGCCGGTACCGCCTGGAAGTCGGGGAACGAAAAGGGTGCGACGGGGCGACCGGTTTCGCTGCTCGTACACTATCTGCTCAAACGAGCCGGAAGACTTAATTGACCAGGATTTTCTTCTACCACAACGCCGCCGATCGGGTGGCAATGGCCGCCAGCCTGATCGCCCGGGCGGTCGGCCAAAAGAAGAGCTTGCTGGTCTACGCGCCCGACACCGCGGTTGCTGCGGCCCTCGACCGGCACCTCTGGCTGCATCCGCCGACCGGCTTCCTGCCGCACGTCGCCAGCGATTCTCCGCTGGCCGGAGAAACGCCGGTGGTGATTGCCGGCCGACTGGATGCCATCGATCGCGATGAGCGGCTGTTCAACCTGGCACCCGAGGTGCCGCCGGGCTTCGCCCGTTTCAATAGCCTGATCGAGATCGTCGGCCAGGGTGAGGAGGAGCGACTTGCCGGGCGCCAGCGCGCGCGGTTCTACCGCGATCGTGGCTACGACATCCAGTATTTCGATCAGGCAGGGAGAGTCTGATGGCGGACGATGGCGACCTGATCAGGCGTGCGGATTCGCTGATCGGATCCGATGCAGGTGCGACTGGCGCGGAACCTCACGGCACCCCGCGTCACGGGCGGCGTCGGCGCAGCTTCGTCGCATCGACTGCAGACCGGCCAGCCATCGAGGGCGGCACGATGGCCGGTGGCGAGGACGAGGATCTGCCGTTGCTCACTGAGGTCGTTCCGCCGGCAACGGGTGCTGCCACTGAGGTGCCGGCGGCAGTCGCCGCGTCCCTTCGCTCTCGTCTTGCCGGCGACCTTTGCCAGCAGCTCGAGCAGCGACTGGCGAGCGAAACGCCGGTCCTCATCGCGTCGACCCTGGACAGCGCAGGGGTGCAACTGCGACGGGGGATCACTGCAGCCATCGTGGCAGTGCTGGATGACTTCCTGGCGCAACGTGGCCAGCTGCCGCTGCCGGGGCTTGAGGAATGCTCGTCGCCGGCAACGGACCGAGCGCGGCGGGTGACCGCGGAGGCCACGGACGATCCGTTATAATGCGCTTCCCTGACTTCCCGTGATGCGTGCCCATGGAACTCGCCAAGAGCTTTGAACCGGCAGAGATCGAACGACGCTGGTACCCGGCCTGGGAGGCACGGGGCTACTTCGGTGCGGGCCTGGACGCGGACAAGGCCAGATCTTTCTGCATCCTGCTGCCACCGCCCAACGTCACCGGTACCCTGCACATGGGCCACGGCTTCAATCAGGCGATCATGGACGCGCTGACGCGCTACCACCGCATGCGGGGTGACAACACACTGTGGCAGCCGGGTACCGATCATGCAGGAATTGCGACGCAGATCGTCGTCGAGCGCCAACTCGACGCCGAAGGGGTCTCGCGGCACGATCTCGGGCGCGAGAAGTTCCTGCAGAAGGTGTGGCAGTGGAAGGAGTTTTCGGGTAGTACCATCACTCGCCAGATGCGCCGCCTGGGCACCTCGCCCGACTGGAGCCGCGAACGTTTCACGATGGACGCCGGCCTGTCGCGAACGGTCACGGAGACTTTCGTCCGACTCTACCGGGAGGGGCTGATCTATCGCGGCAAGCGTTTGGTGAACTGGGATCCCGTCCTGCAGACCGCGGTTTCAGACCTGGAAGTGGTCCAGGAAGAGGAGCGCGGACAACTTTGGCACATTCGTTACCCATTGGCTGACGGCAGCGCGTCGCTGGTTGTTGCGACGACCCGCCCTGAGACGATGCTCGGTGACACTGCGGTGATGGTGCACCCCGAAGACGAGCGCTACCGCCACCTTTTGGGGAAGATGGTCCGCCTGCCCCTCTGTGGGCGCGAAATTCCGATCATTGCCGATGCCTATGTCGATCTCGCTTTCGGCACCGGCTGTGTCAAGGTAACCCCGGCACACGATTTCAACGACTACGCGGTCGCTCAGCGTCACCGGCTGCCGATGATCCCGATCCTGACGCTCGACGCGCGCGTGAACGACCACGCTCCGGAGCGCTATCGCGGTCTCGATCGCTTCGCTGCGCGAGAGCTGGTCGTCAGTGATCTCGAGCAGCACGGCTTTCTGGACAAGGTCGAGCCGCATGTCCTCAAGGTTCCACGTGGAGATCGAACGGGTGTCGTCATCGAGCCGATGCTCACCGACCAGTGGTTCGTGGCGATGAGCAAGCCCGGTGCCGACGGCCGCAGCATCGCCGGCAAGGCCCTCGACTGCGTCGCTTCGGGCGAGATCCGCTTCTTTCCGGAGAACTGGGTCAACACCTACAACCAGTGGTTGAACAACATCCAGGACTGGTGCATCTCGCGGCAACTCTGGTGGGGTCACCAGATTCCCGCCTGGTACGGCGAAGACGGACGGGTCTTCGTCGCCCACGACGAGGACGAGGCGAGGGCGGAAGCGAACGCTGCCGGCTGCCAGGGTCCGCTGGTGCGTGACCCGGATGTCCTCGACACCTGGTATTCGTCGGCGCTGTGGCCGTTCTCGACGCTCGACTGGACGCCGCGGTGGCCGGTGGAGAGCAACCCCGCACTGGACCTCTACCTGCCGTCGACGGTCCTCGTCACGGGGTTCGATATCATCTTCTTCTGGGTTGCACGGATGGTCATGATGACCCGGCACGTCACCGGCCGCATCCCGTTCAGGCATGTCTATGTCCACGGCCTCATCAGGGACGCTGAAGGACAGAAGATGAGCAAGTCGAAGGGCAACGTGCTCGACCCGATCGATCTCATCGACGGCATCGGTCTTGATGCGCTGATCGAGAAGCGTACCAGCGGACTGATGAACCCGAGGCAGGCGGAGCAGATCGAGAAGCGAACGCGCAAGGAGTATCCGCACGGGATTGCCGCCTTTGGTACCGATGCCCTGCGCTTCACCTTCCTCTCACTCGCCAGTCCCGGACGGGACATCAAGTTCGATCTCGGCCGCTGCGAGGGGTACCGAAATTTCTGCAACAAGCTGTGGAACGCCAGCCGCTTTGTCCTGATGCACACTGCCGGGCACGATCTGGGTCTCGATGACTGCACGCCCGGCGGTTGCACGACCCGACTCGCCTTCTCCTTCGCAGACCGCTGGATCGTCAGCAGGCTGCAGCGTACCGAGGCCGAACTGGCGCAGCATTTCGCCGACTACCGTTTTGATCTGCTGGCGCGGTCGCTCTACGAGTTCGTCTGGGACGAGTTCTGTGACTGGTACGTCGAACTGTCGAAGGTCCAGCTGCAGTACGGGAGCGAAGCCGAGGTCCGGGGGACGCGTCGGACGTTGGCGCGCGTCCTGGAGGCGGTTCTTCGCCTGGCACACCCGCTGCTTCCGTTCATCACGGAAGAACTGTGGCAGGCGGTGGCCCCGCTAGCGGGTCGCAAGACGCATGACTCGGTGATGCTGGCAGCCTATCCGCAGGCACAGCCGGAAAAGATCGATGCGCAGAGCGAAGCCAGCGTGCAGGAGTTGAAGTCACTGGCATATGCCTGTCGCAATCTGCGCGGCGAAATGAGCCTGTCGCCGGCCGTGCGGGTGCCTTTGGTCGCTTGCGGCCAGGCGCGCGTGTTGGCCGATTTCGCTCCCTATTTGAAGGCGCTTTGCAAGCTGTCCGAGATGCAAATCGTTTCCGAGATGCCGGGCAGCGCCAATGCGCCGGTTGCCGTCGTCGGTGAAACCAAACTCATGCTGCAGGTCGAGATCGATGTCGGCGTCGAGTGCGAAAGGCTCGACAAGGAGATCGCCCGGCTCAGCGGTGAGATTGGCAAGGCGAGGGCGAAGCTGGCCAACGCGAGCTTCGTGGCCCGTGCTCCGGCTGCGGTGGTGGAACAGGAACGACGGCGCCTCGACGCTTTCGTCGCGACACTCGCCGAACTCGAGCCGCGGCGTGCGAGCCTTGACAGCAGCCGGACGCCAGCCGGCTGCTGACGAAGCGCGACCGGTGCCGGTCGTCGGTGACGCCGGAGAAGTCTCGAGGAAATCGTCGCCAGCAGGGCGAGATGCCGGGCGTGAGCGAGCGGGCGACGAGACACATCCAGTCCATGGGCGAGGAGTGAGCGACCAGGGAAGGGGCAGATCGGTTGCGCAGTCGATTGATTCTCAGTCTCTGAGCATCTCACGCCCACAGATCACGCGCCCGGTGTTCTCCAAGAATCAAGTGCTTGTGATTTTGTTTCTGGAGAGCCGTTCAGCTGGTCAGGGTTACCGCCACCAAGCCGCGCAGGGCGTTGCCGAGGTAGAGGGCGGAGGCCCGCTGCAGGTCGGTCTGCCTGAGGACCCGTTCGACCGCCCGGCCTGATTCGAGCAGCTTTCGCCGCAGGACTCCCGGTAGCAGACCGCAGGACAGCGGGGGGGTCAGGAGCAGTCCGCCGTGCGCGACGAAGACGCTGCTGCGCGCGCCTTCGCAGACCTCGCCGCGTTCGTTGCAGAAGATTGCATCGAACACTGCGGGACGATCAGCCAGTGCTGCCAACGCGCGATCGCATCGAGACCGCAGCGTCGTCTTGTGTCGTAGCAGGTAGTCATCGGCCGACACGGCTTCGCTGGCGAATACCGCAGTCCGTTTCGCCGCGGCGTCGTCGGTCAGTGGCGACACGTTGGTAGCATGGCTCCCGTCATGCCGGAGCAGCAGGCGAACCCGGAAAACACCGTCTGGATGGCTGGTGGCGGCAGCGGCCAGCGCGGCCGACACGTGGGGCAGCGCACAGGTGAACCCAAGGCTGGCTGCCGATGCCTGCAGGCGATCGAGATGGAATTGCAGCAGGGGAAAGCGGCCGGCTTCGAGGCGCAGTGTCTCGAAGAGCTCGAACCCGGGGTCGGAGTCGATCAGAAAACGCGCCTTCAGCAGACATTCCGCGTATTCACTTGCCGCATCGGCGTCGGCGACGATGCCGCTACCGACGCCCATCCGCGCGTGCCCGGTAGGGCCGAGTTCCAGCGTGCGGATTGCCACGTTGAAGCGGCAGTCGCCACCCGGGGCCAGCCAGCCAAGAGCTCCGGTGTACAGTCCCCGCGGCTCCTGCTCCAGTTCCGCAATGCGCTGCATGGCTCTGATTTTCGGTGCGCCGGTGATCGAGCCGCACGGAAACAGGGCGCGGAACAGGTCCAATAAACTGGCGCCTGGCACTTCGGCCGTCACCGTGGAGACCATCTGCCATAGGGTCGGGTAGGCCTCGGTCTCGCAGAGGGCAAGCACGTGAACCTTTCCGGGTTCAGCAAGTCGCCCGAGATCATTGCGGAGCAGGTCGACGATCATGACGTTCTCCGCTCGCTCCTTGGGCGAAGAGACGAGAGCTGCACGCCGCGTTTCATCCTCCGCCGCCGTTCTGCCGCGCGCCGCAGTGCCTTTCATCGGTCGCGTCTGCACCTGGTCCGCTCGGCGCTCGAAGAACAGCTCGGGCGAAAACGAAAGGATCTTCTCGCCGGCGATCGTCAGGTAGGCTCCATAGCGGACAGGTTGTCGTGCTCGCAGGCGCAGGTACAGCGCCAGCGAGTCGCCATAGACGCGGCAGCGCATGGGGAACGTGAGGTTGATCTGATAGCAGTCGCCGTCCGCGATCCACTGGCGAATCTGTCCCACCTGGTCTGCATACCGTGAAGACGAGACAGTCGGCAGCAGATCGGCTACTCCTGCTGTTCGTTGCGCTTCCGGAAGGAAGGCGACGCGGGCGGCCAGGAAAGCGTTGACTGCCTGCGCGTCCAGCCAGTCGCCACGCTGGAATACCCAGGCACGGATGACCGGTCCCGCTCCGGCCAACGCCGCGGCGGTCGCCTCCAAGGAGGTCGCGAGTGCGTAATCGGCAGCCATCGCAACCCACCGCCCGGCCGCGAGTTCCCCCTCGATGGCGGCGAAAAGAGGAGTGTGATCGCCGCTGACGGCGAGCCGGAAACTACGGCAGTAGCCGTCAAGCAGCAGCGCATCGCCGCGATCACCATCGAACAGCGCAAAGTCGCTACTGCCAGACATCAAGCTGCGGGCGCCTGAGCCCTCACGCGCCACGCGTTGTGATGGCTGCGCGTCTCACTTGCGCCGGAGAAAGAACTCGAAGACCTTGCCGGTTTCGGAACGCGACAGCAACTCGTTGCCCGTCTGTCTGGCGAAGGCCTCGAAATCCTTGACGGCGCCGGGGTCGGTCGCCAGTACATGCAGCACCTCCCCTGCCGACATTTCGGCAAGCGCTTTCTTGGTCCGCAGGATGGGCAAGGGGCAGTTGAGGCCCTTGACATCTAACTCTCGATCGAAATGCATGTCGTGATCCACAAGAAAGCCAAGCGACTATTGTAAGCGCTGGAAGCCGCTTCTTCTCTGCTTCGCTTCCTCGGCCTGCAGTCTACGCAGTTCGCGCAGGCGTGCGTCCACTGCCGACTGCTCGAAGAAACTCCCGTCAGCCGCCTGTTGCGCAAACTGCAGTTGCTCGACAGCGGGTCCGAGTTGTCCCTGCAGAAAATAGAACTCGGCTTGCGCGCGATGCTGCTGCAGGCGCTTGCCCGTTGCCGAAAACGTCCTGGCCAACAGGCCGTAGAGTTTGTAGTCCGACGAACGAAGCTGCAACTGCCCATCGAGGAAGATGCGGGCTTGCTGGTACTCCTTCGCCGCGAGGAGCGCGTCAGCGTAACCATAAGCCAGCGCCATGGACTGCGGATAACGCTGCAAGCTCTCACGATAGATCGTCGCTGCGCCGACCGGGTCGTTGTCGGCGAACCTGATCGCCGCTGCCAGTCCGGCAAGCAGCGGTGACGAGGGCTTCAGGGCGGCCAGTGCGTCGTACTCGCGCTGTGCTCCCGCCGTGTCCTTTGCTCGCAGTAGCGAGTAGCTCAGCCCGTAACGAGCTGCCACCTCTGAGGCATACTTCTTCTCCCGCAGTTGTCTGGTGAACTCGCTGATTCCCTCCTGCGGTGTGCTCGCCTGGGCTCGCAGCTTGGCCCGCACGAGCTGGAAGTCGAGACTGTCGGCCACCTGGCGATAGGGGGCGCTCTGCGCGCGGTTCTGCATGTCCGACATTCGCTCGACGGTCAGCGGATGTGATCGCAGGTAGACCGGGGCGCTGTTTTCATAGACCCTGCCCGCCTGTTGCAGGCGCCCAAAGAAGTCCGCCATGCCGCGCACGTCGAAGCCCGCCTGCCCCAATGTCTGAAAACCCACGCGATCGGCCTCACGTTCGAAATCGCGGCTGTAGGCAAGCTGTGCCTGTATCGACCCGGCTTGTGCCGAGGCGATGGTGGCGTGTGCCACTTGCGAGTTGGAGCGAGCGGCGAGCACGCCGACGGCCATCGCGATCATGGTGGCGACCGAGCTCTGCTTCTCGCGCATGATCTGTCGCGCCAGGTGTGCCTGCAGTACGTGCGAGATTTCGTGCGCCAGGACCGCGGCCAGTTCGGACTCCGACTGCGCCGTCAGCAGGGTGCCGGTGTTTACGCCGATGAAACCACCGAACATGGCAAAGGCATTGACCGTGTTGTCGCGGACAAGAAAGAAGTAGCAGTCGGCCGTGGGGTCCGCGCTGGCCGCGAGCAGACGAGCTCCCAGGCGGTTGAGGTAATCCGACAACTCCGGATCGTCGACATAGCTTGGCTCGCGCAGGCGGATCTCGTTCAGAATCCGCTCGCCAATCTTACGTTCCAGTTGCGGCGACAGTTCGGCACGGGCAGCCTCACCCAAATCTGGCAGTTCGTCCGTGGCCAAGGCCGCCGGGGACGTCATGGCGGTTGCCAAGAGCACGATGGAGACGAAACGCGGCAGAGGCATCAAACGGGCTTTCCAGTCTTCTTGCGGAGGCGACGGGTGGTATGATACCGAAGCGGACGCCGACAAAGTGTGACTGAGCGTTACAGAGTCTGTCTGCGGTCCGGCCCCCTTGACCCGCCTGTCGCAAGAGATTCTTTTAGCGATGCCTACGAGCCCTTTCTCCCATTTTGATCGGCATGGTCAGGCGCAGATGGTCGACGTCACGGCGAAGGCGGAGACCCTCCGGCACGCGACTGCCTCTGGCCTCATCTCGATGCGCCCGGAGACCTTGTCGCTCATCGTTCAAGGTTCGGCGAGCAAAGGGGACGTGCTGGCCGTTGCCCGGATCGCGGCGATACAGGGTGCCAAGCGCACGTCGGACCTCATCCCGCTCTGTCACCCGATTCCCGTGACCCGAATCACGGTCGATTTCGAGATCGATGGACGGACCAGCAGCGTCGCCTGCAAGGCGCGTGTCGAGACTTTCGGTCGCACGGGTGTCGAAATGGAGGCTCTGTCGGCGGTCAGCATCGGTTTGCTGACGATCTACGACATGTGCAAGGGGGCCGATCGCGGCATGCGCCTGGAAAGTGTTCGCCTGCTCGAAAAGGGCGGCGGTCGCTCCGGGCACTGGCAGGGTGACTGAGGCCATGCTGCAGCCAGACGCGGCTGACGTGGACCGCCTGCGTCGTCTGCTTCTCAGGGCAGCCACTGCTGGCGTGGTGGTGGCAGGGGACCTGCTGCAGCCCCCCGCTGTTCTGGCGGCCGACTGGAACCGTGAGGCCTTTACCGCCACCGGTCTGTCTGAAGCCATGCGTGCGGCAGGCGCAGGCGGTTCCAGCGCCAGTGGCGGGATCGTCATCAAGACCGTCGACATCGCCGAGAATGGTGCCCAGGTGCCCGTCGAGGTGATCAGCAACATACCCGATAGCCAGAGCATCAGCATCTTCATCGAGAAGAACCCCATGCCCCTGGCGGCCAGCCTGACATTCGCCGGACGCGCGCAGGCGCGCGTCCGGCTGCAAGTCAAGATGGCCGAGTCATCTCGCATACGCGTCGTCGTCAGGGCGGCTGACGGAAAGAACTACCATGCGAGCCGCGAAGTCAAGGTGACGCTTGGCGGGTGTGGCGCCTGAAGGATGCCGGTCGGGGATGGGTGAAGCAATCCGGATTCGCGCCAGCCTGCAGGGCGAACTCACCGAGATCCGCTTCCTCATGCCGCATCCGATGGAGACGGGTCAGCGCAAGGACGCCGGCAGCGGACAACTGGTTCCTGCGCACTTCATACAGACCTTTTCGCTCACCGCGAACGGTGCGCTCCTCGTCGGCGGCCAGCTGAACACGGCGATCTCGCGCAATCCCCTGTTCTCCTTTTACGCTCGCGGACTGAAGGCGGGCGACCGGATTGCGGTCGAGTGGTCCGATAGCAAGGGAGACAGGCGTCGCGACGAAGTCATCATCGCTGAGCCATAGGCGGCGACCCGTCGAAGCAAGCGCGGCAAAAAAAAACCCGCCGGAGGCGGGTGCTTGGTGCGTCGCCGAAAGTATCAGGCGCGCGCGATGTTCGATGCTTGCTTGCCCTTCGGGCCCTGCGTCACGTCGAAGGAAACCTTTTCGCCCTCTTTGAGGGTCTTGAATCCGCCCATGCTGATCGCGGAGAAATGGGCGAAGAGATCCTCGCTGCCATCGTCCGGAGTGATGAAGCCGAAACCCTTGGCGTCATTGAACCACTTCACAGTACCAGTTGCCATATTGCCACTTCCTTCAAAAAAGACTGAATCCGGGCATCGCCCGACTTGCATGCGTCCAGATCAGCAATCGCCGACAAGGCCTGTCACACAGGTACAACTACCTCGCCGCGCAACTGATCCGGAGCATGCCGGCTTTTTACGCTAAAGCAGGCCGGAGCGTCAAGCTTTTTTGCTTGCCAGCGTCCGCGAGTGGCGCGCGAGTTGCCGAAAGCGACCGCGGGTGCTATTGCGCATCCGTATGGACTGGTTAGAATTCTGCCATGGCAACAAAGCATCAGGACGGATCACTCCTCGAAACCAAGCGTACGCAGCTAGCGCCACCGCCCCTGTACAAGGTACTGCTGCTGAACGATGATTTCACGCCGATGGACTTCGTCATCGTTGTCCTGCAGAGGTTCTTTGCAATGGATCGTGAACAGGCTACGCGGATCATGCTCAAAGTGCACACGGAAGGCAAAGGTGTCTGTGGAGTTTACCCGCGCGACGTCGCTGCCACCAAGGTAGAACAGGTTACAGGTTTCGCACGCAGCAACCAGCACCCGCTGGCGTGTGTCATGGAGGAGAACTGAATGATTGCGCAGGAACTTGAAGTGAGTTTGCACATGGCGTTTGTCGAAGCGCGGCAGAAGCGCCATGAGTTCATCACCGTCGAGCACCTGCTTCTGGCGCTGCTCGACAACCCGTCTGCAGCAGAGGCTCTGCGGGCCTGCGGGGCGAACATCGAGCAATTGCGCAAGGATCTGACCCGCTTCATCGGCGAACACACGCCAACGGTCTCCGGTGAGGACGAGATCGACACGCAGCCGACCCTGGGCTTTCAGCGCGTCATCCAGCGCGCCATCCTGCATGTCCAGTCCTCGGGGCGGAAGGAAGTGAACGGGGCGAACGTCCTCGTTGCGATCTTCGGCGAGAAGGATTCGCACGCGGTCTACTATCTGCAGAAACAGGGTGTCACGCGCCTGGATGTGGTGAACTTCATCTCGCATGGGATCAGCAAGGTACCTCAGAGCGCGCCACGAAGCGAACCCGAAGCCGAGCCGGAAGCCGACCAGCAGGCGGCAGCCGGACCCCTCGACAGCTACACGATCAACCTCAACGCGCTCGCCTTGCAGGGCAAGATCGATCCCCTGATCGGCCGTGACACCGAGCTGGAACGAGTGATCCAGACGCTGTGCCGGCGGCGGAAGAACAACCCCTTGCTCGTCGGGGAAGCAGGCGTCGGCAAGACAGCCATTGCCGAAGGACTGGCACGACGGATCGTCGAGAGCGACATCCCGGAGATTCTGGCGAAGGCCAACGTCTACTGTCTCGACATGGGTTCCCTGCTGGCGGGGACCAAGTACCGTGGTGATTTCGAGCAGCGCCTGAAAGGAGTTCTCAAGCAACTGAGCGAGAACCCGCAGGCGATCCTGTTCATCGACGAGATCCACACTCTGATCGGTGCCGGTTCGGCTTCCGGCGGCACCCTCGATGCTTCGAACCTGCTCAAGCCGGCGCTTTCCACCGGGCAACTGAAGTGCATCGGCGCGACGACCTACAACGAGTATCGTGGCATCTTCGAGAAGGATCATGCGCTGTCGCGACGCTTTCAGAAGATCGACGTCAATGAGCCATCGAGCGCCGAGGCCGTGGAGATCCTCAAGGGTCTGAAGTCCCGTTTCGAAGCACACCATGGCATCAAGTACTCGGCTGCCGCGCTGACGTCGGCCGTGGAACTGTCGGTGCGCTTCATCACCGACCGGCACCTGCCGGACAAGGCGATCGATGTCATCGACGAAGCTGGTGCCGCACAAAGGATTCTGCCAAAGTCGAAGCAGAAGAGACTGATCGGCAAGATCGACATCGAGGAGATCGTTGCCAAGATTGCCCGTATCCCGTCGACGCACGTGTCGTCGGATGACCGCAACAATCTGCGCAACCTCGACCGCGACCTGAAGGCGGTGGTGTTTGGCCAGGACGCCGCCATCGACGCGCTTGCCAGGGCGATCAAGATGGCCCGATCGGGCTTGGGCAATCCGACGCGACCGATTGGCAGCTTCCTCTTTTCCGGTCCCACCGGCGTCGGAAAGACCGAGGTCGCCAAGCAACTGGCCTACTGCCTGGGCAATGAGCTGGTACGCTTCGACATGTCCGAGTACATGGAACGGCACGCGGTCTCCCGCCTGATCGGAGCGCCGCCCGGCTACGTCGGATTCGACCAGGGGGGCCTGTTGACCGAGGCCATCACCAAGAAGCCGTATAGCGTGCTGCTGCTCGACGAGATCGAAAAGGCACACCCGGACATCTACAACATCCTGCTGCAGGTCATGGACCATGGCACGCTGACCGACAACAATGGACGCAAGGCGGATTTCCGCAACGTGGTGATCATCATGACCACCAACGCGGGGCAGGAGGCGATCCAGAAGGCGACGATGGGCTTCACACCGTCGCGGCAGGCCGGTGACGAAATGGCCGAGATCAGGCGCATCTTCACGCCCGAGTTCCGGAACCGGCTCGATGCAACCATCTCGTTCCGGGCTCTCGACCACGAGATCATCCTGCGCGTGGTCGACAAGTTCCTGATGCAGCTCGAAGCCCAGTTGCATGACAAGAAGGTCGAGGTGGTGTTCACCAGTGCCCTCAAGGAGCATCTCGCGGCGAAGGGCTTCGATCCCCTGATGGGGGCCAGGCCAATGGCGCGGCTGATCCAGGACACGATCCGCGCCTCGCTGGCTGACGAACTGCTGTTTGGCCGGCTGGCGCATGGTGGCCACGTCACGGTCGACCTCGACGACGACGAGAAGGTGAAACTGATCTTCGAGGAAGAGCCTGAGGTCGTTGCCTGAATGTTCCACTACCGACGGCCACACGCTGCGGTGTGGTCATTTCTCGCGTCACGCAAGGGCGAAAGGCCAACCATATGAGCATCAGCACCCCAGACCTGCTCGACAGACACGAGGCCATGGCGGTAGCTGGTGCCGTTCGCGTCGTTGCGCCGGTCTTCCAGCGTTATGGCGGGCGCTCCAGCTTCTGCGGGCGCATCGTCACGCTGAAACTGTTCGAAGACAACTCTCTGGTTCGTGAGGTGCTGGCCGAAGACGGCCAGGGCAAGGTGCTGGTGATCGATGGTGGCGGCTCGCTGCGCTGTGCCCTGGTCGGAGACCAGTTGGCGATCCTGGCGCAGCGCAATGGCTGGGAGGGAATCGTGGTGTACGGTTGCATTCGGGACTCGGAGCCGATCGCCCGCATCGATCTCGGCCTGCGTGCTCTCAACACGCATCCACTCAAGAGCATCAAGAAGGGCGTTGGCGAACGTGATCTGGCGGTCACCTTTGCCGGTGTGACGTTCCGGCCCGGCGAGTGGATCTACGTCGATGCTGACGGGGTCGTCGTCAGTGCTCAGTCCCTGGACTGAAGCGGAGGGTAACGAGTGAACTCTGCAATCGACCTGCTCAAGGCAATCCGTAGTGGACGTCTGCAGGAGGTGCTGGCGGTACTGGATTCAGGTGCTCCGGTCGAGCTGCTCGATGGACGTGGCGACCCGGGTTTGCCCCTGGGCGTGGCCTGCTTCATGGGTTTTCCCGACATCGTGCGCGAGTTGGTCAGGCGGGGTGCCAAGGTCAATACGGGGGACAACTCGCAGCCCACTTCGCCCGTGTCGATGGCCATTCGTGGCAAGCGGAAGGAGGTACTGAAGGCGCTGATCGAACTGGGCGCCGAGATTCCGCCCGGGATGAACACGGGGCTGACTGAACAGGAGATCCTGGTCGCACGCTGGCGAGGGCAGCACTATGGCGCAGCCATGCCCAAGGCCGCCGACGCCGCACCGGACGCGCCGGTATACGAGGAGATCGAGATGGTGCGTTGCTACGGAACGGACACCTCGGTGCTCGACGCAGATCTGATTCGTGCTGCACGAGAGATGGAGAAGAAGTAGGGCGAAAGCGAGCGCGGCAACTGCGAGCAGGCGCCTCGCCTTCTGCTGACCGCGCGAAATGTCTCGCCGTTGGCACGCTTGCAACTTGCCTGTCGGCCTGCTTGCAGCGACGTCTGCACAGCCTCTCAGGGCCTGCTGCCGGCCTCCGGCATGACGATGTTAACCTCCAGAACCTCGAAGTTGCCCTGCTTCTCCAGCGATACCTTGATGTCCTCCGGGTTCACCGCAACATACTTCGAGATCACCGCCATCAGTTCCTGCTGCAAGGCCGGCAGAAAATCCGGTTGGCTGCTGCCGCCGCTGCGTTCGTGCGCGATGATCAGTTGCAGACGTTCCTTGGCGATCGCTGCCGTCTTCGGTTTGCTGCCGAAGATGAGGGAGAACAGGGACATCCTCATTTACCCCCGAATAGTCGCTTCAACAGGCCAGGCTTTTCATAGTCGACGAAACGCAAGGGAATGCTTTCGCCAAGAAAGCGTCCGACGACGTCCAGGTAGGCACCGGCGACGTCGGTGCCGGCCAGATGGATCGCCGGCGTGCCGGCGTTGGACGACTGCAGGACCGCTTCGGATTCGGGGATGACGCCGATGATGGGAACGCGGAGGATCTCCTGGACATCCTTGTAGGACAGCATCTCGCCATCGTTGACCCGCTTTGGCGAGTAACGGGTGATCAGCAGGTGTTCCTTGACGGGCTCGACACCGAGCAGCGCACGCCGCGACTTGGCCTGGATGATGCCGAGGATGCGGTCGGAGTCGCGTACCGAAGACACCTCCGGGTTGCTGACGACCAGGGCCTCGTCGGCGAAGGTCAGAGCCATCACGGCACCTTTCTCGATGCCTGCCGGAGAGTCGCAGACGACGTAGTCGAAGCCCATGTGTTCGAGCTCCTTGAGGACCTTTTCCACGCCCTCCTCGGTCAGGGCATCCTTGTCGCGGGTCTGTGAGGCAGGCAGAACGTAGAGAGTCCCGCTTTCCACATGCTTGTCCTTGATCAGCGCCTGGGTGAGGGTTGCCTCACCGTTGAGGACGTTGACGAGATCATAGACGACCCTGCGCTCGCAACCCATGATCAGATCCAGATTGCGCAGGCCGACATCGAAATCGATCACGGCCGTTTTGTAACCGCGCAGGGCGAGGCCCGATGCAAAGCTGGCGCTGGTGGTGGTCTTGCCCACTCCGCCTTTGCCGGATGTCACGACGACAATACGTGTCACGGATGTTTCCCCGCAAGTCAAAGATGCGATTCTACCTGCAGAATGCGCAGTCTGTCGCAAGCCAAGCTGCCGCGGTGGCGTGTCAAGCCACCTCGTCACGGTGGCGTCAGTCGGTGCTCAGTGCCTCGACGAGCAACTGGTTGGTGTCACGGTCGGCACGCTCCGCCAGTCTCACCTGGACCGCTCGGCCAGCCAGTTCGTTCGGGACACCACCGTCGAACGTCCGATAGAGTCCAGCCACCGAAACGAGTTCGGCGTCGAAGCGCGTGCAGAGGATGCGCGCCTCCGCCGCGCCGCTTGCGCCGGCCAGTGCGCGCCCGCGCAAGGGCGCGTAGATGTGGATGCTGCCATCGGCAATCACCTCGGCACCCGCATTGACTGCTGCCAGCACAACCAGGTCGCCGCCACGGGCGTACACCTGTTGCCCGGAACGCAGGGGCCGATTGATGAACAGCGTTGGCGTCCTGGTGGAAGTCGGGACTGGCGGCGGCGCCGGATCCACCTGGATGGCGGGTGTCGTCTCGCCAGAGGTTGGGGGACTCGCTGTGGCCGCCCGTGCGGCCGTGGTGGTGGCCGGACGATCGTTGAACGCATAGGTCGGCAAGCCGGCGAAGGCGGCTCCATAACGCAATTCCTCGCTGCCGCCGCGAACGCCAATGACGTTCAGGCCGTGCGCCTTGAACACCTGTTTCAGCCGTCGCCAGTCTGGCTCGGGAACCTCGACCAGTTGCGCCAGGTCGAGGACGGCGGCATCGCCGTCAAAGAAATCGTTGTCACCAAACAGTCCCGTGGCTGCGCGCGCCAGTTCGTCTGCTTGCAGCGAACGCAGGGTGACGACGACTACCGGCAGGGTAGTGCCCTTGAATTCGATGGTCTGAGGAGTCCTGTCTGTTCGCTGCATGGGATCGTCGGGCGTGCTGGGCTGGAGTGGGCAGGCGAGCAAGTCTAGCCCAATCGGCGAGAAAGCGGAACATCGCCGGCCTCACATGGTTGCGGTCGCGTCGCTGGCTACGCGCGTGCGACGGGCAATGTGCCTACGGCCAGGCGCGCGCACCCCAGATCATTCTCCGGGCGACGAAGTGACGCAGCGGCGGCAGCAACTCCAGCGCCAGCAGGCCGAGTCCGCGTGCGTGGCGCAGCGGTGCCACATCGTTCGAGAAGGTGCGCACGATGCCGTCGGTGAAAGCGGCACTGCCGTTGCGGTCGAGCCACCGCCGACGTCCATACGCCGCGAGACCTGCCGCGTCCCCGGCATCGCCGCCAGTACAGCCGCGCAGCGTGTCGGCGAGTTCCCAGGCGTCGCGCAGGCCGAGGTTGAAGCCCTGGCCGGAGACCGGGTGCAGCGTCTGCGCGGCGTTGCCAATCCACACCTGCCGTCCGAGGGTGAGTTGCCGACGCATCCGCAGCGCCAGCGGAAAGCTGGCGCGCGGGCTGCAGGCAATGAAGTCGAGGCGACGCGCGAAGGGTATCCGGAGAGCGCTGAGGAAGGCGTCCTCGTCGAGTTCGAGCAACTCCCCGACCTTCGCCTGTGGCACCGTGAACACCAGCGAGTAGTCAGTGCCCAGTGGCAGCAGGGCGATCGGTCCGTCGCCCGTAAACCGCTCCCAGGCGCGATGATCGTGCGCCGCGGTCGGTTTGACCTCGGCGACCACGGCGTGTTGGCGATAGTCGCAGACGCGGACGGCGCCGTCATGGCTCGGGGTGCCCTCGGCATGGACGACGAGCCGCGCCTTGATGCGCCAGCTTTCGTCAGGGCGAGCAAGGATCAGCTCGGCACTGTTTCCGTCGCTGTCTACTCCCAGTACAGTGCAGTTGTCGAGCAACACGGAATCTTCCAGGCGTGCATCGAGGGCCGCAGCAAGTTCGCGGTAACGCATCACATAGCCCAGAGCCGGCAATCCGTAGTCACTGCAGTCGATGAGGGTGCGACCGAAGCCGGCGTGCTGCGAGACGTGAATCGACGAAATGGCGGTTGCCGCGGTGAGGTTCCACGCCTGCAGCCCTTCCAGAACCTGCCGCGTGCCGTGTGCCAGGGCAAGCGCCCGCGGGTCGCTGCGCCAGGCGCCGCGCCGCCGCGCGTCGATGAGCCGCAGGCGATGCGGGCCGCCGGCAAGTGCCAGCGCGAGCGCCATTCCCACCGGGCCGGCGCCGATGATCGCGATGTCGACCGAGTCCCGGTGCTCAGTCATGCTGCATGACCTCCTCAATCTCGGCGACGGTTTTCGGGGCGCTGGTATAAATCCGGCAGCCTCCTTCGCTGACCAGCACGTCATCCTCGATGCGCACGCCAATGCCATGCAGGTGGTCTGGCACGTTCGCTCCCGGACGGAAGTAGAGACCGGGTTCGACGGTGAGGGTCATGCCGGGCGCGAGTCGGGTCCACTCCTCGTTGCCGTTGCCGCTGCGGTAATCGCCGACGTCGTGCACGTCGAGTCCGAGCCAGTGGCCAGTCCGGTGCATGTACCAGGGCTTGTACGCATCACTCTCGATTGCGCCGTCGACACTGCCCCTGAGCAGCCCGAGATCGATCAGCCCCTGGACGAGAACCCGCAGCGCGGCGTGGTGGTAATCCATGAACGATGCACCGGGGACAATGGCGGCGATCGCTGCCTCCTGAGCGGCGAGGACGATTTCGTAGACCGTCCGCTGTTCGGCACTGAAGCGGCCGTTGATCGGGAAGGTGCGGGTGATGTCGGAGGCGTAGCCGGCCAGCTCGCAGCCGGCGTCGATCAGCACCAGGGAACCTCCTGCCAGCAGTCTGTTGTTCGCGACGTAATGCAGGATACAGGCGTTCGCCCCGCCTGCGACGATCGGTGGATAGGCGTGTCCATCGGCACCGCGGCGGCGGAACTCGTAAGCCAGTTCCGCCTCCAGCTCATGTTCGGCCATTCCAGGCCGGCAGGCATGCATGGCGCGTGCGTGGCCGGCCGAGGCGATGTCGGCAGCGCGTCGCAGGAGGTCGATCTCGTGCGCGTCCTTGATCAGCCGCATCTCGTCGAGCAGTGCCCGCAGATCACGGATCTCGCCGGGTGCACGCGCGCCGCTGCGGCTGTTCGCACGAACCGTGTTGAGCGCTGCGGCGATTCGGCGGTCCCATGTCGGTTCATGGCCAAGCGAGTGCCACAGGCTGCCACGATTGGCGATCAGTTCCGGCAGCTTCTCCTCAAGGGTCCCGATCGGGTGCGCTTCGCTGAACCCGAAGGCTTCGGCGGCTGTCTCCGGCCCGTAGCGGAAGCCATCCCAGACTTCGCGCGCCTCGTCCCTTTCGCGGCAGAAGAGAATCGATCTGGCTTCTTTGCCGCCAACCAGTACGATCGCCGCCTCCGGTTCGGGGAAGCCGCTGAGGTACCAGAAGTAGCTGTCGAAGCGGTAGGGATAATGGGCGTCGCGGTTGCGCAGCTTCTCTGCCGCGGTTGGGATGATGGCCACCCCGTCGCCCAGACGTTCCAGGACGATCTGGCGGCGGCGAGAATAGGGCTGGTGGTTCATTCTCTCCGTCCAAGCTCCAAGTCCAGCAGCGCGAGCCGTTCGCTGGTTCCGACGTCGACCCAGCGGCCCGCGTGCCGTTCGCCGCTGACGAGCCGACGGTGAACGCCGATGTCCAACAGGGGGCGCAGCTTCATGACGACGCCGGGCGCGACGCCGGCAAAGAACTCGGGCCAGAAGACGCCGATTCCGGAGTAGGTCAGTGTGTCCTCGTCGGTGGACGGGTTGGCAGCCAGGACCTCCTTGCCAGTCAGCTGGAAATCTCCCCTTGGATGATGCGGCGGGTTGTCGACGAGGACGAGGTGCGCGCCGCGCTGTCGAGGGTGCCCGCTTTCGACCAGTTGCCGGGCGCGGCCGACATCCCAGTCGCACCAGATGTCGCCGTTGATCGCCAGGAAGGGGTCCGCGCCGAGCAGCGGCAGGGCTGCGGCGATCCCCCCCGCGGTTTCGAGTGCGCCCTGTGGTTCGGGCGAGTAGCTGATCGACAGGCCGAACTCGGCGCCATCGCCGAGCGTCGCCACGATCTGTTGGCCGAGGTGGGCGTGGTTGATGACCACCTCGCGCCAGCCGGCTGCCGCGAGGCGCTGCAGGTGCCAGACGATCAGCGGCCGTCCGCCGGCGCGAAGCAGCGGTTTCGGCGTCGTGTCGGTCAGCGGGCGCAGCCGTTCACCGCGCCCCGCCGCCAGGATCATGGCCTTCATCAGAAGCCGAAGGCGACGCCAGGCCGCTGCCCTGCGACGCGTTCACACAATCTGGCGAGCGTTCCGAGTTCGCTGTAGCGCTCACAGGTGCGGCGCAGGTAGGCCATGACCCGTGGCATGTCCTGCAGGTAGTCGTTCTTGCCGTCGCGATGGCAGAGACGGGCGAAGATCCCCAGGACCTTGAGCTGACGCTGCACGCCCATCCACTCATAGTCGCGGTAGAAGTCATGGAAATCGTCCTGGACCGGCAGCCCGGCGCGGCGCGCCGCTTCCCAGTAGCGGATCACGAAATCGAGTTCCTGCTCCTCCGGCCAGTCGATGTACGCATCGCGATAGAGCGAGACGACGTCGTAGGTCAGTGGGCCATAGACCGCGTCCTGGAAATCGAGGATGCCCGGGTTGGCTGGAAAGGCTGCTGATCGCTCGCCAACCAGCATCAGGTTGCGCGAATGATAGTCGCGATGGACGAAGACCCGTGGCTGTCGCAGGCTGTTGGCCAGAACTGCGGCGAAGACCGCCTGCAGATCGCGCTCGAGCGCGGCGTCGACGGTCAGGCCGAGGTGTCGCCCCAGGTACCATTCGGGGAACAGGGCCAGTTCGCGCTCGAGCAGCACAGCGTCGTACTCCGGCAACCGTCCGGGCTGGCTGGCAAGTTGGATGGCGATGAGCGCCCTGTTGGCGTCGCGGTAGAGTGGTGCGGCGGCACTCCGGTCCGCCAGCGCTTGCAGATAGGTCGTGCTGCCCAGATCCGAGAGGAGCAGGAAACCGTGTTCGAGGTTCTCTGCGTGGACCTCGGGGACATGCGCGCCGGCACGCCGGAAGAGCGTCGCTATTCGCAGGAACGGGCGGCAATCCTCCTTGTCGGGGGGCGCGTCCATGACGATCCGGGTGCTGGCATCGGGTAGGGTGAGCCGGAAGTACCTCCGGAAGCTGGCGTCTGCCGAAGCCGGCTCCACCGGGATGGGCTGCCCAGGGAACTGCTCCGCGAACAAGGTCTGTACCCAGTGCTGCAACAGCGTTGTGCGCGGCATGCCGCCTCTCCTTTGACGATGATGCTAGAATTCGCCGATTCTAGCATCGGCCTGCGCACCCCATGTGCCGACGACCGACGACGCGCCCTCCCATCAACTGACACGCAGCGGAATGAAGCTTCCTTTTCGGCGCAAGCCGACGACCTTGATCTTCTGTTGCGCTGTCGCCGGTGCGTTGGCTGGTGGCTTCTCCACCGCTGCGCGCGCGCAGGGCACGGTACCCTTCCGGGTCGACCCGCGGCTTCTCGGCTTGCCGCCTGCTGCACCTGCACGACCGGCTGTCGAGGTGCCATCGGAGCGATCTGCGGCCGACGCCAGAGTGGTCGAGCAGCCGGTGGTGGAGGCGCGCCCGTTGCCGGGGCCGCCTGCCGCCGTAGCGGCCCCCACGGCAACAGGCGATTCCGCTTCGCGTGGCGGAACGGCGACGGCGCCGTCGGCAGCTGCGGAGTCAGCCCGGCGAGTCCCTACTCCAGCGCCGCCCCCGGCAGCAGCGACGACATCGCCAGCAAGGGCGGGGAGCACGGTCGGCGAAGTCGAGCCGCCGCTTCCTGCTTCCCGCGCTGCGGCGGGCTCGCCACGGGTTGGGCCGGCGGCGGTCGCCACCAGCCCGGCAACCGGCGGTGGTGGCCAGATGCCGGCAACACCGCCGGTACCGGCATCCGTCGCTGCACCGACGACCCGACCCATGGCTGGACCTCCGCTGGCGTTGCAGGCAGCCACCGCCGTGCAGCCGTCTCCGCCGGACAGCGATGTGCCGCGACCGGTGTTCCTGAGTGCGCGCAGCGTTGCGGGTGTTCTCGATCGAGAGGTCGTCGCCGAGGAGGAAGCCGAGCTGCGCAAGGCGGGCACCGTCCTCACCGCCGAGCGGATGACCTATTCGCCGGTCGAGGACGAGGTCGAGGCAACAGGCAACGTCGAGTTGCGGCAGGCCGAAGACCGCATTTCGGGTGCCCAGGCACGCCTCAAGCTCGACGATCAGGTTGGTTTTGTCGACCAGGCGTCCTACTTCATCAAGCGGCAACCGACGGTCGTGCCAGCCGCCGACGTTGAACAGACGACAGGTTTCGCGGCACCGCGGGTGATCGCCATAAAGCCGGGTCAGAGCAAGGTCAAGGCGGCGCAGAAGCCAGCCAGCGAGTTGACCGAGGCGCGCGGCGAGGCCGGGCGCATCGATCTGGAGGGCGAGAATCAGTTCCGCCTGAGCAACGCGACCTACACCACGTGCAAGCCAGGCGATGACGACTGGTATTTGACCGTCGCCGATCTCAAGCTTGATTACGACAACGAGGTGGGAACAGGAAGCGACGCCACAATCCGCTTCTTCGACGTGCCGATTCTCCACTCGCCATGGTTGTCGTTCCCGTTGAACAACGAGCGCAAGTCGGGTTTCCTGACCCCGAGCTACGGTTCCAGCAACAGCAGCGGTATCGAAGTGACGGTGCCCTACTACTGGAACATCGCGCCGAACATGGACGCTACCTTCGAACCGCGGCTGCTGACCAAGCGTGGCGTGCAGCTCGGCAGCCAGTTTCGCTACCTCAACGAGGCCTTTGGCGGTATCTACCGCGGCGATGTCCTGTTCGAGTACCTGCCTCATGACCGCTTGGCGGACCGGGATCGCTGGGGCGTTGGTGTGCAGTACTCGCAGGCGACGGCGAGCGGCTTCAGCGGGACGGTGAACTTCAACCGGGTTTCGGACAACGACTATTACACCGACCTGTCGAGCCGCATCACCGATACGTCGCGCGTACAACTCCTGCAGCAGGGAACCGTCACCTATAGCGGCGGTGGCTGGTGGACGGCGACGGCCAACGTCCAGTCTTTCCAGACGCTGGAACCGGATCCGAAGAATCCGGTCACGAAGCCGTATCGTCTGCTGCCACAGATCACCGTCAATGCCCGGCAGCCGGATCTGTTCTTCACTGACAGTTCCTTCTACGGGCAGTACACCTCATTCGTCCATCCCGAGAAGGCTCTGGTGGAAGGGCAGAGGATTGTCCTGCAGCCACAGATTTCGGTTCCGTTCGTGACCCCGGGGTGGTACGTCACCCCCAGAGTGGGCGTAAACATCACCCACTACGACCTTTCCTATCCTGCCGGCAGTGTTCTGCGACCGGAATCGATCAGCCGTACCTTGCCGATCTTCAGTGTCGATTCGGGAATGACTTTTGAAAGGTCGAGCGTCTGGTTCGACCGCGAGTACACGCAGACGCTCGAGCCCCGCTTGTTCTACCTCAACATTCCCTACAAGAACCAGGACGACATACCGATCTTTGATACCGCGCTGGCGGACTTCAACTTCGCCCAGATCTTTGCAGACAACCAGTTCTCCGGCTGGGATCGCTTCAACAATGCCAACCAACTGACAGCCGCCCTGAGTTCGCGCCTGATCGATCCGGTGACCGGGGCGGAGGTCATGCGCGCGATGATCGGCCAACTCTTCTACTTTGCCGACGACAAGGTGGCGTTGCCGGGTACCACCAATCGCAAATGGGGGTCGTCGGATTTCCTCGCGGCTTTCAGTGGTCAGATCTGGCCCCGGGTGTATGTGGACGCGGCGTTGCAGTATGACCCGAGCGACTCGCAGTTCGAACGCTACGCCGTTGGTGCCCGTTACCATCCATCGCCAGGCAGAGCGCTCAACGCGAGCTACATTTACAATACGGAGGCTTCGGTTCCCATCAAGCAGGTCGACCTTTCCGGATATTGGCCGATCGCTGGTCGCTGGCAGGCGGTGGGCCGCTACAATTACTCATTCCTGCAAAATACGCCGATCGAGATCATTGGTGGGCTGGAATACAATGCCGGTTGCTGGGCCGTGCGCACGGTGGCACACCGGTTGCAGACGGCGCAGGCCGAATCGACGACGCAGTTCTTCGTCCAGCTCGAACTCAATGGCCTGTCGAGCCTGGGTTCGAGTACCCAGAGCCTGCTGCAGCGCCGCATTCCTGGCTACGCGGGCGGGGTGACAGGCAGTGACCAGGGTCTCGCCCAGTGGTAAAGTCGATGATCACCTTACTGTTGCGTGGCGCGCTGGTCAGCTCCTGTCTCGTCGGCGCAGCGGTCGCGCAGCAGCGGCCTGGCAGCCAGCCTGTACCGGTTGACCGGGTGATTGCCGTGGTCAATGACGAGGTGATCACGAGACATGACTTGCGGGCGCGTCTCGATTCGGCACTGGCGCAGCTGAAACGACAGGGAATGCAGCCACCGCCCAGGGACGTGCTCGAGCGGCAGGTTCTGGAACGGCTGGTGGTCGACAGGGTACAACTGCAACTGGCTCGCGACATGGGCTTGCGTGTCGACGACGCACAGCTGGAGCAGGCGTTGCAGCGCATTGCCAGCGGCAATCGCATGACGCTGGGTCAGTTCCGGGCTGCGCTGGAGAAGGATGGTATCGTCTTTGCCAGCTTTCGCGAGGAAATCCGCGCCGAGATGACCATTGCCCGCGTACGCGAGCGCGAAGTCGACAGCAAGATATTCATCTCGGACGGTGAGATCGACAACTATCTGTCGGGTGTGTCGACTCCGGGGGGCGCGGGTGAGGAGTATCGGCTGGCGCACATTCTCCTGCGCGCGCCCGAATCCGCCAGCCCCGAGCAGATCCAGAAGCTGCGGGCCAAGGCCGAACAGGTGCTTGATCGGCTGCGAAAGGGTGATGACTTCGGCCAACTGGCAGCAAGCTACTCGGATGCCCCGGACGGCATGAAGGGCGGTGACCTCGGCTGGCGGCCCATCGATCGCCTGCCCGCCATCTTTGCCGAGGCCAGCGGCAGGCTGAAGGTGGGTGAGGTGTCACCGATTCTTCGCAGCTCCAATGGTTTTCATCTGGTCAAGCTGCTGGACAAGCGTGGCGGCGGCGCGGTGGCGGCTGTCGAGCAGACGCACGCCCGCCATATCCTGATCAAGGTGAACGAGATCGTCTCCGAACCCGAGGCGCGGCACAAGATCGAGGGTCTGCGGCAGCGGATCAGCCATGGCGAGCGTTTCGCCGAACTGGCGCGACTCTTCTCGCAGGACGGATCGGCGTCCAAGGGGGGCGACCTCGGCTGGATCTATCCCGGTGACACGGTTCCCGAGTTCGAGCGGGCCATGAATCAACTCGCACCAGGCGAACTCAGCCAGCCGGTGCAGTCACCTTTCGGCTACCACCTGATCGAGGTGCTTGAGCGGCGGGTGCAGGACGTGTCGAGCGAGCGACAGCGGGTGGCCGCCCGTCAGACGCTGCGCGAACGCAAGCGTGACGAGGCTTACCAGGACTGGCTGCGGCAGGCGCGCGACCGTGCCTATGTGGAAATCCGGCTGGAGGAGGGCTAGGTCGTGTCGCGCCTGCCGGTGATCGCGGTGACCGTTGGCGAGCCCGCGGGCATTGGCCCAGACATCTGCCTGCGCTTGCTTGATCGGGCGCGCCAGGAACCCTTTGCGGCCCGTATCGTCGTCCTCGCCGACCGCTTCCAGCTGGCCGAGCGCGCGGCGTCTCTGGGACTGCCGGTCAGCCTGCGTGACTGGGAAGCATCGCAGCCGGCGCGTGCGGACACCCTGGACGTGCTGCACCTGCCGTTGGCCGTACGGGCATCAGCCGGCCGCCTCGACGCCGCCAACGCGCCGCAGGTCCTGGCCATGCTCGATCGCGCTCTGGCCGGTTGCCGGTCCGGCGAGTTTGCGGCGATGGTCACCGGACCGGTACACAAGGGGGTGATCAACGACGCCGGCATGCAGTTCACCGGGCATACCGAGTACCTCGCCGAACAGACCGGCACCTCGCGTGTGGTGATGATGCTTGCCGGCGGTGGGCTGCGGGTTGCGCTGGTGACGACGCACCTGCCTCTCAAGCAGGTGCCGGCTGCCTTGACCCATGCGGCACTGGAGGAGACTCTGCGCATCCTGCACAGGGAGATGGGCCGCAAGTACGGCATCACCCGTCCTCGCATCCTGGTCGCCGGGCTCAATCCGCACGCCGGGGAGGGCGGTTACCTTGGTCGCGAGGAGATTGCTGTCATCATTCCAGTCCTCGAACGTCTGCGTGCGGAGGAAGGGATGACCCTGCTCGGCCCGCTGCCGGCAGACACGATGTTTTCGCGGCCGGTACTGGCGCGCGGTGACTGTGTTCTGGCGATGTATCATGATCAGGGCCTGCCCGTCCTGAAGTACGCGAGCTTCGGTCACGGCATCAACGTGACCCTGGGGCTACCGATCATCCGCACTTCGGTCGACCATGGTACCGCCCTCGACCTGGCAGGCAGCGGTCAGGCCGATCCGGGCAGCCTGTTCGTCGCCATCGAGCAGGCCATCGAGATGGCGTGCCGTTGACGGCGACCGCTGATCGGCTGCGGCCGCATCGCCCACGCAAGCGGTTTGGCCAGCATTTCCTGGTTGATCAGGATGTCATTGCGTGCATTGTCGCCTGCCTGCAGCTGCAACGCGGCGACCGGATGGTCGAGATCGGTCCCGGTCTGGGAGCCTTGACCGGCCCATTGCTGCAGCGGCTGGAGCACCTGCACGTGGTCGAAATCGATCGCGACATCATCGCCCGCCTGCAGCGAAGGTACCCGCCCGATCGCCTGACGATACACGCTGGCGACGCTCTGGATTTCGATTTCGACCGCCTGGAGGCGGCGACAGGCGCTAGGCTGCGGATCGTCGGCAACCTGCCGTACAACATATCGACGCCGCTTCTCTTCCACCTCGTGCGCTTCGCTCGCATGATCGGCGACATGCACTTCATGCTGCAACGGGAAGTCGTCGAGCGCATGGTCGCTGTTCCGGGCTGCAGCGTCTTCGGCCGCCTGTCGGTCATGCTGCAGTACCGTTTCGAGATGGAAGCATTGCTGCATGTGCCGCCCACGGCCTTCGACCCGGCGCCGCGGGTCGATTCAACGGTGGTGCGTCTGGTTCCGCGGCCACCGGAGAAACTGGTCGCATACGACGAGAAGCGTTTCGCCGCGGTCGTTGCCGCTGCCTTCGCACAGCGGCGAAAGATGCTGCGCAACAGCCTTGGCGGTTTGGTCGAGAGTTCGCAGCTGGCAGCGCTTGGTGTTGCCTCGAGCTGCCGCGCCGAAGACCTGTCGGTTGCCGACTACGTTCGCTTGGCGAACTCGAGGCAAGGCCGCTAGTTCGCGCGGTCGGCGTGATGGCAAACGTGATGGACGCCTGATCGGATCAGGCAGGACGCAGATCGCGGTCAGCGCCATGAACACGACGGGGGTTCCCGGCGCCGCATGCTGCGCAAGCCGATGGGGGGGCGCCGCGTGCGGATTGGCGGCCCCCATCTTGTCAGGCGTTCCCGGTCGCTGCCGGGCAGCAGGGATCCTCTTCAGGAATTCCTCTTCACCGGGCATGTATTCATGCCGAGCAGCGTGTAGGCAGGGCAGACTCCGAAGATGCCGGTCAGCAGGGGCACGACACCGATCCAGCCCCAAGCGCCGATCATGCCCAGGGCGGCCATGGCGATGAGCGCAATTCCGACTGCGATACGCAGCACTTTGTCTATTCCACCGACGTTGGTTTTCATGATGAACTCCGTTTTGCGGTTGTTGATGATCGCCGCAGGATAGGCAGCGATCGCCGCGATGTATGTAACCGTGGTCACAGAGGGTACTGCGCGGCCTGGGCGACTCGGCAAAATGCCGCGGGTTCAGCGCCCAGCGTCGGCCAGTTGCCGGAGGCCCGCACGATCGACGACGACGATCTGCTCGCGCGCGAGCGACACGAAGCCGGCGGCAGCAAAGTTCTTGAGCAGGCGACTGACGATCTCGCGAACGCTTCCGAGCTCTTCGGCGAGGGCTTGGTGGGTGCAGTAGATGGCATCGCCGCGGGCAAGCAGCAGCTTGGCAAGTCTCTGGTCGAGACGGTGGAAAGCGACCTCCTCGACGAGTTGCATCAGCTCGGCGATGCGTTCGGCAAAGAGTCGGAAGACGAAGTCGCGAAAGGGGCGGCTGGTGGCGACCAGTTCCTCGAAAACGGCGATTGGCAGGAGGAGCAGAGAGACCGGCGTCTCGGCTATGCCGCGCGCGGAATAGGGGCTGCCGGCGAGCAGGCAGCTCGAGGTGATGACGCACGAATCGCCTGCCGGGACCCGGTAGAGCAGTATCTCGCGTCCGCCCGCCGAGATCTTCACGACCTTGATCGTGCCGTGGAGGATCAGCGGGAAGCCCTTGCACGTCTGTCCTTCCGCGAACACCTCACGGCTGGTCGGCAACTGCAGGGGGGTCGCCGCCTGGCACAATGCCGCCAGCTGGCTGGCCGGCAAGGTGCGCAGTGCCGGGTAGAGCAGCAGTAGCGCCTGTTGCTGATCCGCTCGCTTTTCCATCAATCCGTCAGCTCTGCGGTGACCGGTGCATGGTCCGAGGGACGTTCGAGCTTGCGCATCGCGCGTCCGATGCCTGCGGCGGTGCAGCGGGCTGCCAGTGGCGAGGAGAGGAGGATGTGGTCGATTCGCAATCCATGATTCTTCTGAAAGCCGAGCATGCGGTAGTCCCACCATGTGAAGCTCCGCTCGGCCTGCGCGAACAGGCGAAAGCTGTCGTGCATGCCGAGGTCCAGCAGGGCCCGATAGGAACGGCGCTCGGCTTCCGAGCAGAGGACTTGTCCGGCCCAGGCGATCGGATCGTGGACATCGCGGTCTTCGGGCGCAATGTTGAAGTCGCCGGCGACGATGAGCTGCGGATTGTCGCTCAGGAGTTCGCTGATCCAGCGCTGCAGGGCATCCAGCCAGGCAAGCTTGTACCGGTACTTGTCGCTGCCGACTGCCTGGCCATTCGGGACGTAGGCGCAGACGACACGGGTTCCCCTGACCGTCGCCGTCAGCAGGCGCATCTGCTCATCAGGCAGCAGGGGGTTGCCGACCACCACGTCCGTCGCGGGCTCCCGGGTCAGCAGGGCGACACCGTTATAGGTCTTCTGGCCGGCAAATGCGCAGCGATAGCCATGGGCTTCGAGGTCCAGCCTCGGGAAACTGCAGTCCTCAAGCTTCGTCTCCTGCAGACAGACGATGTCCGGGCGCCCGCTGTCGAGCCACGCCAAGAGCTGTGGCAGGCGGATCTTGAGCGAGTTCACGTTCCAGGTAGCGATCTTCATCGGCGGACGACGGGGTGGCGCGAAGGGTCCCTCAGGGCGACCCTGCGCTGTCCGGTCACCCTTCTGTTGAGCACTTATATGAGCATGTTAGCGTATCGTCTGTTGTTTTCGCCGTCATTGCTCAAGAAATGGTGCGCAGTGTGCGTTATTTCCCTTGTGCGAGGTGCTGCAGCCGGTATCCTTCGACCGTTGCCAAGCCCGTTCGGGTAGTGTCTGACTGGAAGGGCGCTCGTGGCATTGCGGTGCGTGGGAGCAGGCGTCCGGTGTGAGTGGCAAGCAGCGTGGGCTCGTAATCTTGCGGGCGTTTTTGTGCTCGCTCGAGCGCTGCGCCTTTCTTGCCGTCCGGGCCAATTCCACTATACTGTCGCGCGCTCCATGGGGGGCGCCGGCCCGGGCACGAGTCACTTGTGGTGAACCGTTTCCAAGCTGGGGATTTGAATAGGAGAAAACCATGCTCAAGCGCCTGAATGCCGTCATTGGCGTTATCCTTCGTTGGTTCGTGCCGGCCGTCACCGTAGCCTTGGCCGCCGGTTGCGCCTCGTCGTTCCCGCCGGCACCCGTCTCGGCAGCATCGTCCGACTATCGCTACATCATCGGTCCTGGCGACAACGTCAATATCGTCGTCTGGCGCAATCCGGAGCTTTCGATGTCGGTGCCCGTGCGTCCAGATGGACTCATTGCCGGTCCCTTGATCGAGGACATGCAGGCGATGGGCAAGACGCCGACCGCACTGGCACGCGACATGGAGAAAGCCCTCGGAACCTTCATCCGCGATCCGATCGTTACCGTCATCGTCACCGGTTTCGTCGGTACCCAGGCCGAACAGATCCGGGTCATCGGCGAGGCGGCCAAGCCGCAGTCGCTTCCCTACCGACAGAACATGACCCTGCTTGACGTGATGATCGCCGTTGGTGGGCTGACCGACTTCGCCGATGGCAATCGCGCGTCTGTCCTGCGGGTCAACCCCGAAGGACCGAGCCAGCAATATGGCGTTCGCCTGACCGACCTGATTCGACGGGGGGATGTCTCGGCGAACGTCGACATGAAACCGGGTGATGTGCTGATCATTCCGCAGAGCTGGTTCTGATCCACGGGTGGCAGGCCGTCCCGTTGCAATCCTGGTTCCATTTCGTGCCCTCGCGCCATGCGGTCTGGCGGGGGCCGCAACCGCTAACTGATAAAGTCTGAATCCGATGGATGAACTGCTTCGACAGGCTATCGCCGTCCTGCGCGGAATGTGGCAGCGCCGCTGGCTGGGAATCATCGTCGCCTGGATCGTGGGTCTCGCCAGCGTCGTGGCGGTGATTGCCATCCCCGACAAGTATGAGGCTTCGGCCCGTGTCTATGTCGACACGCAGTCGATCCTGAGACCGCTGATGTCGGGTCTGGTCACACAGCCCAACATCGACCAGCAGGTGAACATGCTGAGCCGCACCCTGATCACCCGCCCAAACGTCGAGAAGCTGATCAGAATGGCTGATCTCGATCTGAAGGTCCAGTCGCGGTCGGAACGCGAAAGTCTCATCGAAGGGCTGATGTCCGCGCTGAAGATCAACAACACCTCGCGGGACAACATCTATACGATCACTTATCGGGATACCAATCCGGAGAGCGCGAAGCGGGTTGTGCAGTCGCTGGTGTCGATCTTCGTCGAATCGAACTTGGGTGATGCGCGCAAGGACACGGAGTCGGCACGCAAGTTTCTCGACAAGGAGATCACGCAGTACGAGAAGAGGCTCGAGGAGGCGGAGGCGCGCCTGAAGGAGTTCAAGATCCGCAACATGGCAACCCAGAGCGCCGAGGGCAAGGACTACTTCGCGCGCTTGACTGCCGCCGGCGCTCTGCTCGAGCAGAGCAAGCTGCAGTTGCGCGAGGCCGAGCAGTCGCGCGACACGCTCAAGCGGCACATCGTCGGTGACGAGCCCTCGCTCATGCCGGATCCGGCGCAGGAGTCCATCGCCGGCATCTCGGTTCCTGAACTGGATGCGCGCATCGATGCCTTGCAAAGGAATCTCGATGGTTTGCTGCAGCGTTACACCGACCAGCATCCCGATGTCGTCAGTGCGCGCCGTCTGATCAAGGAACTGGAGGACCAGAAGCGGCAGGAGGTTGCTGCCCGTCGCAAGGCGGCAGCCACCAATCCGGCTGCGTCGCTGAGCGGCAATCCGGCGCAGCAGCAACTGAAGCTGACGCTTTCCGAGGCCGACGCGAATGTCGCCGCCTTGCGCACCCGCGTCGCCGAATATCAGGCTCGCTACGACCGTCTCTCCGAGTCAGCGAAGATGATGCCGCAGATCGAAGCCGAGTTTGCCCAGCTCAATCGCGACTACGAGATCAACAAGAAGAACTACGAACAGCTGGTGCAGCGGCGTGAGTCGGCCAGCATGGGAAGCGAGATGGAGAACGCCGCTGGCGTTGATTTCCGGCTGATCGATCCTCCGCGGGCCTCGCCGAAACCGGTGGCACCGAACCGGACCCTCTTCCTGCCGTTGACCCTGCTGCTCGCCTTGGGTGCCGGCATCGCTGCCACCTTTGCCACGAGTCAGTTGCGCCCGGTTTTCTTCGATGCGCGGTCGTTGCGCGAAACGAGCGGCCTGCCGTTGCTGGGGACCGTGACGCTGCTGGTCGACGACGCGCGCAAGCAGCGCGAGCGGAAGGACATGCTGCGCTTCGCGGCAGCTTGCCTGACGCTGGTCGGCGCCTATGGGGCCGGTCTGCTTGCGTTGTTTCTCATTTCCGTCCGTACTGCCTGAGGAAAACCGATGAGCCTCATTGAACAAGCGGCGAAACGTCTCGAGCAGCTGCGCAAGGCTGGGGTTTCCGTACATGGTCCGACATCGGACGATGATCAGGGGCCCACGGACGGGGGGGGCGAGACCCGCGTGCCGAGCGCCGCCGCATCATTGGAGCTTGGCCCGTCCGCTGCGTTGGCCAGTGTCGCAGCGGCAACCCGGGGTGCGGCCCCGGTCGCCACTGCAGCACCGCCACCGGCACCTGCGCCGGTGTCGCGGCGTGTCGAGATCGACCTGCAGGCGCTCGCGGCCCGCGGTCTGATGAGCCCCGATGCGCCACGCTCGCAACTGGCGGACCAGTTCCGCGTCATCAAGCGGCCGCTGATCGCCAACGCCATGGGCCGAGGAGTTGCTCCTTTGAAGCGTGGCAACCTGATCATGGTGACGAGCGCGCTGTCGGGTGAGGGCAAGAGCTTCACGGCGATCAATCTGGCGATCAGTATCGCCATGGAGCTCGACAATACGGTCATGCTGGTCGATGCCGATGTACCCAAGCCGTCGGTGTTGAAAATGCTGGGTGTTGAGCCGGCGCGCGGTCTGCTCGATGTGCTGACCGATCAATCGGTGGAACTCTCGCAGGTGCTGCTGCGTACCAACGTCGAGAAGCTGAGCATCCTGCCGAGCGGTATGCAGCACGCGCGCGCAACCGAACTGCTGGCCAGCGCGGCGATGGCGCAGATGCTTGACGAGATGGCCAGTCGCTATCCGGACCGGATCATCATTTTCGACTCGCCGCCGCTGTTGATGACCACGGAATCGCGGGTCCTGGCCAGCCACATGGGCCAGGTGGTGGTGGTGGTGAAGGCCGCAAGCACCGCCCGTAGCGATGTCAAGCATGCTCTGATGACGATCGATTCGTGCCCGGTGAAGCTGATGCTGCTCAATCAGGCGCGGAGCGTGTCGCAGGACGGATATGGCTACGGTTATGGCTATGGGTATGGCTATGGTTATGGTTCCGAAGGTGCTTGAGGTCGCGGCATGCCCTGGCGACGCTGCGAGGCTTGCTGCGCCGTCAATTTCCGCTTGCCTGCAGCCTGCGCGCCCGCCCCTGCCGGTGGCCTGCATGCTCGTCGTGCTGGCGCTGCCGGCGCACGCAGAGAACTGGACCATCACGCCGAACATCGCGATCGGCGGGACGCTGACCAACAACCTGTATCTGACATCGACGAACCGTACCAGCGATCTGGTGACCTCGATCACGCCGGGCATCTCGATCGACGGCCGGGGGGCACGCGCCAATCTTCGACTGGGCTACGGGATCACACAGAACATCTACGCGCGCGAGTCTTCGGAGAACAACCGGCAGCAGAGTCTCGTTGCTGCCGGGACGCTGGAGGCGGTCGAGGACTGGCTGTTCGTCGACGCCAGCTCGACGATCTCGCAGCAGTACCTTTCCGCTTTCGGTCCGGTCGCCCCCTCCAACGTCAACATCAACCGCAACCGCACCGAGACCTTCTATTACTCACTTTCGCCGTACATCCGGGGCCGTCTGCTCTCGTCTGCCGACTACCTGCTGCGCTACACGGTCAGCGGGACCAATCCGGACTCGTCGGCGGTGTCCAACACGACGACGAGTCAGTGGCTGGGGCGCATCAACGGCAATACGCGCTGGAGCGCGCTCAGCTGGTCGATCGACTACAGCAGCAACAGTGCCAACTACGATGTCGGCCGTGACCGTGAGGACACACGCTACGGCCTGACGCTGTCGTACCGTTTCAATCCTGAACTGCAGGTTTCGGCGATCTTCGGACGGGAGAGGACGAACCTCGTCAGCCTGCAGGAGGAGACAAACAATGACTCCGGCTTCGGTCTGCTGTGGACGCCAAGTCCGCGGACGAAGCTCGAGGGGCGAGTGACGCGGCGCTTCTTCGGCGACGGCTACAACGTTGCCTTCAGTCATCGCAGGCCGCTGTCGGCCATCTCCTACACGGCGAGCCGCGACGTCTCCTATCAGCCGGCCGGGGTCACGAACACCGGTCAGGGGAGCAACTTCGATGCTTTCTACGCGATCGTCGCGGCGAACAATCCCGGTCTTGCTCCGGATGCGATCAGGGCGCAGGTCAACCAGATTCTGCTCGGCAGGGGTGTCCCGGCCGACGGCTCGGTAGTCAACGGCTACCTGACCAACCGACCGAACCTGCAGACGTCGCAGCAGATTACCTATGCGCTCCTCGGCGTGCGCAACACGCTGACCTTCAACGCGAGCGAGAGCCAGCAGCAGCCCCTGGGTGTGATCAGCGGCTTGACCGACGACTACTCGCTAGCCAATGAAGTGACCCAGCGCGGCTATGGCGTGATCTGGGGCCATCAGCTCACCGGGTTGTCGTCCTTGTCACTGTCGCTCAATCAACAGCGCAGCTTGGCTAAAGCAAGCGGTGCCGTGGACACGAAGACCACGGGTGCCTATCTCCTGTTCTCCACCTCGATCGGCCCTCGGACCAGCGCCAACGTTGGCGCCCGCCACGTGATTTCCGACGGTGGCGTCAATGCGGACTATACCGAGAGCGCCCTGACTGCCTCGCTATCGCACAACTTCTGATCGATCTGCATGTACGAATCATTCTATGGCTTGAGCAGCAAGCCGTTCCAGCTCAACCCGGACCCTTCGTTCTATTTCGCCAGCAAGCAGCACCGACGTGCGATGGCCTATCTGGAGTATGGCCTCAATCAGAACGAAGGATTCATCGTCGTCACGGGTGAGGTGGGCGCTGGCAAGACGACGATCGTTCGTGGCCTGCTGAATGAGCTCGATTCCGAGAAGGTGGTCGCCGCACAGCTGGTGAGTACGCAGCTTGACGCCGAGGACACCTTGCGCATGGTGGCCGCCGCCTTTGGTGTCGGTGGCAGGAACTTGGGAAAATCGGAGACTCTGCTGGCCCTCGAGGCGTTTCTGGTCGATGTCACTCGCCAAGGCAAACGCTGCCTGCTGATCGTCGATGAGGCTCAGAACCTGACTGCGCGTGCGGTCGAGGAACTGCGCATGCTGTCGAATTTCCAGTTTGGTACCCAGGCCCTGCTGCAGAGCTTTCTGATTGGCCAGCCGGAGTTTCGCAGGATCATGCAGAGCCCGCAGATGCAGCAGCTGCGTCAACGCGTGATCGCCGCCTGCCATATCGGCCCCATGGACCAGGACGAGACGCAGGCCTACATCGAACATCGTCTGAAGTGTGCCGGCTCGACGGGATCGCCACGCTTCGATGCCGGCGCCTTTGAAGCCGTCTTCGAAGCCAGCGGTGGCGTTCCGCGGCGGATCAATGCCCACTGCGACCGCCTGTTGCTGGCCGGTTTCCTCACCGGCAAGAGCGGGTTTGTCCGTGGCGATGTGGAAGAGGTTGCGCGTGAACTGCGCGAGGAGACGCAGGCGGGTTCGACCGTGGTGGTGGCCGGCAGCGGTGACGCCGCGCAACCGGCGGCACATCCGCAGCTGACCGACAGCGGCATCCTCGACATCGACCTGTCGCGCGTTACCCTCGATCGCAACACTGCCGACGAGGCTGCACGCGTCATCGCCGATCTGAAGAGCGGCCAGTCGGAGCAGCGTCTGATTCGCATCGAGCGCAGCATGTTCCGCCTTGAGCGGAACAACGCGGCGATCTTGTCGCTGCTGCAGCAACTGGTCGATGCGGTCCGGGTCAAGCAATGAAAGGATATCGTCGTGGTCGATGAAACATGGCCTGCGGGTCTCGGACCGATAGTCTGCATCGTCGGTGCGCGGCCGAATTTCATGAAGATGGCACCGATTCTGCGCGCGTTCGCAGCCCATCGCCCGCAACTGCCTTCGTTGCTCGTCCACACCGGCCAGCATTACGATCGCGACATGAACGATCGGCTGTTCGACGATCTGCGGCTGCCGCGGCCTGATATCAATCTGGAAGTCGGCTCCGGCACGCATGCGGTGCAGACGGCTGAGGTGATGCGTCGCTTCGAGCCCGTGCTCGACGCACAGAGGCCGGCCTGCGTGCTCGTTGTCGGCGACGTCAACTCGACCCTCGCCTGTGCCCTCGTCTGCGCCAAGAAGGATGTGGCCGTGGTGCACGTCGAGGCCGGCCTGCGCAGCCACGATCGCCGCATGCCGGAAGAGATCAACCGGCTCCTGACCGACCAGATTGCCGACCGGCTCTACACGACCGAGCGTGGTGCGCACCTGAATCTCCAACGCGAAGGGGTGGCGGCAGAGCGCGTGTGCTTCGTCGGCAACGTCATGATCGACTCCCTGCTGGCCAATAGCCAGTTCGCACCGCCCGCCACGAAGACGCTGCAGCTCGCAGGTGTGGACGCGCGGATTGTCGATGGTGCTCCCGGCTACGCCGTCGTGACGCTGCATCGACCGTCGAACGTCGATCGGCTGGAGTCGCTGCGACCGCTGCTGCACGTCTTGCGCGAGGTTTCGGAGCGGCTGCCGCTGATTTTCGCCATGCACCCGCGAACGCGCGCCAACATGGAGCGTTTTGGTCTGCAGGATGTGCTGCGCAGCCCGCGCATCGTCATCCTGCCCCCACAAGGGTATCTGGAGATGCTGGGTCTGCTCAAGGGGGCGACGCTCGTGCTCTCGGATTCCGGCGGCCTGCAGGAGGAAAGCACGGCCCTTGGCGTGCCCTGCCTGACGGTGCGAGAGAACACCGAGCGACCGATCACCGTCGAAGAGGGAACCAATACGCTGGTGGGCAGCGATCCTGACGCGATTCGCTCCGGCGTCGACGAGATCCTGGGCGGATCCGGCAAGAGCGGTCGGGTCCCGGAGTTCTGGGATGGCCGGGCGGCCGAAAGGATCGCTGCCGACCTCGCCGCGTGGCTGCTGGCACGGCACCAGCCGCAGGCCTCGCTCTAGGCGGCGGGGAGCGGGAGATGGCGGTCCGGCCGATCACCAACGCCCTGACGATCGACGTCGAGGATTACTTCCAGGTGTCCGCCCTGGCCCCGTACATCCCGCGGCACGAGTGGCCGCAGCGCCCCTGCCGGGTGGAACGGAACGTCGAGCGGATTCTGCTGATGCTCGACGAGAGCCGGGTCCGGGCGACCTTCTTCACGCTCGGCTGGATTGCCGAGCGCTACCCGCAACTGGTGAAGCGGATCGCTGCTGCCGGGCATGAAGTCGCCAGCCACGGCTTCGGTCACGAGCGCGCCAGTGATCTCAGCCGGGCCGCGTTTGCCGCCGACATCCGGCGTGCCAAGGCGCTTCTCGAGGATGTTTCGGGCCAGCGGATCCGGGGCTACCGGGCGCCTAGCTTTTCGATCGGGGCGGACAACCTGTGGGCATTCGAGTGCCTGGCCGAGGCAGGCCACCAGTACAGTTCAAGCATCTATCCGATCCGCCACGATCACTACGGAATGCCGGATGCGCCGCGTTTCGCGCATCGCGTGCAGCACGGCCTGCTCGAGCTGCCGGTGACGACCGCCCGCTTCCTCGATCGCAACTGGCCGGCCAGTGGCGGTGGCTACTTCCGGCTGCTGCCCTATGCTCTGTCGCGCTGGCTGTTGCGGCAGGTGAACCAGCGCGATGGGCAGCCGGCGATCTTCTACTTCCATCCGTGGGAGATCGACGCCGCGCAACCGCGCATTCCGGGACTCAGCTTCAAGACGCGTTTTCGCCACTACGTGAACCTGCAGCATACCGAAGGTCGGTTACGACGACTGCTGGCGGACTTTCGCTGGGGTCGCATGGACGAGGTCTTCCTCGGCGCCGGCATTGGCGGAGCGACTGCATGAAGATGGGCAGCGACGAAGTCTCGGGGGTTGCCGCGGCGACGGCTCCACTCGTGGTCAGGCGCCTGCAGGTGGGCGATGTGGCCGCGGTCGCGCGTTGGGAAGCGTTCGTCGCAGAGTGTCCACAAGCGACCTTCTTTCATCGTGCTGGTTGGCAGCGAGTCATTGCCGACGTCTTCCGCCATCCGACGTACTTTCTCTATGCCGAACGGGCAGGGCGTGTCGAGGCGGTCCTGCCGCTGGCCCACGTGAAGAGCATGCTTTTCGGCAACGCCTTGGTGTCGCTGCCCTTCGCCGTGTACGGGGGGGTCGCTGCCGACAGCCAGGATGCTGCCCGGATGCTCGAAGAGGAGGCACAAGCGCTGGCGCGGCGCCTCGGTGTCGATCACCTGGAACTGCGAAACGTGCGGCAGCGTCATCCGGAATGGCCGCAGCAGAACCTCTACGTCAGGTTTCGGCGAACCATCGCCCCGGAACCGGAGGCCAACATGCTGGCGATTCCACGCAAGCAGCGGGCGATGGTCCGCAAGGGAATGAAGAGCGGTCTGCGCAGCGAAATCGATGCCGACAGCCGGCGCTTCTTTGCGCTCTACGCGGACAACGTCCATCGCCATGGCACTCCTGCCTTGCCCCGGCGCTACTTCGATCAGTTGCTGCAGGTCTTCGCCGGCAGCTGCGACATCATGACGGTGGTCGATGCAGCCGGACGCCCGGTGAGCAGTGTCCTCAGCTTCTACTTCCGTGACGAGGTTCTGCCCTATTACGCGGGCGACGAGCCGTCGGCACGTCATCTGGCAGCCAACGACTTCAAGTACTGGGAGTTGTTGCGTCGTGCCTGTGAGCGTGGCCTGAAGGTTTTTGACTACGGCAGGAGCAAGCGGGATACCGGCTCGTACTCCTTCAAGAAGAACTGGGGGTTCGAGCCCGAGCCGCTGTTCTACGAGTACTGCCTTTATCGTCGCGAGGCGGTGCCGCAGAACAACCCGTCGAACACCAAGTACCGCCTGCTGATCAACACTTGGCAGCAGCTGCCCATTGGTCTGGCCAACTGGCTCGGGCCGTTCATCGTTCGCAATCTCGGTTGAGCGACCCCGGGCACGGTCTCATGCTGCCACAGGTCGAAGCCAGTCGTTTCATGCCCATCCATGCCTGTTGAGAGTCCCAAATGATTGCCCGCGAAACAACTCCTGCTGTTGCCGCAACCGACCCCGGATGGAGGTTGGCAGGGCCTGCCCTGGCTTTGGTCCTCTTGAGCGTTCTGCTGCTCTTTCGCGAGACGGTGCTGGACATGGCGAGCATCTGGTGGCGCTCCGACACCTATGCGCACGGGATGGTCGTGCCGCCGATCGCGCTGTGGCTGGTCTGGCGTCTCCGGGCGGGGCTCACCGCGCTGACCCCACGTCCGAGCTACCTCGCCGTCTTGCTGCTGGCAGCTGCCGGTCTTGGCTGGTTGCTGGGGCAGGTGGCCGCGGTCAACGCCCTCACGCAGTTTGCCCTTGTCGCCATGCTGATCCTGGCAGTGCCGGCGGTGGTCGGCTGGCAGGTTGCGCGCTGGCTTGCGTTTCCGCTGCTGTTCCTGTTCTTCGCCGTTCCCTTCGGTGATTTCACCCAACCAAAGCTGATGGAGTGGACGGCAGATGCGACGGTTGCCGGTCTGCGGCTCAGCGGCATCCCGGTCTACCGCGAGGGACAGCATCTGGTGATTCCGAGCGGCAACTGGGCAGTGGTCGAGGCATGCAGTGGCGTGCGCTACCTCATCGCCTCGATCACGGTCGGCACGCTGTACGCCTATCTCACCTATCGATCGCTCTGGCGACGGCTGCTATTCGTCCTCGTATCGATCATCGTGCCGGTTCTTGCCAACTGGGGACGGGCCTACATGATCGTCATGCTGGGCCACCTTTCCGGCAACAAGCTGGCAGTCGGCGTCGACCACCTGATCTATGGCTGGTTGTTCTTCGGCATCGTCATTCTCGCGATGTTCTGGATTGGCGCGCGCTGGCGTCAGGATGAGGTACTGCCGCAGGCGTCGGTCGACGTACCGGCGCCGGGTTCGCGTGCGTCACTGGCTGCGCTGCTGACGGCAGGAGTGGCAACCGTCCTGGTGGCGGGACTGTGGCCCCTGGCACTGTGGCAACTCGACCACGCCACAGGTCGCGAACTGAGGAGCCTGGCGCCACTCGCCGCTATCGCCGGTTGGCAGAGGAGCGACGCAGTCAGCCCGTATGACTGGCAGCCGCGGTTTGCCGGCGCCGACGCGCGCGAGCGGGCCGTGTTCGCGCGCGATGGCCGCCGCGTCGGCCTCTTCGTGGCTTACTATCGCAATCAGGACCAGCAGCGCAAGCTCGTCAGCTCGACCAATGTCTTGGTGGCCAGCGACGATCCTGTATGGGCAAGGGTTGCGGGCGGCGTCAAGGAGATTTCCTTCGACGGGCAGCCAGTCCGGGTCCGTACCGCCGAACTGCGTGGCCTCGAGAGCTCGCGCCTGGTGGTGTGGCAATGGTACTGGATCAATGGCCGCTGGACTTCCAGTGACGCCATCGCCAAAGCCTACACGGCTCTGTCGCGCCTCACTGGCCAAGGGGACGACTCCGCGGTGGTCATCCTGTTTGCGCAGCAGGACCGACCTGGGGCAGGCGATGCGACGCTGGGCGATTTCGCGGCCGTTGCCGGAGGGGAGATCGGGAACGCTTTGCGGCAGACGGCGAGCGGGCGCTGAACACCTGCAGTTGGCTGCCGTCCGGCTGTTGTCGATCGTGAACAACGACACGGCAGCCGGCGGCGCTCCGACGGATCATTTGCACACTTGCAGGCAGCAACGAACGGCACAGCCGGCTGCCAGCCCGTAGGGGATGAGAGCCTGGCCGGGCGTCGCACGCTCGGACAGACGAGACGATGGTGTTGCCTGCCGGCAGAGAGTGCCAGGCGGCTTGCTGCGGCATGGGGTGCGCCTCGGGTTCCTGGGCAACCGCTGTGGCGACATCACTGGGGATATCGACAGGGGCAATGGACAATCCGCAGAAACGCTTGGTCGTTTATACCGGGAACCTCGCTTACTCGGTGCGCAAGGGTATCGTCGAGATCGATCGTTCCCTTGCGGGTCTGTCCTGGCTGGTCCTCGTTCACTCCCCGGCGAAGAGCGTCCGCCAGATCTGGCGCAGCCAGTGGCGCAACCTGCGACGCAACGGCTGGCGCTGGCTGCCGCATCAGCTGGCAGACATCTGGCAGCGGCTCCGACCCGCCGGCAACCCCGTCGTACCGCCGGCTCCCGGACATGATTTCTCGGCCTCGGCTTTGGCCGCGCGACCGAACGTCCGCGTGTTGCACGTGGCCGACATCCACGGCAGCGAAGCGCTGGCCGTCGTCAGGGATTTCGCGCCACATGTCGGGTTGTCACTCGCTGCCCCAATTCTGCGGCGAGCGCTCTTTGCCCTCCCGACGGCGGGTACCATCAACCTGCACAAGGGGAAGGTCCCGGACTATCGCGGCATGCCGCCAGCTTTCTGGGAACTGTGGAACGATGAAGACGCTGTGGGTTGTACCGTCCATTGGGTCGACGACCAGCTCGACACCGGTGAGGTGGCGGCCGAGGCGGTGGTCGAACGGGAGAAGCACTCGAGCCTGCGTGGGCTGCAGTTGCGCCTCGATGAGGTCGGTGTCGAGCTGATGCGCGATGTCGTCGGCGAAATCGTTGCCGGACGTCGCCCTGCAACGCCCCAGCCTGCAGGGGGCAGAACCTACCGCAAGCCGACACTGGCGCAGGTGGCGGCACTGCGACGCAAGCTGGGCGCGAGGGATGCCGTCCGGGAGTCGCTTGCTGGACGCCTGGCCAAAGCCGCTCTCAGTGTGGCCGCTTTCCGAAGCTGGCAGTTCGGCGCGTACACGCTTCTGCCGCCAAGGATCACCGTTCTCCTCTACCACCGGGTGACGGACTCCGTACGTGACAACCTCAGTGTCGGGATCGAGCAGTTCGAGCGGCAGATGTCGTTGCTGCGACAGCATTGCTGCGTAGTTTCCCTCGCTGAAGTACTGGCGTGCCGGACGGTTCCGCGATCTTCCAGGCCACTGGTCTGCGTGACCTTCGACGACGGCTACCTCGACAACTATGTCAACGCGGTGCCCAGCCTGCTGCGACATCAGGTTCCGGCAGCCTTCTTCGTTGCCACCGGAATCGTCAACAGCGATCAACGCTTCGTACACGACATCCGGCGTGGCAATCCGCCGCTTCCCGTGATGCGATGGGAGCATCTGCGGCAGATGCACGCGGCCGGATTCACGATCGGTTCGCACACCGTCAGCCACATCGACTGCGCCAGCGAGCCGGCAGAAGTGGTCTGGGACGAGCTGTGCCGTTCGTTGTCCGACCTGCGTCGCGAACTGCCCGTGCAGGACTGCGTCTTTGCCTATCCCTATGGTGGCCGGCAGCACATGACCGCGGAGCGTCTTGACCTGGTGCGGCAGGCAGGTTACGTGGGTTGCCTTTCAGCCTATGGTGGCAGCAACCTGAGGTGCGTCGACGCGTTCAACGTGGTCCGCCGAGGGATCAACTGGGAGTTTTCCGACCGCGCCTTCCTCTTGCAGTGCGTCGGGTTGACCTGATGTCCGAGACACGGCCCCTGATCCTGCATGTGATCCACCACCTCGTCACTGGTGGCATGGAGAACGGTCTCGTCAACCTCATCAACTATCTTCCGGAGAACCGGTTTCGCCACGCGGTGGCGTGCGTCGAGGATTTTTCCGACTTTCGCTTCCGCCTGACGCGATCCGACACGCCGGTGATTGCTCTGCATCGTTCCCGCGTCGGCGTCTGGCGGCTCCGGCGCGAGCTGTTCCATTTGTGTCGCCGATTGCAGCCGACGATCGTGCATTCGCGCAACCAGTCCGGGCTCGACGCACTGTTGCCGGCCAGGCTCGCAGGCGTGCCGCATTGCATTCATGGCGAGCACGGCTGGGATGTCGACGATCTTGCCGGGCGGCGGGTCAAGCCGGCGCTGCTGCGCCGCGTGCACGCGCCGCTGGTCGACCGCTACATCACGGTGTCGGCCGAACTGCGCAGTTATCTCGTCGAGCGGGTCGGGATTTCGGCGCGCCGGGTCACGCAGATCATCAACGGTGTCGATACCGAGCGCTATGCCCCGACCACCCATGCCGATCGCTGGCGGCCGCTACCGGAGGGCTTCGCCGTTCCGGGCAGCGTCCTGATCGGAACGGTGGGACGGCTGCAGGCTGTCAAGGACCAGGCAACGCTGCTTCGCGCCTTCGCCCGCGTGGTCGCCGACGGGGATGTGGCCGCCACGCGTGCGCGGTTGGTGGTCGTCGGAGATGGACCGCTGCGCGAATCACTGCGCGGCCTGGCCGCTGAACTCGGCGTTTCATCTCTGACCTGGTTTCCCGGCGCGGTCGGCAACGTTCGCGAACTGCTGCAGGCTTTTGACCTCTTCGTCCTGCCATCGCTCGCCGAGGGGGTTTCGAACACGCTTCTGGAGGCAATGGCGACGGGTCTGCCCTTGCTGGCGACGGCCACGGGCGGCAACGTCGAGCTGGTCGCCGATGAGGTCAGCGGGCACCTTTTCCAGCCGCGGGACGTCGCCGGACTGAGCGACCTGCTGCGACGGTATCTTGCCGATACGACCCTGCGCCACCGACACGGGAGTGCGGCGCGGCAAATCGCCGTTGCCCGCTTCAGTCTGGCAACGATGCTGGCGAACTACCAGTCGGTCTACGAGGAGTTCTGTGCTCGCCATTGGCAGGCTTGCACACCGCTGGCCGGCCGCCGGTCGCGCTGCGGTGCCGGGCGGGCCGAGGGCGGTTGAGGCGCCCCTGTCGTTGCTGCATCGGCTTGCGGGCGATCGCTTGTTTTCTTACCACGAAAAGACAGATATTCGATATGTGCGGCATTACCGGAATTTTCGACACCCGTAGTCAGCGTCAGGTTGACCGTGCGGTGCTGGCACGGATGAACGAATCGCAGCACCATCGCGGTCCCGATGAGGGTGGCCTGCATATCGAGCCCGGGGTCGGGCTTGGTCACCGGCGGCTGTCGATCATCGACCTGTCGACCGGGCAGCAGCCGCTCTACAACGAGGATCACAGTGTCTGCGTGGTGTTCAATGGCGAGATCTACAACTACCAGGAGTTGATTCCAGAGCTGCTGGCACTCGGTCATCGCTTTCACACGCGTAGCGACACCGAGGTGATCGTGCACGCCTGGGAGTCTTGGGGCGAGGATTGTGTGCGTCGCTTTCGCGGCATGTTCGCCTTCGCGCTCTGGGATCGCAATCACCAGACGCTGTTCCTGGCGCGCGACCGGCTGGCCGTGAAGCCTCTGTACCATGCCCTCCTGCCCGATGGAACCTTCCTCTTCGGCTCCGAGCTCAAGTCCCTGCTGGCGCATGGCGGACTGGCACGTGACATCGATCCGCTGGCGGTCGAGGAATACTTCGCTCTGGGTTACGTTGCCGAGCCACGAACGATCTTCAGCCAGGCGCGGAAGCTGCCGCCGGGGCACACGCTGACCCTGCGGCGGGGAATGCCGCTGGCCGAGCCAAAGGAATACTGGGACGTGCGCTTCAGCCTCGACAGCCGCATCTCGCTGGCTGACGCCTGCGCACAGCTCGACGAGCGGCTTGGCGAGTCGATCCGCCTGCGCATGATCGCCGAAGTGCCACTCGGTGCCTTCCTTTCAGGGGGGGTCGATTCGAGCGCCGTGGTCGCACTGATGGCGGGCCTGTCGTCGGCACCGGTGAACACCTGCTCGATCGCTTTCGACGATCCGGCCTTCAACGAGGCTGCCTTTGCGCAGAAGGTTGCCGAGCGTTACCGGACCAACCATCACTGTGACCTCGTCGCCAGCGATGACTTCGATCTGATCGATACACTGGCCCGGCTGTACGACGAGCCGTATGCCGACAGCTCGGCGATTCCCACCTACCGCGTCTGTCAACTCGCTCGCAAGCATGTGACGGTGGCGCTTTCCGGCGACGGCGGTGATGAGACCTTTGGCGGTTATCGCCGCTACCGTCTGCACCTGATGGAAGAACGTCTGCGCGCGGCACTGCCGTATGGAGTCCGGCGGCCGCTCTTCGGCCTGCTCGGTCGGGCTTACCCGAAGGCCGATTGGGCGCCCCGCATGTTTCGCGCCAAGACGACTTTCGAGGGCATGGCGAGAACGACCGTTGGCGGATATTTCCACGCCATGTCGATCCTGCGTGATCCGATGCGGCGTGAGCTGTTCAGCGACCGCTTTCGCCGCGAGGCAGGTGACTACAGCGCGCAGGAGGTCTTTCGCCGGCACGCGCAGCGCGCCGGAACCGACGATCCGCTCGCCCTGATCCAGTACCTCGACCTCAAGACCTACCTCGTCGGGGACATCAACACCAAGGTGGACCGCGCCAGCATGGCGCATTCGCTGGAGGTCCGCGAGCCGCTGATGGACCACGAACTGGTCGAATGGATGGCGACTCTGCCCTCGTCGCTCAAGGTGCGTGGCCAGGAAGGGAAATTCCTGCTCAAGGAAGCCATGAAGCCACGCCTGCCGCAGGATGTCCTGTTCCGCCCCAAGATGGGTTTCGCCGTCCCGCTCGCGCGCTGGTTCCGCGGCCCACTGCGGGAACGCGTGCAGGAGGCCGTGCTCGGTCCACGTCTGGCGGCCACGGGCTGGTTCAACGCCGCCTACCTGCGGCATCTGATCGACGCGCACCAGTCTGGGGCAAGGGACTACAGTTCGCCCCTGTGGACGATACTGATGTTCGAGGCTTTTCTGCGCAACGTCATGGACGCGCCTGCCGAGCATCCTGCCGCAGTCGCAGTGGCCGGCGCAGTGCCATGAGCCTGCGCATCCTGCACGTTCTCGACCATTCGTTGCCGTTGCACAGCGGCTACAGTTTCCGCACGCTGGCCATCCTGCGCGAGCAGCACGCGCTCGGTTGGCAGACGGTGCATCTGACGACACCGAAGCAGGGCGCTGGTGACGCACTGTGCGACGAGGTCGACGGCTGGCTCTTCAACCGTACGCCGAGCGCTGCCGGCTGCGGCCTGCTGCAGCAGATGCGCCTGACTGCGGCACGCCTGCAGCAATTGGTCGGCACGACCGAGCCTGACCTGATCCACGCCCACTCACCGGTATTGAACGCCTTGCCGAGCCTTTGGGTGGGCCGGCGTCGGCGTCTGCCGGTGGTCTACGAAATGCGCGCGTCGTGGGAGGATGCAGCGGTGGACCATGGGACGACGCGCGTCGGCAGCCTGCGCTACCGCGCATCGCGGGCACTGGAGAGCTACGCACTGCGCCGTGCCGACCAGGTGACGACGATCTGCGAGGGCTTGCGTGGCGACATCGCGATTCGCGGCATCCCTTCGCAACGGATCACGGTGATCCCGAATGCGGTCGACGTCGAGCGCTTTCGCCTCGACGCAGAACCGGATGTCGGACTGCGGCAGTCGCTCGGACTCGAGGGCGCGACGGTCATAGGTTTTGCCGGTTCGTTCTACGGCTATGAAGGGCTCGACCTACTCCTCGAAGCCGCCCGCCTCCTGTTGCCCCGCCATCCACAATTGCGCGTCCTGCTCGTCGGTGGCGGGCCGCAGGAGAGCAGCTTGCGGGCGCAGGCGACTGCCGCCGGCATCGCGCAGTACGTCATCTTCACGGGTCGGGTGCCGCACGCCGAAGTGCAACGCTACTATGAACTGATCGACGTCCTGGCCTACCCGCGCCTGCCGATCCGTCTGACCGAGCTGGTCACTCCGCTGAAGCCGCTCGAGGCGATGGCGCAGGGACGCATGCTCGTCGCCTCCGACGTCGGCGGCCACCGCGAGTTGATCCGGCACGGCGAGACAGGCTCCCTTTTTCGTGCCGGCGATGTCGCTTCCCTGGCGGCGGCCATCGACGAACTGCTCGCCAAGCGCCAGCGATGGCCGGCAATTCGCCAGCAGGCACGCCGCTTCGTCGAGGTCGAGCGAACCTGGGCGAGCAGCGTGGCGCGTTATCGCGAGGTCTATCGGCGGGCTCTGGCCCGCTACGGCCGCAGCCCATCCATCTGAGCGCGAGGTTCCATCGTGTGTGGCATTCACGGCATCTATCGTTTTGACGGGTTGAGCGTCGAGCCCGGGATCCTGTCGGCCATGGGTGATCGCACCCGGCATCGCGGTCCCGACGACGAAGGCAGCCATCTCGACGGCCCGTGCGGCATCGCCATGCGGCGGCTGTCGATCATCGATCTTGCCGGTGGTCATCAGCCGCTGTCGAACGCCGACGGCAGCCTGTGGCTGGTCTGCAATGGCGAGATCTACAACTACCGCGAGTTGCGTCGCGAGTTGCAGGACAGGGGATACCGCTTCAAGACCGGTTCCGACTGCGAAGTGCTCCTGCATCTCTATGACGCGGAAGGGGACGAGTTCATCCAGCGCCTGAACGGGATGTTCGACTTCGCCCTCTGGGACGCACGCCGCCATCGCCTGTTGATCGGGCGTGACCGGCTGGGCGTGAAGCCCCTGTACGTCCTGCATGACTGGCAGCGGCTGGCTTTCGCCAGCGAAGCCAAGGCATTGCTCGCCTTGCCAGGAATCAGCGCCGAGCTCGATCGCGAGGTACTGGCCGACTATCTGCACCTCGGATACGTCGCCGCGCCCGGTTGCATCTTCAAGGGCATCCGCAAGCTGCCGCCAGCGACTCTGCTGGCGATCGAGGCGGGCGAGGTGCGCGAATGGCGCTACTGGCGCCTGCCCGACCGCTGCATCCCGGGCGTATCCGAGAGCGAGTGGTGTGACCGGGTGCGCGCGCAACTCGACGAGTCGGTGCGGATGCAGATGGTCAGTGACGTGCCGATCGGCGCTTTCCTGTCGGGGGGCGTCGATTCGAGCGCTGTCGTCGGGCTGATGGCCCGCCATTCCGAGCAGCCGATCCGAACCTACGCCATCGGTTTCGCCGGTGGCGAAGCGGAGACGCTGTACAACGAGCTCCCGCACGCGCGCCGGGTGGCCGAGATCTTTTCGACCGAGCACCGTGAGATCCTCGTCCGGCCGGATGTGGTTTCGCTCTTGCCCAGGTTGCTCTGGCACATGGACGAGCCGCTGTCCGATACCGCCTTCATCACCACATTCCTCGTCTCCGAGTTCGCGCGCGAGGATGTCAAGGTGATCCTGTCCGGGGTCGGCGGTGACGAGCTGTTCGGCGGCTACCGGCGCTACCTTGGCGGGCACTATGCCCAGCGCTACCGCAACCTGCCGCGGTGGCTGCGCAGCCTGGCAAGGCTGGCTGCGGCGCGTTTGCCGGCGGACCGGCACGCCGGTCTGCTCAACCGGATGCGTCTGGCGAAGGGCTTCATTGCCTCGGCCGAGATGAGCGCCGATGAACGCTATCGCAGTTACCTGCAGGTACTGGACCGGCAGGCGGTCGCCGCGTTGCTGATCGAGCCACGCGGCCAGGCCTCCGATCCGCTGACGCGTGCCTTTGCTGCGGCTGGCAATGGTGACGAGCTGAACCGCATGTTCGCCGTCGACGCGGAAACGCAGTTGCCGGACGACCTGCTGCTGCTGACCGACAAGATGAGCATGGCGGTGTCGCTCGAGTGCCGGGTACCGTTGCTGGATCACCAGCTCGTCGAGTTGGCGGCAGCGATCCCGGCAGCTGTCAAGGTGCGCGACGGACGGCTGAAGAGCCTCCTGAAGCTGGCTCTGGCCGACCTGCTGCCGGACGACATCCTCAATCGCCAGAAGCGCGGTTTCGGTACGCCGATGGGCGCCTGGCTGAAGCGTGAGCTGGCGCCGCTGCTGCGCCGCCTGCTGGCACCGTCAGTGATCGAGGCGCGCGCTCTGTTTCATTCTCCGCTGGTGGAACGGCTGATTGCGGACCATGAGGCCAACCGGATCGATGGCACCGACATCCTGCTGGCGCTGCTGAATCTCGAAGTGTGGAGTCGCATCTACCTCGACCGGCGTGATCCGGCCGACGTTGCCGAAGAACTCAGGAGCCACGTGGCATGAACATTCTCTACCTTTGCCACCGCTTTCCCTTTCCGCCGAAGCGCGGCGGCAAGATTCGTCCCTTCAACATGATTCGCCATCTCTCGGCGAGCGGACATCGCGTCACCGTCTGCTCGCTTGCCCGCTCAGCGGCGGAGGCCGAGGAGGGGCGGGGCATCGCCGCCCATTGCGCGCGCTTCGAGATGGGTCTCGTCTCCGAGCCCATGCAGACACTGCGCATGGTGGCGCGTCTGCCGCTGAGGACGCCCTCGTCCATGGGCTACTTCCATTCGCCCTCGCTGCAGCGCCACGTCGATCGGCTGCTGCAGACGGAGAAGTGGGACCTGATCTTCGTGCACTGCTCGTCGGTTGCACAGTACGTCGAGCGCGTGCGGACAGTACCGAAGATACTCGATTTTGGCGACATGGACTCGCAAAAGTGGCTGGAGTATGCCAACTACAAGCCCTTTCCGCTCTCCCTCGGCTATCGACTCGAAGGCAACAAGATGCTGGCGGCCGAAAAGCGTCTGGCCGGCTCCTTCGATCTGTGCACGGCGACGACACGCGCCGAATGGCAGACGCTCGAGGAGTATCGCACGGGCGTGGCGACGGACTGGTTCCCCAACGGTGTCGATGCCGAGTTCTTCTCGCCGGCAGCGAATGGTCATGATCCGGACACCCTGAGTTTCATAGGCCGCATGGACTACTATCCGAACCAGGAGTGCATGGCGCGCTTCTGCGCGCAGATCTGGCCACTGCTCCGCCAGCGTCGCCCGGATCTCAAGCTGTTGATCATCGGTGCCGACCCGTCGCCCGACATGCGCCGCCTGGGCGAGTTGCCCGGCGTGACCGTCACCGGATCGGTGCCCGACGTGCGTCCCTTCGTCCGGCAGTCGGCGTTGATGGTCGCGCCGCTGAACATTGCTCGCGGCACGCAGAACAAGATCCTCGAGGCGATGGCGATGGGTGTGCCGGTGGTCACCAGCCGGGTTGCCGCGGGCGGCGTGGACGCCGAGCCCGTGACGCATTTCCTTGTTGCCGACACGCCAGAGGAATATTCTGGAGCCATTCTGGGGGTGCTGCAAGACCCGGCCGAAAGGCAGCGATTGGCCGTCTCCGGTCGGCAGCGGATGCTCAGCAACCACGCCTGGTCGCATTCGATGGCAAGGCTCGACGGGATCATCGAACGCTGCCTCAGGGATTTTTCGCACAGCAAAGGAACAACCGCATGAAAATCAGCATCTTCGGTCTCGGATACGTGGGCGCGGTGTCACTTGCCTGTCTCTCGCGCGACGGCCACGAGGTGATCGGAGTCGACATCGATGCCAGCAAGCTTGATCTGATCGTCGCCGGCAAGACGCCGGTGGTCGAGGAGGGCATGGTCGAGCTGATGGCGCTTGCCGCCAACAGTGGCCGCGTCTCGGTGACAACCGATGCGCAGCGCGCCGTGCTCGACAGCGAACTGTCGCTGGTCTGCGTCGGCACGCCTTCGGCGGCCAACGGCAGCCAGGATCAGGGCGCGATCCTTCGCCTGGCGGAAGAGATGGGGCTCGCCATCGCCGGCAAGAGCACACCGCATATCGTCGTCTTCCGGTCGACGCTGGTCCCCGGGACCGTCGAGGACGTCCTGCGCCCGATCATCGAGGCGAAATCGGGCAAGCAGGACGGCGAGGGCTTCTTTCTCTGCTTCCAGCCGGAATTCCTGCGCGAAGGATCGTCGATTCGCGACTATGACAAGCCGCCGTTCACCGTCGTCGGGGCCAACCACGACTACCCGGTCGATCGTCTGCGCGAGCTGTTCGGCAAGCTGCCCTGTCGCTTCATCGAAACCTCGGTCCGCTCGGCGGAGATGATGAAGTACTGTTGCAACAACTTTCATGCCCTTAAGATTACCTTTGCCAACGAGACCGCTCGCCTGTGCGACGCCCTCGGTGTCGACCCCTTCGAGGTCATGAACCTGATCTGCCAGGATACCCAGCTCAACATCTCGACCGCCTATCTGCGGCCCGGATTCGCCTTCGGCGGCTCCTGCCTGCCGAAGGATCTGCGCGCCACCACCTACCTGGCGAAGATGCATGACGTCGAAATCCCGATGTTGGCCGGCATCATGCAGTCGAACCGGAATCACCTTGATCTGGCGTTGCGCAGGCTGCTGGCCATCGGGCGGCGGAAGATCGGCTTCATTGGGCTGTCTTTCAAGACCGGCACCGACGACCTGCGCGAGAGCCCGCTGGTGACGCTTGCCGAACAGTTGATCGGCAAGGGCATGCAGCTGGCGATCTACGACCCGGAGGTTCACCTGGCGCGGCTGCTCGGCGCCAACCGCAGCTTCATCGAAAGGCATCTGCCGCACATCGGCGACATGATGCGTTCGGAGCTGCAGGAGGTGGTCGCCGAGTCCGAAGTCCTGGTGCTTGGCCTCGGCGGCCGGGACGTCGCCGATACACTGGCGCGGTGTTGCCGCCCGGGCCAGATCGTCCTCGATCTGGTTGGACTGCCGGACCAGCACGCGATCGGCGCGGTGGTCGAGGGGCTCTGCTGGTAGCGAGGCGACGGGTGTTCACGACAGGCGGCAGGAGCTGAGGTGACGAATGCCGGCAAACCGGCGACCGGCGGCGGCGAGCACTGGCCGGCGGTGTGCGTCGTCGGCCCGCTGCCGCCACCATCCGGCGGCATGGCCAACCAGTGCGAACAGCTGCTGCGCCTGCTGCGTGCCGACGGAGCGAGTGTCGAATTGGTGCGCACCAACCCTCCCTATCGGCCGCACTGGATCGGCGGCGTGCCGTTGCTGCGCGCCGGATTCCGTTTGCTGCCCTATCTGCTGCAGCTGTGGCGAGCGATCGGCAGGGCTGCCGTGGTGCACGTCCTGGCCAACTCCGGCTGGGCCTGGCACCTCTTTGCCGCGCCAGCGATCGTCGTCGCCCGCTGGCGCAACACGCCGGTGATCATCAACTACCGGGGCGGCAATGCAGACAGCTTTCTGGCGAGTGCTCCGGAGCACGTCCGACGCCGTTTGGCCGATGTCTCGTTGCGCGTCACACCCTCGGCCTTCCTGCAGCGGGTGTTCGCCAAGTACGGGCTGAGTGCCGAGGTGATTCCCAACATCGTTGACCTGGCGCGATTTGTACCGGTTGCGCGACGCTCCTTCGGCAGTGCGCCCCATCTCGTGGTGACACGCAACCTGGAGGAGATCTACGATGTGCCGACAGCGCTGCGGGCCTTTGCCCGCATCCGTGCCGCCTTCCCGCAGGCGCAGCTGACAGTGGCCGGCAGTGGCCCGGAACGCGAGCGTCTGCAGCTTCTTGCCGACGAACTGGGTCTGCGCAACAGCGTCCGGTTTGCCGGGCGGATTGCCAACGCAGCCATGCCGGCGATCTACGCTGCTGCCGACTGCCTGCTCAACCCGAGTACGGTCGACAACATGCCGATATCGATCCTCGAGGGCTTCGCCAGTGGCGTGCCGGTCGTCAGTACCGATGCCGGGGGCATCCCGGACCTCGTTCAGCACGGGGTCTCCGGCCTGCTGGTTGCGGTCGGCGATGACCGGGCAATGGCGCGCGAGGCACTGCGCGTGCTACAGGATGCCGAGTTGGCGGCCACCTTGCGGCGGGCCGGACTCGAGCAGGCGGAGCACTACGCCTGGCCGCAGATCCGCGCACGATGGCTGGCCGCCTACAGCCGGGTTGCCAGCGGGAGGGTGGCATCATGAATCCGTATACTGCGCTCTGTTCGGGCCTGTTCTTTCCCTTGCACGAGCGCCTCAAGGGGCACGATTCGGTGGCCTGGCGCAAGCGGCTCGAGGCCAGCCAGTGGTGGTCAGCCGAGCAACTCGGGGAGCTGCAGACCCGGCGTCTGCGCGGGTTCCTGCAACGGATCGGTCGCGACGTGCCGTATTACCGCGACCTCTTCCGGACTGTCGGCTTCGATGCCAACGAAGTGCGCTCGACCGATGCCCTGCGCGCCTTGCCCCTGCTCGGCAAGCCCGAGATCCGGGCGAACCTCGAGCGGCTGCAGGCGGCGGGACACGGGCCACTGACGCGCTACAACACCGGTGGCTCCTCAGGCGAACCACTGATCTTCTTCATGGGCAAGGAGCGCAAGAGTCATGATGTCGCCGCCAAGTGGCGCGCCACGCGTTGGTGGGGTGTAGACATCGGCGACCGCGAGCTGGTGGTCTGGGGCAGCCCGATCGAACTCGGCGCCCAGGACCGGGTTCGCCGCCTGCGCGATGCGCTGCTGCGCAGCACGCTCCTGCCGGCATTCGAGATGTCGGAGGCGAACCTCGACCGTTTCGTGGCAGCGATCGGCGACTGCCGTCCAGCAATGCTGTTCGGTTATCCGTCGAGCCTCTCTCTGATCGCGCAGCACGCGCAGAGGCGGCAACGGGACATGCGCGGCCTCGGAATCCGGGTTGCGTTCGTCACCTCAGAGAAGCTCTACGATGAGCAGCGACGGCTGATCGGCGAAGTCTTCGGCTGTCCGGTGGCCAACGGCTACGGTGCCCGCGATGCCGGATTCATCGCTCACCAGTGTCCGCACGGCAGTCTGCACATCAGCGCCGAGGACATCGTCGTCGAGACGCTGCGCGCCGACGGGCAGCCGGCTGCGGCGGGTGAAGCCGGCGAGATCGTCGTCACGCACATGGCGACGGGGGATTTCCCCTTCGTCCGCTACCGTACCGGCGACGTCGGCATTCTCGGCAGCCGGGCGTGCGCCTGCGGTCGCGGTCTGCCGGTACTCGAGGAAGTGCAGGGCCGGACGACCGACTTCGTCGTCGCCCGTGACGGGACGGTGATGCATGGGCTGGCGCTGATCTACACGGTCAGGGATCTGCCCGGCGTCGAGCGGTTCCGCATCGAGCAGATGTCGCTCGACCTGACGGTTGTCCGCATCGTTGCCGGACCGGCTTTCGACTGTTCGGCGGAGGAGCGGATCGTGCGCGATTTCAAGGCGCGGCTAGGTGACGCAGTCGCCATCCGGGTCGAACGTGTGGCGGAAATCGCCGCCGAGTCGTCCGGGAAGTTCCGCTATGTGGTCAGCCGGGTCAGGGCTCCTGGCGGTGACCGGGGTGCGGCGCGTGCGTGACCTGCTGCTGGTCGGGATCTTTCTCGCCGTCCTCCCGTTCGCGTTGCGCAACACGTGGATCGGCGTCCTCTTGTGGACCTGGCTGAGCCTGATGAATCCGCACCGCCTGACCTATGGCTTTGCCTACGATGCCCCATTCGCGGCCACCGCCGCGGGAGTCATCTTCCTGTCCCTGTTCATCGGCCGCGACAAGCTGCGGATGCCCTGGTCGCCGCCCGTCATCGTGCTCTTTCTGTTCGTCTTCTGGATGTGCGTCACGACGGCTTTCGCCCTCAGTCCGGCGGATTCATGGAATCAGCTCAGCAAGGTACTGAAGATTCAGGTGGTGACCGCCATTGCGCTGATGGCTTTGCAGGAGCGCAGGCACATCGAGCTCTTCATCTGGGTCAACGCCCTCTCGATCGGCTTCTATGGTTTCAAGGGCGGGCTCTACACGGTTCTCAGCGGCGGCGGCGGCAGGGTCTGGGGTCCGACGGGGACGTTCATCGCCGACAACAATCATCTGGCGGTGGCGGTCATCATGGTGATTCCGTTGCTCAACTACCTGCGTACCGTCGCCACTGGCAAGTACCTGCGCCTCGGTTTGCTGGCGCTGATGGTGTTGTGCGCGTTCTCTGCCCTGGGGTCGCAGTCGCGTGGAGCACTGCTGGCGATTGCTGCCATGACCTTGGTGCTGTGGGCGCGGGCGCCAAACAAGGCGGTGACGGGTGTGATTCTGGCAGTGACCGGGGTCGCCCTGATCGCCTTCATGCCGGCAGCCTGGGACGAGCGCATGGCTACGATTGCCACCTACGAAAGCGATGGTTCCGCCATGGGGCGTATCTCGACTTGGAAGTTCTGCGCCAACCTGGCTGCGGACCGGCTGACCGGCGGTGGTTTCTCGATCTACAATTTCCAGAATCTGGCGATCTGGGGGCCGCCCGGTGCGCGCAGCGTGCACGTCGCGCACAGTATCTACTTCTCGGTTCTGGGTGAGCACGGCTACGTCGGCTTGCTGCTCTTCCTGCTGCTCTGGTGGCTGGCGATGCGTCAGGCCGCGCGGTTGCGCAAGGCCAGCCAGGGCAAGCCGGAGCTGGCCTGGGTTTTTCATCTGGTAGGAATGTGTCAGGTATCGCTCGTCGGCTACTTGGTCGGTGGCGCGTTCCTGCAACTCGCCTACTTCGATCTCCCGTACAACATCCTCGTTGTCCTCGTCGTCACTCAGCGCTGGCTGGATGCCGGCGCCTGGAAAGAGAAGGCGGGCGGGACCATGCCTGCTGCCGAGGCCGCGCAGCAGCGACCGCTTTCTTCGGCTGCGACGCAACAGGTGACGTCGTCATGATCAGGACTCTGGCCAGTCTGCTGTCGCCAGCAGGCAAGAACGGACGTCTCTCCATCCTCATCTTCCATCGCGTCGTCGCCCGGCGGGATGCGGTTTTCGACTGGAATCCGGATGCCATCGCCTTCGCGCAGAGGATGCGATGGCTACGCAGCTGGTTTCACGTTCTGCCGCTGGACGAAGCCGTCCAGCGGTTGCGCGAGCAATCCCTGCCCGCACGGGCGGCAGCGGTGAGCTTCGATGATGGCTATGCCGACAACTATCATGTTGCGCTGCCGATCCTGCAGCAATTGGGTGTTCCCGCGACGTTCTTCGTCGCGACCGGCTACCTCGACGGTGGCCGCATGTGGAACGATACGGTCATCGAGTCCGTCAGGCACTGCGCTCAGGCGACGCTTGACCTGTCCGGGATCGGGCTGGGCACCCATGACCTCAGTTCGCCAGCGGCCATGCGGCGGACGATTTCTGTCGTGCTCGACGGTCTCAAGTACAAGCCTCCTGGCGAACGCAGCCAGGCGGCCGACCACGTGGCGCAGGTCGCTGGCTGCCGGCTACCCACCGATCTGATGATGACCTCGGAACAGGTGCGCGCGATGCGCCGCGCCGGGATGCTCGTCGGTGCCCACACCGCGACGCATCCAATCCTTGCGCGCCTGGGCCCGGACGAGGCGCGGCGTGAAGTGGTCGCCAGCAAGGATTTCCTGCAGGATCTCCTGCAGGAGCGGGTCGGTCTGTTCGCCTACCCCAATGGCCGACCGTCGATAGACTACCGCGCCGAAGATGCGGAGAGCGTTCGCTCGCTTGGTTTCGATGCGGCCGTGACAACCGCATGGGGTGTCGCCGATGCAGGCAGCGATCTCATGCAACTGCCTCGATTCACGCCCTGGGACGGTACGCGCCTGCGCTTCGGGCTCAGACTGCTCAGGAACCTGCTCGACGACTCTCGGCGGGCGAGCATGCAGCTTGCCGGCTGAGCGTGGCGCGCGAAGAGCCCCATGAGTTGCCGGTACGATCGCCGCAGGCGGGAAACGTGGCAATGGACTTGCCGGCTCTTCGGACCGCCCGCCGCACCCGGCCCTGCTTTGGTCAGGCGGTGGCCGATCGCCGTCAAGCCGCCGGGCACCGGCTGTTGTCGCGTTGCCTGCTCCTTCAACCGCATCATTCTCGAGAGCTGCAAACCGATATGTCACTGAAGAAGATTGCCTCTGGTTTCAAAGCGCGCTACATCGACGAACGCCGCCTGCCGGATGCGGCCCGACAGCAACTGCAGCGTGACCGTGCCGGGCTACCCGAGCATGACGCGGGTCCTCTGGCGGTCGCCGAGGCCGGCATCGAGTGGCTGAAACGCTCGCAGGACAAGTCCGCCTACCAAGATGGTGGCTCGGCGCGCGATTTCAGCCTGCTCCGAGGGTGGGCCAGTTCCTACCCGGAAACATCCGGTTACATCGTGCCGACCCTGATCGACTTTGCGGTACGGACCAACGATCAGCCCCTGGCCGACCGGGCGCAGCGGATGCTGGACTGGCTGGTGTCGATCCAGTTTCCCGAGGGAGGCTTCCAGGGCGGCAAGGTCGACGCCCCCGAGCGGGTTCCGGTGACGTTCAACACGGGCCAGATTCTGCTTGGTCTGGCTGCCGGAGTGCAACGCTTTGGCGAGGCCTATCGGCGGCCGATGGTGCTGGCCGGCAGCTGGTTGCGTGATTCGCTGGATCCCGATGGATGCTGGCGGAAACACGCGACGCCCTTCGCCAGCCCGGGAGAAAAGGCCTACGAAACACACGTTTCCTGGGGCCTGTTCGAGGCGGCACGGATCGAGCCCGGTCTCGGGTTTGCCGAGACTGGACTGAAGCAGGTGCGCTGGGCGATCGGCAAGCAGATGGACAATGGCTGGTTTGCAAGCAACAGCCTGTCATCGCCGGCGGAACCACATACCCACACAATCGGATACGTCTTGCGTGGCGTCATCGAGGCCTATCGATTCGCGGGCGAGGCGGACCTGCTGGCAGCCGCCACGCTGACGGCCGACGCGCTGCTGAAGGTCATCGAGGACGACGGGCGCCTGCCCGGAAAGCTGGACCGCAACTGGCGGCCGACAGTCGATTGGGTGTGCCTGACGGGCAACGTCCAGATTGCCGCCTGCTGGCTTCTTCTGTTCGGCATGACCGGCAAGGCCGCTTACCTCGATGCCGCGCGGCGTGCCAACCGCTACGTGCGGCGGACGGTTCACCTGAGTGGCAACCCCGACGTGGTGGGCGGAGTGCGCGGCTCCTATCCTGTCGACGGGGAGTACGGGCGATTCGAGTATCTCAACTGGGCAGCCAAGTTCTGCGTCGATTCGCAGTTGCTGGAAGCGTCGGTGGATGTTCCCCTTCGCGGCAAAGGCGATGAGCGCTGAGTGCCGGCAAGAAGCCTGCACGCTCGTGGCATCGCTGCCCGGGTTTGCACTGCGGCTCGGCCTGCCAGATGGCCCGCCGATGCCGGTCGCACGCGAGGAGCCGACGCCAGCTTTCTCGCTGGTCTGCCGGAGCGGTGGTCGAACGGCTCGGGGCTACGTTCGATGAGTCTGCGCAGCCAGGTACTCGCCGCACTGCGGTGGACGGTGATCGGGCGCTTTGCCAGCCAGATTGCCTCCTGGGCGATCACCATCCTGGTCATGCGCTTCCTGCTCCCGGCCGACTACGGCCTGATGGCCATGGCGACCATCTTTTCCAGCCTGTTGGCGCTGGTCGCAGAACTCGGCCTGAGTTCCAGCCTGATCCAGACGCGAGATATCTCCGATCGCCAGATGCGTCAGGTCTTCGGCGTCACCCTCCTCGCCAACCTGGGGGTGTTCGCCCTGCTGGCGCTCGTCATCGCACCACTGGCGGCGATCTTCTTCAGTGAGCCGCGCCTGCAGACGATCATTCAAGTGGTGGCGTTGCAATTCATTCCGGCCATCTTTGCAGTGATCCCGGGGGCTTTGTTGCATCGGGAGATGGCCTACCGTGGACGCAGTATCGTGGACTTCGGCTCCAGCCTGGCCGGATCGCTCCTCACCCTGGGCCTCGCCTACACATCACACGGCGTCTGGGCGCTGGCCTGGGGCGGCGTGCTCATGGCGACACTGCGTGCTGCCGGTTACAATCTGCTCCGACCCTACAAGGGTCTGCCGCTGTTCGACTTCAGCGGCAGCGGCCGGATCATCCGCTTCGGGCGTGACATTGCTGCCAACCAGGTGGTGTACCATTTCTATTCACAGGCTGACTCCCTGATCGTCGGCAAGCTGCTGGGACGACATGATCTGGGCCTTTACTCGGTGTCGATGGATCTGGCGTCGTTGCCGACCTCGAGACTCGCGTCGATCCTGAATCAGGTGGCCTTTCCCGCGATGTCCAAGGTGAAGCGTGAGGGCGGCAGTGTCAATCCTTATGTTCTCAAGAGCATGCGTGCCATCAGCCTGATCAGCTTTCCAGTCATGTGGGGCATGTCGAGTGTTGCCCCGGAAATCGTTGCTGGGCTCCTTGGTTCCAACTGGGATGGTGCCGGCCTGCCCCTGATGCTGCTTTGCCTGATCATGCCATTGCGCGTCCTTGGGCCGATCGTTCACGCCGCGCTGCAGTCGGTGGGTCGCGCCGACGTCAGCTTCAGGAACACGTGTGCCACCGCCGTCGTGATGTGCCTGGCGTTCATCGTCGGCTGCCAGTTTGGCCTCATTGGCCTTGCCCTGTCCTGGGTCCTCGCCTTTCCCTGCGTATTCCTTGCGAATCTGGTGCGTGCCGCTCCTCATCTCGATCTGCATCTGGGCGAAGTCATTGGCGCGCTGGGCAGATCGGCATTGGCCAGTGGCGTCATGTACGGCTGTGTCGCTCTGGCTCGTGAACACCTCGCCCTGCCGCCACTGCCGACGTTGCTGCTGCTGGCGTTGCTCGGTGCCGTCGCCTATCTGGCTGCAAGCTCGCTGTTCAACCGCAGGGGGATCGACGAAGCGCTGGCTCTCCTGCGACCCGAGCGGCAGCCGTCAATCGCCGACAGGGAGGCTGGGCCATGACGAAGGCAACGGCGGTGATCGTTGGCGGTGGATTGAACGCCCTCGGAATCGTGCGCAGTCTGGCCGCGCAGCGAGTTCCGATGATTCTGGTGTCCAGCGGCAGTGGCCCGGCCTGGCATAGCCGACATGCACGGCACCATGTCGTCAGGGAGATGGAAGGCGAAGCACTGATCGCCGCACTCAAGTCGATCGCCGCAAGCCTGCCGGCCAGACCGGTTCTCTTCCTGACCGAAGAGAAATCGGTCAGTTCGGTCTCGGAACGCCGGCAGGAGCTTTTTTCCGACTACCTCATCACCCTGCCCGAGGAGCAGACACTGGCGAATCTGATGCACAAGGAAGGGTTCCAGAAACTGGCGATCGACTGTGGGAGCCCGGTTCCGGCAGCGGTCCGCTTGCAGACGGAGCGTGATCTGGAGCAACTTTGCGACTTGCGCTTCCCTTGCGTTCTGAAGCCCGCGTTCAAGCATTATGGCTACGGCGACCGCTTCAAGAAGGCATACGTCGTCGCATCGGCCGCCGAAGCTTCGGCACGCTATCGCGAGATTGCACCAGTGCTCGCCGACCTCGTTGTTCAGGAATGGATTGAGGGCGCTGATTCCGATATCTATTTCTGTCTGCAGTACGTCACCGCCAATCAGCGCCCGGCGGCCTCCTTCGTCGGCCGCAAGCTGCGCTCATGGCCACCACGGATTGGTGGCACGGCGAGCTGCATTGCGGCTCCGGAATGTCATGATGAACTGAGCGACATGACGTCGCTCTTCTTTCGCCAGGTCGGTTTCGTCGGCATGGGCAGCATGGAGTACAAGCGGGATTGCCGCGATGGACGCTTCTACATGGTGGAGCCTACCGTCGGGCGTACCGATTTTCAGGAGGAGGTTGCGACGGTCAATGGCGTGAACATCCCGTTCGCCGCCTACTGCGTGGAAACCGGCGCTTCCTTGCCGCCTGGGCAGTACCTGCAGCCACCGAAGATCTGGCGCGATCCGATCGTTGATCGATGGTCGGCCGAAGAGCAGGGGCGTGCGGATGCCCTGCCTGCGGCAGACGTCGTCGATGCCTACTGGCGGGCCAATGATCCGATGCCATGGTGCGCCCTGACCTGGGAACGAGTGCGCGCACGCTGTCAGACGCTGCTGCCAGGGTGGAGATAGGGGATGTCGTACCAGCGTCTGCCCTATGCCGATTGGGGTTGGGCCGAGTTGCGGGCCGTGCTGGCAGCCATGCTCTGCGGCCGGATACGCCGTGGACCCGGTACGAGGCAGCTGGAAGGCGCACTCGCCAGGTTGTTGGCCGTACCGCATGTCCTGCCGGTCAATTCCGGCCGTACCGCACTGCGTTTCGGCCTGGAGGCGCTGATGCGGTTGCGGCCGGCGTGCAACGAGGTGATCATCCCCGCGTTCATCTGCCCGGCCGTCGTCGAGGTTGTCGACTCGCTCGGGTTACTGCCGGTTGTCGCCGATGTCGGTGCCGACCTCAACCTGGATCCCGCTGCGTGTGCGCAGCGGATTGGCAGCCGGACGCTGGCGATCATCGTCGCCCATATGTATGGGTGCCCGGCGAAGATCGAAACCTTCGAGAGCATGGCCCGAGCGACGAGGGTGTTTCTGGTGGATGACGCGGCACAAGTCGTCGGGGAATCGGTGGGCGGCCGCATGCTGGGGACCTTTGGCGATTTCGGTGTGCTCAGTTTCGCCCAGTCCAAGTGTGTCGTGACTGGCGAGAGCGGTGGTGGGGGCGTCCTGATCTGCCATGAGAATGAAGTCTTTCCCATCGTGCGGGCGCGGGTCGAAGGGCTGGCGCCGGCGGAAGGGCGCTTGTGGGCACTGGTTGCGTTTTGCTGGAACTACCTGTTGGAATCGTACACCGCATCGCTGAGCTATCGCTGGCAGCGCCTGCGGCAGCAGGTTGTTGGCGGCGGAGCGCACGGACTCGTGCCCGCGGGGATCGCCAACCTCGATGCTTGCCTGGCCCTGGTGCAGCTGCGTTCGTTGTCGCAGCGGCGCGAACAGCGCCTCCGGATCCTCGGCCATTATGCCGAGGCGTTGGCGGCGCCCGGCGCTCCATGGCGGATGCCGCAGTTCTCGCCCGGACGGTATCTGGCGCGGGTGATGGTTTCCCTGCCGCCCGGTGTCGAACTCGATGCGTGCCAGCGGCAACTGCGGCGAGAGTCCGTGTGCACCCGGCGCGCCTACGCGACGCATTCCCCCGCATCCTGTTCGGCCAGAGGGTCGCCGGATCCTGGCGAGTGCCTGATCGAACTGCCGGCCTATGCGGACATGACTGCCAGGGATGTCGCGGACGTCTGCCAGCGGCTGCAACGCGTGGCGGCAGCGCATCGAAAATGTGTTTCCAATCGTCACGACGGAGATGATGATGAGCGATGTTGTCAATAGCAGTGAACGGGGCACGGTGACCCAGTCGCGCGCCAGCTGGCCCGTGATGGTCCTTGCCCACAACGAGGAGCGGCATATCGACTCGTGCCTCGAGAGCATCTTTGCAGCCGACCCGGACGGTCCTTTCGAAGTGTTCGTCATGGCCAACGGCTGTACCGACCGCACCGAGGAAATCGTCCGCGCGTACGGCAGGAAGAACCCGCGCGTTCATCTCGTCTCGATTGCGCTTGGTGACAAGTGCAACGCCTGGAACGTCTTCATCCATGAGACCGTTCCCCAGCATTGCGCCGGGCAGGAAATCTATTTCTTCATGGATGGTGACGCGCGTGCCGTCCCGGGCTCCTTCTCGGCGATGGAACGGGCCATGCGGGCGGAACCGCAGGCGCAGGCAGTCGGTGTGCCGCCGGCATCCGGGCGCAGCATGCGCCATGACCGCGAGGAGTTGCTTCGTGAGCGCGGGCTGGTAGCCAACCTGTACGCGCTGCGTGGCGCATTCGTGATACGTTGCCAGCAACTCGGCGTCAGAATCCCACTCAGACTCGAAGGTGACGACGGTCTGGTGGGCGCACTGGTGAAATGGGATCTGAATCCGTCACAGCCGATGAACGACCTGCTGATCGCGCCCTGTGCGGATGCCGGGTTCATCTTCGAGTCCTTCACCATCTCGCGGTTCGCCGATGTCCGGGCCTACTGGCGACGCATGGTGCGTTACGGTCGCAGGGGCTATGAGTTCAAGCTTCTCGGCCCCCGTCTGCAAGCCGGAGGGATTGCCGCGATGCCGCAAGACATTCGCGAGATCTACGGTGATTCCGATCGTCTCTCGCTGACTTGGAACGGCATCTACACGGTGACCAACTGGTTCGCCCTGCGGGAGATGCGCGCCATTGGCCGCGGCTAGACGGCTGACAGGCAGGAACGAACGAGGTGCCTCTGCCAACGGGAATCCCGCACCTCGCCATCGTTGCTGCGGGTAGCGGTATGTTTCCGCAGCCGGCGGTCTTTGCGCCGACAGTGGAAAACGGGTGATGAGTGATGAGTGACAGTGAATCGACGCCGATTGGCGATTACCGGACGAGCCACATCGAACGCGGCGGGAACTATGACCGCAACCTGGCCAAAGACCCATTTGACGCCTACATGTGCGACATGGAGCGCGTCCATCTGCAGCGCATCCTGCCGCAGCTCTTTCCGGACGGCATTGCCAGGTACCTCGATTTCGCCTGTGGTACGGCTCGCATCACCCATACCGTCGCCCCCTTCGCGCGCGAAACCATTGGAGTCGACGTGTCGCCGAGCATGCTTGCTGCGGCGCGCCAGAGGTGTCCGGGTGTCCGTTTCGTCGAGGCTGACCTGACCAGGGCAGCAATCGATCTCGGTTCTTTCGATCTGGCGACGGCGTTCCGGTTCGTCGGCAATGCGCAGCCGACGCTGCGGCAGCAGGTGCTGCAGGTGCTGGCCGACCTCGTCAGGCCCGGAGGCTATCTGATCCTCAACAATCACCGCAATCCGCGCTCGCTGGCGGCACTCTTCCATCGCCTGACGGGCGGGCAACGCGAGATGGACCTGACCCACCACGCGCTGCAGCGACTGCTGGCCAAGAACGGCTTTCAGGTCGTCAGTAGCCTGCCGATCGGTGCCTGGCTCTACCGCTCACGGATGCTGGGACAAGTGCGCACCGTGGATGATCGATCGTTGCGCCGCGAGGCGCTCTTTGGCCATCGGTTTCTGGCTCCGGTGGCACCTGACACCATTCTTGTTGCCCGTCGTCGCGCCTGAGATGGAGCGGCGTTCTTGCGGCGAGCCAGCTGGTACCACGGCTCTGCGCCCCTACGAACTGGCAAGCGCGCGCTTGCGGGCGATCTATCAATTGCCGACCATGGTCGCTGGCGCAGGCGTGTTGGAGTTGTACCTTCGGGATCACGGACGGGTGGTCGACGGCGAGTGGCCGGCCCGCCAGGTGGTGAGTTGTCGCTTGGTTGGCGGTGACTGTGGGTCGCCGGTCGCGACTCCGATGATCGGCCGCCTGCAAGGCTGCGAGGCGTCCTACGACGAGGCGCTGCCTTTCCCCGCTGCGAGTTTCGATCTCGTGATCCTGCACCACACCCTGGATGATCTGGCGGCAGCCTTGCCGCAGCGACACCCTCGCCAGGTTGCCGAAGAGTGGCTGGTCAGGATCGCGTCGATTCTCAGGCCGGGTGGGGTGGTCGCCGGTTGTGGGCGCAACCGCAGCAGCCCGCGCAGCTGGCATTGGCGGCGGCGGGAGGTGACGCCGCATGCCCCAGAGGTGGCGGCGCTGAGCATGCTGTCATGCCAGGGCGCCCTGCTCAGCGCCGGGTTCAGTGACATCCAGGTGTGCAACCTGTGGCCGCACCCACAGGCCCCGAGCACCATTGCCGCCGTCGAAGTGGAAGCCTCGCGCCGGGCATTCCGCTACGCGCTGGAGTCTTCGCGCGACTCCCTGGGCGTTTCCGGATACCTGTTGCGAAGGGCGGTCGTCGAACTGGGCCTCAACCGCTTTTTCGAGCCATACCTCTTCTATTGGGGGTTCCGGTCGTGCTGAGCCTGGTCCGCGAGGCGCTGGTGAGCAGCGGGTTCGTGACGTCGCAAGCGAGGCTCGTATTCAACGTCATGGTCTCGCGCGGCGAGGCGATTGCACTGGATGTCTGGGACCCGGGCACGGATGCCTGGTATCACGTCCAGGCGTGCTTTCATTACGATCTCAGCGAACGCTTCGCCAGCTATCGCCTGGCGCACGACCGGTTTCGCGAGCGCACGCCGAGGCCGCTCGCCCATCTGCGTCTCGATGGCTGGAGCCTGCTGGTCGCGACGGCCTGCGAGCACCGCATCGTCCGGGCGCGTGACCTGGACTCTGCTCGCCGGTCGGCGCACCTGCTCGGGCAGTTGATCGGCTTCTTTGCCACCGCCCGTGCCAGCTCGCTCGACGCTGCCGACGCCTGCAGCCACGACCTTTTCATGGCCGAGGCCGGTGCCTTCCTGGCAGATTCCCGCGATGCCGGCAGCGCGCTCCGGCGCTATCTGGGGCAGGTGGATCGCACACTTTGGGCGGACATCCCGCACATCCCGCAGCATGGCGACTTCGTACTCAACAATCTGGGTGCGGCGCGCGGCGATCTGTTGGTGTTCGACTGGGAGGACTATGGTGCGACGGCTCTGGCTGGGTTCGACATATTCATGATCAGCCTCTCCGTCGCCGGCATGAGCGCGACATCGGCACGGCTGATCCGCGATACCGAGGATCCGGCTGCCTCCCCCTGGTTCTTCGCGCAGCGCGCCTGTGCCGCGTCGGCACTGCCCTACGCAAGTTTCCGTCGCGCAGTGCCGCTCTACCTCATCGTTTTCAGGTACCTGAAGCGCAACTACGGACGCGAGATCGGCCAGCGCATCGATACCATCCTCGAGCAGGTGCTTCCCTGACCGGCGATGGCGAACGCTGAGAACGTGCCTTCGACGGGTCGGCAGCTCGTCCATGGGTCGGCGTGGATGGTCGGCGCCAGATGGGCAGCACGTCTGATCGGCCTGGTCAGCACCGTCATCCTCGCGCGGCTGCTGGCCCCCGCGGATTTTGGCATCGTCGCGATAGCCCTGATTGCAGTCGGTCTGCTGGAGACTGTCGGTTATGCCGGTGTCGATCTGGCCCTGATGCGTCCCGGAGCGAACAGCCGCGAACACTTCGATACGGCGTGGACGATCCAGATCATCCAGGGGATGTTGATCGCCGGGCTGCTGGTCGTGGTTGCGCCGTGGGTGGGGCAGCTCTTCTCCGAACCGCGCACGGTCAGCGTCGTGCAGCTGATCGCGCTGCGACCGTTGATCAGTGGCTTCGAGAACATTGGCGTCGTCGCCTTCCGCAAGGATCTCGATTTTGCCAAGGACTTTCGCTTCACCGTGTATACGAAGCTGGCGAACTTCGCGATAGTCGTCGGCGCGGCCTTCTATCTCGAGAACTATTGGGCGCTTGCCATCGGCATGACCAGCGGCAGCGCCATCGCGCTGATCCTGAGCTATCGGATGCATCCTTACCGCCCGCGGCTCAGCCTGACCTGCGTGCGTGAGATGTGGGGATTCTCGCAATGGCTGATCATCTCCCGTGTTGGAACCTACCTCAATCGCAAGACCGATGAGTTCGTCGTCGGCCGTCTGCTCGGAACAAGTGTCATGGGGGGCTACCACGTCGCCAATGAACTGGCGACGATGCCCAGTTCCGAGCTGGTCATGCCGCTGCGGCGCGCGCTGTTTCCCACACTGTCCAAGGTGGCCGGCGCGCGTGACGAATTCGCGAATCTGTTCTGCCTGAGCCTTGGTGCAATAGCCGCACTATGCTTCTCGGTTGGCTTTGGTCTGATGGCGGTGGCGCCGGAGTTCGTGCCGCTGGTCCTCGGCGAGAAGTGGCTGGGGGCGATCGATGCCATGCGTTGGTTGGCGCTTTACGGGGCCTTCTCTTCCCTGATCCTGACGCTCGAGATGCCCTTGTGGGTGATGGGGCGTACCCGCCTGTCAGCGGCGCAAACCTGGCTGGAACTCGCCCTGTTGGTGCCGATCGCCTTTCTGGCGGCGCATCTCAAGGGCATGGAGGGTGTGGCGATGGCGCGTGTGGCGGTATCGATTGCGGTGCTGCCAGTGATGCTGCACTTCGTTTCCTCGTCCTGCATGATCAGGATCGGCAGGCTCTATGGCGCGCTCTGGCGCCCTTGTCTGGCGGGATTGGCAATGTACGGAATCCTCGCCGTCCTCGCGCCGCTGGTTGACGCACCCGTTGCATTGCTTCTGTTGCTGAAAGTGCTTGCCGGGGCGGTGATCTTCGCCAGCGTGCTGGTCGTTCTCTGGCTCGTTTCCGGCCGCCACGCCGGCATAGAGGAACAGGCACTGCGGATGATCGTCAGCCTCGCCGGTCGCCGGCATCGCGCTTGACGGTCGGGCGCACGCACCTTCCGCTCGTATGCTGTCGCGCCAGTTGATGTAGATTCCGGGTGTCCTTTCGGCAACGCTGCGAAACCCCGGTCGCGGCGGCTGATCCGGGGCCACGGGTGGCGCGCGGCCCCACAGCCACGCGCAAGCAACTCCCAGCGGGAACGCGGGGTTGGCCGCCGTTCGGAACGTTGGAGATCGTTGCGCTGCCGGATTAATGTGAAAGAATCCCCCTTGAAGGCGAAGGAAGGCCTGACCGCCAC
>NZ_JAMTDQ010000064.1 GCF_023806635.1 Accumulibacter sp.
GCGCCAACCTCAGCCAACCACCGCCTTGCGCGGATTTGAAATGAGAAGTGCTGGCGACCTGCCCGCCGTCCGACCCTGCCCGTATCGCTGCGCCTTGCTGTCGGTCGTCGTCAACGACCGCAGCCGCTCGCGGTGCTTGAAGCGCTGGCGGACCGTTTCCGCAATCGACTGCGGTGCCGTGCGCCAGCGCCCAGATCCATGCGCAGGACGACAACCGGACGAAGTTCGCGCATGGCTGCATCGCGTCGCCGCAGGTGATGAATGCCGACCGCTTCGACCTCGACCGCGCGAAGTGATCGGCGGGCTCCTGACCGCGGCAACCTGCGTCGCGGGACTGCTTGGTCCGATCGCCTGCGGCGGAGCATCTGGCCCGTCCGTGCTGGAGCCGACTCCTTCCAACCAGACCAGATTGCTGCCGCGCCTGGCCCGCAGTGGAGGCAGAAGCGGAACGGGTCGCCCATTTCGTCCGCGCATCGCCGCGAGTCGCAGGTAGCGATCCGTCGATTGTGGTTACAATGCGCGACTGATCCTCAGCTTCCCGGGGAAGCACCGTGTTCGATCGTGCGCGCCTGCCATTCCGTACCTTCCTGATCGCCTGCTGGCTGCTGCCTGGCCTGAGCGCCTGCGACTCGGCGCAGCAGGCGGTCGGCATCGAGCCGGCCGGCGCGAAGCTCGCGCGCCTGGACGCCGAGGGCAAGGCGGTTGGCGGCGCGTGTCGACAATCCGGGCGGGCGATCGAGGACTGCTACTCGATCTATTCCTGGCTCCCGAAGGCCTCGATCTACGAGGGCTGGCGCGACATGGACATCTACATGCGCGAGAACAAGCTCGAAACCGTCGAGCCACAGCTGCCGCCGCCGCAACCCCCCGGCAGCAAGAAGAAGAGGGCTCCCGCCAGCGAGCCCGCCGAAGGCGAAGGCAAGTCGGCTGCGAAGCCGACGGCGAAGGAATAGAAACCATCGCGTCGTCCCGCATGCGGTCAGCAGCACCCACGCACATCCCGCTGACGCGCTGACCATCGACCCCAGAGCGGAGCGCTCCCGCCGATTGCGCCTGTTCGCGACGCCCTCACCGACTCGTGTTCACGGAGCCGGGTTGCCGTGGCGCAGGTGGATCGCGTCGACCTCCGTCAACAGCGCGGGCGACAGAGGCAGGGCCAGCGCGGCCAGGTCCTCGTCGAGCTGCGCGACGCTGGTGGCGCCGATGATGGTGCTGGCGACGAACCAGCGTGAGTAGACGAAGGCCAGTGCCAGTTGCGTCGGCGTCAGCCCGTTCCGGGCCGCCAGTTCGACGTAGGCGCCCACCGCCGGTGCGACGCCAGCCTTGCCGTAGCGCTGGCCGAAACCGGGAAATTCGTTGATGCGGCCGGCCGCCTGCGGGTCGCGCAGGTACTTGCCGGTCAGGATACCGAAAGCGAGCGGCGAGTAGGGTAACAGGCTGACCCCCTCGCGATGGCAGACCTCGGCGAGCCCGTTTTCGTACACCCGGTTGAGCAGGTTGTAGGCATTCTGCAGCGAGACCGGTCGCGGCAAACCGTTCTCGCGGGCAAGGCGGACGAACTCCATGACACCCCAGGGATGCTCGTTCGAAAGGCCATAGTGGCGGATCTTGCCCTCGCGCATCAGCCTCGCCAGAGCCTCGATCGTTTCCAGAATGGACGTCGCCGCGTGCTCTTTCGCCGGATCGAATTGCCACTGGCCGAACATCGGCTGATTGCGCGCCGGCCAGTGCAGTTGATAGAGGTCGATGTGGTCGATCTGCAGTCGCCGCAGCGAGCCCTCGACCGCGCTGCGCAGACTGCCGTAGTCGAATGCGTGTTCGCCGCCGCGTATCCAGTGGAGGCCGCGCGACGGTCCGGCAGCCTTGCTGGCAATGACGAGGCGGTCGCGCGCCTGCCGGCGCAGCCAGCTGCCGACGATCTCCTCGGTACGGCCGCAGCTTGCCGCCCGCGGTGGCACCGGGTACATCTCGGCGGTGTCGATGAAGTTGATCCCGGCTGCCAGCGCCCGGTCGAGCTGCGCGTGGCCTTGCGCTTCGCTGTTCTGTTGTCCGAAGGTCATCGTGCCGAGGCAGATCTCCGACACCTGCAGGTCGCTGTTGCCAAGGAATCTGCGCTGCATGTCTTCTCCCACCCGTCGCCCGGCGACGGTCAAAAAGAGCCTCGGCACGGCCGTGCGCGAGGCGAAAGGCCCGCTGCCATCGTGCAAAGGCGTTCATCAGGACGGATGTCGTCGTCTATAATCGGGACGATGATCCCGCCGGCGCTGCAACGCGGTCTGCAGCGGCCAACCGGACGCCAATACGATACAACAAACGAGACCACCCGAGATCTGCGCGGGCAACCCGAAGGCTCGACCGATGCCTCCATACGAACCGCCAACCTGTCGCCCCGGCGAGCGGCAACTCGCCCTGACCCGCGCCAGCAGGGAGATTCTCCAGCGCCGGCTGGGTGAGATCGTCAGGATCTGCGCCGCACATTCGCCGGCGGCCGCAGAGGCTTTCGAGCGAGAGATCGGTGAAGCGCATGACGAGCTGCTGTCCACCCACTCGGACGACGACTTCGGGCAGACCAGCGAGTTGACGGCTTCGCGCCTTACCCTGATGGGCGACGACGATCTCGAACTCGACATCCGCATCCGCAACGTCGGCAGCCGCCTGCGTGAGGCCGGCGGGCGCGCTCTGTCCCGCTGCCAGTCGCGCTACCGGACGCTGCTCGGCTGGGCGGCGAGCAATGACGGCGACGAACCACTGGGTCCGGAAGTGATCTGCCTCGGACTCTGGGCGCTGTCCCGCGAGGCGACACGCAGCCTCGACGAGGCGCTGACCCTGCTCGAGCGGATCGAACAGCGGCTGCTGCAGCAACTTCCCCTGATCTACGGCGAGATCGACGACTTCCTCGCCAGCCAGGGCGTCGAAGCGGCGCCGATCGAGAGCCGGCAGACGGCGGACACGGGAACGGTGACGGTGCCATCGCCACGGAGCCCGGCCAGCCATGGCCAGTCGTCGAGTTCGGCACTGCAGGACTTCGTCCGGCAGCAGGCCGCCGGCACGCCAACGGCCAGCGCAGCCCCGTTGGCCGGCGCTGACGGCCCGCAGGCCGGCAGTCCGACGCTCGACACGGCAGCGCTCGTCATGCTCCAGCATCTGCTCGCCCGGCTGACGGCACTCGAGGCACGCGCCTCGACAGCAGACGGCACGGCCACCAGCACTGCAGGCGCTGCTGCGCCGCGATCGCGGGATCTCGATCTCCCGGCAGGGCGACCGGAAGCGGTCATCATCGACACCATGGCGCTGATCTTCGAAGCCATGTTCGAGTCGGATGAGTTGCCGGACGTCATCCGTGCGGCGCTCGGCAACCTGCAGATTCCCTTGCTGAAGGTGGCGATCGTCGACCCGGCGCTGCTCGCCAACGAGACTCACCCCGCCCGCCTGCTACTCAACCGGATCGGCCATGCGGCGCTGGGCCTCTCGCGCGATGCGCCATCGGGGCACCCGCTGTGCGCGCGGCTGTGCCGGCTGGCCGCAACGGCGCGGGCAGCGCTTGGACGAAAGCCGATCGATCTCGACAACCTGCTCGCCGATCTCGCAACGCTGATCGACGAACGCGAGCGGGCGATCCGGGCGTCTGCCGAACCGTATGAGCAGATGGTGCGCGCGCACGAGAACAGACGATACGCCAGCCAACTGGCTGCGACCTGGCTGCGAACCAGCCTGGCACGGACACACGCGGCCGAGATCGCCGTCTTTCTCGAGACGTACTGGCTGCGCGTGATGATCTCTGCCGGCGCCGAAGGGGGCCCAAACGGCGAGCTCTGGCAGCAGCACAGCCGAACCGCCGACGATCTGATCTGGAGCGTGCTGCCGAAACAGGGCCCAGAGGAGCGCAAGCGGCTCGCCGGGATGGCTTCCTCACTGCTCAAGCGGATCGCCGATGGCCTCGACGCGATCGGCATCAGCGCGGACGAGCGCAAGCCCTTCCTCGACCGGCTCTTCGACCTGCAGACGGCAGCCCTGCGCAACCAGCCGACTGCTGCCCCGGCAGGAGAGGGGCCTGCAGGCGCGCGGCCGACGAGCAGGTTTGCCGAGGCGCTCAGGGACGCTGCTGGAAGCGGCGCGCAACTGATCGAGGACGGCGGGCGGCGGGTACGCTATCTGGGCAGTGCAAGCAGCGAGCGCCCGGCGCAGGCAAGCGCCACGGCCGGTTTCAAGGTCGGGGAATGGCTGCGCTTCAGCCTGCCGGATGCCGCACCAGTTTGCGGTCTGAGCTGCTGGCTGGACCCGGCCGGGGCGACGGCCCTCCTGTTCAACCCGGACTGGAGTTGGGCGGTGGCGGCACATCGCTCCTTCTTCGACCGCCAGATTGCCAGCGGCAGGGCACGCATCGTGTCACGCGTCGGCCTCTTCGACGCCGCCGCCGAACGTGCCCTTCGCCGTCTGGGCGGGGGTTGAGCCGGTCGCGCTCGGGCAGCCGGCGCGGCGCAGCCGACTGCAGTCTGGCAAGCGATGTATAATCAGTCTTATATGAGACTGATGATGACCCGATCCCGAGGTTCCGCGCATGCGTTTCGATGAACTGGGCCTGGCACCTGATCTGCTGCAGGCGGTTGCGGACCAGGGTTACGCCGAACCGACGCCGATCCAGGCGCAGGCGATCCCGCTCGTCCTCGCCGGCCGCGACCTGATGGGCGGCGCGCAGACCGGCACGGGCAAGACGGCAGCATTCACCCTGCCGCTGCTGCAACGCATCCTCGGCTTTGCCAACGCCAGCCCGTCGCCGGCGCGGCATCCGGTACGGGTGCTGATGCTGGCGCCGACCCGCGAACTGGCGATCCAGGTGCACGAGTCAGTCAAGACCTATAGCCGACATGTTCCGCTGCGCAGCGCCTGCGTGTATGGCGGCGTCGACATCAAGCCGCAGATCGCCGAGATCCGCTGTGGCGTCGAGGTTCTGGTGGCGACGCCCGGGCGTCTGCTCGACCTCTTCGAGCAGAAGTGCCTCAACTTCGCCAGCGTCCAGGCGCTGGTCCTCGACGAGGCCGACCGCATGCTCGACATGGGGTTCATCCCCGATGTCACGCGCATCATCAACCTGCTGCCGACACAGCGGCAGAGCCTGCTGTTCTCGGCAACCTTTTCCGAGGAAATCAAGAAGCTTGCCGACCGCATGCTCAAGTCGCCGGTGCTGATCGAGGTCGCCCGCCGCAACACGGTCTCGGAAACCATCACGCACCGCGTGCACCCGGTTGCCGCGGTGGCGAAGCGGGCGCTGCTGGTCAAGCTGCTGAAGTCGGCCGACTTCAATCAGGTGCTGGTGTTCACCCGCACCAAGATCGAAACCAACCGCCTGGCGCGCGACTTGCAACGGGCCGGCATCGCAGCCGACTCGATCCACGGCGACAAGAGCCAGCAGGACCGGTTGAAGGCGCTCGAGGCGTTCAAGGATGGTTCGATCCTCGTCCTGGTCGCCACCGACGTCGCCGCCCGCGGTCTCGACATCGACGAACTGCCGCATGTGATCAACTACGAACTGCCGCACACGCCCGAGGACTACATCCATCGCATCGGCCGCACCGGCCGGGCCGGCAAGCCGGGAACCGCAGTCTCGCTGGTCTCTGCCAGCGAGGTACAGTACCTCGCCGACATCGAGAAGCTGATCCGGCTGCAGGTGGAGCAGATCGTCGTCCCCGGCTTCGAGCCGGAATACGATTACAGCTATCCGCCGAGCGGCAAACGTGGCCATCTGCGGCGACCGGCGTCGACGTCCCCACCGGCCGCGGCCGCGCCGGGCGGGCTGCGCGACGAGCAGCTGCGGCCGGGCCGCAACGGCGAGCGCCGGGACGGTCGTGACCGCCACGGCAGCGGGCGCCCATCGCACATCGCCGCCGACGGCTTCGACTTCAGCAAGCCTTACGAGAGTAGCGTACCGCCGCCGCTTGCGACCACCGCTGCCGGCGAAGCGGCCCGGCTCCCCGTACACGGCGACCACCCGCACAAGACCCGCCGTCCCGTCGCAGCCTTACTGGGCGGACTGGGACGCAAGTGACGCCACTTCGACCGCTGGCCGGGCGACCTGCTCGGCTGTCGCCGCATCGACGACTTTCAGGATGGCGAGCGAAATGTTGTCGCCATCGCCGTTGCCCAGTGCGCGCGCGCGCCCGATCAGCAGCTCCGATGCCTCGCGTGCGGACGAGGAGCCGTTGATCACCCACGCCAGTTCCTGATCGGTGAAATAGGCCCAGAGGCCGTCGGAACAGAGGAGGAAAGTGTCTCCGGGCTGCAGGCTCGCGCTCTCGCCGAAGGCGATCTTCGGCAGCTCGATGCCACCGAGCGAAGTCAGCAGGATGTTGCGGTTGGGGTGAACCAGCGCCTGTTCGGGTGTCAGCCGCCCCTGCACCACGAGTTGCTCGACGTAGGAATGATCGGTGCTGCGAAAGATCAGGCTGTCGCCGCGAAAGTGGTAGAGACGGCTGTCGCCGCAGTGTGCCCAGCTCACCTTGCCCGGTTGCAGGAGCAGCATGACCGCCGTGCTGTGCGGGTCCTTCTCGTTGATGAAACGCGATGCCTTGATCAGCATGTGCGCCTCATTGAGGCTCGACTCGAGCAGGATCCGGGCCGAATCGTTGCGTGCCGAAAAGCCCTCGAGGTTGTTGCGCGCGGTGTGCACCACCTGCTTGGCGGCGATCACACCGCCAGTGTGCCCGCCCATGCCGTCCGCCACGACGGCGAGGACGACGCCACCGCCACGCGGATGCGGCACGATGGCGGCACGGTCCTGCTGTTCACGGCGATCGCCCTGATGCTGGGCAACGCAGGCATCAACTGAAATCCCCATGTCCCTCGTCCATTCGCCCCTTCTCCGGCCGCCCACCCCGCACCGCTGCGGCTCTGCCCCCACCGCGTCCGCCGCAGGACCGCGACGACCGTCTCACGCATGCATCGTGACGTTCAATTCTATCGCTTTCGACGAACGGCAGGTGCGACGAAAATGCGCCTGACTTCAGACATCGCCGACACGCCCGTGGTACCAGAAATCGCCCTTGGCGTCGGTTGCCGCCAGAACGCCGGTGAGGAACCAGCCATCACCGGGCAGCCCGGCATCGGTGGCCGCGTGCCCCTGCCAGAAACCGAGCGGCACCGCCGGGTCCTCCTCACCGTTGCATACACGATGCACCGCCAGTGCGCCGACGGCGCCTGCACCGAGCACCGCGCCCTGATGATCCAGGACCGCGACCCGGTGTCCGGGATACGGCTGCCCGAGCGAACCCGGGCTGGTCGGCCAGCGCGCCGCGCCGGGACCGAGAATGCCGCTGATCCCGGTGCCGCACCAGATCTCACTGATCGTCACGCCGAGCTTCTCCCGCGACCACTTGTGGGTCGCCTCGCTCAGCGGCTGGCCGCTGCTCGCCAGGGTGCGCAATTCGAGGTCGCAGGTCGCCCGGGGATCCGGCAGCGTCTGCTGCAGCATCTGCAGCGCCGACGGTTCGAGGAGGCAGTTGCGCACCGCGTAGTGCTGCAGCAGGGCGAAGGCCTTGCCGGCTTCGAAGGGCCCGTTGTACGCCAGCAGCGGCCGGCCGAAATGCCAGGTCGCCAGCAAACCCTGCAGGAGGCCGCCGCTGCACACCCAGTCGATGGGCGACCAGAAGAGGTCCGCGTCCTGCGGGAAGCACTCGTGCGCGCTGGCGTAGGCGCCCACATTGCCGAGCAGGGCCCGCTGCGCAAGCAGAACCCCGTGTGCCCCGCAGGCCGGAGCATCCGGGTAAAGGATCAGCGCCGGGTCGGCGGCCGCCGTGTCCTTCGGTGTGTAGCTCGGTGAGGCATGTTCGACGACGGCTGCCCAGGGTCTGACTGCCCTGCCGACCGCCGCGCCGACACCGATCACATGCCGCAACGCCGGCAAGCGGTGGCGCACCTGCGACAGGGCCGGCAAAGCCGTCTCGTCGACGATGGCCAGGTGTGCGCCCGAGTCACGGAGCCGGGGTGCAAGCGCATCGGGCCCGAGCCGAGGTGCGAGCGGCACCGCGATCGCGCCCATCTGGAGGATCGAGACCAGAGCGATGGCGGCTTCGGGGCGCTGTGGCAAGACGACGGCAACGCGGTCGCCGGCGACCGTCGCCAGAGCGGCGAGAACGTTGGACAGGCGGTTGGCCTCGCGCTGGATGTCCCAGAAAGTGTGCGCCGAGCTGAAACCGCAGGCATCTTCGTAGTACAGCGCGAAACGACCACGATCGCCGGCCCAGCGGCCGCAGACATCGTCGGCGATGTTGAACCGCGCCGGAACCCGCCAGCGAAAGCTGCGGCTGCGTTGCTGCTGATCACCGGCCTGACTGTCGCTCGCCACCGTCTGCCCGCCGTTCCTCGTCCCTGCGCCGACGCTCAGGAAGCCATTCCCAAGCGTTCGTCGATGAGTTCGATCCAATGCCGTACCGGCGTCGCGCTGCCACTCTGCAGGTGCGTCTGGCAGCCGATGTTGGCGGTGACCAGGAACACCGGCCGGCCGGCATTCATTGCCGCCAGCTTGTTGTCCCGCAGTTGCGTCGCCAGTACCGGCTGGCTGATCGAATAGGTACCCGCTGATCCACAGCACAGGTGTGGGTCGGCAACCGGCGACAACTGATAGCCGGCGGCTGCGAGCAGGCCCTCGACGACGCCCCGGATCTTCTGCGCGTGCTGCAGCGTGCACGGCGAATGGAAGGCAAGCCGCTCACCGCTGCCGCCGCCTGCCGCGCGCAGCAGTTCGACGAGACGATCCTGCTCACCGGCGAGGATCTCCGAAACGTCCCGCGTCATCTGCGCGATGCGCGCCGCCTTTGCCGCATAGGCCGGGTCGTTCTGCAGGACTTCGCCGTAGACACGCACATGCTCGCCGCAACCCGAAGCGGTCATGACGAACGCCTCGACGCGGCCGCTTTCGACCTCCGGCCACCACGCGTCGATCACCTGGCGCATGTCGTCGAGTGCCTTTTCCTGCGCCTGCAGGTGGTAGCGCAAGGCACCACAGCATGCGGCAGCGGGTACCTCGGCGAGCTCGATGCCGAGGCGGTCGAGGACTCGTGCGGTCGCGGCGTTGGTGGCCGGGGTCAGCGTCGGCTGTACGCAGCCGGCCAACGCGATCATGCGTCGCCGGTGCCCTGCGGCGCGCGGCCACGGCAGCGCAGCGCGAGCCGCGGCAGGCGGCACCTTGTCGGCCAGCGCGCGCGGCAACAGTGGTCGCATCGCCTGGCCGAGCCGCACCGCCGGTCCGAAGATCCAGTTGCGCGGCAGCGCCTCACAGAGCAGGAAACGCATCGCCCGCGCCGCCAGCGGCCGCGGCACCTTGTGCTCGACGACTTCGCGCCCGATCTCGAGCAGCCGGTGATAGCGGACTCCCGAGGGGCAGGTCGTCTCGCAGGAACGACAACTCAGGCAGCGGTCGAGATGCAGCTGCGTCGTCTCGCTGACCGGTCCGCCTTCGAGCATCTGCTTGATCAGGTAGATGCGACCGCGCGGCCCGTCGAGTTCGTCGCCGAGCAGCTGGAAGGTCGGGCAGGTGGCCGTGCAGAAGCCGCAATGGACGCAGCTGCGCAGAATGGCGTCAGCCTCGCGGCCAGCCGGTGTGTCGCGGATGAAATCGGCTAGATTGGTCTGCATGGTCGGCGAACTCTCATAGGTCCGGATACATCCGGCCGGGATTGAAAATCCCCTGCGGATCGAAAGCCTGCTTCAGGTTGCGGTGAATCCGCGCCAGCGCTTCGGGCAGCGGCTGGAACACGCCGGCGGCGGCCTTCAGCGTCGCGTCAGCGCGAAACAGGGTGGCATGGCCGCCGACCCTGGCTGCCGCCGCCCGGATGGCGCCTGCTTCGCCGCCGCGCAGCCAGCGTTGCGCGCCGCCCCATTCGATCAGCGTCGGCCCCAGTCCCAGCGGCGGAGCCACCGAAGGCAGACCGAGGCGCCACAATGGAGCGTCACCGGCAAAGAAGGCGTGCTCCTGCTCGCGCAGCGACTGCCAGAAGGCATCTGCCACCGCCTCATCGAGCAACTCGCCGGCCAGCGTCCGCTGCGCCGCCACCACTGCCGCCGCCGCTCCCGACAGGCGGAGCGTCAGGACGCCGTCGTGCCAGGCCGAGGCGGAGATCGGCAGCGGCCGCCCCCCCCATTGGTTGAGTCGCTGCAATGCCGCCACCTCGTCGCTGGCAAGACGCAGGCTGCTCTCGGCAACCGGCCGCGGCAGCACCTTCAAAGACACCTCGAGGATCACGCCGAGCGTACCCAGGCTGCCGGCGAGCAGGCGCGGCACATCGTAGCCGGCGACATTCTTCATCACCTGACCACCGAAGGAAAGCACCTCGCCGCGCCCGTCGAGCAGGCGGACGCCGAGGACGAAATCGCGTACGGCGCCCATCGCCTGCCGCCGCGGGCCCGACAGTCCGCACGCCAGCATGCCGCCGACCGTCGCCTGCGGCCCGAAAAGCGGCGGCTCGAAGGGCAACCACTGACCCTTCTCGGCGAGGACGGCCGCCAGGTCGGCGAGGCGGGTTCCGGCGCGAGCGGTCACCACCAGCTCGGTCGGCTCGTAGGCGACGATGCCCCGGTAGTCGCCGACTGCGAAGGGCTCGCCGCTTTCGGCGCCGCCGTAGAACGACTTGCTGCCGCCGCCGCGAATCGCCAGCTTGCCACCACCGCCGGCAGCTTCCCTGATGCGGCCAGCCCAGTCTTCGAGCAGCGCGTCCATCACGGCCTCGCCGACGCGCTCGCGCTACCGGCGCGCGCTTGTGTGTACTCACGGCAGCGCGCCAGCGTCGGCACGCCCTTGCCCGGATTGAGCAGGCCGTGCTCGTCAAAGGCCGCCTTGAGCCGGTGAAAGGCATCGATCTCCACCAGGCTGAACTGCTCTGCCATGAGCATGATCTTCTCGACGCCGACGCCATGCTCGCCGGTGATGGTGCCCCCGAAACGAACCGAGAGTTCGAGGATCTCGGCCCCGAAGGCAGCCGCCCGGTCGAGTTCGCCCGGCTGGTTGGCGTCGTACATGATCAGTGGGTGCAGGTTGCCATCGCCGGCGTGGAAGACATTGGCACAGCGCAACCCATATTTTTCGGAAAGAGCGTTGATCGCCTCCAGCATCTCGGCCAGCCGCCGTCGCGGAATGGTGCCATCCATGCACAGGTAGTCCGGAGTCAGGCGACCGACGGCCGGAAAGGCCGCCTTTCGCCCGGCCCAGAAGCGCAGCCGCTCGGCCTCGTTCTGCGACACGCGGATACCCGCGGCACCGCTCCTCTCGATCACCGCCCGCATGCGGCCGATCTCCTCGGCCACCTCCTCGGGCGTGCCATCTGATTCGCAGAGCAGGATCGCCTCCGCCTGCAGGTCATAGCCGGCGTTGACGTAGGGTTCGACGGCGTGCGTCGCCTTCCTGTCCATCATCTCGAGTCCGGCCGGGATGATGCCCGCGGCAATGATGCTGGCAACGGCGTCGCCCGCCTTGCGGACATCGTCGAAGGAGGCAATCACGACCTGCGCCAGCTCCGGCTTCGGTGTCAGCCTGACGGTGACCTCGGTGATCATCGCCAACAGTCCCTCCGAACCATTCAGCAGCGCCAGCAGGTCGTAGCCCGGTGCATCCAGCGCCGCGCTGCCGAACTCGACGATGTCGCCGGCAATCGTCAGTCCGCGCACGCGCAGCACATTGTGCACCGTCAGGCCATACTTAAGGCAGTGCACGCCGCCCGCATTCTCGGCGACGTTGCCGCCGATCGTGCATGCGATCTGCGACGACGGGTCGGGTGCGTAGTAGAGGCCATACGGCGCGGCAGCCCCGGAGACCGCCAGGTTGCGCACCCCTGGCTGGACGATGGCGGTGCGCGACAGCGGGTCGACGTCGATGATCTTCTTCAGCTTCGCCAGCGACACCAGCACCCCGTCCGGATGCGGCGTCGCTCCGCCCGAGAGGCCGGTCGCGGCACCGCGCGGCACGACTGGCGCGCGCAACTCATGGCAGATGCGCAGGATCGCCTGCGCCTGTTCCTCGCTCTCGGGCAGCGCGACCAGCAACGGCAACTGGCGAAAGGCGGTCAGACCATCGCAGTCGTACGGCCGCATTTCCTCCTCCTCGGCCAGCAGGGCGCTGGCAGGCAGGACCGCGCGCAGGCGCCTGATCAGTCTTGTCCGGTCAACGGTGTAGCGGCGGTCGGCCAGCGTACCTTCCATTCTCCTGCTCCCTCCTCGGCCAGTTGATCGCTGCAGGCGAAGCGCTTGTGGCTGGCAGTTCCGGTAGTCACGCCGCGCCCCCGTTGCCGGCGCCTCACGCGCCGCTGACGAAACCGGAATAGCCCGGCAAACCGGCAGCCTCGGGCGACCTCGCGAAGGCGATGGCCTGCTCGATGATCCGGTTGCGGTCGTCCTCCTTCATCTTGGAGATCAGCACGTCCGTACTCCGGGTCTCGTTGCGCAGGATGTCGTTTTCGAGAATCATGCGCATGCGGAAGTACTGCGCCCAGCGGAACTCGGCGAAGTCGCTCGGTCTCTTGGAGTAGCCGAAATGCGACCGTACGTACCACGCCAGCCCGCGATAGGGATCGTTGCGCAGGTCCTTGATGTGCGTCGGCAGCTGCGACGGCTGCAGTGGCCCGCCGCCGGTCTGATCGAAGAGGTAGACCCAGGCGGCGTCGTGCATGGCTTTCCAGAAATTGTAGTCCTCGAGCACACTCCAGTTGTAGAGGACCTCGACGACCACCCGCGCGTCGTCCGTGGTGATGCCGGCGTCGTTCTTCCCCTTCGCCGTCTCCCAGACCGCCCGCGCCAGGTGGTGGTGATCGGTCAGGCAGAACTTGTTGCCGCGGCCGATGACGACCGGCACCGGCCGCGTGATCAGGTAGGCGGTCAGCTCATCGCGGCTCTTCCTGCGCATCGACTCCGCCCGCGCATAGACCTCGTCGAGACCGACGGCACACTGTGTCGGATGCAGGGCGGACACCTTGATCTGGTACAACTCGCCACTGCGGTGCGCCTTGCCTGAGCACTCCTGATAATCGAAATCCATCGTCTTCCTCCTAGATTGTCGTTTGTGTTGACCCGGGCGATGGACCGCTGGCGGCGTTGCGCGCGGTGATCTTCCGCCACCCGTGCGAGCAGCCGCCAGCGGCCACCGGACAAGGATGCCGATGGTGGCAGCATCCGTCAACACAAGTTCGCATGGCAGACGTGCGACAATCACGGCCACCCGATCCGAGCCTGCAACATGAACGAACAGCGAACCCCCTGCCTGATGGTCCAGGGATGCACCTCCGACGCCGGCAAGAGCGTTCTGGTCACCGCCCTCTGCCGCATCCTGCACCGCCGCGGCGTGCGCGTCGCGCCCTTCAAACCGCAGAACATGGCGCTCAACTCGGCGGTGACCGTCGATGGCGGCGAGATCGGCCGCGCGCAGGCCCTGCAGGCGCTGGCTGCCGGCCTGCCGGCACAGACCGACTTCAACCCGGTGCTGCTCAAGCCGGCCACCGACAGGCGGGCGCAGGTGATCATCCACGGCAAGGCGATCAGCGACCTCGACGCACGCGACTATCACGCCTACAAGCCGCTGGCGATGCAGGCGGTTCTCGCTTCCTGGCAACGCCTCTGCGAACAGTACGATTGTCTGCTCGTCGAGGGAGCCGGCAGCCCGGCGGAAATCAACCTGCGCGCTCGCGACATCGCCAACATGGGCTTCGCCGAGGCGGTAGACTGTCCGGTGATCCTGATCGCCGACATCGACCGCGGTGGCGTCTTCGCCCACCTCTGCGGCACGCTCGACCTGCTCGCCGCATCCGAGCAGGAGCGGGTCAAGGGCTTCGTCATCAATCGCTTTCGTGGCGACATCGGCCTCCTCGAAAGCGGCCTGCGCTGGCTCGAACGACGCACAGGCAAACCGGTGCTTGGCGTTCTCCCGTATCTGCACGGCCTCTATCTCGACGCCGAGGACGCCGTGCCGCGGCAGAGGGAACGCAAGACGGCGCCCCCGCTGCGGGTGATCGCGCCGGCCTATCCGCGCATCTCGAACCACAACGATCTCGACCCGCTGCGCTTTCACCCGGAGGTCGATTTCCGCTTCGTCGGCGCCAACGAGCGGCCGCCGCCCTGCGAGCTGATCGTCCTGCCGGGATCGAAGGCGGTGCAGTCGGACCTCGCCTGGCTGCGCGCCCAGGGCTGGGAAGAGGCGCTGCGCCGGCACCTGCGCTACGGTGGCAAGCTCATCGGCATCTGCGGCGGCCTGCAGATGCTCGGCTGCCAGCTGCACGACCCGCTCGGACTGGAGGGACCCAGCGGCAGTACGCCGGGATTCGGCTGGCTGAACTACGAAACGACACTGGCCAGCGAGAAGCGGCTCGAGAATGTCAGCGGCAATCTCGTGCTGCCGGGCTCAGGCTCACCACCGCTCACCGGCTATCGCATCCACATGGGCGTCACCAGCGGTGAAGCCCTGGCGCTGCCGGCGGCGATACTCGGCGGCCAGCCTGACGGCGCGATTTCGCAAGACGACCAGGTGCTCGCCACCTATTGCCACGGCCTCTTCGAATCGCCGCCAGCCCTGGCTGCGCTGCTCGCCTGGGCCGGCCATCGACCGGCACAGGAGTTCGACGCGCGGCAGCGGCGGGAGGACGACATCGAGCGGCTCGCCGATGCCGTCGAGCAGAACGTCGATCTGCAGCGGCTGGCCGAGTGGCTGCCGCTCTAGGCTTCCTGCTCCTCGCCGCGCACCAGCAGCAAGGACGTGGATCCCTTGCGCACCAGGCGCTCGGCGACACTGCCGACGAAGAAACGTTCGATCCCCCGCCGCCCGTGCGTGCCGACAACCAGCAGATCGGCCTGCCATTCGCCCGCCGCTTCGATCAGCATGTCGGAAACGTGCTTCTCTTCCGACTCGACGATCCTGATCTCGGCGTCGATGCCGGCGGCACGCGCTTCCTGCTGCAGGCCGGCGAGGAAGCCCTGGGCACCGAGCCGCATGCGCGCCTCCGTCTTGCCGACGCTGTTCGGCAGCATCATCGCCACCTCGCGCTGCGCCAGCAGGGTCTCGTCGATCGCGTGGCAGATCGTCAGCCGTGCGTCGCTGACCCGCGCCAGTGCGATCGCTGCCCGCATCACCTGGCCGGTCATGAAACTCTGGTCCACGCCCACCATGATCTTCTTGTACATAGTCCCGCTTCCTCGTTCGACACGGTTGTCTGACACGCGAAACAATAACACCGATGGATCGCGAACAGCAGATCCTACTTGAGCGTCAACGTCAGCCCCGCGGCAACCAGCGTCACCCGCTCGCAGACCGCCGCCACGCGCTGGTTCAGGCGGCCCTGCTCGTCGGCAAACAGTCGCGACACCGGCACCATCGGCACCAAGCCGCAGCCGACCTCGTTCGACACCAGGATGACCCGCCCGGGCAACTCCGGCAGCAGGTCGACGAGCGCCTGTGTCGCTCCGGCAAGACACGGACAACGGATGGCCTCGCCGGCTTCGGCCTGGCTCGCGGCGTCACCGGCGAACAGCAGGTTCGACAACCACAGCGTCAGGCAGTCGACCAGCAGGCAGACACCCGGCGCCGCGTGCCGCCGCAGCGCCGCAGCCAGATCGAGCGGCTCGACGACCAGCCCCCACTCCGGGCTGCGTCGAGCCTTGTGTTGCTCGATGCGGCGCGACATCTCGGCGTCGAGCGCCAGCGCCGTCGCGACATAGACCACCTGCAATCCGCACTCGCCGGCCCGACGCTCGGCCAGCAGACTCTTGCCCGAACGGGCACCGCCAATGATCAGTTCTCGCATGGCAGCGAGCTTATCACGAGCGCGGGACGAGTATAATCCGGCGCTTCGCTGCCGCCACTCGTCGTCCCATGAAGTTCACCATCGAAGCGATCGCTCCCCTTCCCGGCCTGCAGGCGCGAATCGACAGCAAGACCAAGCCGCCGGGATCGCTGGGCGAACTCGAGCGCCTCGCACTGCAGATCGGCATGATCCAGCGGTCACTGACGCCAAGCCTCGGCCAACCACACCTGCTGGTCTTCGCCGGCGACCACGGGGCGGCCCCTGCCGGCATCTCCGCCTACCCGCAGGAAGTGACCTGGCAGATGGTCGAGAATTTCCTCGCCGGCGGAGCCGCGATCAGCGTCTTCGCGCGCCACAACGGTCTGCGACTGCAGGTCGTGGACGCCGGCGTGGCGCACGACTTCGGCCCCCGCAGCGGACTGATCGACGCCAAGATCGCCAGTGGCACGCGCAACTATCTGGAGCAGGCCGCGATGAGTCCTGAGCAACGGGATCAGGCACTGGCCCACGGCGCTGCGATCGTCGACGGCCTCGCGGGCGAGGGCTGCCGGGTGCTCGGTTTCGGTGAGATGGGAATCGGCAACACGGCCTCGGCCTCGCTGCTCACACATCAACTCACCGGCACGCCACTCACCGACTGCGTCGGCCGCGGCACTGGTCTCGACGACGCCGGCCTGGCTCGCAAACGGGCGCTGCTGGCACAGGCGGCGAAGCGCGCCAACCTGCCACCGGATGCCGATGCGCTCGACGTTCTGGCGGAGTTCGGCGGTTTCGAGATCGCCATGATGACTGGCGCCATGCTTGCTGCGGCAGCCCAGCGGATGTTGCTGCTGATCGACGGCTTCATCGTCACCGCCGCCCTGCTCGTCGCCGCCCGCCACGCACCCGCCGTTCGCGATTACTGCGTCTTCTGCCACCGCTCTGCCGAAGCGGGTCATCAGGCGCAGCTGCGCAGCCTCGCCGCCGAGCCGCTGCTCGACCTCGGCCTGCGCCTCGGCGAGGGAACCGGCGCTGCGCTGGCGTGGCCCCTGGTCCGCGCAGCTGCCGCCTTTGTCAATGAGATGGCGAGTTTTGCCAGCGCCGGTGTCAGCGAACAGATCTAGAGTTGACGCAGAATCCACCGCCGCCACGGGCGGGATCGTACGCGTCGAACCGGCGGGAAGCGGCCGCTCACAGCAGCATGGCGACGACGCTGCCACAGGATAGCGTCGCCAGCGTACCCGACAGCAGGGTCCAGGGAGCAAGCTCGACGATCTCGGCGCGTCGCTCGGGCACCATCGACGACATGCCACCGAGCAGAATCCCGAGACTGCCGAGATTGGCGAAGCCACACAGGGCATAGGTCATGATGATCCGGCTGCGGGCCGACAAGGCGTCGGGCGGCAGACGGGCCAGATCGAGATAGGCGAGCAACTCGTTGAGCACCGTCTTCGTCCCCAGCAGTTCGCCGGCGACCGCCGACTCTGACCAGGGAACGCCGGCCATCCAGGCCAGTGGCGCCATCAACCAGCCAATCACGCGTTGCAGCGAGATGGCTCCGCCAGCGACCATCGGCAACGTGCCGAGCAACTGGTTGGCCAGACTGACCAGCGCCACCAGGACGATCAGCATCGCGGCAATGTTGATCAGCAAGCTTACACCTTCACCGGTCCCGCGGGTGATCGCCTCCATGCTCGAGCGGTCGGTCGGCGGCAGGGCGAGATGACGTCCGCTGGGAGCCCCGGCAGGCGGCACGAGGATGACTGCGAAGACGATCGCGGCCGGCGCGCTGATGAACGATGCGGCCAGGATGTGACCGAGCGCGTCCGGGACGGCAGGTCCGAGGATGCCGGCGTAGAGCGCCATCACCGTACCGGCGACGCCAGCCATGCCGCTGCTCATGATGATGAACAGCTCGCCGCGGCTGACCACTGCCAGGTAGGGCCGGATCAACAGCGGCGCCTCGATCATGCCGACGAAGACGTTCGCCGCACTGGACATGCCGACCGCGCCGCCGACACCGAGGGTCTTCTCGAGCACGAGCGAAAAGCCGCGGACCAGCAGCGGCAGGACGCGCCAGTGATAGAGCAGCGCCGACAGGGCGCTCATCACCAGAACCACCGGCAGAGCCTGGAAGGCGAGCACGAAACTGTTCCCCGAAGTCGCCTCGTCGTACGGTAACGGCGCCCCGCCGAGGAAGCCGAAGACCAGCGCGGTGCCCGCGCGCGTCGCCGCCGCGACCGCCAGGAGTGCATCATTGCAGCCCGCAAAGAAGGTCCGCGCCGCCGGCAGGCGGAAGATCAGCAGCGCAAGAAACCCCTGCAACAGAATGCCGCCGCACACGGTGCGCCACGGAACCGCTGACCGCCGCGCCGAAATCACCCAAGCCAGGGCAAGCAGCAGCAGGTAACCGAGGATGGCCTGCAGCAGCGGATTCAAGGCCGCCCCCCGATCGGGTCCTGCGACCAGCGGCTGCGGACGCCGGGACGGCGCGAGCCCGGACTCGGTCGGCCGCTGCCGCCGGTGACCGACGACCGGCTCCACGACCGGGAGTCGGCAAGCGCTGCAGCCCTAGCGGCTCGCCGGCGGCGGTATGGCCAATACTCCTGCGGGCGCAAACTCGGGACGAACCTGGCTGGCATTGCGATACGCCGGCTGGATCTGGTCTGCCGGCGTCGGCGGCACGTCGCGCTGCGGCCAGCGCGACGGTGAAGGCGGCACGTCGGGAGCAAAGCGAGCACCATAGTTGCGCTGATAGCGATCGAGGAAGCGTCGCATCTGTTCATAGTCCGCACAATTCCAGGGAGCAAGGCAGCGGCCGAAGGCATCGAGGGCACCCGGCGCCGGCATGGGATATCCGTAAGGTGCCAGCCACAGCCCGGAGGGCGCCGGCCCGAGGCCAGCCACCCACTCGCCACCAACAACGACGGATGTTGCCGCCGCGTCAGCCATCAGACCAAGCACCACGACAGCAAGCAAGGGATGGGGTCGCATCGCTCCGAGTGTAGCACCTGTGGTGATGGGCCAGGGCAATGACAACCGCCCCCCACGTTGCCGTGCCGTGGCGGCGTGCCGGTTGCGGCCCGACTGCCATCCACGACACGATCAACCACCTGCCGCGTCCCTCGCCGGCAGCCGAAGCGGCCATTCCTCCTGCGACACCCGTATCATGAGAGCCATGACCGTTTCCACTCATCCCCGACCTTTCCCCCACACGGGCAAATGGAAACTGGTCCATCGCGGACGCGAAGCTGGCGGCATGGGCATGGCCAACGGCCAACCGGCGAGTTTCGGCGCGCCATGAAAAAACGCACATCGCATTCCGCCACCTGATGTAGAGTTTTTTCGGCCACCACCGGCAACAGACCGCAGCCTGCGTCCCCGCTGTCGAACCGACTGGAGCCCTGACGTCGCCATGAAATGTCCCAAGTGCCACTCGGCGGACCTCCACCGATCGCGTCGTCGCGGCTTGAAGGAAGGCTGGAGCCTGCGCCGCAAGCAGCTGGCCCCCTATCGCTGCTCGGCCTGCGGCAACCGCTTCGTCGCAGCCGAGACACGGGCAGCCGGAGGGCAACGCCCGCTGTCGATTGCCGACTATCTGGGCCTGAACGACAGGGCACGGCAGCAGTGCAGTGGGCCCCTGATCATCGCCGGGCTGACCTCGCTGTTCATCCTGTTGACCATCATGCTTTTCCTGGCCCTGGCTTTGGGCTGGATCGATCCGCCGTCACTGCAGCGGCGGGCACTCTGAGAGCGGCAGAAGACTGTTGCCAGCTCCTGCTTTCTCGTGCTTTCTCGCCAGTCAGGGTTCCAGGGGGCGATAAGGTGCTAGAATCGCGAGTTGATCGACGCTTGCCGGTCAACCTTCAAGCTTCTGGCTCGTTTTATCCGTTTTCCAACGTCCATAAGGAACCCCCGATGAAGAACTCCCTCCTCGTTGCTGCGCTGCTCGCTCTGGCCGTTACCGCTTGTGGCAAGAAAGAAGAAGCCAAGCCGGCTGCCGCTCCCGCCGCTGCCCCGGCAGCCGCTGCTCCGGCTGCCGCTCCGGCTGCCGCTCCGGCTGCCGCTCCGGCTGCTGCTCCTGCCGCCGACGCGGCGAAGCCGGCCGACGCCGCCGCCAAGCCAGCCGACGCCGCAGCGACGGCAGGTGCCGCTGCCGGTGCTGCCGCTGCCGATGCCGCCAAGGCTGCCGGTGCCGCCGCTGGTGCTGCTGCCGATGCCGCCAAGGCTGCCGGTGCCGCAGCTGCCGACGCCGCCAAGAAGTAAGCTCGGGATCGCGACAGGAAGAAGCCGGCACAAGCCGGCTTTTTCTTTGCCCTCTCGTGTGCGCCAGCATTCGCCCCGCCAGGAGCGCAGTGCCGTCGCCGCGTCACCGGCCTCGGATGCGCGAGCCGGCTGACGCAGGATTCCGGTCCTCGGCCTGCAGCGGTTGTCGACGAGCCGGACGCCTGACCCGCCCGCCGCACGGCCCACTCGCATCGGACACCGCAGTCGGCCTGATGGCTGCCACTCGCACGAGATCTCAGCCGAGTTGGCGCCAGCCAAACCCGCCCTCCTGGTCGGCAACACCGATCCACTCCTCGCCACAGTCGAGCGCCAGCGCCAGCGCCCGCGCCGCCAGACGTGGCCGGTTGTTCTCCTGGCTCAGGTGGGCAGCAACGACATGCTGCAGTCGGCGCGTGTCGACCTGCCGCAACAGCTCCGCCGCCTGCCCATTCTCGAGGTGGCCGAAGGGCCCACCGATGCGTCGCCTGAGCGGCGCCGGATAGCGCGATGCGGCGAGCAATCCCTGATCATGGTTGCACTCCAGGACGAGTCCGTCGCAAAGGCGCAGGACGTCGACGATGTGCGACGTGATCGAACCGCTGTCGGTGAGTACGCCAAGACGGCAATCGCCATCGCTGAAGACGTACTGCACCGGCTCGCGGGCGTCGTGCGGCACCGGAAAGGGACGCAGTTCGATGTCGTCGATGGCGAACACCGCATGCCCGTCGATCAGGCGGCAATCGGTCAGGACGCTCCTGCCTCGAGCCGCCATCTTGTACGTGCCGTGGGTCAGATAGACGGCCAACCGATGGCGACGCGCAAACGCGAAGACGCCGCCGACGTGGTCGGCATGTTCGTGCGTCACCAGGATCGCCGCCAGGCCGCCGGGGTCGATGCCGAGGCGAGCCAGCCGCAGAGTCGCCTCGCGGATCGAGAAGCCGCAGTCGAGCAACAGCCGGGTCCCGCTCGCCTCGACAATCAGTGCGTTACCCTGACTGCCGCTGCCCAGCGAGGCAAAACGCATCACTTCAACTGATCGTAGAGCAGATTGAGGATCTTTCTTGCCGTTTCCGACTGGTCGACGGCGCCATCAGCCAGTACCACCTGCACGGTCGAGCGGGAACTTGCCGTCGCCCGCACGAAAATGCGGTACTGGGTCTGTGGCTTGGCAGTCGAACTTCCCTTGAACGGATTGAGCTTCGCCAGGAAGCCCTCCTCCTTCTTCTCGTTGTCGCTCTCCGGATCGACGTAGCGGACGAAGTACAGGCCACGACTTCGATCGCGATCCTCCACCGTGAAGGCAACGCGGTCGAGAGCCAGCCCCACCCGTCGCCAGGCGCGATCGAAGGATTCCTCGACTTCGAGTGCGCCCGAGCCATCGGCACCGCGCGTCAGCCTCGCCCGCTCAAAGGGCTTCTCCTGCGCCGCCTTGAGCGCTGCGCTCGCACGTTTCTCTTCACTGCCCAGATGAATCATCAGGCGGCGCAGCATTTCGGCTTCGAGTTCGGGATCCGCCGGGCGGGGTTGCCACTTCGTCTGATCCTTGCCTTCCGAGACGAAGATCTCGTACATGCCACGGTGACTGATGAAGATGTCGGTCGTCCCCGGCGTGCTGCCGGCTTCCATGCGGGTACGGAACTTGTCGCGCTCGGCCGTCGAGTAGACCGAATCGATCACCTTGCCAAGGACATTGCGGATGAAATCCTGCGGGATTTTCGCGCGGTTTTCTGCCCAGTCCGTCTCCATCACGCCAGCATCGGGCAGATCGAGCTTGATCAGGAAGCCGGTCTCCTGCCAGAACTCCTTGACCGTCCCCCAAAGTTTGTCCGGAGTCCCGGATGCGACCAGCCAGCGCTGCGTTCCCGAACGTTCGATGCGCGCCTGGTCGACCTCGGGCAAGACCTCGCCCTTCTGTTGCGCCCTCGCCTGTGGTGAACGCTCGGCTGCGTACTGCGAGTAGGTCGCGCTCCCCTTGCCGGCGGCATCAGGAACCGCATAGCGATCATCACGCGTCGGCGAGGTGAGGTCCGGCGGGATCTCGAGCGGCGGCACGTTGCTCGACCCGGCGGTCTTGTATTCGATCCGCTTCGGCTCGAGAAGCGAACTGCTGCAGCCGGCGAGCAACAGCAGCAAGACGATCTGCAGGCGCTTGGCGACTGGTCTCATCGGCTGACGCATGCTGCCTAGACGAGCACGCCGGCCTGCGACAGCGCGGCCAAGACACGGGCGTGATTTTCCGGCGACAGCGGCGTCAGGGGCAGACGCAAGCCGTCACCGATGAGACCCAGTTTCTGGCACGCCCACTTGACCGGAATCGGGTTCGCCTCGCAGAACAGTTGCCGGTGCAGACCGATCAGCGGCGCGTTCAGCGCCCGCGCCTCGGCCACGTTGCCGGCCACCGCCGCGCGGCACATCTCGTGCATCAGCCGCGGCGCGACGTTGGCAACGACCGAGATGTCTCCCTGCGCACCCATCAGCATCAGTGCACAGGCGCTGGCATCGTCACCGCTATAGACCGCGAAACCCGAGGGCGAACGGACAATCAGCTCGACGCCGCGGTCCATGTTGCCCGTCGCGTCCTTGATACCGACGATGTTCGGCACTTCGGCCAGACGCAGGGTCGTCTCGTTGCTCAGGTCGGCCACCGTGCGACCCGGTACGTTGTAGAGGATCAGCGGCATATCGACCGCCTCGGCGATCGCGCGAAAGTGGCGATACAGCCCCTCCTGCCCGGGCTTGTTGTAGTAGGGCACGACCGACAGCGCCGCATCGGCCCCCGCTTGGTGGGCGAAGCGGGTCAGCTCGATGGCCTCGGCGGTCGAATTGGCACCCGTGCCGGCAATGACCGGCAGGCGGCCTGCCGCCTGCCCGACGACGACCCGGATCAACTCGCAGTGTTCGGCGAGGTTGACCGTTGGCGACTCGCCCGTCGTGCCGACGACGACGATGGCGTCGGTGTTCTGCTGCACATGGAAATCGACGAGCCGGCGCATCGCGGGCAGATCAAGGCTGCCGTCGGCCTGCATCGGGGTGACAATCGCTACGATCGATCCAGTAATCATGAGTTTGCGTGCGCGCCAGTCAAGACCCCGGGGAGATCCCGCGGGGGGAAATCTGAAGCACGCATTCTAACCGAAGGCACCCGCCTTGGCGACGAAAAACGCGAGCGGCATCGCCGCGAGACGCTGCCGCAGGGCTACCGGGAGGAATCAGAGCTCGGCCAGGATCCGCATGTGCGCGGCAACGCTGCGAGCCAGAGCCGACAGCGAGTAGCCGCCCTCGAGTATCGACACGATCCGACCCTGCGCACATTCGTCGGCGAGATCCTTGAGCTGCCCGGTGACCCAGGCGTAATCCTGCTCGAGCAGCCGCAAACCACCCATCTCGTCCTCGTAGTGGGCGTCGAAACCCGCCGAGATGAACAACATTTCCGGCTTGAACTCGCGCAGTCGCGGCATCCAGAGATCGCTCACCACGCGCCGGAACTCCTCGCCATCGGTGCCGCGCGGCAACGGAATGTTCACCATGTTCGGCGCCGGGGTCTCGGTCCCGCTGTAGGGGTAGAACGGATGCTGGAAGGTGCTGACCATCAGGACCCGTGGGTCACCGCGAAAACAGTCTTCGGTACCGTTGCCGTGGTGCACATCGAAGTCGATCACGGCCACGCGCTCGAGGTTGTGCGCCGCCAGTGCGTGCGCCGCGGCAACCGCGATGTTGTTGAAGAAACAGAAACCCATCGCCGTCGCACGCTCGGCGTGATGACCGGGCGGTCGCACGGCGCAGAACGCATTCTCGGCCTGCCCCGAAAGCACCAGATCGACAGCCAGCACGCCCGCCCCGGCGGCTCGCATCGCCGCCTGCCAGGTGTGGCGGTTCATCGCCGTGTCGGGGTCGAGGTGTACGATCCCGAGGTCCGGCGAGGCGCGTTTCAGCCGCTCGAGATGCGCCGCGGTATGCACCCGTTTGAGCTGCTGGAAAGTGGCCAGTGGCGCATCGTGATAGACGAAATAGGAATCCAGGCCCTGCGCGATCAGGTGGTCACTGATCGCGCTCAGACGCTCGGGCGCTTCAGGATGGTACGAACCCATGTCATGCAGATGGCAATCGCGATGGGTGATGAAAGCCGTGACACTCACTGTAATCCTTCGGTCGCGACAGTGACGCCGCCAGCGGCGCCCTGCCCAGCGATGGAACGGGTTGGGAACTGATGGTTTATTATCATCCCAATTGCTTCCCGACGACAAGCCATGCCAACCGCCAACAACCACTCCCCGGTCAGCCGAATCCTTGCCGCCGCCGACTCGGTGATCCTCGGCAAGGGCAACCAGACCCGCCTCGCGCTGTGCTGCCTGCTGGCCAGGGGCCATCTGCTGATCGAGGATCTGCCCGGTGTCGGCAAGACGACGCTGGCGCACACGCTGGCCCGGCTGCTCGGTCTGCAGTTCGCGCGCATCCAGTTCACCAGCGACATGCTGCCGGCGGACATACTCGGCGTCTCGATCTTCGACCGCGAGCGGAACGGCTTCAGGTTCCTGCCCGGCCCGGTCTTCTCGCAGGTGCTGCTCGCCGACGAGATCAACCGTGCGACACCGAGAACCCAGAGCGCCTTGCTCGAGGCGATGGAAGAGGGGCAGGTGACCACCGAGGGCGAAACGCGACGGCTGCCGGAACCCTTCTTCGTCATTGCCACGCAGAACCCCTCGCACCAGATCGGCACCTTTCCCCTGCCCGAATCGCAGCTTGACCGCTTCCTGCTGCGTCTCGACCTCGGCTACCCGGATCGTGACGCCGAACGCGCACTGCTCGAGAGCGGCGGCAGCCGGGAGCGATTGCCGACCCTTTCCGCCTGCCTCGACGACGGCGAATTCGCACCGCTGCAGCGACAGGCGGCCGCGGTGCACGCTTCACCGGCGCTGCTCGACTACGTCCAGCTGCTGATCGAAGCGAGTCGCCGCGAGCAGCGCTTCGTGCACGGCCTGAGCCCGCGCGCCGCTCTCGCCCTGCTCGCCGCCGCCCGCGCCTGGGCCTTCAGCGACGGCCGCGAGATGGTCCTGCCGGAGGATGTACAGGCCGTGCTGCCGGCAGTGGCCCGCCACCGCCTGCGCCTGGTCAGTGGCAGCCAGGCCGACGGCGAGGACATCGCCGCCCTGATCCGCTCTGTCAAGCTGCCCTGATGCGCCAGCTGAACGTCCTGCAGCAGTGGCTCTTCGGCCGCCGGCACGACCAGCAGTGGCCGCTCATGCTCGGCCAGCGCCGCATCTTCATCGTCCCGAGCGCCGCCGGGATCCTCTTTGCCGTGGTCCTCCTGGTAATGCTGGTCGGCGCCATCAATTACGACCTCAGCCTCGGACACGCCCTGATCTTTCTCCTCGCCGGCCTCGGTCTGGTGGCGATGGTGCACAGCTTTCACAACCTCTTCGGGCTGCGCCTGACGCCCGGACGCGCCGACGCGACATTCGTCGGCGCTCTGGCGCGCTTCCCGCTGCAACTCGACAACCCGCGCCGGCAGCAGCGGCGAGCCCTCGAACTGTCGTTCAGTGCGCAGCCGGTGGTGGCGGTCGATCTGCCGGCAGAAGGGAGTGCGTCGATCACCCTGCCCTGCCTGGCACAGCGCCGCGGCCGACTCGATCCCGGCCGCGTGACGCTCGTCACCCGCTATCCGCTGGGGCTGTTCCGCGCCTGGAGCTACATCCATCCTTCCTGGTCGTGCGTCGTCTACCCGAAACCATTGCGCACACCGCTGCCGCCCGCGTCAGCCGCCACCATCGCCGAGCATCGTCAGGGGGACGGCGGCCAGGAGGATTTCGCCGGTCTTCGTCCACGACAGCTCAGCGACCCCACGCGGCACATTGCCTGGAAAGCGGTGGCCCGCCGCACGGACGAGCAGGCGCTGCTGGTCAAGCAGTTCGCCGGTGGCGCGAGTGACGAACTCTGGCTCGACTGGTCACTGACTCCGGCCGATCGCGACAGCGAGGAACGGCTGTCGATCCTCGCCGGCTGGATCATGCTCGCCGACGAACAACAGGCATGCTACGGACTGCGACTGCCCAACCAGCAGATCGCGCCTGCCACCGGCAGCGCCCACCGGGCGGCCTGTCTGCAGACCCTCGCCCTGTACCAGACGGAGGAGAGGCGCGATGCGGCCTAGTCCGCCGCAAGCCATCGACCAGGCTGCCGTCCCCTGGCTCCTCGCCGTCGCCCTGGCCACCGCCAGTCCGCATGGCGAACACCTGCCGCCCTGGCTGAGCGTGCTGTTCGCCGCCGCGCTGCTCTGGCGACTCTGGCTGTGGTGGCGGAGGCGACCGTTGCCACCGCGATGGCTTCTCGCGCTGCTCGTCCTGGCCGCACTGGCGGGCATCGCCTGGCAGTATCGCAGCCTGCTCGGAAGGGATTCCGGAGTCGCCATGCTGGTCATCTTCATGGCGCTCAAGCCACTCGAGATGAAAACCCGGCGGGATGCCATGGTGGTCGTCATGCTCGGCTTCTTTCTCCTGCTGACGCACTACTTCTATTCACAGAGCATCCCGACCGGCCTCTGGTTGCTGGCCAGCTGCACCCTGCTGACAGCAGCGCTGATCCGCCTGCATGGCGGTTCGCAGCCACCTGCCGCGATCATCCGCCAGGCCGGCCTGCTGCTGCTGCAGGCGCTGCCTTTCATGCTCATCCTCTATCTGCTCTTTCCGCGTGTCTCCGGCCCGCTCTGGGGCCTGCCGCAGGACGCGCACGCTGGGCGCAGCGGCCTTTCCAATGAGATGGCACCGGGGTCGATCAGCAACCTCATTCTGTCCGGAGCGATCGCCTTTCGCAGCCATTTCGCCGGCGGGACACCGGAGAAAGCGGATCTCTACTGGCGTGGCCCGGTGCTCGACGCCTACGACGGTCTGACCTGGCGCGCCAGCACGACAGCGAGCGGCCGACTGCGGATGGCACCGGTCGTCGAAGCCAGGGGAACGCCGTACAGCTACAGCAGCATCATCGAAGCGCACGGTCAGCGTTGGCTGCTCGCGCTCGACGTGGCGACCAGCCTGCCGGCAGGCGCCGTGCAGGCGCCGACGCTGGAGGTCCTGGCGCGCGAGCCGCTGCGCACCCGCGCCCGCTTCGCCTTCACATCATCGGTCGACTACCACGCCAACCGCAGCGAAACGGCCGCCGTCCTGCAGCAGGCACTGTCCCTGCCACCGAACATCAATCCGCGGACGCGGGCACTGGCCGCGAAGTGGAAGTCGCAACCACCGGCACGGATCGCCGATGCGGTTCTCGGCCTGTTCCGCAACGAGGACTTCCATTACACCCTGCGGCCGCCGCTGCTGGGCGCCGATGCCGTCGACGAGTTCCTCTTCGGCACCCGACGTGGCTTCTGCGAGCACTATGCCTCGGCCTTCGTCTTCCTGCTGCGTGCGGCCGGCGTGCCGGCGCGCGTCGTCGCGGGCTACCAGGGCGGCGAGGTGAACCCCGTCGATGGCTACCTCATCGTCCGCCAGTCGGATGCACACGCCTGGGCCGAAGTCTGGCTCGCGGGCGAGGGCTGGGTGCGCTACGACCCGACGGCAGCGGTCGCCCCTTCGCGCATCGAACAGGGAATCGTCGCCGCCCTGCCACAAGGCGAACCACTACCCGCCATCGTCGGCCTCGATGCCGACTGGCTGCGCCAGCTGCGGTATCGCTGGGAGGCTGCAAACAACGCCTGGGATCAGTGGGTCCTCGGTTACAATCCACAGCGGCAGCGCGAAATGCTTTCCCGCTTCGGCATGGCCAACCCGGACTGGCAAGGCATGAGCGCGGTGCTGGCCGTGCTCTGCGGCGTCGCTCTGTTCCTCGTCACCGTTTGGACGCTGCCCCGTCGTCGTCGCGCCGATCCGGCGCAGCGAGCATGGCAGAGGTACTGCAGGGCGCTCGAGCGACGTGGAGTGACGCGGGCCGCCTGGGAGGGGCCGCTCGCTTTCGCTCGTCGGGTCGCCGTCGAACGGCCGCAGCTGGCGGCACTCACCAGCGAAGCGGCACGCTGCTACGCGGCACTGCGCTATGGCCGCGGCGACAGCGAGCAGTTGCTCGTCCTGCAGGAATGTGTGCACCGCCTACCCGCCAGATGGAGAAACCGTCCTTGAAACACCTCGCCAGCAGCCTGCTCCTCGCCCTGTCGCTCAGTCTCGCGGCACTGCCCACAAGCGCCGAGCAGGGAACCGGTTTGAGCCAGAACCCTGACGTGCAGGCATTCATCGCCGGCATGCACGAGCAGCACGGCTTCGACATCGCCCATCTGACGCGCCAGTTCGCCGTCCTGCGACCGAATGCGACGGTCCTCAAGGCGATCCGCCCACCGGCGGTGCCGGAGAAGCAGCGATCATGGGAGCGCTATCGCGAGCGCTTCGTCAATGAGCAGCGATTGGCGGGGGGATTGTCGTTCTGGCAGAAGCATGCCGCGACGCTGCAGCGCGCCGAGGCGATCCATGGCGTGCCGGCCGAGGTGATCGTCGCCATCATTGGCGTCGAAACGATATATGGCCAGCACATGGGCAGCTTCGGCGTCCTCGAGGCACTGGCCTCGCTCGCTTTCTTCTACCCACCGCGCTCCGAATTCTTCCGCGGCGAACTCGAGCAGTTCCTGCTCCTCGCGCGCGAGAACGGCATCAGTCCGCTCAGCGTCAAGGGCTCGTACGCCGGCGCCATCGGCATCCCGCAATTCATGCCCAGCAGCCAGCGCCGCTTTGCCGTCGATTTCGACGGTGATGACCGCATCGACCTGCGCCAGAGCTACCCGGACGCGATCGGCAGCGTTGGCCGCTTCCTGCAGCAGCATGGATGGCAGACGGGCGAGCCGGTCGCGGTACCGGCGACGGTCAATGGCAATCCCGCCGCCCTCCTCGCCCTCGGCATCAAGCCGTCGTTGAGCGTCAGCGAATTCGCCGCGCAGGGGGTTGCCGCGGTGGCCGACGGCGACCGTGCCGCCGCCCTGATCGACCTCGTCACACCCGGTGCCGCAACCGAGTACTGGCTTGGCTTCAACAACTTCTACGTCATCACGCGCTACAACCGCTCGAGCTTCTACGCGATGGCGGTCTTCCAGTTGGCCGAGGAACTGCGGCTGGCGCAAGCGGCGCGCGCGGCGGCAGCCCCGGTCGCCCGTGGCGGCGCGCGTTAGCGGCGGTCGAGCGGCGAGCGTCTTCGCCATCGCGCCGGCAGCGCAACGCTGCCGGAAGCGCCTGCAGAATCGGCTGGCTCGCCAACGGGTGGCCGCCACCACTACGCACGCCGGACACGCTCATTCGCCGCCGGCGACGAGGGCGAGCAACTCGTCGCCGTAGCGCTGCACCTTGGCGAGACCGATCCCGGGTACCGCGAGCAGCTCCTGCGACGACGCCGGCAGCGCTGCTGCGATCTCGAACAGCGTCCGGTCGTGCAGGATCACGTAGGCGGGAACACTCTGCTCGCGGGCCTTGGCGCTGCGCCACTGGCGCAGCCTGTCCACCAGAGGGGAGTCCTGCTGCCGATGCGGCCGCGGTGGATCGGCAGCGCCACCGACGCCACTCCTGCCGCGGGCAGCACGGCTCCCGGAAAGATCGGACCGCCGGCGCAGCATGAGCGCCGCTTCGCCGCGCAGGACAGGGCGGGCGCCGTCGGTCAGCTTGAGCGCTCCGTAGGCCGCGGCATCGGCTTCGAGGACGCCGGCGGCGAGCAGCTGTCGCAAGACGGAACGCCAGCCCATCTCGTCGAGTTCGCTGCCGACACCGAAGGTCGGCAGGCGATCATGACCGAACTGCCGCACCTTGTCGGTGCTCTTGCCGCGCAGAACGTCGATCAGGTGGCCGGCACCGAAGCGCTGGCCGGTACGCAACGCAGCCGAAAGGACCTTTTGCGCCGCAACCGTGCCATCCCACACCTGCGGCGGATCGAGACAGACGTCGCAGTTGCCGCAGGGCAGCGCGTCCTCCCCAAAGTAGTTGAGCAGGATGACGCGGCGGCAGGTCGCCGATTCGCAGTAAGCGAGCATGCTGTCGAGCTTCTGTCTTTCGACCCTCTTCTGCTCGATCGGCGCCGCCGAATCCTCGATCATCTGGCGGTGGATCACGACATCGTTCAGGCCGTAGGTCATCCACGCCTCGGCGGGATCACCGTCACGTCCGGCGCGACCGGTTTCCTGATAATAGGCCTCGAGGCTCTTCGGCAGGTCGAGATGGGCGACGAAACGGACATCCGGCTTGTCGATGCCCATGCCGAAAGCGATCGTCGCCACCATCACGACGCCCTCTTCGCGCAGGAAATTCTGCTGGTGCCGCTGCCGGTCACCGGCGCCGAGACCGGCGTGATACGGCAGGGCACGGATCCCCTGCGCCAGCAGCCAGGATGCCGTCTCGTCGACCTTGCGCCGCGACAGGCAGTAGACGATTCCCGCCTCGCCCCGATGCTGGCCGAGGAAGCTCAGCAACTGCCTGCGTGGATTGTCGCGCTCGACGATCTGGTAGCGAATGTTCGGGCGGTCGAAGCTCGCCACGAACAGGCGTGCCCGCTCGAGATGCAGGCGGGTGATGATTTCCTGCCGGGTCAGCTGATCGGCCGTCGCCGTCAGCGCGATGCGCGGCACCCCCGGGAAGCGCTGATGCAGCTCGCCGAGCTGGATGTACTCCGGGCGAAAGTCATGTCCCCATTGCGACACGCAGTGCGCCTCGTCGATGGCGAACAGGGCGACCCGCTGCCGCGCGACCAGTTCCGCGAGGATGCCGAGGAAGCGCTCGCCGAGCAGCCGCTCGGGAGCGACGTAGACCAGATCGAGTTCACCGGCCGTCAGCTGGCGCTCGGTGTCAACCAGCGCACGGAAGTCGAGCGACGAGTTGATGAAGGCTGCGTTGACGCCAACCTGGCGCAACGCCCCGACCTGGTCCTGCATGAGCGCGATCAGCGGCGAGACGACGACACCGACGCCGCTGCGCAGCAGCGCCGGGATCTGGTAACAGAGCGACTTGCCGCCACCGGTCGGCATCAGTACCAGCGCGTCGCCACCGGCAACGAGCTGGTCGACCACTTCCTCCTGCTGTCCGCGGAAGGACGGATAGCCGAAGACCCGCGACAGAATCTCATGCGCCGCGGCACTCATCGTCCCGCTACCTGCCGCGACCGGTGGCGAGACGGCAGGCATTGCCAGCCGCCAGGGCGCGTGACAGCCATCTGGCGGGAACGCGGCTGAGGCCGCGTCATGCTGCGCGTCAGTTCAGGCACTCGCGAGTCAGGCGCTCGCCATTCCAGCACAGGCATTCGCCACGGTTCGCGTGCCAATCGGCCAACACCCAGCGCTGGACGTGGATGCCATCGACGAGGTGATCGTGTACCGCCGGACGATGCGTGTGGCCGTGGATCAGTCCGACGTAGCCGTGGGCGCGCAGGAAGTCATCGGTCTCGACCGGATTGACATCCATCAGGTACTGCGCCTTGTCTCGCTTGGCCGTCTCGCTCTGCTGCCGCAAAGCCGCGGCGACCGCCTTGCGCTCGCTCAGCGGACGGGCAAGGAAGGCCTGCTGCCAGTCGGGACGGCGAACCAGTGCGCGAAACGACTGGTACTCGCGGTCATCCGAACACAGGGCGTCACCATGCGCCAGGACGAACTCACCGCCGGGCAGCGCCAGCAGCCACGGATCGGGCAACAGGCGGGCGCCGCTGGCAGCGGCAAAACGCTCGCCGAGCAGGAAATCGCGATTGCCGTGCATCACCGCCAGCCCGACTCCGGCGGCGACCAGCTCATGCAGGGCGGCGACAACCTCGACGGCCAGACCGTCGGCGGGGTCGTCCAGGCAGTCGTCGCCCGGCCATGCCTCGAAGAGGTCGCCGAGGATGAACAGGCTCTCCGCCGCCCGCGCCCGCCCGCGCAGGAAGTCGAGAAAAATCCGCGTCACCTCCGGCTCCTGGGGCGCCAGGTGCAGGTCGGATATGAACAGGGTCGGTCGCACGCGTTACCTGCTGCGCTCGTCTACGGACGCGGCATCAGCAGACTTCCGCCCGCTCGATCAACACGTCCTCGACCGGCACGTCCGAATGAAAACCCGAGGTTGCGGTGCGCACGGCCTTGATCCGGTCGACCACCTCGCGCCCCTCGACCACCTTGCCGAAGACGCAGTAGCCCCAGCCCTGCGCATTGGGTGCACGGAAGTTGAGGAAGTCGTTGTTGACGACGTTGATGAAGAACTGCGCCGTCGCCGAGTGCGGCTCCGCGGTGCGTGCCATCGCCACCGTGTAGGCCTCGTTCTTCAGCCCGTTGTCGGCCTCGTTGCGGATCGGCGGCCGGCAGGGCTTCTGCTTCATGCCCGGCGCGAAACCGCCGCCCTGCACCATGAAGCCCGGGATCACGCGGTGGAAGACGGTGTTGTCGTAGTGGCCGGCGGCAACGTAGTCGATGAAGTTCTGCGCCGACAGCGGCGCCTTGTCGGCGTCGACCTCGATGGCGATGACGCCCAGGCTGGTATGGAGCTTGATCATGGTTTGCCTTTCTCGGAGAGGATCCTGACCGACTGGATGGTGACCGGCTCAAGAGGAACGTTCTGATGCATCGCGCGGTTGCCCGTCGCCACGCCGGCGATCCGGTCCACCACTTCGATACCCTGCGTGACGCGGCCAAAGACCGTGTAGCCCCAGCCATCGGGCGACGGATGGTTGAGCGACGCGTTGTCGCGATGATTGATGAAGAACTGCGCACTCGCCGAATGCGGATCGGCGGTACGCGCCATGGCGATCGTCCCGCGGTCGTTCCTGAGCCCGTTCTTCGCCTCATTCTCCACCCGCCGCGGCGCCGGCTTCTGTTCCATCTCGACCGTGAAACCGCCGCCCTGGATCATGAAGCCAGGAATCACGCGGTGAAAGACGGTGCCGTTGTAGAAGCCCTCATTGACGTACTGGAGGAAGTTGCGCACGGTCTTCGGCGCTTTCTCGGAATCGAGTTCGATGACGATGCGCCCCATGCTCGTCTGCATCTCGACGCTGGGCGCCGCCACGGCCACGACCGACAACAGGGCGCCGGCAAGCGCGAGAAGGATCTTTCTCAACATCGGGCTACTCCTTGGCAAGCAATTCCCGGCGGGCGGGCGAAAGGTGGCGGCAGGCAGCGGCCAGCCAACAGCCGTCGCCGCGACGGGCGGCAACGAAATGGCCGGATGCGGTGCCGGATGGCCGGTGCGGCACTCCGCGATCAGCCGACACGTTCCTCCTGGATCAACCAGCGGCCACCGGACCTGACGAGGACCAGCGTCTTGGCCACCGTCGAGGTGAGCGCCGGCGAAGTGAAGGTCTGCCGGAAACGTACGGTGGCCTTGCCATCAGCGAAAGAGACGCGGATGTCGTCGACCTCGACGAGCAGGCGGCCGGGCTTGCGCATCGGCCGCAGGCGCCCCTCCTCCCAAGTCTTGCGCGTCATGCCGCGCGGCGGGCGGAAGTCGGTGGCATAGTGGGCGAAGTACGCCTTCGCGTCCTTGCGCGACCAGGCCCTGGCCCAGCCCTCGATCATCTTCGCCACTTCCTTCTCGTCCGCAGTAACAGCCGCGACGGACGCCCTGTCGGCCACGCCGGCAGCCGGCGAATCCGGGGCCGCAGCCAGCCGCGCAGTGCTCGCGCCGGCATCGCCCAGGCCACCGCTGCCGACCTCGCGCACGCGCGACAGCTTCCGCTGCGCCGCCTTCTTCGCCGGGTCGATCTGCAGCGCCTTCTCATAGGCCTGGCCAGCCAGCCGGGCATGGATGTCATCAAGGTTCTCGTAGGCGGTGGCGTAGGTCGGCTGGATCCGGATCGCCATTTCGAGCGCCGTCCGCGCCTTGTCGTACTGTTTCTGCTGCGCGTAGAGAACGGCCAGGTTGTTGTACGGCTCGGGCAGTTCCGGATAGTCCTCGATCAGCTTGCTGAAGACGGTCATGGCATCGGCGGGACGACCCATCTCGACGAGGATCAGGCCCTTGCTGAAGCGTCCGCGCGCATCCGCCGGATTGCTCGCCAGGTGCTCCTCGATCATTTCGAGCGCCGCCGCCGCCTGGCCCTGCTTGAGCAGCCGCTGGGCATCGGCGAGGTTGTCGGCAAACGCCACGGACGCCGCCCCGCCGAGCACCCAGACGAGGAGCGCGCAGCGGAGGGCTGGCAAGGGGCTGGCAAGCATCGGTGTGGTATACTGGGCCACGCGCGGTCGGAGGGCAGCAGGAACAGGAAAGCGGCCGATTCTAGCAAGAACTCCCGCCAAACCAAAATCCTCCGCCGCTGGCAGCCGCTCACGGCACGTTCCCGCAGACCCGAAGATGCTGAAGATCTACAACTCGCTGACCAGAGACAAGCAGGAATTCGTCCCCATCGTACCCGGCGAGGTACGGATGTACGTTTGCGGCATGACCGTCTATGACTACTGTCATCTCGGTCACGCGCGCGTCCTGGTGGTCTTCGACATCGTCCAGCGCTGGTTGCGGGCGAGCGGACTGAAGGTCTGCTACGTGCGCAACATCACCGACATCGACGACAAGATCATCCGCCGCGCAGCGGAGAACGGCGAGACCATCGGCGAGCTGACCGCGCGCTTCATCCGCTGCATGGATGAGGATGCGGCGGCGCTCGGCGTCGCCAGGCCGGACCATGAACCGCGCGCGACCGACTACGTGCCGCAGATGCTGCGCCTGATCCGGCGGCTCGAGGAGAATGGCCTCGCCTATCGTGCGGCGGCCGGCGACGTCAATTTCTCGGTGCGTCGCTTTCCCGGTTACGGCAAGCTCTCGGGCAAGTCACTCGACGACCTGCGGGCTGGCGAGCGCGTCGACATCGACAGCGCAAAGGAAGACCCGCTCGACTTCGTGCTCTGGAAAAGTGCCCGGGAAGGTGAACCGTCGTGGGCTTCGCCCTGGGGAGACGGCCGTCCGGGCTGGCACATCGAGTGCTCGGCGATGAGTTCGGAGCTGCTCGGAGCGCACTTCGACATTCACGGTGGCGGGCAGGATCTGCAGTTCCCGCATCACGAGAACGAGATCGCCCAGTCCGAGGGTGCGCACGGCTGCCGCTTCGTCAACTACTGGATGCACAACGGCTTCGTCCGTGTCGATGAGGAAAAGATGTCGAAGTCGCTCGGCAACTTCTTCACCATCCGCGAAATACTGCGCCGGTACGACGCCGAAGTGCTGCGCTTCTTCATCCTGCGGGCACACTATCGCAGCCCGCTGAACTACTCCGACGCCCACCTCGACGATGCCCGGCACGCGTTGACCAGGCTCTATACCGCACTGAAGGCGCTACCTGTGGCAGCGGCGGCGGAAGTGGACTGGAGCGAGCCGCACGCAGCGCGTTTCGCGGCGGCAATGAACGACGACTTCAACACGCCGGAAGCCTGCGCCGTGCTCTTCGACCTCGCAGCCGAAGTGAATCGCAGCCAGTCGGCGCCGCTCGCCTGCCAGTTGCGCGCACTGGCCGGACTGCTCGGACTGCTCGGCCGTGAACCGCAGGACTTCCTGCAGGCATCGCCGGCGCGCGATGGCGAGACGACGGCCGAGACGATCGAAGCGCTGATCGCCGAACGGGCTGCCGCCAAGAAGCGTCGCGATTTCACTGAAGCGGATCGCATCCGCTCCGGACTGCTGGCCGCCGGAGTCATCCTCGAGGACAGCGCCAACGGAACGAGCTGGCGTCGCGCCTGAGCCCGGGCCGGTGCGGCAGACGCCCGGCTTTCAGAGATCGACCAGCCGCGCCCGCCGGCTCGAGAGGCCGTCCTGCTCGCCAGCCGCCTCGTCGCTCTCGGTGGCCGCAGCCATCCGGCAGTTGGTCGCCGCCCACTGGCGCAGCGTCTCCATCTGGCGCGCCCGCGAACGCGACAGCGGGATGATTTCCCGCGCCGCGTTCAGCAGATGCGCGGTCTTCAGCGTCCGGTCCTTCTCGTCGTACGCCTCGAAGAGCGCATTGATCACCACCTCTTCGGGGTCGGCGCCGCTGAAGCCGTCGGTCGCGCGCGCCACCGCGGCGATGTCGTAGTCGGTCGGCGACCGCTGCCGGCGGGCCAGGTGGATCATCAGGATCTCGGCGCGATTGCGGGTCGTCGGCAGGTCGACGAAGAAGATCCCGTCGAGCCGGCCTTGCGCAGCAGCTCCGGCGGCAACTGCGAAATGTCGTTCGCCGTCGCCACGACGAACACCGGCTGTGTCTTCTCCTCCAACTCCATACCGAAAAGCGGTGGGAGCTACTGAAGGCATTGTGTGGAGCGGGTCCAGTATCAATTCGCCAGGCTGCGCGTCGCGTTGGCCGAGACGTGAAGGCCGTTCACGGTGATGTAACTGCTTTGCTGAACGCTGGTGTGCTCGCCCGCACAGAGGACGGCCAGATCGTCTTCCCGTTTGAGGCCGTGAAGGTCCAGTTTCTGTTGCAGGCCGCATGGAGCGGGCTCAACGCCAACCACGTTCCGCTGCACTCAGCGCTCGAACGGGGCCCTTTCGGCAGCTTGCGTGGCTACGCCGCCCGCGCCAATCCACTTTTGAAGGACATCAACGGCAACACCGAGGCCCTGGGCATGTTCCATGGTCCTGATTCTGACGTTACCCCGTCCTGGTGTCCCACCAAGGCGGAAACTGGCACGCCGCAAGTCAGCGCAGCACCCGTCCGCCGCTGCCGATGACCGTCAGGTCGACGAAGCGTGAACCAGCGCGCTCGGTCGGCGAAAAGCTGACCCGGTATCCGCCAAGGTCGTGGTTCTGCATGCTCTCGAGCGCGGCCACCAGCTTCTCGCGCGTCGGTTCCTTGCCCGCCTTGCGCAGCGCGTCGACCAGCACTCTGGCCATGGCGTAGGCTTCGATCCCATAGTACGAGGGCTTCGCCTGCTTGCCCAACAGGCGGTGGTACTCGCGCACCATCGGCAGGGTGTCGTTCCAGGGGTAGGGCATGACCTGCGAAATGCCGATGCCGCGCGCCTCGTCACCCAGTTCCTGCACCAGCAGATCGGCGCCCACCGGCGACAGCGTCATGAACTGCGGATTCTGCTTCGCCTTCCTCATCTCGCGCACGAAGGCGGCGCTGGCCTTGTACAGGGTGACCATGATCACCGCCTGCGGGTTGGCCCTGGCAATGGTCTGCACGGCGCCACCGACATCCACCGAGTTGCGCTCGACCGTGGCCACCGCGACGGGCACCTGATTGTGCTTCCTGAGCGCCGCCAGGACACCCTCGAGACCGGACTTGCCGAAGCCGTCGTTCTGGTAGAAGACGGCAATGCTCTTGAACCCGAGCGAGGCGAGCTGGTTCACGATCGCCTCGGTCTCGTCGGCGTAGCTCGCACGGACGTTGAACATGTAGCGGTTGGGCGGGTGGTCGCGCGGCGAGTGACGAAGCGAGTCGGCGCCGGAGATCGTCCCCACCAGCGGCACCCTGGCGATGCCGAAGACATCGTTCATCGCCGCCGTCGTCGGGCTCGAGCCGTAGAACGCGAGAAGCGCGAAGACCTGCTCCTGGGCGATCAGTGCCTTGGTGTTGGCGACCGTGCGCTCGGTCTCGTAGCCATCATCGAGGCTGCGCAGGTCGAGCCGCCGGCCATGCACGCCGCCGGCGTCGTTGATCTGCCGGAAATAGGCGTTGATGACCATCTTCATGTCCAGCCCGTACGGTCCGCTGGGACCGGAAAACGGCGCCGTCATGCCGATCAGGATGCTCTTGTCGGTGACGCCTACCTCGCTCGCTGCAACCGCTCCACCCCAGATCAGGGCTACCCACAACAATGCTCCGGCCAGCTTCATGCCGCCCTCCTCGCGTGACGCCCCGGGCGCCACCCAATGGCGGCGACCCCGACCACCCGCGCAGGATGGCGAAGCTTGCTGACACGGCGCTTACGCGGGTCGACCCGCTTTCTCCGGAACGGCGTCGGCGGTCGCTGCCAGTCGCGACCGTTCCGGCCAGGGAGGCCACGCTGTGGCGTGCCTGCAGGCAGCCCCGCTGTGCCAGACTAGTTGCCGCCTCGATAGGATCTGAGACGAGGGGGCGACAAGGAGAAGACCGAGATGGCGAGGTACGGACGGAGGCAAGCCCGACTTCTCCCTCGACGCCTGGGCAGGGCCTGGGGTCGGGGATGATGACCGGCAGTTGCCCGCTTCGTCGCCAAGGGTACAGCGCCGAATCAGCTCTTTCTACACGAAGCCATGGACCGCAACCTCGGCCTGCTGGCACCGGTTTTCCCCTGGTTCCGCGACCAGTTGATCATTTTGGAACCTGGCGCCCCGTATGTCTCGCTCGAACTGGAAGGATCGAATAGGCGCGACTTGCGTGACCATACGATCGATCTGCTCAGCCGTTCTGGCACGGGCGTCACAGGTGTCGAACTGCGCGAACAGCCACTCGCAAGCAGCCGCATGGGTGCCGAGATGACCGAGGAACTGAGCACGCTGCGCGCCGACAGAGACATTCGAAAAGCCTATCTGGAAGGTCGCTTTTCTGGCATCCCGCACCTAGCACCGCTACGAGCGCGTGGCCGCCGCGCATCAATAGCCGCGGTCGACGGCGAGACGCAGCCTCCCAGTGATCCGGTCGCTGTGTCAGCAAAGACCAGAGGTGGCACTTGATCTCCCGGCGCAGCGCTTTCAGAAGGACCAAGCGCCTGTTCGTCATTGCTGCCGAGGGCGATGCGACGGAGCCGTTGTACTTCGCCGCCTTTCAACCTGGACGTCACGGGACCTTTCGGTTGAAAGTCCTTGACAACCCAAGGCACAAGACCAGCCCGCTTGAGGTCGGCGAGCGCCTCACGGAAAACGAACGCCGGTACCAGCCCGGTCCAGACACCGAGTATTGGGTGGTCGTCGATCGCGACACTTGGAGTGAGGACGAACTCGTCGCCGCTTGGGCGCTGATCGGCAGGCAAAGAAGCCGCTACCACCTAGCACTGAGCAATCCGTGTTTCGAACTCTGGCTGTGGTTGCCTCTCTTGCCGAACCGCCCATTTGCTGACTGTCAAGACTGTTGTCGCTCTTTGGCCCGCGAATGGCCTGGATTCCGCACCAAGAGCCATTTCGACGTAGCTGCGCTCGTAACCAACGGCAACATCGCGGATGCCTGCAAGCGTGCGCGTGAGCTCGATACCGATCCGAGAACACCTTGGCCACGCGATCAGACGACACGCATACATCATCTCGTCGAAAGCCTCCGCTGACGGCGGAGATCTGCGGCAGCAACCCTGCTCACGAAAGCCTCGACCACTGGCCGGCTGCAGTCCGCCGTCGACACCCATGGCCATGGCGTCGCCGCCGCTGGCTTCGACTACCCGGCCGCCTCGGCGAGCACAGCCCTGGCGCTCATCGCCAACGTGCCGTCGGGCCCCTGCGCCGCGAGCGCATAGCCGCCATCCTCCTGGGTGCACACCAGCCGGAAGGGCGCCAGGTCGAAGAGCGGCGCCAGGCCGCGAAAACTGTATTCCTGCACCGGGCGTGTCACCTGATGTCGCAGCAGGTCCAGCAGCAGCACGGCGGTCAGCGGACCGTGCACGACGAGGCCAGGGTAGCCCTCCTCGTCGATCGCGTACGGACGATCGTAATGGATCCGGTGGGCGTTGAAGGTCAGCGCCGAGAAGCGGAAGAGCAGCCTCGGATCGGGCGTGACGATACGTGCGCAGGCTGCCGCCGGCAGCGGCGGCCAGTCGACGACCGTCGGCGCAGGCAGCGCCGGACCCGGTTCGCGGTAGACGATGTCCTGCTCTTCGTCGATGCACAGGCGATCGCCCTGATGGTAGCCGTGGTGCAGCGAAACGAAGGCCAGTGAGCCGGAGCGTCCGCTCTTCAAGCGTACATCGAGAATGGTGGTGACGCGTCGCGCCGACTGGCCGAGCAGCAACGGCGCGTGAAAGCGCAACCGCGCGCCGGCGAACATCCGTCGCGGGAAAGGAATCGGCGGCATGAAGCCGCCGCGCTGCGGATGCCCGTCGACACCGAGGTGCGCCTGCGGCACCTGAGGCAGGAAGTAGAACCAGTGCCAGAGCGGCGGCAGCGCACTGCCGCAGGTAAAGCTCTCAGAGCCATCGCCGAGCGTCGCCGCGGCCGCCAGCACTGCCGCCAGCCCGAGATCGTCGTCAGTGCTATGCTGACGACCGATCCAGGCACTGAAGTCGCTGCCGGGGTTGCTCATCTACTTGCACCCCGCCATTCGCTTGCCGAGCGAGGTGGGCATCAGGACCGCAGCGGCGATCTTCTCCGTTGCCGCACTGATGTCGATCGACAGCGCTTCGACATCCTGATGGTTCTGGGGATTCATGGCAGTCCTTCCTGCTGATCATCGGCACGGTTCCCGCCGCAGCAGGACGAAGGACGCCCGCTGCTGCCGGCACAGGCCGATTGTCTCGCGCTTTGTCGCTGCCGTGTACCTGTTTCGTCGCGAATCGATCTTCTGTCTGCCTGTCGACGCAGAGCGGCCGCCGCTTCCGGCTTCGCGCGAGACGAAACCGGAAGGCGGCCGCCGGCACGCGCTCGATCGCTGCAACCGACTACTTGCCGGCCTCGCGCTTCTTGCGGGAGGTCGCCATCAAGGTGGCTTCGCCGTCGATGACCACCTTGTCGCCGACGGTGCACACGGTATCGAGCACCACCCGGCACTTGTCTTCGATCACTTCCTTGACGGTGACCCTGGCGCGCACCGTGTCGCCGGGACGAACCGGGGCGCGGAAGCGCAGCGACTGATTCATGTAGATCGTTCCGGGGCCGGGCAGGCGATTTCCCAACACCGCCGAGATCAGGCTGGCCGACAGCATGCCGTGCGCGATGCGGCCGCCAAACATCGTCGTGCGACCGAACTCCTCGTCCATATGAACCGCATTGACGTCCGTCGATACCCCCGCGAAGAGCACGAGATCGGCATCGGTGATGGTCTTGGCAGTTTCCGCGCTCATTCCGACCGACAGGTCTTCAATGTCGTAACCGTTTTGTGGATTCATGACAGTCCTTTCTGCTGAACATCGGCGCGGATTTGGCCGCGCCTGGGAAAAAGGCGCTCGCGACTGCCAGCGCCCGTCTGATCATCCCGCGGGTCCTGCCGTGCGCCTGGTCTCTCGCCAGGACGACGATCACAACCGCGGGAAGCAAAGCATTGTCGCGGCGGACCGCTCCTCGGTGAGCCGGCAGCACGCAGCACGGTCGGAAGGCCGATCGGCGCTGCCGGCCATGGCTAGTTCATCACAATCACGACTTTACCCGTCGACTTGCGGCTGAGCACCTGATTCAGGGCCTCGACCGCCCGTGCAAGTGGATAGGTCGCGGAAACATGGGGCCTGATTGCGCCGTCGACCACCCACTGCATCAGCTTGCGGAAGCTCTCGCCCATCAGCTGCGGGTGCATCTCGGCGTAGGCGGGCCAATTGACGCCGATCACGTCCACGTTCTTGACGAGCAGGTGATTGGCGGGGATCTGCGGGACGCCACCGCCCGCGAACCCAATTACCAGGATCCGGCCTTCAAAGGCCATGCTGCGCAAGGAGGCGGTGAACAAGTTGCCGCCAACCGGATCATAGACCACGTCGGCACCGCGACCGCCGGTCAGCTCCCTGATCCGCAGGCGGACATCGTCCACCCCACTGTCGATCAGGTGGTCAGCGCCGTGTTCGCGCGCCACCTGCAGCTTCGCCTGCCCGTTGGCGGTGGCAATGACCCTCGCCTGCAACAGCTTGCCGATGGCGACGGCAGTCAGACCAACACCGCCCGCCGCGCCATGCACGACCAGCGTTTCCCCGGCACGCAGGCGCGCCCGATGCCACAGGGCGACATGCGAGGTGCCGAAGACCACCGGAAACGCGGCAGCGTCCTCCCACGACATCGCTGCCGGCATCACCACGCAGCGGTTCACATCGGCCACCAGTTGCTCGGCGTAACCGCCGTACGGTGTGAGGGCGATCACCCGGTCGCCGACGGCGAGACTCTGCACGCCGGCGCCACTTTCGACAACCTCGCCGGCCACTTCAAAACCCGGGCTGAACGGCGGCTGCGGCTGCTTCTGGTACTGGCCGCGGGTGACCAGGCTGTCGGCAAAATTGACACCACAGGCGCGAACGCGAATCCGCACCTGCCCAGGACCGGGACGAGGCTCGGGAACATCGTCGAGGCGCAACGCGTCGGGTCCGGTGAGCGCATGGCAAACGATGGCTTTCATGGCTGGGGTTCAGGTGGTCCGGAAAACAGGCCGCCCTTCCCTGCTGCGAGGGCAAGGAAGGGTGCCGGCAGGATCAGGGCGACGTCGCCGTGACTCGTGCTCATTCCCCTCCCCGGCGCAGGGAGGGGAAGACACGACATCCGATCAACGCGAACAAGCGCAACTCATTCGCCGATGATCTTGCGCACGACATCGGTCATCGAGATGACCCCAACCGGTTGATCCTTCTCGGTGACCACCAGGCGATGCATCCGCCGTGCAGTCAACAGGCTGACCGCGTCGCTCAACAGCATGTCGGCGTCGCAGGTCGCGCAGCCGGGCGTCATCACCTCGCGTGCCAGCATCGACCGCGCCTGCTCTGGCGTCCTCCCCTGCCGCGCCAGCACCATGTCGGTTTGCGACACGACCCCCACCGCGTTGCCTTCGGCATCCATCACCACGACCGCGTGAATTTCCTTCTCGACCATCAGCCTGGCGACCACACCAACGGTGTCGTCCGGAGTGCAGGAGATGATGCCGCGATGCATCAGGTCGCGGACACGGGTGCCGTCGTCGGCGATGGTGATCGGCTCGCCTTCGGCGATGCTCGGCAGCGGAACCGACATCGGGTACGGTGCCGGCGTCGTATGGACGTCGCCCTTCGGCAGCGTCGGGTGAACGATGGTCACCGGCGCCTTGCCGCTGACGCCGAGACCAAACTGCGTGGCGCTGATGAGAACGGACATGTTGCCGTGCGGGTGCCTGTTGTCGTGCATCAATTGATGGGCAAGCGGCAGTTCCTCGTAGGCGAAGGCACGCGACATGCAGGGATCGAGCTGGCCACGCAGCGCCAGCTGATTCATCTCGTTGGACTGCACGGCATTGGCGAAATGCGATCCCTGCAGTCGCTTCTGCCGCATCCAGAGGTAGCGCAGATCGACCGTCGCATTGTAGCCGGTCGTGCCGGCGCAGACCACGACCATGCCGCCAGTCTCACAAACGAAAATCGAAGTCGGAATGGTCGTCTCGCCGGGATGCTCGAAAACGACGTTGGGTGCCCGCCGCTCACCCAGGATCTCCCAGATCTTCGAACCGAAGGCGCGCACTCCCTTGAGCCACTTGGCGTAGCCGGCGTTGTCCTTCCAGTGTGGCAGCATGCCCCAGTGGTCGAAGTCGTTGCGGTTGATGCAGCCCTTGGCACCGAGCTTCATGCAGTAGTCGTATTTGTCCTCGCCCGAGACGACGGCGACCGAAGTGGCGCCGACGGCCTTGGCAATCTGGATCGCCATCGAGCCGAGTCCTCCCGCCCCCCCCCAGATCAGCGCCACATCACCCTTCTTGATCGAACTGGCGCCCCAGCCGTGCAGCATCCGCCACGCGGTCGCCGCCACCAGCGTGTAGGCTGCCGACTCTTCCCAAGTCATGTGCTTGGGCTTCGGCATGCACTGATGACCCTGCACCCGGGTGAACTGGGCAAAGCTGCCATAGTTGGTCTCATAGCCCCAGATACGGAAGCTCGGCGAGTACATCGGGTCGCCGCCGTTCCTTACCCACTCGCAGTTGCGGCTCCACTGACCGCAGTGCATGACCACCTCGTCACCGACCTTGACATTGGTGACGTCCTTGCCGACCCGGTACACGATGCCCGAAGCATCGCTGCCACCGATGTGGAAATCCTCGGGTTCACCCGCCTTGTTGCGGGCGGCAATCACGTTGACCGGAATTCCGAGCGCGGCCCAGACATTGTTGTAGTTGATGCCGGCCGCCATCACAAGGACCAGCACCTCGTCGTCGGCAATCGCCGGCGTGTTGACCACTTCCTGCTGAAATGCCTCGGTCGGCTTGCCAAAGCGCTCCGGGCGGATCAGCCAGGCGTGCATCTTCTCCGGGACTTCGCCCAACGGAGGCAGTTCGCCAAGTGCATACAGTTGCTTGCTCATCAGATGCTCCTCTTATGGTGAAAGGGTCGGTTGGTTGACCGACAGCAAACGGGAAAGAATATGCTCTCGCATACGCTCGTACTCCTCGAACTGACTCGATCGACACGCGCCCAGCCGCTCCTCGATGGTGGTACGGCCGCCGAGCAGCCCCAGGCCGAAAGTGCCGAACTCCTCCTTCAGCAGCCGCAAGACCCAGCCACTCTGGTGCTGGCTGCGCTGCCGCTCGAGGAGGCCGGCCGCGACGAGGAAGCGTCGGTGTCGATCGAAGTGCGCGTGAAACTCCTTGATACCTGTCTGCATCGTCGCGCTCAGCAGGCAGACCGGGTAATCCCAGCCCTCACGGCGATCCTGCCGCGGGGCACTGCGACCGATCTCGCTCGCCGTCTTGCGGGCTGCGGCGCCGAGGTCGGCCTTGTTGACGGCGAAGATGTCGGGGATTTCGATGATCCCGGACTTGAGATACTGGATCGTGTCACCGGACGCTGGCTGCGCCACATAGCAGACGGTGTCGCCGATCTCGGCGATGTCGATCTCCGTCTGGCCGACGCCGACGGTCTCGATGACGACGACGTCGAAACAGGCCAGCAGCAGCCAGCTCATCGGCCACACCTCGCTGGCGACGCCGCCCAGCTGGTTGCGATTGGCAAGCGAGCGGATGAAGAGCCCCTCGTCCTGCCCGACGCTCTTGATCCGGATGCGGTCGCCGAGCAGCGCGCCACCACCCAGTTCGGGCCGACTCGACGGATCGACCGCCAGAACACCGACCGTCCTGCCGGCGAGCCGCCATTCGCGGATCATCGCCGACACCAGCGACGACTTGCCGGCACCCGGCGGTCCGGTGACGCCAATCAGGTGCCCCGCGCTCAGCGAACGCTCTCCGGACAGGCATGCGAGCAGCCGCACCGCGTGGCTGCGCGCCGCCGGCAGGCGGTTGTCCAGCAGGTTCAGGCCACTGGCAACGGCCGCCCGCTCACCGCCCTGGATCCGGGCCGCGAGCCGTTCGGGATCGGGAAGGACCAGGTTCGTCATCGACCTCTCAGGAGAGTCCACCCAGCCGCTCGAGACCGTTGGTTTCCCGCACGACGTCGACGATGTCGCCCATGATCGCGTTCAGGTTGAAGTCCTTCGGCGTGTAGATCGCGCGCACCCCAAGCGCCAGCAACCGCTCGGCGTCCGCGGGCGGGATGATGCCGCCGGCAACCACCGGCAGGCCCGCCAGATCACGGGCGCGCAGTTCCTGCAGCACCGACCCGACCAGTTCCATGTGGCTTCCCGAGAGGATCGACAGCCCGACGACGTGCACCCCTTCCTCCTGCGCCGCCTGGGCGATCTGCTGCGGCGTCAGCCGGATGCCGTCGTAGACGACCTCGAAACCCACGTCGCGTGCCTTGACCGCCACCTGTTCGGCGCCGTTCGAATGGCCATCGAGCCCCGGTTTGCCAACCAACAGCTTCAGCGGGCGGCCCAGCGCGTTGCCGGTGCGGGCGACCCGCTCCCTGAGGTCGGTCACCTGATCCTTCCTGCCGAGCACCTCGCGACTGTCGATGGCGATGTCGACCCCCGTCGGCGGCCGGAACTCGCCGAAGACGGCGCGCAGCGAATCACCCCACTCGCCGGTGGTGACACCTGCCAGCGCGCAGCGGATCGAGTTCGGCATGATGTTGTCGCCGCTCTTCGCCGCGTCGGCCAGCCCCTGCAGGGCAGCGCGCACGTCGGCATCGCTGCGCTGCCGGCGATGCTCCTGCAGCCTTTCGATCTGCTGCCGCTCGGCTGCCGGGTCGGACTTCATGATGGCGCCATCGCTGCCGGCAGTCAGCGGTGACTCGGCTGTCTCGTGGAAACAGTTGACGCCGATGATCTTCAGCTCACCCGCCTCGATGGCGCGCAGGCGGCTCATGTGGCTACCGACCAGTTCGCGCTTGATGTAGCCCGACTCGATCGCGGCAATGATGCCGCCCTGCGCTTCGACGTTCTCGATCTCGCGCCGGGCTCCGGCGATCAGTTCGCCGACCTTGGCGGCAATCACCGGCGATCCGTCGAAGATGTCCTCATACTCGAGGAGATCGGTCTCGAAAGCCATCACCTGCTGTATCCGCAGCGCCCATTGCTGATCCCACGGACGCGGCAGACCCATCGCCTCGTTCCAAGCCGGCAGCTGGATCGCACGTGCGCGCGCCCGCTTGGAGAGCGCGACCGCCAGCATCTCGAGGACGATCCGCTGCACGTTGTTTTCCGGCTGCGCCTCGGTCAGGCCGAGCGAGTTCACCTGCACGCCATAGCGAAAGCGACGCAGCTTCGCATCCTGGACCTGATAGCGGGTCAGTGTCAGCTCGTCCCACATTTCGCCGAATGCCCGCAGCTTGCAGCATTCCTCGATGAAGCGGATGCCGGCATTGACGAAGAACGAGATGCGCTCGACGACCTGCGGAAACTCGTCCGGCGGGATTTCGCCTGAAGCCTTGACCCGGTCGAGAACCGCCATCGCCGTGCACAAGGCATAAGCGAGTTCCTGCACCGGCGTCGCTCCCGCCTCCTGCAGGTGGTAGCTGCAGACGTTGGTCGGGTTCCACTTCGGCACGTTCTTCACCGTGTAGTTGATCGTGTCGGCGATCAGCCGCATCGACGGGCCCGGCGGGTAGATGTAGGTGCCGCGTGACAGGTATTCCTTGATGATGTCGTTCTGGGTGGTGCCGCTGAGCGTCTTCGGATCGATTCCCCGCCGCTGCGCGAGACCGATGTACAGCGACAACAGCCACGCCGCGGTGGCGTTGATCGTCATCGAGGTGTTCATCTGGTCGAGCGGGATCTGGTCGAACAACTGATCCATGTCCGCGATGCTCGAGATCGGTACACCGACCTTGCCCACCTCGCCGCGCGCCAGTGGACTGTCGGCGTCGTAGCCGGTCTGCGTCGGCAGGTCGAAGGCGACCGACAGGCCGGTCTGCCCCTTGGCGAGATTCGTACGATAGAGCGCGTTGGACGCTCTGGCCGAGCTGTGACCACTGTAGGTCCGCATCAACCACGGCTGGTCCTTCTTCCTGCGCGGGGCAACCATGACTACCTCCTCTTCCTGATCAAGAGACGCCGCTCGATCTCAAAAATCTTCTCGTCGATCTTTTCCTTGCCGAGATCCTTCTTGTCGTTCTCCTTGATGAACAGATCGGCACCATGGCTCGCCAGCGCGACGGCGGCGCTGACGTTCTTGACACCGATGAGCTGGAAGCTGACGACCCCGAAGCGGCCGGCGAGATCGCCCGGAGCATCCTCGCACGCCAACACGCGCGACAGCGCGGCGACGGTGTCGCCGGCGATCGACGGCTGCGTGTGGTAGCCCTCGGTGAAACCGAGTTCCCAGACGCTGTTGTCGCTGACATCGCGGCTGGCAAGGCCCTCCAGCCAGGCAAAGACGAGGCCGCCGTAGACGATCGGATCGCCGCTCATCTTTCCCGACAGTCCCGAACTGAAGACGCGGTCGAAATGCAGCGGATGGGTGTTGCCGACCGCATAGGTCAGCGCCAGGTGCTCGTCGGTGATCGTCCGCCCGTTGGCATGAACGATGATCTCGCCGACCGTGAAATCCTCGAAGCCGGAACGCGGGCCGCTGAGCCCGGCCGGCAGGACGGCAGGGAAGCGGGGCAGGAAGACCTCGGCGTCGTCGACCCAGGGGAACGCCGGCATCCGCCCGTCCGCCGACGCCGGCAACGGTGTCGTCGGCGGACGGCCGCCCTGCCCGGCAACCATGATCTTGCGCTGGTACTGGAGAACGACCTCGTCGTTCTGGTTGATGCCCAGCGTGCGGATGGTGACGATCCCCGGCTTGCCGGCGCCGCGCTCCTTGCGGTCGATGACCTTGGTCAGCGAGCGGATCGTATCCTGCGCATACACCGGCCGCAGAAACTGCGCATCGTAGTAGCCGAGGTTTGCCATCGCCTTCTCCGAGTCGTTCTGCACGCCGAGCGAGAGAACGACGTTGAAGACCATCTGCGGCGACGCCGGCAGACCGGCGAAGCCGGTCGCACGGGCAAACTCCTCGTTCAGGTAGAGCGGATTGCACTGCATGTAGGTCCGCGCGAAGGCTTCCATCTGCGCCCGGAAGAAAGTGAAGCCACGCGGGTGGACGAAGACCTGTCCGGGCTCGAACTCCTCCAGATAACGGCCATAGTGCGGATGACGGACCTGGTCGACCGCCACCGCGAGCGTCGGCGCGAGTTCGACCTGCGGTCGGAAACGAATTGCCTGCGACATGGAAACCTCCTCTTGCAAGACGCGGTGGCGGCGCCGGCCCGTGTCAGACGGCGTCGATCAGTGAGCGGGCGATGACCTTGAGGGCCAGGGTTTCCTCGGCCCCCTCGAAGATCGACAGCACGCGCGCATCGAGGAAGTAGCGGCTGACCGCCGTCTCCTCGGCGTAGCCCATGCCGCCGTGAATCTGCATCGCCTCACGCGTCAGCCATTCGGCGGTGCGACAGGTGAACAGCTTGACCATGCTCGCTTCCATCTGCCCACCGCCCTGGTCCATCAGGCGACCGACGGCATAGGTGAACTGGCGCGAGACGGTCAGCAGCGTCGCCATGCGCGCCAGCTTGACACGCGTCAGCTGGAAGTCGCCGATCGGCTTGCCGAAAGCCTTGCGCTCCTGGGCATAGGAGACCGCCCTCTCGAAGGCGGCCTGCATGACGCCGATGGCACGCGCCGCGGTCTGGATGCGGCCGCCGGCAAAGCCGGCCATGGTGAAGTAGAAACCCTTGCCTTCGCCCTCCGGCCCGCCGACGAGGTTCTCGTCGGGGACGAAGACATGGTCGAAGAAGACCTCGTAGGAGTGCATCCCGCGATAGCCGATGGTGGCGATTGCACGGCCGCTGAGAACACCTCCGCCGGGCTGGCGGTACTCGAAGTCGTGTCCCTCGTACGAATCCTTCTCGACCAGGAACATGCTGAGGCCCTTGTGGCCGAGCGAACGGTCGGGGTTGGAACGGGCGAGGACGAGCAGCAGACCGGCCTTGCCGGCCATCGTGCACCAGGTCTTGACCCCATCGAGAATCCAGCCACCCTCGCACTTGCTGGCCTTGAGGCGCATGGCCGCGACATCGGAGCCGGTATCCGGCTCGGTGACGGCGATCGCGCACAGCGGATCGCCCATCGCCACCTTCGGCAACCATTTCCCGCGCTGCTCCTCGGTACCACCCTTGAGCAACGAACGGCTGAGGATTTCCGGCCGCGTGATCAGGCTGCCGGCGCCACCGAGCGAGCCGCGTGACAACTCTTCGGTGACCACGATCATCCCCATGTTGTCCTCGTGGTCGTCGCTCTGGATGCCACCATAGCGCTCGGGGATCGACAGGCCGAAACAACCCATCTCGGTCAGCGGCTCGAGAATCTCCTGCGGAATGATCCGGTCGTGACGGTGAATCTCCTCGGCCAGCGGCATCACCACGTTCGTCGCCAGCTTGCGGAACGAATCCTGCATCATCGTCGCGTCGTCGCTGAGCATGTAGGCGCCGCTGGCACCGTTCAGCGCGACGACATCGCGACCGAGCGCTTCGAGATGAGCGGCATCGAGCTGCACCTGGCAGAAACGGCTGAGGCCGGACGAGGCGAGCGCGGCAACGTCCGCCTCGCCGAGACCGAAACTCTGCGGCCTCGCCCACAAGCGGTTGTGGATGTTCTGCAGGGCTTCGGCGCAGAACGCCAGCGCCATCCGCTCCTCGAGGCAGACGCCCTCGGCCTGCTGGCCGGCAGCCACGACCCGCACCGCGTAATCGGCGGCAAAGCGCGCCGCGGTCGCCTCGGCGGCACACCAGGCGAGATCGAAGCTGGCCATCTGCTGCGCGTCGAGTTTCTCGCCCGATACGCCCTTGCTGCCCGTGCACTGCTGCTTCATCCAGAGCAGCGCTTTCCTGATCGCCGCATCGGCGGCATCGAGATACGGCAACGCCCCCTGTATCCCGCAGTTCACCTCAGTCATCACTCATCCCTTTCCAGTTGCGTGGTGCCGGCGCAGTGTCTATTTCCGCGTCCGGTCATTGACGATGCGGACGAACGAGCGCGAACGCAATTCGTCCAGCGTGATCCCGGTCGCCAGGACTTCCTGCTCGGTGATGGCACCGCAGGCCAGGCCGCGCAGGAAGAAGTTGAGCAACCCCTGGCCCGTTGCGGCATCGTCGAAGGTGTTGCCGACGAGCGTCGCCTGCGCCGCCTTGTTGAGGAAGGCGTTCAGCCGCGCCGAAGCATCCTGCAGGCCACTGAGGAAAAAGGTGTCGACCGCCGCGTAGCGCACCGGCAACTGCCCGGGATTGAGATCCCACCCCTGGTAGTAGGCGTGCCGTAGCGAGTGCATGATGTTGTCGTAGTGCAGCTTCCACGCACCATGCACGACGGCACGGTTCTCGTCCAGCTGCTGCGGTGAGAGGGCCGCCCCGGCGGCCGCCTTGTGCGGTCCGATCGGCATGCTGGTGGTCGCGCCATCGCTGATCGTGATGCCGGTGCCGGCGAGGCTGACCTGCAGCACGTGGCGGGCGAAATCGCACGAGGGGTGGGTGTGGCTCTGGTGCGCCGCCGTGATGTTGCACGACGCGGTGTAATCGTAGGTACCGAAGATCGCCGACCGACAGCGGCCGGCAGCGGCGGCGACCAGCAGCGGCACCGTATTCTCGCCGCGGTGGTTGATGATCGACTGCGTCGTTTCGATCATGATCTCCATGCGCAGCGAGTCTTTCGGAAAACCCAGCCGCGCCTCGAGCTTCGCCAGGATTCCGGCGCAGGCTGCGACCTGCTCGGGGGTGGTCACCTTGGGCAGGGTGACGATGAAGTTCTCCGGCAGCCGGCCGCCGGTCTTCCCGGCCAGGCGGGTGAGGAAGATGTCGAGCGTGCGGATCGAACGTACCTTGCACTCGTCGGAAAAGGTCTTGATACGGATGCCGATGAACGGCGAGAGAACGTTCTCGCTCATCCCCCTGGCGATCTCGTCGGCAGCGGCGACGGCGTGACCATCCTCCTCGTCGTCCGGCCGATTGCCGTAGCCATCCTCGAAGTCGACGCGGTTGTCCTCGATGGGCTCGGTCCGCAGCTTCTTGACCACCCGGTTATAGACGGTGAACGCCAGCCAGGCCGCCTGCTTGACCTCGCGCACCTGCTCCGGGTTGCTTTCCAGCGCGCGCGTCAGGCTATCGATTTCGACGGGGTTGCTGGGCAGGGTCTCCGCACCCGGCAAACCGAGAACGCGGGCGAAGACGTGATAGTTCGGCGCAAAGGTGTCGAGGGTCTTCAGCGCCACCTCGCCGAGTTTGCCGGCAAAGCCAGCCTTGAACAGGTTGGCGCCGCCGTAAACGGTGTGCACCGGCTGCCGCTCGGAGGAATCCGCGGGGTAATGCCCCTTGAAGGCTGCATTCGCCTCGTGCAGCTCGCCATAGCAGGCGTTCAGTTCGTCAGGGGTCAGCGTGAGCTTCATGTGTTGCCTCCGTAATCGTTGCTGAATTCAGGGGAATACGTCATTCGCGTGCCAGTCGCGCCAGCGATGCACGAACAGCCCCCCGCCCGCGCTCGGCCGGGCAAGTGGTGATCGGGAAAGGATGTCTGGCGTCGACCGGCAGGCAGAGGCGCTTGCAGGACCGCCGTCGCAGGCGGCCGATGAGTTGGTCATGGGGGCGGCGGGCACGCCGCTGCGACAGGGAGGCGAAAGCTCCGGCAGCGACCCGGATGCGTGCGGCGCGCTCGCTTGGCGGGCGCCGTGGCCACTGGGAAACCGGGCATGCGAATGGCCACCGACACGACCGCTGGCTGGCGCCGGACCACGCCAGCCGGGTCCGTTGCAGAAGTGGGGACGACAGGCGACGGCCCGGCAACCGCAGGCTGCTCCCTGGCTTCCCCTTCGCCGGTCCCGTTCCACCTTCGACTCGCAAATGTCGCTGTCCGGCAAACGAAACCCTCTGCGGGCCACCTGCAGCCCCGGATCCGCTCGCCCCCCGATTGCCCTTGCCGGCGCCTGAGGCGCCTGCGACCCACACCGCCGTACTTTCGCACAGAGGATGACTGCCGCCACTGCGGGTGCCACGGCCACGCCTCAACCCCACGATACAGGGCAGCCGGCCCATTCCCGCACGACCGAAACCACTATAGCCCATCGCCGACCACTTTTCCAGCCCGCGTTCGGATGTCGGGAAGCTGCCGGCGACGGCCGTTCGGTCACTTCGCCCAATGACCGTCCCGCCGGGCGCAAGACCGTCACCAGCAAACCGCAGACGCTGTCCGGTTGCCCGCCGCCCACTGCGACAAGGCAACGCAAGCTGTATCGGCCACTGCTTTTTGAAACTATACTTCGAGGCTTCGTTGACTCCGGGTGGCAAGTGCCTGGCGATCTGCACAACGCTCGCGCCCGGCGCGCGACGATGGCAGCGGCCCACCGGCGACCGCGAGGGGTGGCGGCGATGGCCGGCAGAGATGGCCGGATCGCCGGAGGAACAGCAGGGAGGATCGGCAATGACAGTGGAGCCAGACTCGACCAAACCTGCCAGACAGCACGCTGCGTTGACAGGTGACGCGAGGGACGAACTGGCCGCGACAGGCGGGCCGTCGTCCGAGGACGAGCGTGAACGCCCGCCGGACGGCGAGCAACTGCCGATGAGCGGCCTGCGTGTCATCGACGTCGGCACCTTCCTCGCCGGTCCCCATGCGGCATCGATCCTGGGCGAGTTCGGCGCCGAGGTTCTCAAGGTGGAACATCCGGTCGCCGGCGATCCGATGCGACGCTTCGGCACGGCGTCGAAACGTCACGACGCGACCCTGGCGTGGCTCAGCGAAGGCCGCAACCGCAAGTCGGTGACCCTCGACCTGCGGCAACGCGAAGGGGTCGAGCTGTTCCTGAAGCTCGTCGGCAAGTCCGATGTCCTGATCGAGAACTTCCGCCCCGGGACGATGGAGGAGTGGGGGCTCGGCTGGGAGGAACTGCGACAGGCCAATCGCGGCCTGGTGATGCTGCGTGTCTCGGGCTACGGGCAGAGCGGACCGTACCGCCGGCGCTCGGGTTTTGCCCATATCGCGCACGGCTTCGCCGGCCTGTCCTATCTCGCCGGCTTCCCGGGGGAAACACCGGTGGTCCCGGGCACCGCGCCGCTCGGCGACTACCTTTCGAGCCTCTATGGTGCAATCGGCATCCTGCTCGCTTTGCGCCATCGTGAAGTCAGTGGTGAGGGACAGATCATCGACATCGCCATCTACGAGGCGGTCTTCCGCCAGATGGACGAGATCGCCGCGGCCTACGGCCTCTTCGGCAAGGTCCGCGAGCGCGAAGGCGCCGGCAGCTTCGTCGCCGTGCCGCACGGACACTTTCGCACGGTCGACGACAAGTGGGTGGCGATCGCCTGCACGACCGACCGGATGTTCGAACGTTTCGCTGCCGTGATGGGCAAACCCGAACTCGCTGCCGCCGATCGCTACGGCAACCAGCGCCAGCGCCTGGCGGCACGTGACGAGGTCAACCGGCTGGTGATCGAATGGGTTGGCTCGCTGAACCGCGAGCAGGTGATGCAACGCTGCATCGACGGCGAGGTGCCGGTCGGCAAGCTGAACAGTATCGCCGACATCTTCGAGGACGAACACTTCCAGGCTCGCGGCAACCTCGCCCGGCTGTGCGAGGAAGGACTTGGCGAAGTCGTCATCCCTGGCGTCGTTCCCACCCTCTCCGAGACCCCGGGCCGAATCGCCAACCTCGGGCCGCCGCTGGGCAACGCCACCTACGAGATCCTGCGCGAGTTGCTCGGCATCCCGGCGCAGGAAATCAGGCGCCTGCGGCAGCGCCGGATCATCTGAAGCCATAGCACAGCAAGGACAGCCATGCCCAAGACAGAAGACGCGGAAGATCGATTGCCGCTCGCCGGCATCCGTGTCATCGACGCGGCGACGGTGATTGCCGCGCCCTACAGCGCCAGCATCCTGGGCGAGTTCGGGGCCGAGGTCCTGAAGGTCGAGAATCCGCAGGGCGGCGACCCGATGCGCCACTTCGGCACGCCGACGCGCCGCAAGGACACGCTCGCCTGGCTGAGCGAAGCGCGCAACAAGAAATCGGTGACCATCGACCTGCGCCTGCCCGAAGGTGGCGAACTGTTCAAGGCGCTGATCGAGAAGTCGGATGTGCTGTGCGAGAACTTCCGCCCTGGCACGCTCGAGAAATGGGGGCTCGGCTGGGAGGTGCTGCGGCAGATCAACCCGCGGCTGATCATGCTGCGCGTCACCGGTTACGGCCAGACCGGCCCCTACCGCGACCGGCCCGGTTTCGCCCGCGTCGCGCACGCCGTCGGCGGCATCGCCTTCCTCTCCGGGATGCCGCGCGGCACGCCGGTGACACCGGGATCGACGACGCTTGGCGACTATCTCACCGGCCTCTACGGCTGCCTCGGCATCCTGATGGCCCTGCGCCACCGTGACCGCACCGGCCAGGGACAGTACATCGACGCCGCACTCTACGAGTCGGTCTTTCGCTGCACCGACGAGTTGGCTCCGGCTTACGGCATGTTCGGCCGCGTGCGCGAGCGGCACGGGCCGACGCACAACGATTTCGCGTGTCCACACGGACACTTCCCAACCAAGGATGACGGCAAGTGGGTGGCGATCTCGTGCGTCACCGACAAACTCTTCGAACGGCTGGCGACGGCCATGGGCCGACCGGAGCTGGCGGCACCACACGTCTACGGCGACCAGAAGACACGGCTGGAAAACCGGCACGATGTGAACGAGATCGTCCGCGACTGGTGCGGCTCGCTGCATCGCGACGAGATCCTCGATCGCTGCTTCGCCGCCGGCGCACCGGCCGGGCCGCTGAACAGCATCGCGGACATCTTCGGCGATCGACAGTTCCATGCCCGGCGCAACCTGGTCGCGATGGACGAGCCGGACATCGGCGAGACGGTCATCGTGCCATCCGTGCTGCCGCGGCTGTCGCTGACGCCGGGACGCATCAAACACCTGGGACCGCGGCTGGGACAGCATACCGACGAGGTGCTGCACGAACTGCTCGGCCTCGACGCGGCCGGAATCGAAGAACTGCGCCGCAAGCGCGTCATCTGACACCACGGAGTCGAGCCTACGATGCAGGGAATTCTCAGCGGTTTGCGAGTCGTCGAGGGCTCGGCTTTCGTCGCCGCGCCACTCGGCGGGATGACGCTCGCGCAACTTGGTGCCGAGGTCATCCGCTTCGACCCGCCTGGTGGCGGCCTCGACCAGGGTCGCTGGCCGCTGACCCTCGATGGTCGGCACAGCCTGTTCTGGGCCGGTCTGAACAAGGGCAAGCGCTCGATCGTCGTCGATTTCCGCTTCCCGCGTGGACAGGAACTGCTGACGCAGCTGATCTGTGCTCCGGGCGAGCAGGCAGGGCTCTTCAGCACGAACTTCCCGGCCAGGGGCTGGCTGGCCTACGAGGCACTGCAGGCGCACCGCAAGGACCTGATCATGGTCCACCTCAGCGGGCGCCGTGACGGCAGTTCGGAAGTGGACTACACGCTGAACCCGCAGGTCGGCCTGCCGATGATGACCGGACCGCTCAGTTCGCCGGAGATGGTCAATCACGTCTTCCCAGCCTGGGATTTCATCAGCGGCCAGATGATCGCCGTCGGCCTGCTCGCCGCCGAGCGGCATCGGCGGCTGAGCGGCGAAGGACAACTCGTCCGTCTGGCCCTGAAGGACGTGGCGCTGGCGATGCTCGGCAATTTCGGCATGCTGGCCGAGGTGATGGTCAATGACAGCGACCGGCCACGGCAGGGCAACTATCTCTACGGCGCCTTCGGCCGCGACTTCGCGACGCTCGACGGCAAGCGGCTGATGATCGTCGGCCTGACGGCGATGCAATGGCACCGCCTGCTGAAGGCCACCGGTCTGCGCGAGGCGATCGCCGCCCTCGCTGCCCGCCTCGGCTTCGACCTCGAGAACGAGGGCAACCGCTATCGCGCGCGGCAGCAGATCGCCGCCCTGCTCGAACCGTGGTTTCACGCCCGCACGCTCGCCGAGGTGGCACAGACACTCGATGCGCATGGCGTCACCTGGGGTCCGTACCGCAGCGTGCGTGAAGCGATCGCGCTCGACCCCGACTGTTCGACCGACAATCCGATGTTCTCGCTCGTCGAACAACCGGGCATCGGCTCCTACCTGATGCCGGCAACGCCGCTCGATTTCAGCCGGGTGCCGCGCCTGCCGCCGATGCCGGCACCGCGACTCGGGGAACACACCGACGAGATCCTGCTCGACGTCCTCGGCTTGAACGAGGCCGAGGTCGGCCGCCTGCACGATGCGCGCATCGTCGCCGGGCCGGCCTGACATCGCGGCCGCCGGCCGCATCCTGCCGCCGCATCCACACGCCTTCTTGCCACCAGGGGAAACGCCATGAAACTGCCCGTCCATTTCTACAAACCGCTTGCCATCGGTGCGCCGCAACCCCTGCGTGAACTGCCCGTACGGCCGGAAAGGATGATCCACTTCTTTCCGCCGCACATCGAGAAGATTCGCGCCAAGGCGCCGGAGACCGCCCGCCAGTGCGACGTCCTGTGCGGCAACCTCGAGGACGCGATCCCGATCGACGCCAAGGAGGCGGCGCGTGCCGGTTTCATCGAACTGTTGAGCCAGCACGATTTCGGCGACACGGCCATGTGGGTGCGCGTCAATGCACTGAACAGCCCGTGGCTGCTCGACGACCTCGAACAGATCATCCGCCATGTCGGCAACCGGCTCGATGTCATCATGATCCCCAAGGTCGAGGGACCGTGGGACATCCATTTCGTTGATCAGTACGTCGCGCTGCTGGAAGCGAAGTACTCGGTGCGCAAGCCGATCCTGCTGCACGCGCTGCTCGAGACCGCGCAGGGGGTGAGCAACGTCGAGGCGATCTGCGGCGCCAGCCCGCGCATGCATGGCCTCAGCCTCGGTCCGGCCGACCTGGCCGCTTCCCGCGGCATGAAGACGACGCGGGTCGGTGGCGGCCATCCCGGCTACGGCGTCCTCGCCGACCCCGAAGCGGGTCACGATCAGCGCGCCTTCTTCCAGCAGGACCTCTGGCATTACACGGTCGCGCGCATGGTCGACGCCGCCGTCGCGCATGGTCTGCGCTCGTTCTACGGGCCGTTTGGCGATCTCAAGGACGAAGCCGCCTGCGAAGCGCAGTTCCGCAATGCCTTCCTGATGGGCTGCTCGGGAGCCTGGTCGCTGGCACCCAACCAGATCGCCATCGCCAAGCGCGTTTTCAGCCCCGAGATCAAGGAAGTCCTCTTCGCCAAGCGTATCCTCGAGGCGATGCCTGACGGCAGCGGCGTGGCGACCATCGACGGCAAGATGCAGGACGATGCCACCTGGAAGCAGGCGAAGGTCATCGTCGATCTGGCGCGACTGGTCGCCCGCCGCGACCCGGAACTCGCCGCCGCCTATGGCCTGTAGCACACCCCATCAACGGCAGAGGGAGGACATGCAGTGAGCGCGAAGAACAGACTCGGCAACTTCTTTGAGGACTTCCAGGTTGGCCAGAAAGTCGCGCACGCGCCGCCGCGGACGATCACCGAAGGCGACGTCGCCCTGTACACGGCGCTGACCGGCTCACGCTTCGCGACCACCTCGGCCGATACCTTCGCCCACAGCCTCGGTTTCCCGCGCGCGCCGGTCGACGACCTCCTCGCCTTCAACATGGTGTTCGGGCGCACGGTACAGGACATCTCGCTGAACGCCATCGCCAACCTGGGTTACGCCGCCGGCCGTTTCGGCCACCCGGTCTACCCGGGCGACACACTCAGCGCCGACTCGACGGTGATCGGACTGCGGGAAAACAGCGACGGCCGGTCGGGCATCGTCCATGTCAGGTCGTGCGGCGTCAACCAGCGCGGACAGATCGCCCTCGAGTACTGCCGCTGGGTGATGGTACGCAAACGCGATCCCCGCTCGCCTCCCCAACCGACCTGCGTTCCCGAACTCCCCGACGAGGTCGATGTCGGCGAGCTGGTCGTTCCGGCGGGAATCCGCCTCAACCAGTACGACACTTCGCTGTCCGGCAGCGACGAACTGTGGGAAGACTATGCCGCCGGCGAGCGCATCGATCACGTCGACGGCGTGACCATCGAGGAGAGCGAGCACATGCTCGCCACTCGCCTCTACCAGAACGCGTCGCGCGTCCATTTCAACCAGCAGAGCGAGCGCGGCGGACGTTTCGGGCGGCGCGTCGTCTACGGCGGCCACATCCTCAGCCTGGCGCGTGCGTTGTCGTTCAACGGGCTGGCCAACGCCTTCACCATCGCCGCCATCAATGGCGGCCGGCATGTCAGTCCGGCCTTCGCCGGCGACACCATCTATGCGTGGACCGAGGTCATCGAGCCGCTGACGCTGCCCGGGCGCAGCGATGTCGGCGCCCTGCGCCTGCGCACCGTGGCGACCAAGGACCTGCCGTGCAGCAACTTTCCGTACAAGACGGCCGACGGCTCCCACGAGGCGGGAGTCCTGCTCGATTTCGACTACACGGTGCTGATTCCCCGGCGCGCGTAGCGGTGCCGGTGGCGATTGCGGCGCTGCGCACGGCGCGCCGCGCACCGCCGCCTGCATCCCTCTTGCCGAAGGACCCCGATCGCCGGCTGCTGCCGCGCTCAGCGCTCTTCCTGTGGCAGCAGCGGCAACGTCAGGCTGCGGAAACCCTGCTGCTGCCGCGGCAGCTTCTTGCACTCCCTGCCGCCTGCGGACCTGACCCCGCCATCATCGCTGAGCAGCTGGACGAGCCGGCCACCGGGGACCGCGAACAGGGCCTCCGGCCGGAGATCCTGCAGATCGACGTCGATCAGCGCCTGCGGCGCATCGCCTGCGACACCGGACCAGCGGAACAGCCTGAAGCTACCGCTATCGGCCGGTGGACCGGCGACGATCAGGTACGACGAGCCCACCCGTTCGATGCTGCGAATGCCCCGCTCGGCAAGATCGAGCTCGATGGCCTGCGCCAGCTCTGCAGCCTGCTCGCCAGCCACCACCGCCGCCGGGTTGAGCAAGGGAACGAGCAACGCACGCCGCTGCGGCAACGGGTTGCGCAGCCCGATCAGCAAACGGCCGTCCGGCGTCGCCGCCAGGCCTTCGATGTTGAACCCACCTTCCGCCTCGGCCGCCAGCCGTGCCGCGTCCCGCAAACGGTACGCCCGCAACTCGGGGGCCTTTTCCATCGCCCGCAACAGACCTGCATGGGGCGTGCCGACGGTTCGCAGATACGGCGGCCGGCCGTCCGCGGCATCGACGATGTCGGTGGCAAAGAAGCGCCGGCGGCTCTCTTCCTTGCGGCCGGCGCTGCTCCGGCCATGCGAGCTGATCCAGTAGATCCTGTTGCCGACGCGTGCCGCCGCCTCGATATCCACTTCGTCGCCCGCGGACACGTCGAGGAAGCGCGACAGGTCGAGACCACGCCCCACCGCAGTCGCCTGTCCACGTCGATAGACCCGCAGGACGGCATCCTCGTCGTTGCCGACGACGAAATGCTCGGCATCGAGGGCGACTGCGGCCGATGCATCACAGGGTCCCCGATAGCTGAAACGCTCCGACTGGTCCGCCCGGATTCCCGGACCGACCGCTGTGAGCAGGACGATGAGGACGACTTTCAGCGCTGCCTTCATTTGCTGGCTCCCTGGTGACGGCGCGACGGCGAGCTCGCGTACCGGCGACATCATAGCTTGGCGGCCGGTGACGCGGGCAACTGGCAGAGCCTTCGGCCGCAGCCGGCGCCGATCCGCCCCACATCGTGAGGTGAACTTTCACCATACGCCGCGGTATCGTTGTTTTCATCGGAGTTGAACTCGGCTATGCTGCGCGGACGTCGAAAGAACGATGTAAAACAATGGAGGAAATATGTTCCAGGTCCGCATACACGGTCGCGGTGGCCAAGGCGTGGTGACGGCTGCCGAGATGTTGTCGATTGCTGCTTTTGAAGAAGGCCGCCACGCTCAGGCCTTCCCAAGTTTCGGTTCGGAACGCACCGGAGCCCCCGTCGTCGCCTTCTGCCGCATCGCCGACAAGGAGATCCGCCTGCGCGAGCCGATCATGGAACCGGACGCACTGATCATCCAGGATCCCACCCTGCTGTACCAGGTCGATGTCTTCAGCGGCCTGAAGAAGAATGGGTACATCCTGATCAATACCAGCCGCAGCTTCGACGAGCTCGGTCTCGGTGATTATGTCCGCGACTGGCCGCAGGATCGCCTGTGCACGGTACCGGCCACCGAACTCAGCCGCAAGCATGTCGGCCGGCCGATGCCGAATGTGCCGCTGCTGGCGGGTTTCGCCGCCGCCTCGGGAGTCATCCGCCTGGAATCGGTGATCCAGGCGATCAATGCCAAATTCTCCGACAAGGTGGCGAGCAACAACGTCGCTGCCGCCAGCGAGGCTTACCAGTTCGTCATCGATGAGGTCGCACACGCGCGGCACGGGGAGACTGCACATGCTTAAACAGACCGAGGGTTCACACGCCGTCGCCGAGGCGGTCGCACTCTGTCGGCCGGAGGTGATCTGCGCCTATCCGATCTCGCCGCAGACGCATATCGTCGAAGGCCTTGGCGAAATGGTCAAGGCGGGTGAGGTTGCCAACTGCGAGTTCATCAACGTCGAGTCCGAGTTCGCCGCCATGAGCGTCGCCATCGGCTCGTCGGCCACCGGCGCCCGGACGTACACGGCCACCGCCTCGCAGGGCTTGTTGTTCATGGTCGAGGCGGTATACAACGCTGCCGGCCTTGGTCTGCCGATCGTCATGACGGTCGCCAACCGCGCCATCGGTGCGCCGATCAACATCTGGAACGACCACTCCGACTCGCTCTCGCAGCGTGACTGCGGCTGGATCCAGCTGTTTGCCGAAACCAACCAGGAGGCGCTCGACCTGCACATCCAGGCCTTCAAGCTGGCCGAAGAGGTCAGCCTGCCGGTGATGGTGTGCATGGACGGCTTCATCCTGACGCACGCCTACGAGCGTGTCGACGTACCCACGCAGGAGCAGGTCGACGCCTTCCTGCCGCCGTACGAGCCGCGCCAGGTGCTCGATCCGAAGGAACCGGTGTCGATCGGCGCCATGGTCGGTCCGGAAGCCTTTTCCGAGGTCCGTTACCTGGCGCACGCGAAACAGATGCAGGCGCTCGAGCGCATCCCGCAACTGGCCGAGCAGTTCAAGGCGGTCTTCGGCCGCGATTCCGGCGGTCTGACCCACAGCTACCTCATCGACGATGCGGAGACCGTCGTCGTCGCCATGGGCTCGGTCCTCGGCACGATCAAGGACACCGTCGACGAGATGCGCCGGGAGGGCCAGCGGATCGGCGTCCTCGGCATCACCTCGTACCGTCCGTTCCCGCTCGACAGCGTCCGTGCGGCGCTGCAGAACGCGCAGCGCGTGGTGGTCCTCGAGAAGAGCCTGGCGGTCGGCATCGGCGGCATCCTGTCGACCGACGTGCGCATGGCGATGTCCGGCCTGCAGCTGCACGGCCACACCGTCGTCGCCGGACTGGGCGGCCGTGCCATCACCCGCAAGTCACTGCGCGGGCTCTTCGGCAAGGCGATCCGTGGCGAACTCGGCCACCTCACGTTCCTCGATCTCGACTGGAACGTCGTCAACAAGCAACTCGAACGCGAGCGCACCAAGCGCCGTTCGGGTCCGGCAGCCGAGAGCATGCTGCGCGACATCGGCGTCGTTGCCGCCCGCATCGGCTGAGGAGAACGACCATGAGCTTCCAACCCGTTCATTTCTACCAGACCGGAACCTTCACCGTCGGCAACCGCCTGCTCTCCGCCGAGGAGCGCAGCGTCCAGGCCAACGTCGAACGGACCAATTCGCTGAACTCGGGACACCGCGCCTGCCAGGGCTGCGGCGAGGCGCTTGGCGCCCGCTACGCGATCGACGCGGCGATGAATGCCGCCCGCGGGCGCCTGATCGCCGCCAACGCCACCGGCTGCCTCGAAGTCTTCTCGACTCCTTACCCGGAGACGTCGTGGCAAATCCCGTGGATTCACTCGCTGTTCGGCAACACGGCCGCGATCGGTACCGGCATCGCCGCGGCGATCAAGGTCAAGCGACAGAAGGGCCAGATGGATGACGTCCGCGTCGTCGCCCAGGGCGGTGACGGCGGCACCACCGACATCGGCTTCGGCTGTCTGTCCGGCATGTTCGAGCGCAACGATGACGTGCTCTACATCTGCTACGACAACGGCGGCTACATGAACACCGGCGTCCAGCGCAGTTCGGCGACGCCGCCGGCGGCACGTACGGCGACCACCATGCCGGTCGGTCCGGAACCGGGCAATGTCTTCGGCCAGGGCAAGTTCGTGCCGGCGATCGCCATGGCGCACGAGATCCCCTACGTCGCGACGGCTACCGTCGCCGACCTGCGCGACCTCGAGTACAAGGTCACCAAGGCGATGGGTCTGCGTGGCGCGCGCTACATCCACATCCTCGTACCCTGCCCGCTCGGCTGGGGCGCGGCCTCGCAGGACACCATCAAGCTGGCGCGGCTGGCGAAGGAAACCGGCATCTTCCCGGTCTTCGAGGCCGAACATGGCGAGGTCACCGGCGTCCTCAAGATCCGCCGGCCACAACCCGTCGAGGAGTATCTGAAGTTGCAGAAACGCTATGCCCACCTCTTCGGCAAGAAGCCGGCAGTGGAGACGATCGCCCGCCTGCAGGCGGCGGCAGACAAGAACATTCGCAAGTACGGACTGCTCGACCAGGAGGCGAACTGATGGACAAACCCTTTGCGATCACCCTCGATCCCGGCTCATCGCTGGCCAACCGCACCGGCTCCTGGCGCACCTCGAGGCCGGTCTATCTCGACCGGCTGCCGCCGTGCAACAAGCAGTGCCCGGCCGGCGAGGACATCCAGGGCTGGCTGTTCCACGCCGAATCGGGCGATTACGAGAGCGCCTGGCGGCACCTGACGAAGGACAACCCGTTCCCGGCGATCATGGGACGGGTCTGCTACCACACCTGCGAGGGCGCCTGCAACCGCGGCCAGCTCGATGCGCCGGTGGGCATCAATTCGGTCGAGCGCTTCCTCGGCGACGAGGCGCTCAAGCGCGGCTGGAAGCTGACGCCGCCGACCAGCGAGTCGGGCAAGCACGTCCTGATCGTCGGCGCCGGCCCATCGGGAATGTCGGCTGCCTACCACCTGCGCCGCCTCGGCCACCGGGTCACCGTCCAGGAAGCCGGGCCGCTGCTCGGCGGCATGATGCGCTTCGGCATTCCCAAGTACCGCCTGCCGCGCGAGGTGCTGGAAGCCGAGATGCAGCGGGTCGTCGACCTCGGTGTCACCGTGAAGCTCGGCAGCAAGGTCGAGAACATCCTCGCGACGATGCAGGATGGGGGCTTCGACGCTGCCTTCCTCGCGGTCGGCGCCCACATCGGCAAGCGGGCGATGATTCCCGCCGGTGACGCGGCGAAGATCATCGATGCCATCTCGTTGCTGCGCAGCATGGAGGGCGAGGAGAAGCCGCTGCTCGGCCGCCGCGTCGTCGTCTATGGTGGCGGCAACACGGCCATCGACGTCGCCCGCACCGCCAAGCGCATGGGAGCCGAGCCACTGATCGTCTACCGCCGCACGCGTGAGAAGATGCCGGCGCACGACTTCGAAGTCGAAGAGGCTCTGCAGGAAGGCATCATGGTCAAGTGGCTGTCGACGATCAAGCAGGCGCACGAATCCTCGCTGACGATCGAGAAGATGGCGCTCGACAGCAAGGGCTTCCCGCAACCGACGGGCGAGTACGAAACCATCGAGGCCGACTCGCTGGTGCTGGCGCTGGGCCAGGATGTCGATCTCGGCCTGCTCGAGGGCGTGCCCGGGCTCGAGGTCAGCGACGGTGTCGTGCAGGTCAACGCCAACATGATGACCGGTCATGCCGGAATCTTCGCTGGAGGCGACATGGTGCCGGCCGAGCGCAACGTCACGGTCGCCATCGGTCACGGCAAGAAGGCGGCGCGCAACATCGATGCCTGGCTGCGCGGCGAGGAGTATGTGGCGCCGCCCAAGCATGAGGTGGCGAGCTTCGAGAACCTCAACACCTGGTATTACGCCGATGCACCGAAGACGGTGCGACCGATGCTCGACATCATCCGCCGCCAGTCGACCTTCGAGGAGGTGCAGGGCGGGCTGGACGAGAACAACGCCCTGTTCGAGGCGCGCCGCTGCCTGTCCTGCGGCAACTGCTTCGAATGCGACAACTGCTACGGCGTCTGCCCCGACAACGCGGTGATCAAGCTCGGCCCCGGCAAGCGCTTCGAGTTCAACTACGACTACTGCAAGGGCTGCGGCATGTGCGTTGCCGAATGCCCGTGTGGCGCGATCAAGATGGAGGCGGAAGAGATATAGTATCGTCAACCTTTCCCCGGTTTTCGCGCCGCTGAACGGCAGCATCGGCAGCGGCGCCGCCACACCGTGATCCGGCACAGGCGCCCGGGTCACCGACTCTCGGGGCACTGCGAACGTGCCGTTCGAAGTGCCCTTTCATTCTCTCCTCATGAGTGGGGTTTTTATGACGACTGCAAGCAAGAACGTATACGTATTCGGTGCCGCGCGAACCGACGGCGACGCCAAGATGAAGAATCTGCTCGGCGGCAAGGGCGCCAACCTGGCGGAGATGTGCCGTCTGGGAATCGCCGTCCCGCCCGGGTTCACGATCAGCACCGAGATGTGCACCGTCTACACCGAACAGGGCCAGGATGCCGTCCTGAAGCTGATCGATGCCGAGGTCCGCGCCGGCGTCGCCTATGTCGAACAGGAGATGGGCAAGAAGTTCGGCGATTCGTCGGATCCGCTGCTGCTGTCGGTACGCTCGGGATCGCGCGCCTCGATGCCGGGAATGATGGATACCATCCTCAACCTCGGACTCAACGACGCGGCGGTCGAAGGACTGGCGCGCAAGGCGAACAACGAGCGCTTTGCCTGGGACTCGTACCGCCGCTTCATCCAGATGTACGGCGACGTCGTCATGGGCCTCAAGCCGGTGTCGAAGGAGGATCACGATCCATTCGAAGTCGTTATCGACATGGTCAAGGAGAAGAAGGGGGTCCAGCTCGATACCGAACTCGACACCGCGGATCTCAAGGAACTCGTCACGCGCTTCAAGGGGTTGATTCGCGCGCGCGTCGGCCGCGAGTTCCCGAGCGATCCGTGGGAACAGCTCTGGGGATCGGTAATGGCGGTCTTCCAGAGCTGGAACAATGACCGCGCGAAGGTCTACCGCGAGCTGAACGACATCCCGGAGAGCTGGGGAACGGCGGTCAACGTGCAGGCGATGGTTTTCGGCAACCTCGGCGACAACAGCGGCACCGGCGTCGCCTTCACGCGCGACGCGAGTACCGGCGAGGACCTGTTCAACGGCGAGTTCCTGATCAACGCGCAGGGCGAGGACGTCGTCGCCGGTATCCGGACACCGCAACAGGTGACCCTCGAGGGTTCACGCCGCTGGGCGCAGCTGGCGATGGTCAGCGAAGACGAGCGCCGGGCGCGCTTCCCGTCGCTCGAGGAACTGATGCCGGAGATCTACCAGCAGCTGCTGCAGGCCGAGACAAAGCTCGAGCGGCACTACGCCGACATGCAGGACGTCGAATTCACCATCCAGGAAGGCCGCCTGTGGATGCTGCAGACGCGCAACGGCAAGCGCACCGGTGCGGCGATGGTGCGCATCGCGATGGAGATGCTGCGGCAGGGCATCATCGACGAGAAGGAAGCGCTGCGCCGCGTCAACCCCGAGCGACTGAACGAACTGCTGCACCCGGTCTTCGACCCGGTGGCGATCCGCAAGGCGCGGGTCATCGCGCACGGCCTGCCGGCTTCGCCCGGTGCGGCAACCGGACAGATCGTCTTCTTCGCCGACGAGGCCGAGGACTGGGTGCGCAAGGGCAGGACGGTCATCCTCGTGCGCCAGGAAACCTCACCCGAAGACCTGCGCGGCATGAGCGTCGCCAAGGGCATCCTCACCGCCCGCGGTGGCATGACCTCGCACGCCGCCGTCGTCGCGCGCGGCATGGGCAAGTGCTGTGTTTCCGGCGCCGGCGCGGTGCACGTCGACTACCACGCACGCACGATGTCGGTCGGCAACGAGACCTGGAAGGAAGGCGAGTGGCTGTCGCTCGATGGTTCGACCGGAGACGTCTTCCTCGGCCAGGTGCCGACCAAGGAAGCCGAGCTGACCGGTGACTTCGGCGCCCTGATGGAACTGGCCGACCGGCATCGGCGGCTTGGCGTGCGCGCCAATGCCGATACGCCGGAAGACGCCAAGGTGGCGCGCAACTTCGGCGCCAGGGGCATCGGCCTGTGCCGGACCGAGCACATGTTCTTCGAGGGCGACCGCATCAAGGCGGTGCGCGAGATGATCCTCGCCGACGACGAAGCCGGTCGCCGCAAGGCGCTGGCAAAGCTGCTGCCGATGCAGCGCGGCGACTTCGAGGGCCTGTTCCGCGAGATGAACGGCCTTGCCGTCACCATCCGCCTGCTCGATCCGCCGCTGCACGAGTTCGTCCCGCACGACGAAGAGAACCAGCGCGTGATGGCGCACGAGATGAACCTGCCGCTGCCGGTGATCAAGATGCGCGTCGAGGATCTGCACGAGTTCAACCCGATGATGGGTCATCGCGGCTGTCGTCTCGGCATCACCTACCCGGAAATCACCGAGATGCAGACACGCGCCATCCTCGAGGCCGGCCTCAACATGAAGGCCAAGGGGATCGAGGTCAAGGCCGAGATCATGATCCCGCTGGTCGGTACGGTGCGTGAATTCAACGCGCAGGCAAAGGTGATCCGGGCGACGGCGGCGGCGGTCTTCGCCGAGCGCGGCGAGAAGCTCGACTACCTGCTCGGCACGATGATCGAAACGCCGCGCGCCGCGCTGATCGCCGACAGCATCGGCCAGCAGGCGGAGTTCTTCTCCTTCGGCACCAACGACCTGACGCAGATGACCATGGGCTTCTCGCGCGACGACGCCGGCAAGTTCCTGCCGAGCTACCTCAAGGACGGCATGTACGAGCGCGATCCGTTCCAGTCGATCGACCAGAAGGGCGTCGGCCTGCTGGTCCGGATGGCGGTCGAGAAGGGCCGTTCGGTGCGCCCGGGCATCAAGCTCGGCGTCTGTGGCGAGCACGGCGGCGACCCGGCTTCGGTCGATTTCTTCCACCGTGCCGGTCTCGACTACGTCAGCTGCTCGCCATTCCGGGTACCGATCGCGCGTCTGGCAGCCGCCCAGGCAGCGATCGACAATCCCGCCTGAGGCGCCAGTGGGTGTCCTGCTGGCCGGTTCGCCGGTCAGCAGGCCTTCTCGCCCGACCGGCCACCTCCGGTCGGGCGTTTTGTTTCTGCCGGCACTCCGTTTGCCGGCAAGCCTGCTCCGATCGTCCCGAACAGCGATGAAATTCGAGCTCCTCGCCAGCGATGGCGCAGCCCGTCGCGGTCTACTGCACCTTTGCCACGGCACCGTCGACACCCCGGCCTTCATGCCGGTCGGCACCTATGGCACGGTGAAGGCGATGAGCCCCCGTGAGCTGCTCGCCACCGGCAGCCAGATCTGCCTCGGCAACACCTTTCACCTCTGGCTGCGCCCGGGCCTCGAGGTGATCGCGGCGCATTCCGGGCTGCACCGCTTCATGTCCTGGGAGCGGCCGATCCTCACCGACTCCGGCGGCTTCCAGGTGTTCTCGCTCGGCGCCCTGCGCCGCATCAGCGAGGAAGGCGTGCGCTTCCAGTCGCCGGTCAACGGCGACCGCCTCCTCCTGACACCCGAGGAGTCGATGCGCATCCAGCACGTGCTCGACTCGGACATCGCCATGATCCTCGACGAATGCACACCCTACCCGGCCAGCCACGCCGAGGCGGCGGCTTCGCTGCGCCTGTCGCTGCGCTGGGCCCGCCGTTCGCGCGCGGCGCATGACCGCCTGCTGAACGGCAACGCCCTGTTCGGCATCGTCCAGGGCGGCATGCACGAGGATCTGCGCGACGAATCGCTCGCCGGCCTGCTCGACATCGGCTTCGACGGTTTCGCCATCGGCGGTCTCTCGGTCGGCGAACCGAAGGACGACATGCGGCGGATCCTGGCGCATACGGCGCCGCGGCTGCCGCCGCAGAGGCCGCGCTACCTGATGGGCGTCGGCACGCCGGAGGACCTGGTCGGCGCCGTCGCCGCCGGCATCGACATGTTCGACTGCGTCCTGCCGACGCGGAACGCGCGCAACGGCCACCTGTTCACCCGCCACGGCGACATCCGCATCCGCAACGCCCGCCACCGCAGCGACCGGCGCCCGCTGGACACGAGTTGTTCCTGCTACACCTGCCAGAATTTCTCGCGCGCCTATCTGCATCACCTCAACCGCACTCGCGAGATCCTGGGCGCGCAACTCGCGACGCTGCACAACCTCCATTACTACCAGGAGCTGATGCGCGACCTGCGGCAGGCGATCAGCTCCGGCACGCTGCCGGCGACGGTGGCGTCCTTTCACCTGGCGCGTTCCCAGCAGGGCGAAGGCTAGTGGTACAATCGCCGGCTCGATTCCAACGCCACTGTTTTCTCAGGAGAATGATGTGCTGATCAGCACCGCCCACGCCCAACAGGCAGCCTCTTCCGACCCGACCGGCGGCTTCATGCAGTTGCTGCCGATCATCCTGATGTTCGTCGTCCTCTACTTCCTGATGATCCGGCCACAGATGAAACGCGCCAAGGAGCACAAGGCGCTGGTCGAGGCCCTAGCCAGGGGTGACGAGGTCATCACCGGCGGCGGAATCGCCGGCCGCATCACCAGGGTCGGCGAGCAGTTCGTCAGCCTCGAAGTGGCCGAGGGCGTCGAGATCCAGGTGCAGAAACCAGCGGTGCAGCTGGTCCTGCCCAAGGGGTCGCTGAAAGCGCTCTGACCAGCTTCTCGTTGCCCGACCCGTGGGCAACTGGCACACACCCCTGACGGCAAGCATCCATGAATCGTTATCCGCTCTGGAAATACGTCATCGTCGGCCTGGCACTGGTCTTCGGCCTCATTTACACGCTGCCGAACTTCTTCGGCGAATCACCGGCGGTACAGGTTTCCAGCGCCAAGGCGACGATCAAGATCGACGACCGGGCGCGCGAGCGTGTCGCCAGTGCGCTGCAGGCCGCTGCCATCGCCAACAGCGGCATCTTCCTCGACAGCAATGGCGTCAAGGTCCGGCTGGCAACGACCGACCAGCAGTTGCAGGCGAAGGACGTGCTGGAAAAGCAGTTCAATCCGGACCCGGGTGACCCGCAGTACGTCGTCGCGCTCAACCTGCTGTCGAGTTCGCCGCGCTGGCTGACCAGCCTGCACGCACTGCCGATGTACCTCGGTCTCGACCTGCGCGGCGGGGTTCACTTCCTCCTGCAGGTGGACATGAAGGGCGCCGTGACGAAGCGGCTCGATGCCCTCGGCGGCGACCTGCGCAGCCTGCTGCGCGACAGGAACATCCGCCATGCCGGCATCAGCCGCGAGGGCGAGCGGATGGTGATCCGCTTCCGTGACGGTGAGACGCGCACCAAGGCGCGCATCGTACTCGAGGACAACCAGTCGGAACTGCTCCTCGCCGACCAGGGGGAAGGCGATGATCTGCGGCTCGTCGGCACGCTCAGGCCGGAGGCAATAAAGCGGATCCAGGAATTCGCCATCAAGCAGAACATGACGACGCTGCACAACCGGATCAACGAACTCGGCGTCGCCGAGCCGGTGATCGCGCAGCAAGGGGCCGACCGGATCGTCGTCCAGTTGCCGGGCGTCCAGGATACCGCCAAGGCCAAGGACATCCTCGGCCGGACGGCAACGCTGGAAATCCGCATGGTCGAGGAAACCGCGGGGGCGATCGAAGCCGCCCTGGCCGGGCAGGTACCCTTTGGCACCGAACTGTACGTCGAGCGTGGTGGCATGCCACTGCTGGTGAAGAAGCAGGTCGTGCTCACCGGTGACCGACTGACCGACGCGCAGCCAGGTTTCGACAACCAGACATCGGAACCGGCGGTACATCTCACCCTCGATTCCGCTGGCGCGCGAATCTTCAAGGACGTCACGCGCGACAACGTCGGCAAGCGGATGGCGATCGTGCTGATCGAGAAGGGCAAGGGCGAAGTGATCACGGCGCCGGTCATCCGGGCCGAGATCGCCGGCGGGCGTGTCCAGATATCGGGCCGCATGAGTACCGTCGAGGCCAACGACACGGCGTTGCTGTTGCGCGCCGGCTCGCTCGCCGCGCCGATGGAGATCATCGAGGAGCGGACCATCGGCCCCAGCCTCGGCGCCGAGAACATCCGCAAGGGATTCCATTCGACGATGTGGGGCTTCGCAGCGATTGCCGTCTTCATGATCGCCTACTACCAACTCTTCGGAGTGGTATCGGTCGTCGCCCTGGCGGCCAACCTGCTCTTTCTCGTCGCCCTGCTCTCACTGCTGCAGGCGACCCTGACGCTGCCGGGAATCGCCGCCATCGCGCTGACGCTGGGCATGGCGATCGACGCCAACGTGCTGATCAACGAGCGCATCCGCGAGGAACTGCGCAATGGCTCGACACCGCAGGCGGCGATCCACACCGGCTACGAGCGGGCATTCGGCACCATCCTCGACTCCAATATCACCACCCTGATCGCCGGCGTCGCGCTGCTGATCTTCGGTTCCGGACCGGTACGTGGCTTCGCCGTCGTGCACTGCCTCGGCATTCTGACCTCGCTGTTTTCCGCCGTCGTCGTCTCGCGCGCAATGATCAACCTGATCTACGGCCGTCGCCGCAAACTCGAATCCCTTGCCATCGGCCAGGTCTGGAAGCCGATCGATGGCAGCACCACGACTGCCAGATAGGAAACGGACCGATGGAATTCTTCCGCATCCGAAAAGACATCCCGTTCATGCGCCATGCGGTGACGTTCAACGTCATCTCGCTGCTCACCTTTCTGCTCTCGGTCTTCTTCCTCGTCAGCCGTGGCCTGCACCTCTCGGTCGAGTTCACCGGCGGCACGCTGATCGAGATCAACTACGAGCAGGCGGCCGATCTCGAAAAGGTCCGCGAGGGACTCGCCAAGGCCGGCCACAGTGACTTCTCGGTCCAGAATTTCGGCTCCAGCCGCGATGTGCTGATCCGGCTGCCACTCAAGGCGGAGCAGAACACCGCCCGGATCGGCGAATCGGTGATGCAGGCGCTGACTGCCGAGGCACCGGGAGCCGACCTGCGACGGGTCGAGTTCGTCGGCCCGCAGGTGGGCAGGGAACTGGCGGAGAACGGCGCGCTGGCGCTGCTGCTGGTGGTCGTCGGCATCGTGCTTTATCTCGCCTTCCGCTTCGAGTGGCGTTTCTCGGTCTCGGCGATCATCGCCAACCTGCATGATGTGGTGATCATCCTCGGCTTCTTCGCCTTCTTCCAGTGGGAATTCTCGCTCTCGGTCCTCGCCGCCGTGCTGGCCGTCCTCGGCTATTCCGTCAATGAATCGGTCGTCGTCTTCGACCGCGTGCGCGAGACCTTCAAGAAGACGCGTGGCCTGACGACGCCACAGGTGCTCGACCACGCGATCACCAGCACCATTTCGCGCACCATCATCACGCATGGTTCGACGCAGATGATGGTCCTCTCGATGCTCATCTTCGGCGGCGAGACGCTGTACTATTTTTCGCTGGCACTGACCATCGGCATCTGCTTCGGCATCTACTCGTCGGTGCTCGTCGCCAGCCCGCTGGTGATGTGGCTGGGCGTGTCGCGCGAGCAGTTCGTCAAACCGAAGCGTCAGATCGAGGGCGCCAACGAGGAAGGTGCGGTCGTCTGACTGGCAACGCGACCACGGCTACGTGCAACGACGGAGGTCAGGAGATGAGCGACAGGCAGCGCATCCGCGTCTGGGATTTGCCCACACGGGTCTTCCACTGGGCGCTCGTGCTGCTCGTCGTCGCATCCTTCGTCAGCGGCAAGATCGGCGGCAACGCGATGGTCTGGCACGGCCGCTTCGGTCTCGCCATCCTCGGTCTGTTGAGCTTTCGCCTGCTGTGGGGACTGATCGGCTCGACCTACGCCCGTTTCATCTCCTTTCTGCCGACGCCCGCCGCCATCATGGCCTACCTGCGCGGCCAGTGGCGCGGACTCGGCCACAATCCGCTTGGCGCGCTCTCCGTTTTCGGCCTCCTCGGGCTCCTTGCCTTTCAGGTCGGCAGCGGTCTCTTCGCCAATGACGACATCGCCTTCCGCGGCCCCCTGTACGCACTGGTCAGCAGCGAGCTCAGCGAGCGCCTGACCGGCTGGCACAAGCTTTCGGTCAACCTGCTCGTGCTACTGGTTCTGCTGCACCTGACGGCAATCGGCTTCTACGCGCACGTCAGGAAGGAGAACCTGGTCAGACCGATGCTGACCGGCTGGAAGGAGGTCGCTCCGGAACATGGGCCGCCGGCAACCGGAGGCGGGCCGCTGGCGTTCATCGTCGCGCTGCTGTTTGCCGTCGCGGCGGTCTATGCCGGCAGTGGGGAGTGGGTACCGCCACCGGCGGCAGCACCGGTGTCCGCTCCCGCCTGGTAGAGCCCGGCAATCGGCAGCGCAGCGGCGTCGCTGCCGGCCGCACTCGATCCGGCAGCGACGTGTGCCGCCGCACTCAATCCTTGCGGAACTTGTCGTGGCAGGCCTTGCAGCTTTCGCCAGTCTTGCCGAACTGTACCTTCACCGCCGCCGCGTCGCCGGTGGCAGCCACCTTCTGCAACTCGTTGGCTTCCTTGATGTAGGCCATCGCCAGTTCCTTGACCTTCTCCTGCTCCTTGAAGAACTCCGGCTTGACTCGCGTCTTCTCGCTGCCGACGTCCTTGTCCGTACCCGCGCCAAACAAGGCACCCATGCCGGAATTGGCGGTCGCTGCGACGACGTTGGCAGCGGCGATCACCTGCTCCTTGTTGTAGGCACCTTCGAGATTGGCCTTGATCTTGCCCATGTTCCACGCCATGAAGCTGTAACCGGCCTTGCGATACTTGATCATCTCCTCCGGCTTCAGGGCCTGCTGGGCACAGACGGCCCCGGCACAGGTGGTCAGCAAGAGCGCTGCGACGACTGTCTTCATGGTTTCTCTCCGTTGTGGTTGAGGTAGGGGTTCATAGCGCAAAGACGTGCTTGGTGCGCAAGGTCCGCTGCTCGCTGACGAGCAGCAGCAGGCGGTCGATGTTGGGATGCCGGCCAGGGTTGGCACGCGCCTCATCGACGTTTTCGGCAAACAGTTCGAGACCCTTTGCCGCTGCCTCGGGAGTGATCGCGCCATAGGTCTGCGCAAGGTGATTGTAGATCGCGAGCGCACCCTGGCTTCCGGCACGGTTCTCGACGCTGCCGAGGAGTTCTCCCGTCGCATCCAGCAGGTGGATGGCCTGCAGGTGCGAAATCCCCGGCAGCTTGCGCAGATTCGCGGCGAAGACCGACACGGCTCAGCGTCGCCAGTTTACGGCGATGCCGATGACGATCCCCGCCGCCGCACAACCGAAGGTCGTCAGCAGCACCGGGGTCCATGTCGTCTGTTCCGGCCCGACGAAGGATGACCAGGCGGCGCTGGCCAGCCCGCCGGTCAGAAAACCGAAGATCCAGCCGAGCATGCCACCACGCACCAGCGCGCCACGGCGCCCATCCTCACCGCAGCAATGCGGGCAATAAGCCGAGTCGGCCGGTACCATTCGCTCGCAACTCGGGCAGGCGACCATTGCCGGCGCCGGCTCGCGATCCGGACCGATGCCGGCGGGCGAGTGCCGGTTGGCGCCCATCAGATTCTCCTCGCCAGTTCGGCCGCCATACCGGTGTAGCTCGAGGGAGTCATGCGCATCAGTTCGGCCGTTGCTGCCTCGGGCAGCCCCAGCGATTCGACGAAGGCGCGCATCTCCGCCGGCGAAACGCGCTTGCCGCGCGTCAGTTCCTTGAGTCTTTCGTAGGGGTTGGCGACGCCATGCCGGCGCATGACGGTCTGCACCGGTTCGGCCAACAGTTCCCAGTTCGCATCGAGATCGGCGTGCAGTCGCCCGGCATCGGCCTCCAGCTTGCCGAGACCGCGCAGCAGCGAGTCGTAGGCGAGCAGCGTGTAACCGAGCGCAACGCCCATGTTGCGCAGCACCGTCGAATCACTGAGATCGCGTTGCCAGCGCGAGATCGGCAACTTGTCGGCAAGGTGGCGCAGGAGCGCATTGGCCAGGCCGAGGTTGCCCTCCGAGTTCTCGAAGTCGATCGGATTCACCTTGTGCGGCATGGTGGACGAACCGATCTCCCCGGCCTTGAGCTTCTGCCGGAAGAATCCGAGCGAGATATAGCCCCAGATGTCGCGGTTGAGATCGATCAGGATCAGGTTCGCACGCGCGAAGGCATCGAACAGCTCCGCCATCGAGTCATGCGGCTCGATCTGGATCGTGTAGGGATTGAACTCCAGGCCGAGCGACTCGACGAAGCGACGCGCGAAGCCCTCCCAGTCATGGTCCGGGTATGCCGCCAGATGTGCGTTGTAGTTGCCAACGGCACCATTGATCTTCCCCAGCAGGCGAACACCGGCGATCGCCGAGCGCGCGCGCCGCAGCCGGAAGGCGACGTTCGCCATTTCCTTGCCCAGCGTCGTCGGCGTGGCCGGCTGACCATGTGTGCGCGACATCATCGGCAGATCGGCAAACTCGTGCGCCAGTTCGCGCAGGCGCTCGACGACCCGGTCCAGTGTCGGCAACATCGTCTCGCCGCGCGCGCCCTGCAGCATCAACGCATGAGCCAGGTTGTTGATGTCCTCCGAGGTGCAGGCAAAATGGATGAACCCGGCGACGCGCATGACCTCGACGTTGTCCGCCAGCCTTTTCCGGAGCCAGTACTCGAGCGCCTTGACATCGTGGTTGGTGACCGCCTCGATCTCCTTCACCTCAGCCGCTTCGGTGGGACCAAAGTCGGCCACCAGGGCATCGAGCTGACACAGGGTGGCGGCCGAGAAGGGAGGCACCTCGTCCAGATGCGGATCGGCAGCGAGCGCCTGCAGCCATGCCACTTCGACCTGCAGGCGACGCCTGATCAGGCCGCATTCGGAAAACTCCGGGCGCAGTGCATCCACCTTGCCGGCGTAGCGACCATCGAGTGGTGAGAGCGATGTGAGCGGTGAAGGCAACATGCAGGACAATCCTTGAACAGACAACGGGACACCCGGGTATTCTACCCGTCCCTGAGGTGCAGCCGTAACCGGGTTGCGGGCCCGATGCTATAATCGTGCGCAGTTTTTTACCATTGGGAAACAGATGAAGCTCATCGGATCACTGACCAGTCCGTACGTCCGCAAGACGCGGGTCGTTCTGGCCGAGAAGAAGATCGACTACGAGTTCGAGGTCGACTCGCCATGGCTGCCCGAGAACCAGGTGAGCCACGTCAATCCGCTGGGCAAGATACCGGTGCTCGTCCTCGACGACAACACCGTCCTGTTCGATTCGCGAGTCATCGTCGAATACCTCGACAACGTCGCGCCCAACAACAAGTTGATGCCCGCGCCAAACCGCGAACGTTCCGAGGTGAAGCGCTGGGAGGCACTCGCCGACGGGATCTGTGATGCTGCGGCGCTGGTGTTCCTCGAGAGGAAGCGGCCCGTCGTGCAGCAGAGCCCGGACTGGATCAGTCGTCAGCAAGCCAAGATCATCACCAGTGTGGAATACATGGCGAGCGAGCTCGCCGACTGCAACTGGTGCATGGGCACCCACTTCTCGCTCGCCGACGTCGCCAGCGGCTGTGCGCTCGGCTACCTCGTCTTCCGCTTTCCGGAGATCGACTGGCGTGGCAAGCACCCGAATCTCGCGCGCCTCTACGAGAAGCTGATGCTGCGCCCGGCGTTCAGCGACACCGTACCGCAGGGCTGAGCGGTTGCAAGGAAGTCGTCGCGAGCAGGCCGAGATGCACGGCGCGGGCGAGCGAACGACGTGACCGATCAGATGGATGGGCGAGGAGAGACTCATTTCGTCGGCGCTGCCGGCGCGCTGACGGCATCCGCATCCAGTCCTTGTGCGCCGACCTCGACCGCGTCCACCTTGCCGTCCTCCTGCAGCAACGCCTCCTCCGCCTTGCGGTTCAGGACGACGATGCTGATGCGGCGGTTGATCGAACTCAGCGGATCGTTGCGATCGAAGAGGACCGTTGAAGCCAGACCGACGACTCGCAGGACCTTGTGCTCATCCATGCCGCCGGCGATCAGCTCGCGCCGCGATGCGTTCGCCCTGTTTGCCGACAGCTCCCAGTTCGAGAAGCCCTTGTCGCCACCGCCGAACTGGGCAGCGTCGGTATGGCCGGAAAGGCTCAGCTTGTTCGGCACCGCGTTCAACGCCTTGCCGATCTCACGCAGGATCACCCGGGTATGGGGCTTCAGCTCGGCACTGCTGGTGTCGAACATCGGGCGGTTCTGCTCGTCCACGATCTGGATGCGCAATCCCTCGCTGGTCACGTCCACCAGCAACTGGTTCTTGAACTGCCTGAGCGCGGGATTGCTCTCGATCAGCTTCTCGATGTTCTGCTTCAGTTCGCCGAGCTTCACCTTCTCGCGCTCCTCGAACTCCCGGCGAACCTGCTCGGCGTTGGTTTCCTTCAGGTTGACGGTCTTGTTCTTGGCATCGATGTCGCCGCCCTTGACCTGGCCCGACGAGCGCGTCAGATCCTTGCCGCCCCCCTTGAGCACGCTCGAGCTGTCGCCCGTTCCCGACCCCCCCTGCGAGGCGATCTTGAGCGGGTTCTGGAAATAGTCCGCAATCCCCTTGAGATCGCCACTGGCCGTCGATCCGAGCAGCCACATCAACAGGAAGAAAGCCATCATGGCCGTCACGAAGTCGGCGTAAGCGATCTTCCAGGCACCACCATGATGGCCGCCGGCAACCTTCTTGACCCGCTTGACGACTATCGGGCGCAGATCGTCACTCATTCATTCTCCCCAATCGGTCGCTGCCCCGGCGCCTACTTGCCCTTGCGGTTCTTGAGTTCCTCTTCCAGCTCGCGGAAACTCGGGCGGACATCGGTCGCCAGGGCCTTCCTGCCAAACTCGACGGCCACCTGCGGCGCATAACCCGACATCGACGCCAGCAGGACGACCTTGATCACCTGGTAGATCCTGGAGCCCTCGTGCGCCTTCTGCTCGAGCAGGCTGGCCACCGGCGAAACGAAGCCGTAGGCGATCAGGATGCCGAGAAAGGTGCCGACCAGCGCGCCACCGATCATCTTGCCGAGCACAGCCGGCGGCTCGCCCACCGATCCCATCACGTTGACCACGCCCATCACGGCGACGACGATACCAAAGGCCGGCACCGCATCACCCACCTTCGAGACCACATGACCGGGCGTCTCGACCTCGTGGTGGTGCGTTTCGATCTCGATGTCCATCAGGCTTTCGATCTCGATGGCGTTCAGGTTGCCGCCGACCATCATCCGCAAGTAATCGGTGATGAACTCGATCACATGGTGGTCGCCGGCGAGCGCCGGATACTTGCTGAAGATCGGACTCTCCTTCGGATTCTCGACATCGTTCTCGATCGACATCAAGCCTTCCTTGCGGACCTTCGCCAGAATCTCGAAGAGCATCGCCAGCAGGTCGATGTACAGCGTCCGGGTATACTTCGAACCCTTGAACAGGCTCGGCAGCGCGCCGATCGTCGCCTTGATGATCTTGATGTCGTTCGAAGCGACGAAGCCGCCAATCGTCAGGCCGACGATCGCCACATACTCGAGCGGCACCCAGAGTGCCGCCAGGCTGCCGTGAACCGCGTAGGTCCCCAGCGCCGCCGCCAGAATGACCACATAGCCAACGATCAGAAACATCCGCCCCCCCTTGTCTTGGCGCGTCCGCACGGTCCGGCTTCTCGAACCCGATCATAGTCGCGCATTGTAGCCACATTGCGCCGCCCCGGCATCGGCCAAAGGTCCTTATATTGGGCTCCGGCGACTCCCTTGCGAGCACTGCGCCGTGGGTCGCGGCGCAGCTGCAGGAGTCTGCAGGAGTGCCGGCAACGCCTCAGCGCAGACAAATCGTTTAAACTTGTGGCGTGCGCAGGCAGCACCCGAGGCAATCAAGAAGATGAAGCATTGCAGTGAATGTGGGGCAACGGTCGAACTGGTGATCCCGGCAGGTGACAGCCTGCCACGGCACGTCTGCCGGCAATGCAGAACGATCCATTACCAGAATCCGAAACTGGTGGTTGGCTGCATCGCCGAATGGCAGGACCGCATCCTGCTTTGCCGGCGCTCGATCGAGCCACGCCATGGGCTCTGGACCCTGCCAGCCGGGTTCATGGAGAACGGCGAATCGACGGCCGAGGCGGCGATTCGCGAAACGCTCGAGGAAGCCTGCGCACGCGTCGAGATCGAGCAGTTGTTCTCGCTCGTCAATGTGCCGCACATCAACCAGGTGCACCTCTTCTATCGCGCCCGCCTGCTCGACACCGGCTTCGCTGCCGGCGTCGAAACGCTCGAAACCGCGCTCTTTTGCGAACACGAGCTGCCCTGGCAGTCACTCGCCTTCCAGAGTGTCACCCTGTGCCTGCAGGCCTACTTTGCCGATCGCCGGCAGGGCAGGTTCCGCCTGCACGAAGACGCGATCGTGCGCCGCCAGGAGGCGCCTAGCGCGCATCGTCGAGCGTGAATTCGACCGGCAGCAGGATGCGAAAATCCCGCCCCCTGAGTCCCGCCGGAAGAAGCGTCGCGGTCGCAGCCTGTTCGAGCATCGCCACTGCCTGCTGATCGAGCGGGGCATGGCCGCTCGAGCGAGCCAGCGACAATTGTGGACGTGGTTGCCAGGCGCTGACGCTGACGGCCACCTCGACCCGTCCCTCCCAGCCACGCTCGCGCGCCAACGCCGGATAGCCCTTGAAGCGACGCGACGCGATCGCCAGGTCGATCCGGTACTGCCGCAGATCATCGGCACTGACTCCTGCAGACGGCGCGGCCGCAGCCGCACTGGCGTCCACCGCCGAAGTGCCCGGCGCTACCGCACCGTCACCAGCGGTCGTCACACCGCTCGCTGGCGGCGCGCTCGGCGGAGAATGTGATCGGCCCGTCCGCGGCGTTCGGGAATCGTCCGCGAAGGACGTCGCCGCCTGCTCGGGAACGGGCGATGCGGGCGCTGGCAAGCGCCGCGCCGCAGCCGCGGCGGGCCGCTCGCCGCCGGCCCCGCGGCGGGCATCCGGCGACGCAGCGGCGCTCTTGCTGCCTGCCCCGAGATCTCCGGACAACGGCGCCGTTTCGGCAATCACGGCGATGAGCGGCTGCCCTGCCATTGCGGACGGCCGCTGCGGCGGACGAAAGCCAGGCGCCAGCACACCCGCGTGCGCCAGCAGCGAAGCCAGCAGCGCGAACAGAATCCGCCGGCGTGCCGCGTCAGCCACGAAACCTCTTTCGCCGGCGACGCGCGCCGACAGCCCCCGCCAGTCCGCGTCGAGACGCTGCCTGTGCGCCTACCTGCGGCTCTGCGCCTCGTCCTCGCGTATCTTCCTGCTGAAGAAGCGAGCAAACCAGAACGACATGCCGACCACGAAGACGATCACGAACAGGCTCATCAGCCCATAATCGGTCGAAAAAAGCAGATCCCAAGCCATCTCCAAGCTCCTCTCTCAATTGGCCTGCGCCGCGGCCGTCGGCGGGCGCGCAGCCTGCAACTGCAATACCGTCTCCGGCCCGGCAACCCAATCGCCAACCAAGCGCCACTCCTGCCGCTCATCTTCCAGGACGACATGCCAGCGCCCCTCCTGCAGCCGCCGCAGCGGACCGCCATAGACGCGGCCGCCCTCGCCCCGCAGCGACAGGTTCTGATCCAGACCCGGACGAGTCGGGTGGGCGATGCGCAGAATCAGTGACTCCGGCATGCGGACGCCTTCGCTGGTCTGCAGCAGCACCCGTATGCGCTCGCCATTGCCGCCGAGCACCAGTTCGGCGCCGATCCCGAGATCCGCGGCTCGCTGATCGCGAGCCGTGCGCTGATTGATCCCCAGCCCTTCCTTGTAATAGTCGTCGACGACCAGCCCATCGTTGCTGACGACCGCGAGATAGGCGGTGGCCACACCGGCAATGACGACCACCAGCGGCCCGAGCATCAGCAGCCATGGCCAGGGCTCCCGGTACCACGCCTTTGCCGACGAGTTGGCGGCCCTGCTCATGGCTGGAAGAAACTCGTCTTCTCGCGCACGGCGATGTCCGGATCATCGTCGGCGCGAATCTCGAAGTGGACGACGTTGGAACCCTTCCTGCCGACGCCCGGCTCTGCGCGCACCGACAGCAGGAAGGTCTTCGACGACGCCGCCGGCACCTCGACGCTGCGCTCGCCGGCGATCTCGATTCCCTCCAGCCCGCTGACACCGACCGCGTAACGGTGGTCGGCTTCGTCGGTGTTCGAAATGTGCAGGCTGAAGACGTTCTCGGTGCGTCCGTCATCCGCCTCGCGCGACAGGGTCGAACGGTCACGCAGCACATCGACCTTCAGCGGCACACGATGCGCCAGGCTCCACACGGTCGCCACGATGATCGCCAGCAGGACGCTCGCGTAGAGCAGCGTGCGCGGCCGCAACAGGTGCGTCGCCATCTGCCGAGCCGTGTAATGCCGCGCCATGGCGTTCTCTGTCGAGTAACGGATCAGGCCGCGCGGTGAGCCGACCTTGTCCATCACCTGGTCGCAGGCGTCGATGCACGCGGCACAGGCGATGCACTCGAGCTGCAGGCCATTGCGGATGTCGATCCCGGTCGGACAGACCTGCACGCAGATGCTGCAATCCACGCAGTCGCCGAGCGGCGCCGACTTCACCGCCCCCCCCTTCCGGCGCGCTCCGCGCGGCTCGCCGCGCTCGGGGTCATAACTGATGATCAGCGTGTCGGGGTCGAACATGACGCCCTGGAAGCGTGCATAGGGACACATGTACTTGCACACCTGCTCGCGCAGGAAGCCCGCCATCATATATAGGAAAGCGGCGTAGAACAGGATCCAGAAGGTCTCCCACGGCCCGAGGGCGAATGTAGCGATCGCTGGCAGCAGTTCCCTGATTGGAGTGAAGTAGCCGACGAAGGTGATGCCGGTCCACAGAGCGACAAGCAGCCACAGAGCGTGCTTGGTGAACTTGAGACGAAACTTGCGCGCACTCATCGGCTGTGCGTCGAGCTTCATCCTTGCCGGCCGCTCGCCTTCGATCCTGCGCTCGATCCACATCAGGATCTCGGTATACACCGTCTGCGGGCAGGCGTAACCGCAGAACAGGCGGCCACCGACGGCAGTGACAAGGAACAGGGCATAAGCCGAGATGACGAGCAGGACCGCCAGGTAGATCACGTCCTGCGGCCAGAAGACCATGCCGAAGATGTAGAAGCGACGCTCCTCGATGTGGAAGAGAACCGCCTGCCGGCCGCCCCACTCGAGCCAGCAGAGCCCGTAGAACAGCGCCTGGGTGAAGCAGACCATCGCCCAGCGCCAGTTGTTGAAGATTCCCGTGGTGCTGCGAGCGTAGACGGTGCGATGCTTTTCGTAGAGCCCGTCGACGTTGATGGGGATTGCCTTGGCCTTGCTTGCCACCTGGTCCATGATTTCAGCTCCGATCCACTTGCGAATTACACCAAACTCTAATATTAGCTTGTGGCGTGAGAGCGAAATTGATCTGAATCAGTCACGATGCATCGGCAACCGCAGTCAGCGACTGGCGGAGAAAGCCCGGCGCTGGCAGCGCGCCGGAACGAACGGATCGGTAAGCCTGCGGCGGCGTTCCGCCCGGAAATGCAAGAACGGAGCGACGATGCGCTCCGTTCTTCAGCCATCAGGATCTACTTGCCGCCTGCGGCCTGGCCCAGGCTCAGGACGTAGGCTGCCAGCAGATGCACCTTCTCGTCGCCGAGGAACTCCTTCCAGGCCGGCATCTGGTTGTTGCGACCCTTGGTGATGGTCTCGATGATCGTCGCCTCGGAACTGCCGTAGAGCCAGACCTTGTCGGTCAGGTTGGGCGCGCCGAGCGCCTGCATCCCCTTGCCATCGGGACCATGACAGCCGGAACAGCCGGCGCTGTTGAACGCCTCCTGGCCCTTGGCGGCACGCAGCGAATCAGCGGGAAGACCCGACAGGGAACGGACATAGCTTGCCAGATCCTTGATCGTCTCGGCGCCGAGTTGGGCGTGAGGAGGCATGACGCCGTTGCGGCCGACGGCGATCGTCTCGACGATCTGCGCCGGCTCGCCACCCCACAGCCAGTCGCTGTCCGCCAGATTCGGAAAACCCTTCGAGCCCTTGGCATCGGCGCCATGACACTGGACGCAATAGGTCAGGTACAGGCGTTTGCCGGTTTCCATGCCGACTTTGTCCGCCGCCAGCGCCTTGAGGTCGGTCTGCAGGTACTTGGCATAGAGCGGCTTTGTCTGCTCGTCGAACCTCGCCATCTCCTTGGCCCACTGGCCGCTCGACGACCAGCCAAGAACCCCGGGGAAGCTGCCCAGCATCGGGTAGAGCACACTGTAGCCCAAGGCGAAGAACACCGTGATGTAGAACAGCCACATCCACCACTTGGGCAGCGGATGATTGTACTCCTCGAGGTTCTCGTCCCAGACGTGGCCGGTGGTGTCGAGCTTGGCTGGCGGTGGCTGGCTCTGTGTCCACAGCAGCACGCCACAGGCGATGATGCTCCCCAGTACGAGCAGAATGACATACCAGTTCCAAAACTGATTCACAAAATCGTTCATGATGCTTTCCTCTGTCCGTTGCGATCCAAGCCAAGTTCGATCCGATCAGCTTCCTCATCGGTGAACGGCAGCATCGCTGCTTCTTCGAAGCGCTTCCTGTTGCCCTTGACGCCGTAGGCCCACCAGACGATCCCGAGGAAGGTCAGCAGGGAAACGACGGTGACGATGGATCGAATGTCGTTGATGTCCATGCGCTCACCTGGCGTTCTTCAGTTCCAGGCCCATCCCCTGCAGGTAGGCAACGAGGGCGTCGAGTTCGCTCTTGCCTTCAAGCTGCTTCTTCGCGCCAGCGATCTCCTCGTCGGTGTAGGGAACGCCGACCCGGCGCAGGGCGCGCATCTTGCCCTCGATGGTGCTGGCGTCGGCCGGCGCCTTCTCGAGGAAGGCAAAGGCAGGCATGTTGGACTCGGGAACCACATCCCGCGGATTGATCAGGTGCACCCGGTGCCACTCGTCGGAGTAACGTCCACCGACACGGGCGAGGTCAGGACCGGTACGCTTCGAACCCCACTGGAAGGGGTGGTCATAGACGAATTCGCCGGCGACCGAATAATGCCCGTAGCGCTCGGTCTCGGCACGGAACGGACGGATCATCTGCGAATGGCAGAGAAAACAGCCTTCGCGGATGTAGACGTCGCGACCGGTCAGGCGGACCGGATCGTAGGGCTTGAGACCGGTCACCGGTTGGGTGGTGGACTTCTGGAAGAACAGTGGAACGATTTCCACCAGGCCACCGACGCTGACCACCAGCAGGGTCAGCACGATCATCAACGGAACGCTGCGTTCGATTGCATCTTGCGTGATCTTCATTGCTTCTTCCTTGTCAGGCGTGGTGGGCGGCAGGCACCAGGACGCGCGCGTCGTCGACCGTCCGTCCGCCAGCCATCGTCTTGAACATGTTGTAGGCCATCACCAGCATGCCGAACAGGAACAGGACGCCACCGAGGAAACGGATCGCCCAGAAGGGGTACGAGGCCTTGACCGATTCGACGAAGCTGTAGGTCAGCGTGCCGTCGGCATTGACCGCGCGCCACATGAGGCCCTGCATGACGCCGGCGATCCACATCGACGCGATGTAGAGCACGACGCCGATCGTTGCCACCCAGAAGTGCACGGTGATCAGCCTGACGCTGAACATCTCGCTCTTGCCGAAGAGCCTGGGCAGCAGGTAGTAGATCGCACCAATCGAAACCATCGCCACCCAGCCCAGCGCACCCGAGTGCACGTGGCCGACGGTCCAGTCGGTATAGTGCGACAGCGCATTGACGGTCTTGATCGACATCATCGGTCCCTCGAAGGTCGACATGCCGTAGAAGGACAGCGAGGTGATCAGGAACTTCAGGATCGGATCGTCGCGCAGCTTGTGCCAGGCACCCGAGAGCGTCATGACGCCGTTGATCATGCCACCCCACGACGGCGCCAGCAGGATCAGCGAGAACACCATGCCGACCGACTGCGTCCAGTCGGGCAGCGCCGTGAAATGGAGGTGGTGCGGGCCGGCCCACATGTAGGTGAAGATCAGCGCCCAGAAGTGCACCACCGACAGACGGTAGGAGTAGATCGGCCGCTCGGCCTGCTTCGGAACGAAGTAGTACATCATGCCGAGGAAGCCGGCAGTGAGGAAGAAGCCGACCGCGTTGTGACCGTACCACCACTGGATCATCGCGTCCTGGACACCGGCATAGGCCGAGTATGACTTGAACAGGGTGACTGGCGACGCGGCGCTATTGACCACATGCAGCAGCGCCACGGCCAGGATGAAGCCGCCGTAGAACCAGTTCGCGACGTAGATGTGGCTCACCTTGCGCTTGGCGAGTGTGCCGAAGAAGACGACCGCGTAAGCCACCCACACGAGCGTGATGAGGATGTCGATCGGCCACTCGAGTTCGGCGTACTCCTTGCCCGAGGTGATCCCCAGCGGCAAGGTCACGGCGGCGAGCACGATGATCAATTGCCAGCCCCAGAAGGTGAACGCCGCCAGCCCGTCGGAGAAGAGCCGCGTGTGACAGGTCCGCTGGACGACGTAATACGACGTGGCGAAGAGGGCGCAACCGCCGAAGGCGAAGATCACGGCATTGGTATGCAGCGGGCGCAGGCGCCCGAAATGCAGGAATCCGAGGTTCAATTCAGGCCAGACCAGCTGGGCGGCGATGATCACCCCCACCAGCATCCCGACAATCCCCCATATGACGGTCATCACGGCGAACTGCCGCACCACCCTGTAGTTGTATGTTGACTGAGTTTCCGACATGGACTCACCTCGTTCCTGATCAAGAAAACCGGTTTTCACCGCCCTGAATGCCCTTGTCCCGGGCACTGAATAAACGGATGCTATTCTAACCCGGGGGTGTCAAATTTGACACAGATCAACCACTGCGCACGAGCCACCCCCGCCTGCGGACAAAAAAAGGGGTGCGCCGAAACGCACCCGAAACCCCAACAGAGAAACATCCCTGGACGCACCGGGCGGCGAATCCCGAAACATTCGCGCCGGCGACGCGCGAATTATCCCCGCTCGACAGGCCGCCGTATTGACCTGCGTCAAGAGTCGCATGGATCGGCCGGCGACCGGCCTGGCCGCCCGTCGCCGGCGCCCGCCGCGGGTGGGGAACGGTCGTCATCCATCAGGATGCGGTACGCCGGCCCCTCCATGTCGTCGAACTGACCACTGCGCAGCGACCACCAGAAGGCAAGCGTGATCAGGAAGACCAGGACGACGGAAATCGGGATCAGCAGGTAGAGGGTCTCCATCGGCGATCAGCCTCCGCCAGTCTTCTGCAGCCGCAACGAATTGGCCACCACCAGCAACGAGCTGCCGGACATGCCGATGCCGGCCATCCATGGAGTGATGAAGCCGGCCATCGCCAGCGGCAGGGCGACGAAATTGTAGGCGAACGACCACCACAGGTTCTGCCGGATGACGCGCAACGCGCGGCGCGACACCCGGATGCCACGACGCAGGTGATCGAGGTTCTCCGACAGCAGCACCAGGTCCGCCTGCGTGCGCGCCAGCTCCGAACCACCCCCCATGGCCACCGAAACCTGTGCCTGCGCCAGAACGGGCGCATCGTTCACGCCGTCGCCCACCATCGCGACGACCGCGCCAGCGGCCTGCAGGCGGCTGACGTGGTCGTGCTTCGCCTGCGGCGACGCATCCGCCACCACTTCGTCGATCGCCAGACCGCGCGCGATGCGCCGGGCGACCGGCTCGCAGTCGCCGGTCAGGAGCACGACCCGCCGCCCGGCGGCACGCAGATCGGCCACCAACGCGGCGGCTTCCGGCCGCACCTCGTCACCAAGGCGAAAGAGGGCGATCCAGCCCCCCTCGTCGCCAAGGGCGATTACCGTGTCGCCACTGGCAAGAACGGCACTCGCCGATTCCGGCAACGGCTGGCCGTGCAGCGAGTGCACATACGCCGGCCGGCCGAGGCGCAGGCGGCGGCGGCCAAGGACCGCCGTCACGCCGCAACCCGGCTCGTTGCCAGGCGCCTCGACGGCGGGCAACGGGCAGCCGGCCGCCGCCACGCGCAAGGCCTTGCCAAGAGGGTGCTCCGACGCCTGCTCGAGCGCCGCTGCCAGGCGCAGGCACGAATCGGCGCTGTCGTCGGCGAGGGGCAGCACTTGCAGCACGCGCATCTCGCCGGTCGTCAGCGTACCGGTCTTGTCAAGGACGAAGTGGCTCGCCCGTGCCAGCGTCTCGACGGCATGGCTGCGGGTGACCAGCAGACCGGCGCGCGCCATGGCGCCACTGGCAACGGTCAGCGCCACCGGCGTCGCCAGCGACAGCGCGCAGGGGCAGGTGACGACGAGGACCGAAACGGTGATCCACAGCGCCTGGCGCGGATCGATGAAGCACCAGGCCAACGCCACCGCCGCGGCCAGGACGAGCAATGCGACGATGAAATGGCTGGCGATGCGATCGGCCAGTTCGACGATCCGCGGCTTCGCCGTCGCCGCCCGCTCCATCAGGCGGATGATCGCCGACAGCCGGGACGCCTCACCCACCCGCGTCACCTCGACCAGCAGTGGGCTCTCGACATTGAGCGCGCCACCGGTCACCGCCGATCCCGGACCCTTGTGGACCGGCGCGCTCTCCCCGGTGAGCAGCGATTCGTTGGCACTGCTCTCCCCTTCGAGCACCCTGCCGTCGGCCGGGATCGTCTCGCCGGCACGCACGAGCACCACCTCGCCGGGCTGCAGGTTGGCGACCAGGACCTGTTCCTGCTGCCGCCTGGCCGGGTACTCCGGCAGCCGGGTGGCGACCGCCGGCATCAGCCGGGCGAGCGCCTCGGTGGTGCTGACCGCCCGCTGGCGCGCGGTCATCTCGAGGAAACGCCCGCTCAGCAGGAAGAAGACGAACATCGTCACCGAATCGAAATAGACCTCGCCGCTGGCCGTCAGCGTCGCCCAGACGCTCGCCAGGAAGGCCGCGCCGACGCCCAGCGCGACCGGCACGTCCATACCCGCACGCCACAGTCGCAGGTCGCGCCAGGCGTTGGTGAAGAAGGGCGCCGCCGAATAGAAGACCACCGGCAGCGTCAGCGTCAGGCTGGCCCAGCGCATCAGCTGTTCGACCGCCGGCGTCATCTCGCCCTCGCCCGCCAGATAGACCGGCACGGCGTACATCATCACCTGCATCATGCCGAAGCCGGCGACGAACACCCGCCACAGGGCGCGGCGCCGCTCGTCGCGCGCGAGTTCCTCGCTCTTCGCCGGATCGTAGGGATAGGCGCGATAGCCGATGGCGGCGATCGCCGCCAGGATCCCGGACAGCCGGATCCGCCGCTCGTCCCAGCGGACGCGCGCGCGGCGCGTGGCGTAATTGATCTCCACCGATGTGACGCCTGCGAGTCGCGACAGGTGCTGCTCGTTGAGCCAGATGCACGCCGAACAGGTGATCCCTTCGAGGATCAGCGAGGCTTCGCGCTCGCACCCGCCCGCCTCGTCGGGCAGGACGCGGACGAAGCTCTTCTGGAAGTCGGCATGGTCGTAGAGCTGCAGCCCATCGACGATCGCCGGCATCGCCTCGCGCGGCGCGTCGGGCAGCGCATCGCGGGTACGGTAGTAGTCGCCGAGGCCGTTGTCGACGATCGCCTGCGCCACCGCCTGGCAACCGCCACAGCACATCGCGCACGGCGCTCCGTCGATGCGCGTGACGAGGTCGACGCCCGCCGGGATGGCCTGGCCACAATGGTAACAATTGCCGTTGTTCATCACCGCAACAGACGAGGAAAAAGGCGCCAGCGCCAGCCGGCGCGGCAGCAGGCCGGTTATAATCGCACGTTTTGTCCGCTCCCACTCGCGCCCGATGCTCGTCTATCGCGGATTTTCACAGACAGCGCCCAGCGCCACCGTCCTCACCATAGGCAACTTCGATGGCGTCCACCTCGGCCATCGCGCCCTGCTCGCCCGCCTGACTGCGGCTGCCGCCAGCGCCGGGCTGCCGGCGGCCGTCCTCACCTTCGAGCCGCATCCACGCGAGTTCTTCACCCCGCAGGATGCGCCGCCACGCCTGTCGACGCTGCGCGAGAAGCTCGAACTGCTCGCCGACGATGGCGTCGACCTGGTGCATGTCTGCCATTTCAACGCCGCCTTCGCCTCGTTGAGTGCTGCCGATTTCATCGAGCGGGTCCTGCTCGGCGCGCTGCGTGTGCGGCTGCTGATCGTCGGTGACGATTTCCGCTTCGGTGCCGGCCGCAGTGGCGACTTCGCGCTGCTCCGCGCCGCCGGCGCGCGGCTCGGCTTCCGCGTCGAGGCCATGGAAAGCATTACCCTGGATGGCGAACGCGCATCCAGTTCGGCGGTGCGCGACGCACTGCAGACCGGGCGGATCGAACATGCGGCGCGGCTGCTCGGCCGTCCCTATGCGATCGACGGCCGCGTCGTCCGTGGCGACGGCATTGGACGCCAGCTCGGCTTCCACACCGCCAACATCCGCATCAAGCACGAGCGCCCTCCGTTGCGCGGGGTCTTTGCCGTCGAGGTCCACGGACTGCCCGGCGGACCGCACCGGGGCGCAGCCAACCTCGGTTACCGGCCGAGCGCCAACCGGGCCGCGCGGCCCCTGCTCGAGGTCCATCTGCTCGATTTCAGCGCCGACATCTATGGCGCGCACCTCAGCGTCCGTTTCCTGCACAAGCTGCGCGACGAAATGAAATTCCCCGACTTCGACGCGCTGCGCGCCCAGATCGCCAGCGACGTTGCCGCCATCCGGGCCCTTTTCCAGTTGTGAGACCCATCATGTCCGACTACAGGAAGACCCTCAACCTTACCGACACCCCGTTCCCGATGCGCGGCGACCTCGCCCGGCGCGAGCCGCAGTGGGTCGCCAACTGGCAGGAATCCGGTCTCTACGAGCGCATCCGCGCGGTGTCGCAGGGCCGCCCGCGCTTCGTCCTGCACGACGGGCCGCCGTACGCCAACGGCGACATCCACATCGGCCACGCGGTGAACAAGATCCTCAAGGACATCATCGTCCGCGCCCGCACGCTGGCCGGCTTCGATGCACCCTACGTCCCGGGCTGGGACTGCCACGGTCTGCCGATCGAGCACCAGATCGAGAAGCTGCACGGCAAGCACCTGCCCGCCGACCGTGTGCGCGCCCTCTGCCGCGCCTTCGCCGGCGAGCAGATCGAGCGGCAGAGGAAAGACTTCATCCGCCTCGGCGTCCTCGGCGCATGGCAGCAACCCTACCTGACGATGGACTTCATGACCGAGGCCGACGAGATCCGTGCGCTCGGCCGCATCCTCGACCAGGGCTACCTCTACCAGGGGTTGAAGCCCGTCAACTGGTGCCTCGACTGCGGTTCGGCGCTCGCCGAAGCCGAGGTCGAATATGAGGACAAGAGCTCGGCGGCGATCGACGTCGCCTTCGAAGTGCACCCCAATCATGCCGCCAGGCTGGCCCGCGCCTGTGGGCTGAGCCACCTGCGCGGTCCGGCGTTCGCCGTCATCTGGACCACCACCCCGTGGACGCTGCCGGCCAATGAGGCGGTCTGCGCCCACCCGGATTTCGTGTACGACCTGATCGAGACCGGCAAGGGAGCGCTGCTCCTGGTACGCGAACTGGCGCCGTCGTGCCTGCAGCGCTACGGCCTGAGCGGCACGGTGATCGGCTCGGCGACAGGCGCCGAACTCGAGCAGCTGCTGCTCCGGCACCCCTTCCAGGCGCGCGACGTGGCGCTGATCTGCGGCCGCCACGTCACCCTCGAGGCCGGCACCGGACTGGTGCACACGGCGCCGGCACACGGCACCGACGACTACCTCGTGGGCAAGGTCTACGGCCTGCCGATGAACAATCCGGTCGCCGACGATGGCCGTTTCGTCGCCGGCACGCCGCCTCTGGGCAACGGCGAACTCGCCGGCAGGTCGGTCTGGGAGGCCAACCCGCTGGTCGTCGAGGAACTCGCCGGCAACGGCCGCCTGCTGCATTCGGAGACCATCCGCCACAGCTATCCGCACTGCTGGCGCCACAAGACGCCGATCATCTTCCGGGCGACGACGCAGTGGTTCATCGGCATGGAGCACCGCCCGCCGGCGCCGGCGTCGGCGCCGACGCACACCGGCGACGAGGAGCCGACGCTGCGCTGGCGAGCCGAACGTGCGGTCGACGCGACGCAGTTCTTTCCCGCCTGGGGACGCGCGCGCCTCGAGGCGATGATGCGCACCCGCCCGGACTGGTGCGTCTCGCGCCAGCGCAACTGGGGCGTGCCGCTGCCTTTCTTCCTGCATCGCCAGACGGGCGAACTGCATCCGCGCACCGCCGAACTGATCGAAGCCGTCGCGCAACGCGTCGAACGAGCCGGCATCGAAGCCTGGTTCGCCCTCGACCCGGCCGAACTGCTCGGCGACGAAGCCGCGCACTACCGCCAGATGAGCGACACGCTCGACGTCTGGTTCGACTCCGGATCGACCCACTCGAGCGTCCTGCGCGGCTCGCACCGCGACGAACTCGCCTATCCGGCCGATCTCTACCTCGAAGGTTCGGACCAGCACCGCGGATGGTTCCAGAGTTCGCTGCTGATCGGCTGCGCGATCGATGGCCGAGCCCCGTACAAGGCCCTGCTGACGCACGGTTTCGTCGTCGATGGCAAGGGCCTCAAGATGTCGAAGTCGAAAGGCAACGTCATCGCGCCACAGAAGATCGCCGATACCCTCGGTGCCGAGATCCTGCGCCTGTGGGTGGCGGCGACCGACTACTCGGGCGAACTGTCGATCTCGGACGAGATCCTCAAGCGCGTCGTCGAAAGCTACCGCCGCATCCGCAACACCCTGCGTTTCCTGCTCGCCAATACCGCCGACTTCGACCCCGCGCAGGACATGCCGGCGATCGCGCAGTGGATCGAGATCGACCGCTACGCGCTGGCGATGACGCGGCAGCTGCAGAGCCGGTGCGAGGCCGACTACGAGCGCTTCGAGTTCCATCGCGTCGTACAGGCACTGCAAACCTTCTGTTCCGAGGATCTCGGCGGCTTCTACCTCGATGTCCTCAAGGACCGCCTGTACACCACGGCTGCCGCCTCGCCCGCGCGCCGTTCGGCACAGGGCGCCCTGTGGCACATCCTGCAGTGCCTGGTCCGGCTGATGGCACCGATTCTCTGTTTCACCGCCGAGGAAATCTGGCAGCTGCAGAGTGGTGACCGCAACGATTCGGTGATGCTGCACACCTGGCAGCCGTTGCCGGCGCCCGCCGGCGAAGCGGAACTCATCGAGAAGTGGCGCTGCCTGCGCGACTGCCGTGGCGAAGTCATGCGCGCACTCGAGGAACTGCGGATCGCCGGCCGCATCGGCTCGTCGCTGCAGGCCGAGGTGCGCATCCACTGCGCTGGCGAGAAGTACGACACGCTGGCATCCCTTGGCGACGACCTGCGCTTCGTCCTCATCTGCTCGCAGACGACCCTCGTACACGACAGCCGGGAGGAACTGGTCTGCGCGCCGCTGCCGCACGCCAAGTGCGAACGCTGCTGGCACGTGCGCGCCGATGTCGGCAGGCATGCCGAGCACCCCGGGCTCTGTGGCCGCTGCCTCGACAACCTCTTCGGCGCGGGCGAAGAACGTGCCTTCGCGTAACATCGACCGCTGGCTCTGGCTGGCGGGTATCGTCGTCGTCCTCGACCAGATCAGCAAGTGGCTGGTCCTCGGCTGGCTGCGGCCGGGCGACAGCGTCTACTTCGCCCCATTCTTCAACTGGGTACTGGTCTTCAACCCGGGCGCCGCGTTCAGCTTCCTCTCGGATGCCGGCGGCTGGCAGCGCTGGTTCTTCACCGCGCTGGCGATCGCCATCGCCGCCTGGATCGTCAGCATCCTGCCGCGCCACAGCGGCGAGTTCCGGCTCTCGCTGGCGCTCACCATGATCCTCGGCGGCGCCGTCGGCAACGTCATCGACCGCCTGCGCTTCGGCGCCGTCGTCGATTTCATCCAGTGGCACGCCGCCGGCTTCTACTGGCCGGCCTTCAACCTCGCCGACGCGGCGATCTGCCTCGGTGCCGGGCTGTTGATCTGGGACCAGTTCGCCAGCGGCAGCACCCGAGGCCAGGGCAGCCCGCCCTGAGCAGGCGGCGGCCGCCGTGCCGCAGCCATTCCATCGCCACCACGCACGGGAAAACGCATGCCGCCCACCGCCACACCCGCAGCCGCCAGCGTCGATCGGGACAGCTACCTGACGCTGCACTACAGCCTCGCCGACCTCGCTGGCAACGAATACGTCAGCACCTTCGGGCTGTCGCCCGCCACCCTGCAGATGGGTAGCGGCCAGCTTGCCGAGACCCTCGAGGAGTG
>NZ_JAMTDQ010000065.1:0-12068 GCF_023806635.1 Accumulibacter sp.
AATCGCGGAAAGCCGGCGTCAGCGCCTCCTTGAAAGCCACCGCCTTGGCCGCGATGACATGCATCAGGGGACCGCCCTGCAACCCCGGGAAGACCGCCGAATTGATCGCCTTCTCGTGTTCCGCCTTCATCAGGATGACACCACCGCGGGGACCACGCAGCGTCTTGTGCGTCGTCGACGTGACGACGTCGGCACAGGGAACCGGGTTGGGATAGCAGCCGGCAGCGATGAGACCCGCATAGTGCGCCATGTCAACCATGAAGATCGCCCCGATTTCCTTCGCCACGGCGGCGAAGCGTTCGAAATCGATGCGCAGGGAATAGGCCGAAGCACCGGCGATCAGGATGCGTGGCCGGTGCTCGCGTGCCAGCGCTTCCATCCGGTCGTAGTCGATCGCCTCATCCTTGTCGAGGCCGTAGGCGACGACCTTGAACCACTTGCCGGACATGTTGAGGGGCATGCCATGCGTCAGGTGACCTCCTTCGGCCAGACTCATTCCCATGATCGTGTCGCCCGGTTTGGCGAAGGCCATCAGGACGGCCTGATTCGCCTGCGAACCGGAATTGGGCTGCACGTTCGCTGCCTCGGCGCCAAAGAGCTTCTTCAATCGCTCGATCGCCAGCTGTTCCGCAGCATCGACGTGCTCGCAGCCACCGTAATAGCGCTTGCCGGGATAACCCTCGGCGTACTTGTTGGTCAGTTGCGAACCCTGCGCGGCCATCACGGCATGGCTGACGTAATTCTCCGAGGCGATCAGCTCGATGTGCTCCTCCTGGCGGCGGTTCTCGTCCTGGATGGCCTGCCAGATCTTGGGGTCTACCTGCGCCAGGGTGTCTCTGACTGAAAACATCACATACGCCTCACGAGCCTTGAAGGGAGCCGGATTGTACCATGCGCCGCGGCGGGGAAAATCGCGCTGGCTCGTCCCGGCGCCTGCTGTGGCAGCGCCCACCCGGGAGCAGCAAGCGGGACCGGCAGTCCTGCCCGCGGATGCCGCCCGTTCAGTTCCTAATCCTCGCCTTCGGCATCCGCGACACCATAGTCAAGGTCAAGCGCGTTCATCCGCCGCGCGTACCACCAGATGATCAGCAGGTAGGTCAGCGGTGCTCCCTGGGCTCCCATGTAGAAGCCAAGCGGCATACCCAGGAACAGGATGTGCTCGAGCTCACGCGCAAAGAAACTGATGACGAAGGAGACGAAGAACCACAAGCCGAGAAGCCATGCCGTCAGGCGAAGGTTGCGGTGCCAGTAGGCGCGCTGCCGCTCATCGAGCCGCATCGTCACCCACCAGGCGCCATCCGCCCTGCCGGGAACGGGCAGAGCTTCGCCCAGCCGTCGACCGCCGGCCCGTCAACGGTCGAACTCCGGGTAGCGAACGCTCTCGACGAAGTCCTGCGTCTCCCTGCTCGGTGGCTTGTCCAGCAGGCTGACGACGACGATCGTCGCGAAGCCGGCAGCGACGCCCCAGACGCCAGCCGAGGTCGACTGGATCCCGAGCCATGGCTCCATGCCGATGCCCTGGATGTGCAGCCAGGGGATCGAGTCGAACTGCACGCGGACCAAGTAGTAGAGCGTCACCAGCAGACCGACCAGCATGCCGCTGACGGCCCCGGCACGCGTCGCCCGTTTCCAGAACACGCCGACGATCAGCGCCGGGAACAGCGCCGAGCCGGCAAGAGAGAAAGCCCAGGCGACCATGAACAGGATCGTCGCCGGCTTCTGCGATGCGACCGTGGCTGCCAGCACCGCGACGACGAGCAGCAACGACTTGGAGACGACCAACCGCCACTGTGTCGTCGCCTGCGGGCGAAAGACCTTGTAGTACAGGTCATGCGACAGAGCGCTGGCGATCGTCAGCAGCAATCCGTCCGCGGTGGACAGCGCGGCCGCCAGCGCGCCGGCCGCCACGAGACCGGAAATGACGTAGGGCAGGCCGGCGATCTCGGGCATCGCCAACAGGATCACATCCGGGTTGAGCACCAGTTCCGCCAGCTGCACGATACCGTCGCCGTTGATGTCCTCGATCGACACCATGCCGATCTTGCCCCACGAGCTCACCCACAATGGCAGTTGCGCGATCGGCGAGCCCACCAGGTGCGAGTAGATTTCATGCTTGACGAAGGCCGCATAGGCCGGCGCCGTCAGGTACAGCACCAGGATGAAGAGCAGCGACCAGAACACCGAAAGGCGCGCTTCGCGAACGCCGGGCGTCGTGTAATAGCGCGTCAGGACGTGCGGCAAGGCTGCCGTACCGATCATCAGGCAGAAGACGAGGGTCAGGAAATTCGCCCGCGCCACCTCGTTCACCGACTCACCCCCGCTTGGATAGGCGGTCATGTGATGATCGGGATCGACTCCCCGCTGCGCCGCCTGGCGCATGTGTGCCTCCCAGTAGTTGCGCGCGTCTTCGCTGGTTCGCGGCAGTTCCCGGCGCTCGCGTTCAAGCGCCACGATCTCGCGCATCTGTGCGTTGTCGTTCTTCAGAGCGTTGATCCTTGCCGCCAGCTCGCGTCGCTCCTCGGCAAGCGACTCGGGGAGCGACAGGATGCGATCGTGGTAGGCATCGGCACGTTCGCGGAACAGGCGGCGCGCCTCGATTTCGCCGGCATCAACGAAGATTCTCTCCTCGAGCGCCTGCACCTGCTGCAGCACGCCGCCATAGGTCAGCTGCGCCAGGGGAAGTCCGGTCACCTGGTGGGAGAGAATGGTCACCGGAACCAGATAGGCGACCATCAGGATCGCGTACTGCGCCACCTGCGTCCACGTCACGGCACGCATGCCGCCGAGGAATGAGCACACCAGGATGCCGGCGAGACCGACGAAGACGCCGATCTCGAACTGCAAGCCGACGAAGCGGCTGGTGATCAGGCCAACGGCGTAAATCTGCGCAACGACATAGACGAACGATGCCAGGATGGTCGCCAGGACTCCGACCACCCGTGCCGGATTGCCACCATAGCGGGCAGCGAGAAAGTCCGGGATCGTGTATTGGCCAAAGCGGCGCAGGTAGGGTGCCAGCAGCAACGCCACCAGGACGTAGCCGCCGGTCCACCCCATGACGTAGGCCAACCCCTGATGGCCCGACAGGTACAGCGTTCCCGCCAGGCCCATGAACGAGGCGGAGCTCATCCAGTCGGCGCCGGTGGCCATGCCGTTGAACACGGCCGGCACGCGTCGGCCGGCGACGTAGTATTCGGCAACGCTGGTGGTCCGCGCCAGGACGCCGATCGTCGCGTATAGGAAGATGGTCAACAGCAGAAAGGAGTAGCCGATCCAGCGTGGCGGCATGCCGTAACGCTCGAGCACCGCCAGCATGAGGACGAAGGCGAAGAACGCGACCGTGTAGGACGTGTAATAGCGCCGCAGCCGCACCGTGTAGTCGGCCATCGCCGGCCCTCTCTAGGCGCTCTGATGCATGTGCCGGCGCGCCTTCTCCAGTTCGCGCAGGCTGGCCGGGGTGTCGACTCCTTTGCGGGCGGCATGGGCCACGGCAATCTGCATCAGCTGCGCGGTGGCAAAGGCGTCCGACAACGCCTCATGGCGTCGGATGCTGGTGATGCCGAAGTGATCGAGCCAGGCGTCGAGCCGCTCAGGGCCGGCATCGAACTCGCGGAAAAGGTCGGGCAGGATCCATGCCAGGTCCAGCCACGGCAGTCGCAGCCGCAGCCCGAGATGTTCCGCCAGGGTCCTCTGCAACAGCCTTCTCACGAAGCGGGCGTTGTAGGCCACCATGGGCGCCTTGCCGACGAAAGCGAGGAAGGAGATCAACTCATCCGCCAGCGGCGAGCCGGCCTGCGACCCGGTCGCCGCGACGTCCGCCGACGGCGCAGGATTCACCCCCGCAGCCTGTCCTTCCAGCACCAGTCGCCAGGCATCCTGGAAAGAGACCTGGCCATCGACCACGGCCACGGCGGCAATCGCAAGCAGACGGGCAGTGTCTGGATCGCCACTGCTCGCCTCGACATCGATCACCACGTAGCGACAACGATAGTGCGACCGCCGCAGGTCTGCGTCGGGCAATTGCTGCCAGCCACCCAGGAGCTGCTCCTGCCGGGCCGTCAGGGCCACACCGGGAGTGCTTCGGGCACCGAGAATGCGCGAGAACCAGCTCATGCTCAGAGTTGGTAATCGAGTTTGAGGCGAGCCTGCAGCTTGCGCGCCTGGCGGAAAGCCTCCTTCAGGACGCGCCGCTCGATCTCGTTCAGATCGTCCGGCCGGATCAGGTTGTCGCCCGGGCGCCCATGCTCCTGCTCGAAATGCTGGTGACGCAGCCGCAGAAGCTGGATGAAGTTGAAGCCCTCGATGCTGGCCGCCAGGTCGTCGGTGCCGATGTTCATCACGGCACCGGCACGCCGCAGCCTGTGCACGGTGTTGGTCGCCTCGACCGCATTCGCCATGGCAAAGACACGCGCCGCGTCGGTGAACAGGCGGACGCCATAGGTCTTCAGGTCGATGGTGCCGGGATGCTCCGGGTCGGTGCTGGTGACGAAGTCGCGGATCCGTCCGAGAGGTGGCGCCACGCTCAGCGCATTCTCGGCCAGCATGCGCAGGAACAGCGGATTGCCGCGCGTCTGCCGGAACAGCTCCAGTCGCAGCCGGTGGGCGAGATTGAAGCGGCCGAAGAGCGGACGGAAATCGAAGAAGATCGTTGCGTTGAGCAAGGCCTGCGGCTCCGGCATCCGCACCCAGCGCGCGAACCGTTCCTCCCACTCCTCGAGGGTCAGGCAGAGGTCCGGGTTGCTCGCCATGATGTTGCCCTTGCACAGCGGAAATCCACAGCGATCCAGGTCGGCGTTGACATCGCGCGCAAAATCGAGGAAGCGCAACTGGGTCAATTCGCGATCCATGATGTCGGTGCAGATGAAGACGATCCCGTTGTCCTGATCGGTGGTGAAGGTCTGCTCATCCCGCCCCTCCGAACCGAAGGACAACCAGGCCCAGTCGATGCCATAGAGGTCGTGCCGCTCGAGATTCAGCTCGATGATGCGGCGCGTCACGGTGTCGTTGAGGGTGGAGATGAACTGCGTGATCTCCGCCGCGCCGACGCCTTCGGCAAGCATCGTCAAGGAGAGCTGCCGTACGTCGCGCCGCGCATGCTGCAGCACCTCGACGCTGTTCGCGGCATCGATCGCATGTCGAATCTGCCGCAGCCCCGCTCCCTGCAGCTTGAACAGATCGCGCTCCGAAACCACGCCGCGCAGGCGACCGCCCTCGTCGACCGCAAGCACATGGCGAATCCCGCGCATCGCCATCAACAGGGCCGCGTCGTGCGCATTCGCCGCCAGGGGCAGGGTAGCCGGCGCCGGCGACATGACGCTCGCGATCGGCTGCGCGAGCGACGCGCCGGGAAGAACGATGCGTTTGAGGACGTCGGACAGGGTGAAAATGCCAACCGGCACTTCCTGTTCGTCGACCACGACCATCGAACCGAGGTGCCGCTCGGCCATCAGTTCGACGACTTCGCGAATCGCTGCGGTGGTCGGCACCGCAACGGCTTCCCGCTTGACGACTGCCGCAAGTGGCGAGTTCATCGTCTTCTGCTCGGCGGCGCGCTGCGCGAACTGCAATTGCAGTTGCTGCTGCGACTGCTTGAGGAGGCCGGCGATGTGCTGCGTACAGAACAGGTTGAAGGCCGAACTCTTCTGCGTCAAGGCAAAGAAGTCGTCCGCTGGCAGCTCATAGCAGAAGACCTCGTCGACCGCCTCGTAGGAGCCGAAGGTCGGCCTCTGCGCCATCAGGGCGCCGATGGCGAACGCTTGTCCGGGGCCGAGCGTCGACGACGTCGTTTCGCCGCTGCCGAGGCCGACGGTGGATTTCGCCCGTACCCGTCCACGGTGGATGATGTACAGGGCGGGCGCGACACCCATCTCGGTCGACAGGATGCGCGCACCCTTCGGGTAGTGCTGGAGCCGGACACGCTCGGCAAGGAAGCGCAGTGCCGCCGCCTCCATCTGCTCGAAGGGCGGGTAAGCCTGCAGGAACCGAATGCACGCAGAAATGAGCGTGTCGACCGCACTGGTGCTCATGCTGCTCCTTGATCGGCACGAATGAAACGGCCGCCACCGTTGGCACCGGCTGGGCATACCCGCTTCGCGGCCGCCGCTTCGGGTCCAGGGCCCGAACAGCACCCGGCCCGTTCAGGCTTCGCTGGCGGAGAGCGGCAACCGCCACTCTCCGCCACCGCCGGCAGCCTTGCTGCGCAGCCCCGCTCGCTCAGCCGCGCAACTGCTCGAGGATCGCCGGGTTTTCCAGCGTCGAGACGTCCTGCGCAACCGTGTCACCCTTGGCCAGCGAACGCAGCAGGCGCCGCATGATCTTGCCGGAACGGGTCTTCGGCAGGTTCTCGCCAAAGCGCAGATCCTTCGGCTTGGCAATCGGGCCGATCTCGCGTCCGACATGGTCCTGCAACTCCTTGACCATCTTCTTCGCTGCTTCACCAGTCGGGCGCGGGCCCTTGAGAACGACGAAGGCGCAGATGGCCTCCCCGGTCAGATCGTCGGGACGACCCACCACCGCCGCTTCGGCCACCATCGGATGCGACACCAGCGCCGACTCGATCTCCATGGTGCCCATGCGGTGACCGGAGACGTTCAGCACGTCGTCGATGCGGCCGGTGATGGTGAAGTAGCCGGTGTTGAGGTCGCGGATCGACCCGTCGCCGGCGAGGTAGAGCTTGCCGGCGAAATCGTCCGGATAGTACGACTTCTTGAAGCGCTCGGGATCGCCCCAGATGGTGCGGATCATCGACGGCCACGGCCGCTTGACGACGAGCAGGCCGCCCTTGCCCCAGTCGAGCTCGGTACCGGTCTCATCGACCACCGCCGCCTGGATACCCGGGAAAGGCAGGGTGCAGGAACCGGGCACCAGCGGCGTGACGCCGGGCAGCGGCGTGATCATGTGGCCGCCGGTCTCGGTCTGCCAGAAGGTGTCGACGATCGGGCAGCGACCACCGCCGACACTGTCGTAGTACCACTGCCAGGCTGCCGGATCGATCGGTTCGCCGACCGTGCCGAGCAGGCGCAGCGACGACAGATCGTACTGCGTCGGAGCGACCGCCGGATTCGTGTCGGCAGCCTTGACCAGCGAGCGGATGGCGGTCGGCGCGGTGTAGAAGATGCTGACCCGGTGCTCCTGGATCATCTTCCAGAAGCGACCGGCATCGGGATAGGTCGGAATGCCCTCGAAGACCATCTCGGTCCCGCCACAGGCCAGCGGGCCGTAGGCGATGTAGGTGTGACCGGTGACCCAGCCGATGTCGGCCGTACACCAGAAGAGGTCGTCGGGCTTCAGGTCGAAGGTCCACTTGGTCGTCACGATGGCGTGCAGCAGGTAGCCGCCGGTCGAATGCTGCACGCCTTTCGGTTTGCCGGTCGAACCCGAGGTATAGAGCAGGAACAGCGGGTGCTCGGCCTCGACCCACTCCGGCTCGCAGACGTCGGACTGACCGGCGATGACGTCGTGCCACCAGATGTCGCGGCCGGCAACCATATTGCAGGCGCCGCCGGTGCGGCGAAAGACGATCACGTCCCGGATCGACTCGCAGCCGCCCAGGGCGATGGCCTCGTCGACGGCTGGCTTGAGCGGCGGATTCTTGCCGCCGCGGCATTGCTCGTCGGCGGTGATCACCGCCACGGCACCGGCGTCGTTGATGCGATCACGGACCGACTGCGCCGAGAAGCCACCAAACACGACCGAGTGGATCGCACCGATGCGCGCGCAGGCCTGCATGGCGACGATTCCCTCGACGCCCATCGACATGTAGATGAGGACGCGGTCGCCCTTCTTGATGCCGCGCGCGCGCAGGCCGTTGGCGAACTGGCTGACCTGCGCCAGCAGCTGGCGGTAGGTGACCCTCGTCACGGCGCCGTCGTCGGCCTCGAAGACGATCGCCACCTTGTCGCCAAGACCGGCTTCGACGTTGCGGTCCAGGCAGTTGTACGAGGCGTTCAGCGTGCCATCGGCGAACCACTTGAAGAAGGGGGCATTGGACTCGTCGAGAACCTGCGTGAACGGCTTCTTCCAGGAGAGGTGTTCGCGCGCCAGCCTGCCCCAGTATCCGGTGTAGTCCTTTTCGGCCTCGGCACAAAGCGCCTTGTAGGCGTCCATGCCGGAAATGGTCGCCTGGTTGACGAACTCGGCGGAGGGCGCGAAGAAGTTTACGGCCTCGTTCAGTGACATGTTCCATCTCCTCTGATTTATGGTGAACGACAAGCGACTCGAACACAGACAATGACGTCGCCGGAGCGCGACGCGCCAGCAACCGCGACGCACGGCCTCACCCCCGTGGCTGCCTGCAGGAACGCCAATCGCAGCCGATTAGACGCCGGAAATCTTACACCCCACTTACACGGCGGCGATTCCCCGCATGCGGCAAAAGGGTCAATCTTTGGTGCTAGAATCCGGCATCCCGATCACCCCCTGGCAAGCCCATGAGTGCCCTCAAACCGACCATCGACCGCCTCGAAACGTTCATCTTCTGGAGCCGCTGGCTGCAGGCACCGCTCTACCTCGGCCTGATCATCGCCCAGTGTGCCTACGTGTACCTGTTCATGCTCGAACTCTGGCACCTGATCCACAACCTGTTCTTCAGCAGCACGCGCATCACCGAGACCGAGGTCATGCTCGTCGTCCTCGGTCTGATCGACGTGGTGATGATCGCCAACCTGCTGATCATGGTCATCATCGGCGGTTACGAGACCTTCGTCTCCCGACTCGATCTCGAAGGTCACCCGGACCAGCCCGAATGGCTGTCGCACGTCAATGCGGGCGTGCTGAAGATCAAGCTGTCGACGGCGATCATCGGCATCTCCTCGATCCACCTGCTGAAGACCTTCATCAACGCCGAGAACATGAGTGAGCACACGATCAAGTGGCAGGTCGTGATCCATGTCGTCTTCCTGCTTTCGGCGCTGGCGATGGCGTGGGTCGACCGGCTCATGACGACGACGGTGGCGCTGGGCAAACCGTCCCATGGCCCGCGTCACTGAGAGTGAACCGACATCCGCAGCAGCAGCAAGCACGCTGCCATTCACCGAGAGAGAAGCTCAAATGACCACGATCAAGCAGGAAGACTTCATCCAGAGCGTTGCCGACGCATTCCAGTACATCAGCTACTATCATCCCCTCGACTACATCAAGGCCTTGGGCGCCGCTTACGAGCGTGAGCAGAGCCCGGCGGCGCGCGACGCGATCGCCCAGATCCTCACCAACAGCCGCATGTGCGCCGAAGGCCACCGTCCGATCTGCCAGGACACGGGAATCGCGGTGATCTTTCTCAAGGTGGGCATGGATGTCCGCTGGGACGCCAGGCTGTCGCTGCAGGAGATGTGCGACGAGGGAGTCCGCCGCGCCTACGACCACCCGGACAACAAGCTGCGTGCATCGGTCCTGCTCGACCCGGCGGGTACGCGCCGGAACTCGCGTGACAACACGCCGGCGGTCGTCCATTTCGAGATCGTCCCCGGTCACCATGTCGAGGTCATCTGCGCTGCCAAGGGCGGTGGCTCGGAGAACAAGTCCAAGTTCTACGCCCTCAACCCGTCGGACTCGATCGTCGATTGGGTTCTCAAGACGGTGCCGACGATGGGCGCCGGCTGGTGTCCACCGGGCATCCTCGGCATCGGCATCGGTGGCACTCCCGAGAAAGCCATGCTGCTCGCCAAGGAATCGCTGATGGCGCCGGTCGACATGCACGAACTGATCGCCCGCGGAGCCAGCAACCGTGTCGAGGAGCTGCGCCTGGAACTGTACGAGAAGGTCAACGCGCTCGGCATCGGTGCCCAGGGTCTGGGCGGCCTGACCACGGTCCTCGACGTCAAGATTCTCGATTATCCGACGCATGCCGCCAGCCTGCCGGTGGCGATGATTCCGAACTGCGCGGCGACGCGCCATGCACACTTCCACCTCGACGGATCCGGTCCGGCGGTGCTGACGCCGCCTGATCTCGATCAATGGCCGAAGGTGAACTGGACGCCCAACACCGAGACTTCGACGCGGGTCAACCTCGACACGCTGACACCGGCGGAAGTCGCTGCCTGGAAGCCGGGCCAGACCCTGCTGCTGAACGGCCGCATGCTGACCGGCCGTGACGCGGCTCACAAACGCATCCAGGATATGCTGGCGCGTGGCGAGACGCTGCCGGTGGACTTCACCAACCGCGTCATCTACTACGTCGGACCGGTCGATCCGGTGCGCGATGAGGCCGTTGGCCCGGCCGGCCCGACAACCGCGACGCGCATGGACAAGTTCACCGAGATGATGCTCGCCGAGACCGGCCTGATCTCGATGGTCGGCAAGGCCGAGCGTGGGCCGACGGCGATCGCCGCGATACGCAAGCACCGCTCGGCCTACCTGATGGCCGTCGGTGGCGCCGCCTACCTGGTCGCCAAGGCGATCCGGACAGCGAAGGTGGTGGGCTTTGCCGACCTCGGCATGGAAGCGATCTACGAATTCGAGGTCAGGGACATGCCGGTGACCGTGGCGGTCGATTCGACGGGAGAGTCGGTGCACGAGACAGGACCACGGGAATGGCAGACGAGGATCGGCAAGATCCCCGTCGTCGCCGCCTGAAGCCGGGCGGGCGCGCCGGCGACGCGCAGCGGGCGCCGATCCGTTGCGCGACCGGGCCCGGCGGGCGGTTGCCGGAGCGACGGTGCGGGAGGGCACCGTCAGGACGCGCAGGCGCCGCTGCCACTGATGAAAAGGAACGATGACCGTCGGCTCACGGAGGAGGAGGCATGGCGATCGAACGGCACGGAACGACGCAGCGTTATTCGGACATCTGCGCTTACGGCAATACCATCTATCTGGTCGAGACCCCGCAGACGCTCGACAGCAATGTCGCCACCCAGACGCACGAGGTCCTCGCCGGAATCGAGAAGCTTCTGCAACGGGCCGGCAGTGACAAGTCCCGCCTGCTGATGGCGACGATCTACCTGCGCGACATCGAGGACAGCATCGCCGTCAACGCGGTCTGGGACCGTTGGGTTCCGCGGGGAACGGCGCCGGTGCGAGTCTGCGTCGAGGCCAGGATGGCGCACCACGATTTCCTGGTCGAGGTGGCCATCGTTGCCGCGCGCTAGCCGGCCGCAAAGCGCTCGGGTACGAACGGTGGCAGGCGCGTCGACGAGGCGGCCGCCTGCTGCCAGCGCGACGGGCGTCAAGGCACACCGGCTCGCGGTCAAAGCCAGCGAGGCGCACCGGTGGCGGCGACCGCCTCTACGGCGGGACGTCACCGGCGCCAAGACCAGCTCCCCGATCGTGAAGGCACGAGCGACGAGCTGCTGCGGTCCGACATGATCGGCATCTTCGACAGCGGTCTGGGCGGCCTGTCGGTTCTCGCCGCCATCGCCCGGAAACTGCCGGCAGCCGATCTCACCTACCTCGCCGACACGGCGCACCTGCCCTACGGCAACAAGGAGGATGGCTACATCCGCAGTCGCGTCCTGCAGATTGGCCGCAGGCTGGTCGACGACGGCTGCGGGGTCATCGTCGTCGCCTGCAATACGGCGACCGCGGCTGCGGTGGCGGCCTTTCGCGAGCATTTTCCCGAAGTGGCGGTGGTTGGCGTCGAACCCGGGGTCAAGCCGGCGGCCGCTCAGTCGCGCAGCGGCCGCATCGCTGTCCTGGCAACCGAGTCGACGGCGCGCAGCGAGCGGCTGGCAGAATTGATCCGGCAACACGCCGGATCGGTACGGGTGCATGTCGAAGCCTGCCCGGGCTGGGCGACGCGTGTCGAGACGCTGCACCTCGACGACCCGCATTTTGCCGCCGAGGCGCGCCAGCACCTGACCCCGCTGCTCGAGTGCGGGGTGGACCAGATCGTTCTCGGCTGCACGCACTACAGCTTTCTGGCACCCGTTCTGCAACCGATCGTCGACCAGCGGGCGGCGCTGGTCGATGTCGCCGAAGCGGTCGCCCGCCAGTGCGTCCGCCTGGCCGGTGCTGCAGCACTCGGCAGCGGTCGCCTGACGCTGCTCGCCACGGCCCACCCCGAGCGTCTGCAGGCGGCGCTGCCGGCACTTGGCCTCGGCTGGCTGCGTCACCGCCTGTGCAGCGCCGCCCGCCTG
>NZ_JAMTDQ010000065.1:12168-15047 GCF_023806635.1 Accumulibacter sp.
GCCGGCACTTGGCCTCGGCTGGCTGCGTCACCGCCTGTGCAGCGCCGCCCGCCTGATCGTCGCCTGATCGTCTGCCTGAGCCGGGCAGGCCGGACACTTGCCGGCCCGATGGTCGCTGCGGCCGCTGCCCGCATTCCTGACGAGGGGCAATGCGAGTCTGCTCACCGGCGGGTTGCGCGTACCGCAACACCGCTTCGCAACACGTGACAAATGCGAATCATTCGCATATAATGCCGTCCCAGTCCTGGCCCGGCCGTGAGCGGTGCACGGTCTGGGAACTGCGGCGAACGAGCATGACGACATTCAATCCGAAGAGAGGCACCCGCTACTACGATGACGACTACGGGATCGATGACCCTGTTTGAGCTGCCCATGGGTCAGGCAGGGACGGTGAGCGGCGCACCGCTCGCGAGCGATGAGCGGACGGAGGAACAGGAGATTGCCCTGCGACTCTTCGAGATCGGCTTCATCCCCGGCGAGCGCGTGCGCGTCGTCGCGCGCGGCTACCCCGGTGGCGATCCGCTGGCCGTGCGGGTCGGCGACACGATGTTCGCCCTGCGTCGCTTCGAGGCCGAGCGCGTGCTGGTGACGCCGGCTTGCGAGGCAGCCCGATGAGCGCCGCAACGGAAAGCCTGCGCCTGGCCCTGCTCGGCAACCCGAACTGTGGCAAGACGGCGCTGTTCAATCTCCTGACGGGCAGCCGGCAGAAGGTCGCCAACTATCCGGGAGTCACCGTCGACCGCAAGGAAGGGCACTTCACCACCGCGGCCGGCAAGAGCTTCCGTGTGCTCGACCTGCCGGGGGCCTACAGTCTCAACGCACTCAGCATCGACGAGGAGATCACCCGCGACGTCATCCTCGGCAGGCTCGACGCGGAGCCACCGCCCGAACTGATCGTCTGCGTCAGCGACGCGACCAACCTCAAGCTGAACCTGCGACTCGTCCTCGAAGTCAGGCGCCTGGGGATACCCATGATTCTCGCGCTCAACATGACCGACCTGGCCAAGCGGCGCGGCATCGTCATCGACGTACCGGCGCTCGCCCGCGAGCTGGGAATGCCGGTCGTCAGCACGATCGCCATCAAGGGCGGCGGTGCCGACGAGCTGATCCGTCAGCTCGATACCCCGCTCGCAGCGACGGGGTCGCCCCCGGCATCCTGGCTGCCGCCGGATGTCGCCGACGTCGGCGCAACGCAACGCGAGGTGCGACGCATCCTGGCCGCGACGGTCAGCCAGCCGGCGGTCGACACGCGCCGCGACGAGAGAATCGACCGCGTCGTCCTGCATCCGGTCTGGGGCATGCTCATTCTCGCCGGTACGCTGTTCCTCATGTTCCAGGCCGTTTTCAGTTGGGCGAGCCTGCCGATGGAGCTGATCAAGGATGGCATCGCGGCGATCGGCGAGACGGTCGGCGAGAGGATGCCGGACACCATCCTGCGCAGCCTCCTGGTCGACGGCATCATCGCCGGTGTCGGCAGTGTCCTCGTCTTCCTGCCGCAGATCCTGATCCTCTTCCTGTTCATCCTGGCTCTCGAGGATTCGGGCTATCTGCCGCGCGCCGCTTTCCTGCTCGATCGCCTGATGGGTACCGTCGGCCTCTCCGGACGCTCGTTCATTCCGCTCCTGTCGAGCTTTGCCTGCGCCATTCCCGGCATCATGGCGGCACGCACGATCTCGAGCTGGCGCGACCGCCTGACGACGATCATGATCGCACCGCTGATGACCTGTTCGGCGCGCCTGCCGGTTTACGCGCTGATCATTGCCGCGTTCATCCCCGCGACGACGGTCGCCGGCGTCTTCAGCCTGCAGGGACTGGTTCTGTTCGGCCTTTACGTCGGCGGCGTGGCCAGTGCCATGGCGGTGGCCGGTGTCCTGCGGCTGGCTACCGGCAAGGGGGTACAGTCGCCGCTGATGCTTGAACTCCCTTCCTACCGCTGGCCGCATGGCCGCAGCCTGCTGCTCGGCCTGCTCGAACGGGCACGCATCTTCATCCAGCGTGTCGGCGGCATCATCCTGTCGCTGATGATCGTGCTCTGGTTCCTGTCGACGTTCCCGGCGGCGCCCGCAGACGCCAGCGGTCCGGCCATCCAGTACTCCTACGCCGGCATGCTCGGGCGCGCGCTCGAGGTCGTGCTGGCGCCGATCGGCTTCAACTGGCAGATCTCGATCGCGCTGGTGCCGGGCATGGCGGCGCGGGAAGTGGCGGTCGGCGCCCTCGGCACGGTCTATGCTCTGTCGGCTGCCGGCGATGACGTCACCGATCAGTTGCTGCCGATGCTGGCAGCGAGTTGGTCGTTGCCGACCGCTTTCGCACTGCTGGCGTGGTACGTTTTTTCGCCGCAGTGCCTGTCGACGCTGGCGGTCGTCCGCCGCGAGACGAACTCATGGCGTTACCCCGTGCTGATGGCCGCCTACCTGTTCGCGCTGGCCTATGCCGCTGCATTCGTCACCTACCGCGTCGCCCTGCTCCTCAGCGGAGGCTGAAATGCTCGAGGAAGTCGCCGCCTATGGCGTGGTGGTTGCCGCAATCGCTTATCTCGGCCGCGGGCTGTTCGCCGCTACGCTCATGCCGGCGCTCGCCCGGCTCTGGCCGAATCTGCCGCGCAGCCGACCGCTCGCCGCAACCAACGGCGGCGAGCGCCAGGCGAATGCGCGTCCCTGCAATGGCTGCTGCGGCTGCGCCAGCCGGCGGCAGCAGCCACAAAGCCAAGTGCTCAGCATCCGCCGCAAAGGCACGGCAGACCGCTGAACAAAATGCCCCGCCGGCCCGGCGATACGGCGGCATTCGCAAGCGACCGGTGTTGCTGAGTCCACACGTTCGGCACGATGCGCGCGGCCTTCCCTGAAGTCAACTCTGTTGCATCTGCAACAGAACCATGT
>NZ_JAMTDQ010000065.1:15147-16510 GCF_023806635.1 Accumulibacter sp.
GATGCGCGCGGCCTTCCCTGAAGTCAACTCTGTTGCATCTGCAACAGAACCATGTTGAAATGACGTCAACAAGAGTCAAGAGTCTTTTGCACAGCGAGAGGAGGAAGGGCATGTCGATGCAGGAGAAATCGTTTGGCAACAGGGGACTGGCGGCCTTGCTCGCCGGCCTGCTGCTGTCCGGAATCCCCGGCCTGGCCGCCGGCGAGGCCGCTGCAGGGGCGCCGGCCCCGGCAAGCGGCGATCAGGTGGCCGCGCCAACGCAGAGTGCCGGCAACGACGACAACGAAGACAAGGCGCCGGACTGGCAGGCGAGCACGCTCGGCGGTGACTGGGGCGGCGCCCGGCGGCGGCTTTTCGCCGCCGGCGTCCAGGTCGACCTCGTCTACACCGCCGACTACCTGCGCAACAACAGCGGCGGCCTCAGGCGCGGCGGTGGCTACATGGGCAACATCAACCTCGCCATCGGGCTCGACGGCGAGAAGCTCCTCGGCTGGCGCGGCGGCTCGGCGTACCTGGCCCTGATCAGCAACAGCGGCCAGCGCGTGAACCTCAACGATGTGGGCAGCTTCATGGGCGTCGACAATCTCGAGGCGCCGGTCAACCGCACCGGCATCTTCGAGGCTTGGCTGCAGCAGTCGTTCCTCGACGGCAAGGCCTCGCTGCGCGCCGGTCTCTACCCGCTCGACAGCGAGTTCTACGTCACCGACTCGTCTGGCGTGTTCCTCCACCCCTCGTTCGGCATGGCCGCCGAGGTCGCCGACTTCGGTAGTCTGGCCGGCCCGTCGATCTACGCCACGAGCAGTTACGGCGCCCGCCTGCGGATCGACCCCGACCCGGCCTGGTACGCGATGCTGGCCATCAGCCGCGGCATTCCCAGCGAGCGAATCGACACCGCCGGCCCCAACATCAGTTGGCGCAAGAGCACCGGCAGCCTGCTGATCGGCGAAGTCGGCTTCAGTCCAGTGCAGGCGGGGCTTCTGGGCGATTGCTTCGGCCCGGCCGGCGATGACGACGACTACACGCCGATCAGCAAGGTGGCCCTCGGCGCCTGGCGCTACGCGCCACGCTTCGAGCAACTGACTGCGGTCGATGCCAACGACGAGCCACGCGACTCGCGGCACTGGGGTGCCTACCTGCTGGCCGAGCAGACCGTCCATCGCGTCCCCGGAACGAAGCGCGACCTCAGCCTCTTCGCCCGCTACGGCTTCACCGACGGGCGCACCAGCACGCTCGGCCACTCGCTGAGTGCCGGCATGAGCTTCCGTGGCCCGTTCCCCGGTCGCGAAGACGATGTCTTCGGCATTGCGGCGACGCGCGCGCACGCCGATCCGCAGGGGCGTGCCCTGCTGGCCGACGAATCCGG
>NZ_JAMTDQ010000066.1 GCF_023806635.1 Accumulibacter sp.
TTCTTTGGCTCCCCGACCTGGGCTCGAACCAGGGACCTACGGATTAACAGTCCGACGCTCTACCGACTGAGCTATCGAGGAACTAGCGGGCCGGATCTTAGACATTCGAGTGCCGCCCGTCAAGACCGATCCGGCAGAGCCCGGCAGCGATGCGATAATGACGCGAGATTCGACCCGACCTCTGCCTGGGGACGCATGGCAAGCATACTCATCATCGACGACCGGCCCGAGGACCTGCTGACCCTGGAGCGCACGCTTGGCGCGGACCACAGGCTGCGCTTGGCCACCTCGCTGCAACAGGCGCTGCAGCCGACCGCTGGTGAGCCGCATGCGGACCTGATCCTGCTGCAGGCGACGATGGCGGCGCCCGACCGCCACCCCTTCGTGGGTGACCTGCCGCCGGGCGCCGCCATCGCCGGCACCCCGGTCATCGTCATCAGCTCTGGTGACCGCGCCGACGACGAGACCTGGCTTGAGCGGGGAGCAGACGACTGCCTGCCACGGCCGTTGCGACCGGCGCTCGTCGCCGCGCGGGTCCGCCTGCAGCTCGAGTTGCAGGCCGCTCGCAAGCGGCTGCTGGACCAGGATCGAAGCCTGGCGGCCGAGGTCGAGCGCCGGCTGGCGGACAACCTCATGATCCAGGACGTCAGCATTCGCGCGCTGGCCCGGCTGGCGGAGGTTCGCGACCCGGAGACAGGTGATCACCTGCGTCGCACGCAGCGCTACGTCCGCACCCTGGCCGAGGAACTCGGCAGCCATCGGCGCTTTGCCGCCTTTCTGACGCCGGCGAACACCGAACTCCTCGCCAAGTCGGCGCCGCTGCACGACATCGGCAAGGTCGGCATCCGCGATGAAATCCTGCTCAAGCCGGGCAGGCTGACCGCAGAGGAACGCGAGATCATGAAGGCGCATAGCCTGCTCGGCTTCCAGGCGATCCAGCAGGCGGAGCAGGACAGCGAGCAGCCAGTCGACTTCCTGCAAATGGCGAAGGAAATCACCCGTTCACACCACGAAAAGTGGGATGGTTCGGGCTATCCGGACGGTCTCGCTGGCGACGAGATTCCCATCGCCGCCCGCCTGATGGCCCTTGCCGACGTCTTCGATGCGCTGATCGCCGCGAGAGTCTACAAGCGCCCCTTCCCGTTCGAGCAGGCCGGACGGATGATCCGCGAAGGCCGCGGCAGCCACTTCGACCCGGATATCGTCGACGCCTTCGTCGCCCGTGAGGCGGATTTCATGGCCATCGCGTGCGACAACGCGCGCGCCAGACCACTGGTCGCGGGCGAACGGCAGGCAGTGGCGGCAGCAACCCCGGCAGCCGGACGAAAACCGGGCGGCAGTCGCTAGGCCCGAAAAAGCGGATGGCCCGGCCTCACTGCGGTCGGGGTGCAGCGTCACCGGCAGCAGCTTTCGATTAGAATCGAGCCTTTTTTTCACCGCCCCTGGCGGTCCGGAGAGCACCACGATGACCTTGCAGAGCAAGCCGAATACCGACGACGTCCGCATCCGGGAGATCAAGGAACTGGTGCCGCCGGCGCACGTGTTCCGCGAGTTCCCGGTCGGGGTACGCGCTGCACTGACGACCTACAATACCCGCCAGAGCATCCACCGCATCCTGCACGGCGCCGACAACCGCCTGCTGGTCGTCGTCGGCCCCTGTTCGATCCACGCGGTCGACTCGGCGATCGAGTACGCAAGACGGCTGCAGGCGGAGGTTGCGCGCTTCCAGGATGATCTGCTGCTCGTCATGCGGGTGTATTTCGAGAAGCCGCGCACCACGGTCGGCTGGAAGGGATTGATCAACGATCCGCGCCTCGACAACAGCTTCCGCATCAACGAGGGGTTGCGCCTGGCGCGTGGCCTGCTGCTCGAGATCAACGACATGGGGCTGCCCTGCGCCACCGAGTTCCTCGATACCATCACCCCGCAGTACACTGCGGATCTGATTGCCTGGGGAGCCATCGGCGCGCGTACGACCGAATCGCAGGTGCACCGGGAGCTGGCCTCCGGCCTCTCCTGCCCGGTCGGTTTCAAGAACGGCACCGACGGCAACATCCGCATCGCCGTCGACGCGATCCGCGCCGCACAGTCGCCGCATCACTTCCTGTCGGTGACCAAGGCCGGCCATTCGGCGATCGTCTCGACGGGCGGCAACGAGGATTGCCATGTCATCCTGCGTGGCGGCGTGGAGCCGAACCACGACGCCGCTCATGTCGAGGCCGCGTGCCGGGAGATTGCCGCGGCCGGCCTGGCAGCCCGTCTGATGATCGACGCCTCGCACGCCAACAGCAACAAGCGCTTCAAGCGGCAGATCGACGTCGCGCGCGACGTCGCCAGTCAGATCGCGGCGGGTGACGAGCGCATCATCGGCCTGATGCTCGAGTCGCACCTCGTCGAAGGACGTCAGGATCTGGTACCGGGGCAGCCGCTCGAGTACGGCAAGAGCATCACCGACGCCTGCCTCGGATGGGACGATTCCCTGGCCGTCCTCGAGATCCTCGCGAAGAGCGTCCGCGACCGGCGTCTGGTCGAAGCCTCGCAGTAGACGCAGGGCGCAGGCAGGCGGCTGGCAAGGGGCCGGAGCCTGGCCGCGGGAATGCGGGAGGGAAAGCGGAGAGCGCCGCCGGAAGCGGCTGGCCCGGCGCTTCGCGCCGAGCCGAAGGCAGCCCCTAGCGGAGCTTCATTTCCTTGTACATCACGTGCTTGCGGGCTTTCGGATCGTACTTCTTGATCTCCATCTTGCCCGGCATGGTCTTCTTGTTCTTGGTCGTGGTGTAGAAGTGTCCGGTACCGGCCGTGGACTCGAGCTTGATCTTGTCACGCATGCCTGTTCTCCCCGTCAGATCTCGCCGCGCGCGCGCAACTCGGCGAGCACGACGTCGATACCGTTCTTGTCAATGGTCCGCAAACCGGCATTCGATACGCGCAGGCGCACCCAGCGCTTCTCGCTCTCGATCCAGAAGCGGCGATACTGCAGATTCGGCAGGAAGCGGCGCT
>NZ_JAMTDQ010000067.1 GCF_023806635.1 Accumulibacter sp.
GTACCGTTGCTGCCTGCTGGCACCTTCCTGTGGAAAGATGAATTTGAGCGGGCTTTCCTTCGTGCCTATTCTCCGCACAACCTCATCTGGATCGACGAGCGTCCGGGCGACCGAGAACTGAACTACGAGCCCTTGATTCCGAAAGAGCTGCAAGAAGCGATCTTTGAAGGATTCGGCTTCGACGCCGGAGAATATTTTGATGCCTTTCAGCAAGGACATCAGAGCAATTTTCCCCCTCCAGAACAGCCGATCAACCGCGACAATGCTCATGACGACATTCCAGCGAGCCAAGACGAGATCGACGCCGCGATTGATTTCGAGGCCGTATTTAACGAAACTCTCTTGAATGGACGATCAATCTCCTGGAGATACTGGCTGAGCTTCCCGAGATGGACAGCGCAAGAATCTTCACGGTTGCTGTGCGGCCTGGATCCCGACCGGTTCAAGAACCTCGACGACGGAAGTGATCAGACCGCCAAGGCAAGGGATCGCGCACGGAACATAGAGCGGATAGCGGAAAGGAGTGATGTTGGCAATCTAGCGCCACAAGAGTGGTGGGATTGGGCGAGAAAGCATGGCTTTCGATTCCACAAGAAATTGGGTTTGGAAATCCGCAGGCGTGGCGAGGACGTAAGGAGTGCGCAGCCGCAAGACAATGGCCACCAGAGCGAGCTATCGGCCAAGTCGCTACTGAAACTCAGCGACATTGATGCGCCGGTATCGATCGAGGTTGCAAGGAAAAACCGCCAAGAGCACGATATCACGGCCGAAAGAGGCTTCCGTCGCATCATTCTGGAACACTGGGATACTATTGAAAAACTACATGGGCCACGTGCGAAAGGCTATCAGGTACGGCGCTTTCTGTGCCGCCAACCCGGAAATAACGAAAATGAACTATCTCTCAAGACAATTCAGAACCGTCTAGCGGATCTCCGCAAGGAGAAGTTGATTCCCTGACTTGTTCCCGGGGGACTCCCGGGGACTCCCGGGGGATTCCCATTTTTCCCGACTTGCCAATTTGGCGGCAGAAAGCAATATAGTTCTATTCGCCGGCGCTGATGAGCCCCGCAGTCCCGCAGGACATCAACGCAGGCTTTCCAGAAAGAAAGGAAAGCAGCGAATGGAATCGAATGTCAGCCGCAATCAGCGGATCAAGTACGAACTGAGCACCGAGCAGTTCGCCTCCTTGAATCAAGTCAAAGCCCAGTCCGTTCGGGCTAGGCTGTGCCGCACTGGGAGCTATTTCGGCGTGGTGCCGCTCAAGCTTCTGAGCGGACGCACTGCATGGCCTGATCTGCAGGTGGCGAAGTGAAAGGCGCCCCCGACCAAACCACAATCGAGAGCGCCCGCGACAAGGCACGTTTTGTCACGCACTCGGCAGTTGACGTCCTTCTCTCCCGGCTGGACAAAGTGAAGCGTACCGGGCCCAGTACGTGGTCAGCACGCTGTTCTGCTCATGACGACCGCGGACCAAGTCTCGCGATCCGGGAACTTGATGATGGGCGCGTCCTGCTCCATTGCTTCGCAGGATGCGCTGTGCATGACGTTCTGGCCGCCGTGGATCTGGATATTTCTGATCTATTCCCTCCTCGTGCCATCGATCTCCGGGTCAAGCCGGAGCGCCGACCGTTTCCAGCGGCTGACGTGCTGCGCGCCATCGGCTTTGAGGCGCTGGTCGTCGCTGTTGCTGCGGTGGCGCTGCTGGCTGGCGAGCCGTTCACCGGGGTGGACCGCGAGCGACTGATCCTGGCCGTATCGCGAATTCAGGCAGCATTGACGGCGGCTGGAGTAACCCGTCATGGATAAGGGCGTCGAACGCGGTCAATCGTTTCTCGACAGCGTGGCAGAATCCATCCGAGGCCCGACAGCAAGCACGAGAGCACCGGCAAGAGCAAGAGACCAGACAGTCGATGAAGCGGCACTAACCGATGACGGACGAAAGTTGGCTGGCGCGCTGGCGCTGATCCCAAGGAATGCCAAGTACGACAAGCACACGGCAGAACGCGTTATTGGTTGGGGACTACGGCATTCGACTTCCGGGGTTGAGGAGGCCGACGGGGAGGCGCTGTGTGCGGGATGGGATGCGAGGACCGGCGCCGCTTCGCTGGCCGTGTTCAACGCTTCTGACCCGGACTACTGCGCCACGAGGCCGGTAACGACGGCGAGCATCTTCGATCTGGCCAGGACGCACGGATGGAAGGGCGAGCGGGAACCGACGCATGATTCTGTCGACTCTCATCGCAACGCGCCAAAGCCTAGTCCGGCGATGCTGTACGGGTTGATCGGCGATGTTGGACGGGCAGCAGCCGAAACAACGGAAGCCAACCGCTACGCTGTCGCTGCTGCGCATATCGCGTTTCTGTCGGCAGCGATAGGTCGGAACGTCTATCTCGATGTCGGGAACGTCAAACACCACGCCCGGCTATTCATGCTGCATGTCGGCCGCACTGGACGAGGCCGCAAAGGTGAGTCCTTGTCCCTGTCCAAGCGGATACGCGAGGCAATAGAACAGCGGCCCAGGGAAGGTGCCGGAAATCTCGCCGGTATCGCTGACTCATTCTGCGGGCAGATGCACGACGGCGGTTTGAGTTCGCGAGAAGGGCTAGCGGTATTGATTCACGACGGCTACATGATCGGAAAAGAAGATGTGCCGCCAATTGAAGACAAGCGGCTATGGATCATCGAGTCCGAGTTTGCCAACGTGCTGCATCAGGCCAAGCGCGAGGGCAATACCCTGAGCGCGGCGCTACGGGATTCTTGGGATGGAGTGAGCATTCGGCCAGCAACAAAAACTGCTCCCTTGTGGGCGAGCAATCCACACATTTCGCTGACCGGCAACATCACGCCATCCGAGTTGCTGGGGCTGATCGAGTCGCGTGAGTTGTCCAATGGCTTCGCCAATCGGTTCCTGATCTTCTGGGCAGAGCGTGAGCGCATCGAGCCATTCCCCCGGCCGACACCGACAACGGTGGTTGCTGACCTGGCGGAGCGCACAGAGGAAGTGATTCGCTTCGCATCGGAAGGCTACCCGGAGAACAAGGACAGTAGACCTATGGAATTGTCGGCCGACGCCAGAACGGAATATGCGCGGCTGTATCGCGGGGAATTGTCCAGTGTGGCGGACGGCGAGAAAGTCGCCGCTCTGATCGAACGGCGTGCGCCAATGCTGCTTCGGCTGGCGATGATTTTCGCGCTGACCGACTTCACTCTGACGATCGAGGTGCACCATGTGCGCGCGGCTCTGGCGTGGACGCGCTTTCACCGAGATTCTGTACGGTTCATCTTCAACGACGCGGCCGGCGAAACAGCCGCGCAAGAGTCTTCGGAGGCCGCGGCAAAGATCCTCGACTATCTGAAGCATAACGGACGAACCAGCCGGAGTGATCTGTTGACCAAGTGCTTCTCGGGCCATCTGGCGGCCAAGCGGCTTGATGAAGCGCTGGACAGACTGTTGATGGAAACCCCGCCACCCATTGAGGTGCAGGAAAGTGAGAAGGACGAGAAGAGCGGAAAGCGGACCAAGTTCTATGACCGGTGCGAAACAGGCGAAACAGGCTAGGTTGGCCGTTCGGCGAGGAGTAGTGCAAGTTCGCGAAGTTGCGAGACTGGCGAAATTGGATCCTCCGCAGCGGTCTCGCCATATTCATCGATTTCGCCAACTTCGCCAATCTCGCAAGCTTGCGAATCTGCCGGAAAGCCTGTAGATAGACCGACTTCGCCAATCTCGCCAAGTTCGCAGGCTGTCGTCGAGAATCTGGTTGAACTGGTGGACGTCGCGCCACGAGCGCGGCGGAAGTCTTCAGACAAAACGGTGGCGGCTCGATTCACTCTCTCCCTGGCGGACGCCGGTACGATGAAGGTGGCAGGCGAGAGGACCATGGTGGCGCTGTGGAGGGATTCGATCAAACAGAACAACGCCGACATCGTCGCGCTACTGCCGAACACAGCCGGCAGCAAGAAGAGACGTACCCTCGTGGCGTTACCGTGGCGCCCCCGCTGCAGCAGCAGATCTCGCATTGCCGCCCCGACGGGCCCACGAGCACTTCAGGTACTCCACCATGTCGGCGCGGTTGAGAACCTGTTCGCAACGGTTCCAGTCGGTCGCCGGCACGCTTTCGGTGTAGCGCAGGAGGAACGGATGCTGACGCGGCACGGAATCGATGCGGCTCTTGGCCTGCTCCAGCTCGCCTTCGGCCGCCAGCACCCAGACGTCTTCGAGCGTGTCCGGCAAGGTGCCGAAGACGTCGCGGATGTCCTTGAGGCGGTGCGCCAGTGCACGGTGGACATCGTCTTCGACCGAGCCGCGATAGCGCAGGTTGAGGATATCGATCACCTCCGCTTCCTGACCGATGCGCTCGATGCGTCCCTTGCGCTGCTCAAGGCGCGACGGGTTCCATGGCAGATCGATGTTGATCAAGGTCTGTAGCCGCTGCAGGTTGAGGCCTTCCGAGGCGGCGTCGGTAGCCACCAGCAGCCGGAGTTGACGGCGCTTGACCATGCCCTCGATGTCCGTCCGTTCTGCCCGCTGTACCTCGTCGCCGCGGAGCACGTAGGTGTGGCCGAGGCCGGCATAGACGCCGACGGGGACTGCGCGGAAGGTGTCGGCGATTTGCGTGGCCAACCACCACACGGTGTCGTAATACTGGCTGAACAGGATACAGCCGCGCTCGGCCCACCCTTTGTCGCGCAGGTAGTGGACGGCCGCCAGCAGTTTCGGATCGCTGTTGCCGACCGCGCGCATGCGATCGATCGCCCGCCGCAACACGTCGTAAGCGCTGGCATCGGCTTGCAGTGCGGTTTCGTCCGGGGCCGTGGCCTCGCCGGGTTCCGCGTCTTCCTCCGCGAACAGGTCTCCTTCCGGCACGGTCGGTTGCAACAGCTTTTCCGCGGTCGAGAGGCCTGCCACCAACGAACTGCCGATGCGTCGCAACAGCAGCGTCTTGAACAACCCCGCGCCGCGCCTGGACCGCGCGAGCCGCTGGCAGAACTCGCGGGCGTCCTGGTACGCCGCCGCCATGCTGTCCGGCATCTCCAGTGCGTCGTCTTCGGTCTCGCCATGCAGGCGGATGCCGATCTCCGGGAAATACGAAGTGCCATCCGGCGCCTTCAGATCCTTGCGCCGCCGCTTGATGGTGTGGCGAACGAAGGGATTGTGGTGGCGGATCAAAGTCTCGGCGTCGAAGGTGATCTGGCTGCGCAGGGCCGATGAGAAGCCGTCGATCGCCGGTACCGTTGCGCCCGTCATAGCCTCCGCCGCCCCGAGCTCATCTCGGATGCGGCTAGCCGTCCGGTGTTCGCCACGCGGGATCAGCGGATCGCGCAGCCAGGCCCAGCATGTCGCCGGCGTTTCCGGGATTGGTGCCCGGCCGGCAACCATGTCCATCGCATCGTCGCGCGACCGCCACGGGCTGCCATAGCCGCCCAGCACCCGCCCGCAACCGCCATTCAAGATGCGCATCAGGTCGTAGAGTTCTGCGCGATCGGTCTGTATCGGTGTCGCTGTACCGAGCAGCAGCGTCTCGGTGCGCTCGGCAATCCGCAACATGAAATCGAGCAGGTTGTTCGGCCCGCGGTCGTTGCCAAGACCGCCCGACTGCCGCGCCCGATGCGCCTCATCAAGCACGATGCAGCCGTAGCGCAGGGCCGTCAGCGGCTCCGCCGCGGGCGAGCGCGCGGTGATCAGGCTCGTCGGGAAAATGCCGATCCGCCGTGGACAGGCGTCCGCCGCGGCGGGCCAGACGGCGCCGTCCTCGGTGATCCAGCGCCCGCGATCCCAGCGCGCCGATGGCGCCGCCAGCATGTTGCGCAACTCATCCTGCCATTGTTGCAGCAGGTTTTTCGGCGCGAGGATCAGCACCGGCTTTTCCGAAGTCAGCGCCACATATTGCGCCGCCATGCCAAGCTGCAGCGTCTTGCCGAGACCGACGTCGTCGGCGAGCAGGTAGCGGGCCTGGCCAAAGGCGCCGATCTCGCGCGCCACCTGCGAGACGAACGCTTGCTGATGCGGCGCGAGGCCCGCTCCCTGTCTGGCGATCGGTGCTTCGATGAACGGCGCCGGCTCCTTGCCCGCGGGCGTCCAGCGGGAAACCGCGACGACGTTGCGCGACAGGATGCGCTCGACGTCCTCGACGATCGCGTCCGACAGCCTGCGCGCGTCACGGTGGTTCCACAGCGCCGCGAACTCCTCCTCGACCCACGCGACGGCGTCCGGCGCATCGTCCTCCCACACGAGTTCGTAATGCTGCGTCCACGCCTCGGCGGTTTCGTTGATCGAGCCGAGAAAACTGGTCCTGCGGCCATCGGCATAGGCGATCACGCCGGCCTTGCCGTGGATCAGGCCGAAGGCGGCGTTCGGCAGCACCCGAACCTCGACCCGGCCGGCGCGCAGCAGCTCCCGCAGCCGCTCGTAGCGCGGCCGTTGCGGCTCGGTCATGTACTCTGGCTTGGCGTCGCACCATTCGGTACGGATGGCACGTTCCGCGGCGCGCGCGGTGGCGATATCGGCTTCGTCCAAGCCGGAGTTGCAGACGATGCGTACGGGGCCGGCGACGGCCTCGAAGGCCTCGCCGGCGATCTCGAACACGGACGAACGAAAATAGCCGGCGATGCGATCGTAGGCGACAGCGCCGACAAGCCGGTCGTTGAGGAAGTTGCGGCCGAGCGGCTGGCGGCGGGACGAAAGCCGTTTGATCGTCATGCCCTCACGCCAACGCTCTCCCGCTTGCTGGAGAGGGTGCGAGCGACAGCGAGCGGGTGAGGGACACTAGGGCCGGTCGTTGTGGACGGCGCCGGCAAGCTGCTGCGCCACCTCTGCCTCCGCCGCGCGCTCGTCGGTGCGGACCACCGCAAGGTACTCGAGCACACCGATCAGCAGCCGCTGCCGCTTCCAGTAGTCCAGCAGGTTGCCGCGGAACCAGATCAGCGCCTCGCGCAGGTCGGATCTTTCCGCGGCCTCCCGGATGCCGTAGAGCGCATGGCGCACGATGCCGCCCGCGAAGCGGTCAAGCGCCGCATCCTCGGCGCGGTCGGCGGAGCCGGCGCGCTTCAAGTCACGGCGGCCGAACTCGGAGGCGGTCTTCAGCCGTACCTGGTTTGCGCGCGTCGTCGCCAACATGGCGCGATAGTCCTCGACGCCCAAACCGCGCGCCATCTCCTGATACGCGCCGATGCGCAGCTCGCCGGCCCGCTCCAGTTCGAGCCCTTTCAGGAAGAAGCGCTCCTCCGGACCGAGTTCGTCCCAGACGAGGCGCGACAGGCTTTCGGGGACGAGGAAATCGGAGGCGAGGCGGCGGGCGCGATCCAGCAGGCGCTCCACTTCCGAACCCTCGCCGCGTTTGCGCTCGCGAAGCGCCTCGGATGCCACCGGCTTGCCGTCGATGACGGCATAGCGGGTGAGCACCTTGAGGGCCGCCGCATAGGCGGCAAGCTGGTAATCGGCATCGCCGAAGTTCGGCTGCTCCCTGTCATCGAGCGCCCGCATGTCGGCGAGCTGCTCGCGCACCGCATCCTCGACGCGGCGTTGCAGCCGGGCGAGATAGCCGCGCTCCTCGCCCAGGCGCTTGCGCAGGACGAGCAGCACCGTGCCCTGCACGTAGTTGCCCTGCTTGGTCGCGCTTTCGGTTTCGGTGCCGATGCACCAGCCGGCGGTCACCTGCAGCCCTGCGGCCCAAAGGATCTCGGCCAAGTCCGCCCAGACGCCGACATCCTGGTGGGTGAACATCACCACCTGCAGACCGTTCGCCGGCATGTGCGCCGCCATCGCCGAATAGGCCCCGACCATCGCCTGCCGAAACGCTTTCTCCTCGCCCTTGATCGCCAGTTCGCGGCGGCTGTCCCACACCCAGTCTGGCTTCGGCGGATTGCGGCGCAGCCAGGCGAGGAAATACTCGGTGATCTCGTGATACTGAATCGCGTCGGCGTACGGCGGATCGCTGATCCAAAGGTCGCTGTTGGCGGTCATAGTGCTCGCCGTTTCGACCTGAACTTTGTTGCCACCGTGGAGCTTCACAGCGCCGAAGCCTTGAGAGATGCTCTTATGGATCGTTGAGAATGGTCTTGAACCGTAATTGAAAAATGTATTCAGCGCCTGATTATAAAATACGTGATTGACTACGTCCGCCATTCCACCGGCATTATCTTCAGTCTTCAAGCGCGTGAGCCACTGGGTCATTTTGGAAGTGTAATTCAGGCCTCGACAGAAGCCGATCGCAGCGCCCATGACGAGGGTGGGGTCGGTGAGTTTCAACATCTCCTGCCGGATCAGCGCGCCGATGAGCAGGTGGCGGGGATTGAAGAGGTGGTGCCAGTGGGTCCAGCCACGCGTGCGGATCGGCTCGTCGGTCTTCGCCCCCGGCTCGATTGGCAGATCGGGGACGAGGCCCTGCGCCTGCCATTCGGCGAGCCGGGCGTGCACGTAAGCTGTCACCTGCCGCTCCCGCTCCTCGTCCCGTTCGGTTACGCCAGCATAGAAAAACGAGCCGTCGGGCCGTGACCACTGGATGGAATAGAGCCGCTCCTGAAAGATGTCCTCCGCACGCGGCACGATGTCGTCCTTCTCCCAGCGGCGTAGGTTATTGCCGGCGGTGGGGCTGTAGCGGTTGCGGCACTGGCTGAGCCGCTCCTCATCGCGTTGGCGGCTCTCCGCATCCGGATACCGGCTCTTCAACTCGACGTCGCCGCGCAGCGCCGTGATCGGCGTCTGGTACTCGCGGCCATCAAGTGCATAGCGCAGCTCCCGCTCCTTTACCGTGCCTGCTGCCTCGGCCGCCGCAATCTGTTCGTCCGTGACGCCCGTCACCACCTCGATCTTGAAGCGCTTGGCGAGCGGATCGGGCACGAGCTTCGCCACGGTGCGGTAGTTCTTGCTGATCGCCCACGACGGCGCCATCGGCGCCAGCCAGCCGCTCTTCTTGCAGCGCGTCTCCAGGCAATAGAGATACGCCTTCGCCCGATTGGCGATACGCACCCTGACGCGCTCGCCGACGCCTGCCGTCGCTACCGCTTCCGTGGCTGGGCAATGGCCGAGCCAGAACTCGCCATCGTCGCAAAACACTGTGCCAAGCGCGGCAGCATCCCACTCCTCGTCCGAAACGCCGCTTCTCGGTCGCAGCGCATAGGCCTGCCGTAGGTCGTCCGGCACGAGGTCGAGGATCGTTTTCGTCGGCTGGTGCACCTGGAACGTCTCGACCATCGGCACCCGCCAGCCCGTCTCCGGGCAGATGACGGCGTAGGGTGGCGCTTCCGGCGGCACTGGTTGGCCCTGACGGCTGACCTTCCAGCCGTGTCGCCAGCGGGTCGGTGCGTCGATGGGAAGCCGCAGTTCCTTGTCATGGTAGCCGTCGTGCTCGAAGCCCAGGTCGACGATCTGCCGGTCCACCTCGGCGATGATCCGCGCCTGCGCTTGCGCGATCCGGCTTCTCGTCGCCGCGCTGCCGCCGACGACGTTGAGCGCTCCCCAGGTGAGCAGGCAGGCGATGGGATTGAGGTCCGAGGCATGGACGTCGCAGCCCAACCGCGCCGCCTCGAACGGGATCGAGCCGCCGCCGCAGAATGGATCGCCAACGCGCGGCACATGCCCGAACCGCCGCTCGCCCAACTGCCGCACCAGCTCGGGGAGGCCCGCCGCGTTGGTGCCGAGATGGGCGTTGACCTCTGGCCAGATGTCGTCGAGGGCGCTCTCGGGCAGCTCCTCTGGCCGGACGCAGTAGGTCAACTTTTCATCCAGGCCCATGGCGTCGAACGCTTGGCGCTCCAATTCCGTCCGCCGTTCCTTCGCCAATTTGCGTGACCAGCGGTCGCCATCGAACGCCTCGCCGTGCAGCCCGGCGGGCAGCAGTTGACGGGCGCGCGCAACGGCGATCGACTTGGCCTTGCGTCTGCGCAGCCCCTCGCAGTCCATCAGCATCAGCTTGAGGAAGATCGCACGATCGCGCGCCGGATCATCGGTCGCCGGCAACAGCAGGCCGATGACGACGGCGCGCACCAAAATCAGCGGCTTGCGCCCCTTCCAGTAGCTGCCGAGGGCGGTGAGCGTCTGCCCGGCGTTGGATTTCCGCTCCTTGTAGCTCTCCTTCGACAGCTTGGAGACCGGCAACTGGCGCTCGATGAAGCAGGCATCGGCTGCTGCTGCCTCAGCAGCTTCTGCGGCGCGGCGCGGTTCGGCGGCGGCAAACAGGTCCGTCACGCCGGCCCCTCCCAGATGCCGGAAGCATAGGCCGCCCGCTCCTCCGAAGCGCCCTTGAACAGGCTGCCCTGGTTGCTCTCCACCTTCGGCAGTCGCGAGCGAGCGCGGCGCTCGGCGGTCGTTGGCATCGTCGTCACCAACGCCGTCGGGTTTTCGGTGAGTGCGAAGCGCACCGCCTTGCGCCACCCGACATTGCGCTTGGCATGGTGGCCGGTCTGCGCCGCGGTCATGGTGTAGAGCCACCAGCGTTCTTCCGGAGCGAGCCCGCGCCAGTTCTGCACGGCGGCGTGCGCGAGGGAGGGATCCGCATCCTCGATCGCCCAGGCGAGGAGCACCAGCTCCTTGCCGAGCAGCCGGGCAATCGGGACGGGACCGGCTCTCCATCGCCCAGGCTTGATGCCGGCGCTGCGCAGGCGGCGGTTGAACTCCTCCTCCAGCGCGTCGGCGATCTTCAGCCAGCGGTCCATGTCTAGGCGGACGCGGAGGTTGGCGGCGTCCAACGCCGGGCCGACCAAGTCCTGGCTGAACACCTCATACACCATCACCTCGTCCTGCGGCGACCGCGGGACGACGACGACGAAGTGGTGCGCTTCCCGATCCTCAGCGTGGCCGAAGCCGACAGTCATCAACTTGGGCTCTGTGGCGCCGCCGTTGCGCACGCTGCTCACTGCTTCACCTCGTCCGGGCGCAGGGTTTCGCCCAGCTCCTTCGCCGCCTCGAGCAGCGCCCGGCCGGTGGCGAACTTCAGCCGCGAGATGTTGAGGTCGAGGTCTGGTTGCGGATTCTTGCCGAGTCGGTCGGCCAGTTCGGTCGCCAGCTTCTCGATGTCTTCCGCCGGCTTGGCCAGGTTCTGGCCGAAGCTGAGGTTGATCCAGTCCTCGGTTCTGTTGGGCAACGACGCATTGATCTGGGCGCCGCCGATCTCGCCGCCGAGCCGCTTCAGGATCGCCAGCACCTCGAAGGTGCGGCGGCGATCGGGGCATTTCAGCCGATGGCGCCATTCCGCCGGACGAGCCGGATCGATAACAAGGCCTTCGCCGTCGTCCTCCTCCTTCTTGGGAATGTCGACGCGCAGCAGCTCCGACCAGATGCCCGACGCTTCGGCCATCGCCAGCAACAGCTCGCGGCCGTCCGGCGCCGCGATTTCACCGTCGTAGATGCCGCCGTAGCGCGGATTGGAGCCATCGATGGTGTAGCGGATGACGCCGCGCGGGGAGGCCTTCAGCGTGACGCGCGTAGCGCCGTCCCGGTAGGCGCGCTGGTACTTCAGAGTAACGGTGTTTTGCCAGGGGCGCGGCTCGCCAGTCTCGTGCACGCCGGTCGAGTCGACGGCGAGGAACGAGACACGCATTTCGTCGGTGTCGAGGCGGCCGCCCTGCACTACTGGGGACGAGGGGCTGGCGGGCGAACCTCCCGTCTCAAAATGCACGCGGTCGCCGTGTTTGGCCGAGACCTGCAACGTCGCCATGCCGGTATCGTCGTCGCGGACAAGCTGTTGCAGCACCACGGCGGTCTTCTCGGGCGGGAATGGCCCCTTGCGGACGTAGCCGGCGCCTTCGTCCCGCCACCAATCCTTGCGCAGCGCCACGGCCTTGAGAGTTCCGTGGCCGCCCGGCGGCACCAGGTACCAATCGGCTCGGCGGGCGACCGTTTCGGTCAGGTCGCGCCACTGCATCGTCACCGCGGTGAAGATCTCCTGCTCGAACTCGTCGCGGAAGCTGTCGCTCTCCACATCGTCCCGGTACTTGCGCTCGTCCTTGAGCGTGTCGAGGATCGCCGTCTCGCCGAGGAAGGCGTTCGAGGCGAACTCCAGATTCAGGCTGCGGCTGGTGAGTGATCCGTCGAGCCCGGGGTAGTGGAGCAGGGTGAAGATCTCGCGCAACGCCGAAAGAAAGCCGCCGCGCCAGCGGTCAAGCGCAGATTTCGCCTGCTGCATCTCCGGCGTGGTGTCAGGCATGCGCTGCGCCTCAAACTCCTTGATCTGGTCTTCCGCCGCCTTCACGTAAGCGGCGTTCTCCGAGACCTTGGAGAATACTTCACCACCGCACAAGAACATCAGCCGGTTCTTGAACGTCTGGTTGTCCCAGAACGTGCGGAGGATCGGGTTGAGGCCTTGGGCATGCGGCCGGCTGATCACCAGCAACGTGTCGTCGGCGGAAATCGCACCCTGGATGTCGTCCGTCGTCGGGAAGACGAGGAGTCGCTGATAGGCGAGCCGGCCGCTGCCGGGTTGACGCTCGTTGGCCTTCCCGGGCTTGAAGACGTTGCGCAGGTAGGCTTCGACCTCCTTGCGCCGCGCGTCGTCGTTCAGCGTCTGCGCGCGGTCCTTGATCGCCGAATTGACGTTCTTGACGTCGCGGTAATACCAGCGGCCATCGGTTCGGCGGTGCAGGTACCAGCTCGCATCCTCGATCTGGGTGAGCAGGGCCGCGTTGATTCGGGACACGTCGCGGCCGGGCGCGCATAGGTACGCCGCGACTTCCTCCGGCGTCAGGCCGTGCAGCGCGTTCGGGTTCGTCGAGATAGCGAGCGACGAAAGATAGAGCAGGCGCGCCGCATCGAAGAGGGCCGGATCGCCACCGTTCCTGGCGAGCGCTTCGGCCGTCGCCGTGCCGCGGGCAGCGACGTCGCGGGCGCAGGCATTACGGAGGCCGGGGTTGATGCGATCAAGCATCGCATCAACGTCGCGGTCGTTGAAATCGACGTCGTGCGGGTGGATCAGCGCACGTTCGTGGCCCGTGTCGTCCCAGATGCCGGCGACCATCCGGCGGGCGAGGCGCAGCGTCTCCCGCGTCTGCTGAAAGCCGGGGTTCTCGCGGAACCGCGCGAACAGCTCCTGCATGCCGGGGTGGAACGGATAGGTGTCCATGATTTCCGCCGCCCAGCGCTCGTAGAGCGTTGGCATGGCAGATTGCTGGACGGCCGTGCGGTAGGCGGCGGCGTAGGCCTGCGAGACGTGAGCGATGCTTTCGCGGAGCGGGAGCCGGCTGAACAGCCGGGCGCGCAGGACGCCGTAGAGCTCAAGACCGTCCATCCGCACCGGGACGATGTCAGTAGCGACGCGATTGATCTCATTCGAGGCGTTGTCGATGGCCTGCTGAATGTGGGCGCTGCCCAGCGCCCAGACGCCGGCAAGATCGCTGATGACGAGGCAGCAGCGCGGCAGTTTGTTGCTCATGATCGCCGCCATCAGGTTGGCGAGCGCAACCGCCAGGATGTCGGCCTGCGTCGTCGAAGGACCAACGCTGCGGCCGCCGAGGGCGACGAAGAATGGCGGCATCTCGTCGAGCATGATCAGCGTGGGTTCGGCGCCGATCAGCCGCGCCCAGGTTGAGGGACCGGGCGCATCGCCGGGCGATCCTTCCCAGAGATGCTGGCGCTTCAATTGCTTCAGAAGATGGATCCAGAGGAAATCCTTCGTGTCCGTCTCGCGACCATCGAAGGCCGCCACCTGCACCGGCGCGCCATCCACCGGCAGCCCAAGCTTGGCCAGGACGCTTTGTCGCAGTTGCGGGAAGCCGGCAAGCAGGCCGGCGGCAATCATGTTGTGGGTCTTGCCACCACCCATCGCCTGCTTGAGGCGGAAGACACCCTGATCGCTGCGGCCGGACAACCGCTCAAAAACCTGCCGGAGCAGAACCTTCATGCCCTCGGTGACGTGATTCTCGGCAAAGAACGTATCTGCTTCGATGCGCCCCGCGTTGAAATCGGCGATGTTGGCAACCGTGTCCGCATTCGCTCGGTCGCGCACGCTCGGCCGGGGCTCGCAGAGGACGTGGAGAGCAATGCTTGGCGACGGCTTGGTTGACATCACTTGCCTCTGGTCTCAGAAAACCGCCCCAGGGGCGACACGGCAGAGGGGGTCGTTTCGAGCAAACCTCCGTTGCCGCTGAAGGAAAGGAGATCCAACGCTACCTCCAAGTGCTCCACGGATTGAGCGGCTCTGTCCATCACTGACAACAGTCACGATTCTGCGGAGACGCGCCAGCGGACTTGGAAAACCCCGCCAGAATCGCAGCGCGAGGATAACCATGGATCACCGCGTACGGTGGTCGACGAGGCGGCCCCCCGGTCGCTCTTTGGAAAGCATGCGCTCATGGTCTCGCCCAGCGGCAGGCGGTCAGATTCGCTGGCGGAAAGCGCCCCCGACTCATCATCTCAGGGTGTTCATGGTACGGCAGACCAACGCTTCTGTCGAGTTGGCCATGGGTCAATGGGTCAATTGGTCACCGATAGCCGCGAAAAGCGCCTCGCGATGCATGCGCCGAAATGGCCTTGGAATGGTATTCTCGTGAGCGTCACGAAATGCAAGAGGACGCGATGACCGATAGCTCTGCGACCATCGCCAATCGAGGTAGGCCACCCAAGGGCGACCAGCCGATGACCCCTGCCGAGCGCAAACGCGCGCAACGCATGCGCGACAACCGCGCGGCGATGAACGCCATCGGCGATGAGCAGAACGCGCCACTGCGGGCGCTGCTGGCGGTTCTGGGACGGGTCGAAGCGTCGGAGCCAGCCCGGCTTGCTGCACAACGCGCCTGGGCTGAAATCGGCCGGCGATATGATTTCGTGAGTGTCACGGAACAATCCGGCGCTGAAAAAACACCGTCGAGGAACAAAGGATGAACGAAACGACGAAAGCCGAAAACCTGCGCCCTGGCTGGAAGCCTGGCCAGTCCGGCAACCCGAAGGGCCGACCGAGTGGAAGTCGCAACCGCGTCACTTTGGTCGCACTGGCCGCGATGGAGGACGGCGCCGAGGCCATCGCCAGAAAGGTGGTTGACCTGGCGAAGGAGGGTGACATGAGCGCTGCACGGCTGGTGATCGAGCGGCTGGTTCCGGTGGCGAAGGAGCGCCCGATCTTCCTGGCGCTGCCGGATACGGGCTCTGCCAACGGGATCGCCGAGGCGCAGAACGCCATCCTGCAAGCCGTGGCTGCCGGCGGCCTGCTGCCGGGAGAGGCCGCGACTCTGGCCGGCATCGTCGAAGCTCGCCGCAAGGCCGTTGAGACACTTGAGCTTGAACAGCGCATCACAGCACTGGAGAGCAAGAAGTGACGGCAGCACTTGGACGAAGATTGACGAAACTCGAACAGGAAGCGAATCCTGGAACGAGCGTCGCCGATGCCATACGACAGGTGTGTGCCGACAGGCAGGCCGGTATCACGCGACCACGGCGAGAGTACGTGCCGGGCAGGAGCCGTATCGCTGACCTAATCCATGAGAGGCGCATGGCGCGGGGTGAAGCATGAGCACAGCGCTTGAACGTCGCATGTCCAAGCTGGAAGAAATCAGGGACCGCAACGACATAGGTAAAGAAGTCGACATCTCGCTCGAAAAAATGGGAACGAGTCGCGCCGAAATGCTGGCCGACTTCGGTAGCCTGAGCGCATTCCGTGACTGGCTGGCCGGGCGAATAGCGGCGGCCGACCGTCAGAACGAGGTGCAGCACACAACAACCTCGAACTATCGGCAGTGGCAAGGCGATTGCGAAATATCCGCAAAATGGGATGCCATTTTTGACCGGCACGAGGTACTGCAATGAATTCGCTTGAACGTCGAATGCTCAAGCTGG
>NZ_JAMTDQ010000068.1 GCF_023806635.1 Accumulibacter sp.
AGCGTCGGTCTCCAAAACCGAAGGTTGGGGGTTCGATTCCCTCTGCCCCTGCCATACCTGCAACCAAAGCCGACAAGATGGCCGATAAATTCAAGTTTGCGCTGGCGGTCCTGCTGCTGGTGGCCGGTATCGCCGGCTTCTACCTCCTCGCGGAGCAGGCGATGATCCTGCGTGTCCTCGCCGTCATGGCGGGTACGGCCCTCGCCGCCGGGGTTGCCTGGCGGACCGAGCAGGGGCAGCGTTTCTTCGTCTTCGCGCGTGAGTCGGCGACCGAGGCGAAGAAGGTCGTCTGGCCGTCCCGCAAGGAGACCATGCAGACGACCGGCATGGTGTTCGCCTTCGTCGTGGTGATGGCCGTCTTTCTCTGGCTGACCGACAAGAGCCTGGAGTGGCTGATGTATGACCTCGTTCTCGGCTGGAGGAAATCATGAGCATGCGCTGGTACGTGGTACACGCCTACTCGGGATTTGAGAAGAGCGTGCAGCGCGCCTTGCTCGAGCGTGTCCAGACGCAGGGGATGGGCGATCAGTTTGGCCGCATCCTCGTGCCGGTGGAAGAGGTCGTCGAGCTGAAGATGGGCCAGAAGAGCATTTCCGAGCGCAAGTTCTTCCCCGGTTACGTGCTGGTGGAAATGGAGATGAACGACGAATCCTGGCACCTGGTGAAGAGTACGCCGAAGGTGACCGGTTTTGTCGGCGGTACCGCCAACAAGCCGAGCCCGATTTCCGAGAAGGAAGTCGCGAAGATCATGCAGCAGATGCAGGAGGGCGTGGAAAAGCCGCGGCCGAAGGTGCTCTTCGAACCCGGCGAGGTGGTGCGCGTCAAGGAGGGTCCATTCACGGATTTTCATGGTGCGGTCGAACACGTGAATTACGAGAAGAACCGTTTGCGCGTTTCGGTGACGATCTTTGGTCGGCCGACGCCGGTCGAACTGGAGTTCGGGCAGGTCGAGAAAGCCTGACCGCGGGCTCTTTCGCGGCTCGTCGAGTACCCTCGGCGGTCCGTAGCAGTGCGGCTCTCGGGCCGCGTTTGTCGTTTGGGGAGCGCTCGCGCGAGCGCGTTCGGACCCGCTCACAGGAGTCGTACGGTGGCAAAGAAAATCACTGGTTACATCAAGTTGCAGGTGCCGGCCGGGAAGGCAAACCCGTCGCCGCCAATCGGTCCCGCGCTCGGCCAGCGCGGACTGAACATCATGGAGTTCTGCAAGTCCTTCAACGCGCAGACGCAGGGGCTGGAGCCGGGTTTGCCGATACCGGTCGTGATCACCGCCTTCGCCGACAAGAGTTTCACCTTCATCATGAAGACACCGCCGGCGGCGGTACTGATCAAGAAGGCGATCGGCATCCAGAAGGGCAGCGCCAAGCCGCACACCGCCAAGGTCGGGACGCTGACGCGGGCCCAGTGTGAAGCGATTGCAGCGCAGAAGTTGCCCGACCTGACGGCGGCTGACATGGAAGCGGCGGTGCGCACCATCGCCGGCAGTGCCCGGACGATGGGCGTCACGGTTGAGGGGGTGTGAGATGGCACGCTTGAGCAAACGTCAGAAGGCCCTGCAGGGCAAGGTCGACCGTACCCGGAGCTATCCCGTCGCGGAAGCGCTGCGGCTCGCCAAGGAGTGCGCCGTCGCCAAGTTCGACGAGTCGATCGATGCCGCGGTCTGCCTTGGCGTCGATCCGCGGAAATCGGACCAGATCGTTCGCGGCTCGGTGGTTCTGCCGGCCGGTACCGGCAAGACGGTCCGCGTCGCTGTCTTCGCCCAGGGTGAGAAGGCGGCAGCGGCCAAGGCCGCGGGTGCGGACATCGTCGGATTCGAGGATCTGGCGGCGGAGATCAAGTCGGGTGTGATGAACTTCGATCGCGTGATCGCCACGCCGGATGCGATGCGCGTCGTTGGTCAACTCGGCCAGATCCTCGGTCCGCGGGGCCTGATGCCGAACCCGAAGGTGGGGACGGTGACCATGGATGTCGCGACGGCCGTACAGAACGCCAAGGCGGGCCAGGTCCAGTATCGTACCGACAAGGCCGGGATCATCCACAGCACGATCGGCCGCGCGTCGTTCGATGGCGAGAAATTGGCGAGCAACCTCAAGGCGCTCGTCGACGCACTGATCAAGGCGAAGCCGGCGGCCTCGAAGGGACAGTATGTGCGTCGCATAGCCGTTGCCAGCACGATGGGTCCGGGTGTCCGCGTCGACGCCTCGACACTCTAGAAGGAAACATGGCCGGGGCCGTGCGCCGTGCGCTCGGCCCCGGTAGAGAGCTTTGTAGGGCTACCGGCAGGGCGTCACGCGCTGCCGGTAGATCGTCAAAGACCGCAGGTGCCGACGACGATCTCTGTCGTGGCTTAAGTGTGCAAGCGGCCTGCGTAGACGGTGTGCCCGGAAAAGGATTCTGCAGCGACGGACTTCAGGCCCGTGCTGCCAACCCCTGATCATGGTCGCCGTGGGTGCGGTGCATCCAGCCGGATGTGCCGTTTGTTGACTTGATGGGAGGAAGGACCTGTGGGTCTCAATCTTGATGATAAGAAGGTCGTGGTAGCCGAGGTGGCGGCAAAGGTCGCCAAGGCGCAGACCATCGTGCTGGCCGAATACAGCGGCTTGCCGGTGGCCCATCTGACTCGTCTGCGCGCCCAGGCACGTGCCGCCGGCGTCTACCTGCGTGTGGTGAAGAACACGCTGGTGCGGCGGGCCGTCGAAGGCACTGTCTTCGCTGGCCTGGCCGAGCAGATGACCGGGCCACTGATTTACAGCATGTCGGAGGATCCGGTTGCTGCAGCAAAGGTGCTCAATGATTTTGCCAAGACCAACGACAAGCTGATCCTCAAGGCCGGCAGCTTTGCGGGTGAGGCGCTCGACAAGGCGGGTGTTCAGGCGCTGGCGTCGATTCCGAGCCGCAACGAGTTGCTTGCCCAGTTGCTTGGCGTCATGCAGGCTCCGGTCACCGGCTTCGCCTGCGCACTTTCCGCCTTGGCCAAGCAGCGCGAGGAAGCCGCCGCCTGAGTGCAACCAGCTTTTTTTGTTTCCAGATCCAGGAGTGAGTAATCATGGCAATTAGCAAGCAGGACATTCTCGATGCCGTTGGCGCGATGACTGTCATGGAACTGAACGACCTCGTCAAGGCGTTCGAGGAGAAGTTTGGCGTCTCGGCAGCATCGATGGCCGTTGCGGCGCCGGGCGCGGCGGCACCGGTGGTCGAGGAGCAGACCGAGTTCACCGTCGTTCTGGCCGGTATCGGCGAGAAGAAGGTCGAGGTGATCAAGGTCGTTCGCGCGGCCACCGGCCTCGGCCTCAAGGAAGCCAAGGACCTGGTCGACAGCGCCCCGAAGGCGGTCAAGGAGGCGATCTCCAAGGCCGATGCCGAAGCGCTCAAGAAGCAGCTCGAGGACGCCGGAGCGAAGGTCGAGGTCAAGTAACACCGGTAAGGCAGGATGGGCTGGCGGCTTTCTGGCTGCCAGCCCTTTTCTGCTTTTCCGGCGATGGCGGTGCATCCAGCGTATCCGGATGCGTTGCCTGCAGCATGCAAACGCAAACACGACTGGCGATGGCTGGAGCGGTGCCGTTCCCGCCCGCGCGCCGGCCAGCCATGTTGCGTTTGTCCGTTGCGAACCGGCGGATGTGGCTATCCTCGCCGGAGCGCTAGAGGATTTGCCTTGTGAGTTCGGAGCGACCATGACCTACTCCTATACCGAGAAGAAGCGTATCCGCAAGAGTTTCGCCAAGCGCGCCAGCGTGCTCGAGGTGCCCTTTCTGCTGGCGACACAACTGGAATCCTTCACCGCCTTCCTGCAGGCCAGCGTGCCGGCGGGACAGCGCCGGAACCAGGGGCTGCAGGCGGCCTTCTCCTCGATCTTCCCGATCGTCAGTCACAGCGGCAACGCACGGCTGGAGTTCGTGAGCTACACGCTCTCTGAACCAACCTTCGACGTGACCGAGTGCCAGCAGCGTGGACTGACCTTCGCCTCTGCGCTGCGGGCGAAGGTTCGTTTGGTGATACTCGACCGCGACGTACCGGACACGATCAAGGAAGTGAAGGAACAGGAGGTCTACATGGGTGAAATCCCCTTGATGACTTCCACCGGCTCATTCGTCATCAACGGTACCGAGCGCGTGATCGTCTCGCAGTTGCATCGCTCGCCCGGCGTGTTCTTCGAGCACGACCGGGGCAAGACGCACAGTTCGGGCAAGCTGCTGTTTTCGGCACGCGTGATCCCCTATCGCGGCTCCTGGCTGGATTTCGAGTTCGATCCGAAGGATCTGCTCTTCTTCCGCGTCGACCGGCGTCGCAAGATGCCGGTGACCACCCTGCTGAAGGCCATCGGCCTGACGTCGCAGCGAATTCTCCTCGAGTTCTTCGAGTTCGACACCTTCTACATCGGCAAGCGGGTCACCGAATTTGCGCTCGTTCCCGAGCGGCTGCGCGGCGAGGTTGCCCGTTTCGATTTCAACGACCCAACGGGCAGGCTGATCATCGCCAAGGACAAGCGGATCACCGCCAAGCATATACGTGAACTCGACGCTGCCGGCATGAAGCAGGTGGCCGTACCCGACGATTTCCTCATCGGGCGCGTGATCGGTGAAGACGTGATCGATCAGGCGACCGGCGAGATTCTCGCCAACGCCAATGACGAGGTCACGGAGACGCTGCTGGCGAAGCTGGTCGAGGCAGGCGTCGAGTCGTTGCATACCCTGTATGTCAACGATCTCGACCGCGGTGCCTTCATCTCGCAGACCCTGCGCACGGACGAAACCACTACGCGCCAGGCGGCGCGTATCGCGATCTACCGCATGATGCGGCCGGGTGAGCCGCCGACCGAGGAAGCCGTCGAGATTCTCTTCAACGGACTGTTCTACTCCGATGACCGCTACGACCTGTCGGCGGTTGGGCGAATGAAGTTCAACCGCCGGGTCGCACGCAAGGCGGTCGTCGAGTACAAGGTGATGGTCAGGCAGGCGCCGGGCAAGCGTGATGCCATAGTCAGACTGATCAACGATACCGTTGGCGAAGCGGTGACCTCGGTGGAACAGGCGCTCGCCGAACTGAACCACGGACCGCGGGCAGTCGCTGAAAACCTGACGCATGAGGCCGCATCGAGCCTGCTGGAGTCGCTGAAGGGGCTCGGGGTCGTCGGCGAGGTGCGTGAACAGCTCACCCTTTCGCCGCGCGATGTCGTCGAAGTGATCCGGCTGCTGGTCGAGCTGCGCAACGGTCGCGGCGAAATCGACGACATCGACCATCTCGGCAACCGGCGGGTGCGTTCGGTCGGCGAACTGGCTGAGAACCAGTTCCGCGCCGGGCTGGTGCGCGTCGAGCGTGCGGTCAAGGAACGGTTGTCGCAGGCAGAGTCCGACAACCTGATGCCGCACGACCTGATCAACGCCAAGCCGATCAGCGCTGCGGTGCGCGAGTTCTTCGGCTCGAGCCAGCTGTCGCAGTTCATGGACCAGACCAACCCGCTTTCCGAGATTACCCACAAGCGTCGTGTTTCGGCGCTTGGCCCCGGCGGCCTGACGCGCGAGCGCGCCGGCTTCGAGGTACGTGACGTGCATCCGACGCACTACGGCCGCGTCTGTCCGATCGAGACACCGGAGGGCCCGAACATCGGCCTGATCAACTCGCTGGCGCTCTTTGCGCGCACCAACGAGTATGGCTTTCTCGAGACCCCGTATCGCAAGGTGGTGGAAGGTCGGGTGAGCGATCAGATCGAGTACCTGTCGGCAATCGAGGAGGGTGCGTACATCATTGCCCAGGCGAACTCCGAAATCGGCGACGAAGGTGCTTTGCTCGACCAACTGGTCACCTGTCGCGAGAAGGGCGAGACGATTCTGGCAGAGCCGGCCCGCGTGCAGTACATGGATGTGGCGCCGAGCCAGATCGTGTCGGTTGCGGCGTCGCTGATCCCCTTCCTCGAGCACGACGACGCCAACCGTGCCCTGATGGGAGCCAACATGCAGCGGCAGGCGGTGCCCTGTCTGCGGCCGGAGAAGCCGCTGGTGGGAACCGGCATCGAGCGGACCGTGGCGGTCGATTCGGGTACCGCGGTACAGGCACTGCGCGGCGGACTGGTTGACTACGTCGACGCGTCGCGCGTCGTCGTCCGCGTCAACGATGACGAGACCGGACCCGGCGAAGTCGGCGTCGACATCTACAACCTCGTGAAGTATACGCGGTCCAATCAGAACACCAACATCAACCAGCGGCCGCTGGTTCGCGTTGGCGACGTGATTGCCCGCGGCGACGTGGTCGCCGACGGGGCTTCGACGGACAAGGGCGAACTGGCGCTCGGCCAGAACATGCTGGTCGCCTTCATGCCCTGGAATGGCTACAACTTCGAGGATTCGATCCTGATTTCCGAGCGCGTCGTCGCCGAGGACCGCTTCACCTCGATCCACATCGAGGAGCTGACGGTGGTCGCGCGTGACACCAAGCTGGGGCCCGAGGAGATCACGCGCGACATCGCCTCGCTCGGCGAATCGCAGCTCTCGCGCCTCGACGAGTCCGGCATCGTGTACATCGGCGCCGAGGTCGAGGCTGGCGACGTCCTGGTGGGCAAGGTGACGCCAAAGGGAGAGACGCAGCTGACGCCGGAAGAAAAGCTGCTGCGGGCGATCTTTGGCGAGAAGGCATCCGACGTCAAGGATACCTCGTTGCGTGTGCAGTCGGGGATTTCGGGTACGGTCATCGACGTGCAGGTCTTCACGCGTGAAGGCATCGAGCGCGACAAGCGGGCGCAGTCGATCATCGACGATCATCTGCGCAGCTACAAGCTCGATCTGGCCGATCAGTTGCGCATCGTCGAGAGGGACGCCTTTGCGCGCGCCGAGAGAATGATCGTCGGCAAGCCGGCGAACGGTGGCCCGAAGCGGCTGGCCAAGGGGACCCTGGTCAACGCCGAGTACCTGGAGGGTATCGACCCGCATCACTGGTTCGACATCCGCATGGCTGACGAGGACATTGCGCAGCAGCTGGAGTCGCTGCGGGAAGGGCTCGAACAGACCCGCAAGGGCTTCGACGTCGCCTTCGAGGAGAAGCGCAAGAAGCTCACCCAGGGTGACGAACTGCCGCCCGGTGTGCAGAAGATGGTCAAGGTCTACGTTGCCGTCAAGCGTCGCCTGCAGGCGGGCGACAAGATGGCGGGGCGACATGGCAACAAGGGCGTTGTGTCGCGCATCGTCCCGGTCGAGGACATGCCCTACATGGCAGACGGACGCCCGGTCGACATCGTCCTGAACCCGCTCGGCGTACCTTCGCGGATGAACGTCGGCCAGATTCTCGAGGTCCATCTCGGGCTTGCTGCCAAGGGTCTGGGAGCACGAATCGGTGACATGTTGCGTCGCCAGGCCGCGGTCGAGGAAGTGCGCGCTCTGCTGGCAGAGATCTACAACGGGACCGGCAAGCCGGAGCGTCTCGACGAGCTCAATGACGCCGAGATCCTCGAGATGGCGGGCAACCTCGAGGCGGGAGTGCCGTTTGCGACACCGGTCTTCGATGGTGCCAAGGAATCGGAGATCAAGGCAGTCCTGGAACTGGCCGGCATGCCGCAGTCCGCCCAGATGACGCTTTACGATGGTCGCACGGGTGAGCGCTTCGAGCGGCAGGTGACGGTGGGCTACATGCACGTGCTGAAGTTGCACCACCTCGTCGACGACAAGATGCATGCCCGCTCGACCGGACCGTACTCCTTGGTCACGCAGCAGCCTCTGGGTGGCAAGGCGCAGTTCGGTGGCCAGCGGTTCGGCGAGATGGAAGTGTGGGCCCTTGAAGCCTACGGCGCTTCCTACGTGCTGCAGGAGATGCTCACCGTCAAGTCGGACGATGTCAATGGTCGCACGAAAGTCTATGAGAACATCGTCAAGGGTGACCACAAGATCGATGCCGGCATGCCGGAGTCGTTCAATGTCCTCGTCAAGGAAATCCGGTCGTTGGCGATTGATATCGATCTCGAACGCTTCTGATTCGTTGGCAAGGGTGGGTGGGCGGCGGCGCGTCATCCTCACCCCAGACAGCTCACTCCTCACTGGAGCAAAAGATGAAAGCATTGCTTGATTTGTTTAAGCAGGTGACGCAGGAAGAGCAGTTCGACGCGATCACCATCGGCCTCGCGTCGCCGGACAAGATCCGCTCCTGGTCCTACGGCGAAGTCAAGAAACCGGAGACGATCAATTACCGCACCTTCAAGCCGGAGCGGGACGGCCTCTTCTGTGCCAAGATCTTCGGCCCGATCAAGGACTACGAGTGTCTCTGCGGCAAGTACAAGCGGCTCAAGCATCGCGGCGTGATCTGTGAGAAGTGTGGCGTCGAGGTGACGCTGGCGAAGGTGCGTCGCGAACGCATGGCGCATATCGAGCTGGCCAGCCCGGTGGCGCACATCTGGTTCCTGAAGAGCCTGCCCAGCCGACTCGGCATGGTGCTCGACATGACCCTGCGCGACATCGAGCGGGTTCTCTATTTCGAAGCCTTCGTCGTCTTCGATCCGGGCATGACGCCTCTCGTCCGTGGCCAGCTGCTGACCGAGGATGACTATCTCGCCAAGGTCGAGGAGTATGGCGACGATTTCTCCGCCGCCATGGGCGCGGAAGGGATCCGCGAGCTGCTGCGTTCGATAGACCTCGCGCGGGAGGTCGAAGGATTGCGCGGCGAACTGGAAACCACGAGCTCGGAGACCAAGAGCAAGAAGTTCTCGAAGCGACTGAAGGTCCTCGAGGGTTTCCAGAAGTCCGGTATCAAGCCCGAGTGGATGGTGCTCGAGGTCCTGCCGGTGTTGCCGCCCGATCTGCGTCCGCTGGTGCCGCTGGATGGCGGTCGCTTCGCGACTTCGGATCTCAACGATCTCTACCGGCGGGTGATCAACCGCAACAATCGCCTGAAGCGGCTGCTCGAGCTCAAGGCACCAGAGATCATCGTCCGCAACGAGAAGCGCATGCTGCAGGAGGCCGTCGATTCACTGCTCGACAATGGTCGCCGCGGCAAGGCGATGACGGGCGCCAACAAGCGGCCGCTGAAGTCACTGGCGGACATGATCAAGGGCAAGGGTGGCCGTTTCCGCCAGAACCTGCTCGGCAAGCGTGTCGATTACTCGGGGCGCTCGGTGATCGTCGTCGGTCCACAACTCAAGCTCCACCAGTGCGGGTTGCCGAAGCTGATGGCGCTCGAGCTGTTCAAGCCCTTCATCTTCAATCGCCTTGAGGTGATGGGTCTGGCGACCACGATCAAGCAGGCGAAAAAGATGGTCGAAACGCAGGAGCCGGTGGTCTGGGACATCCTCGAGGAGGTGATTCGCGAGCACCCGATCATGCTCAACCGGGCGCCGACGCTGCACCGACTCGGCATCCAGGCGTTCGAGCCGACGTTGATCGAGGGGAAGGCGATCCAGTTGCACCCGCTGGTCTGCGCAGCTTTCAACGCCGACTTCGACGGTGACCAGATGGCGGTCCATGTCCCGCTCTCGCTCGAAGCACAGATGGAGGCGAGGACGCTGATGCTGGCATCGAACAACGTCCTCTCGCCGGCAAACGGAGAGCCGATCATCGTGCCGTCGCAGGACATCGTTCTCGGTCTTTATTACGCGACACGGGAGCGCATCAACGCCCGCGGCGAGGGGATGATCTTTCCCGATCTCGCCGAAGTCACGCGTGCCATGCAGGCGGGCGAGCTCGACCTGCACGCACGGATTGTCGTGCGCATCACCGAGCACGAGCAGGACGAGGCAGGCGGCTGGCTGGAGAAGACGACGCGCTACCAGACGACCGCCGGGCGTGCGCTCCTGTCGGAGATCCTGCCACGTGGGTTGCCATTCAGCCTGATCGACAAGACGCTCAAGAAGAAGGAGATCTCGCGGCTGATCAACGCGGCCTTCCGCCGCTGTGGTCTCAAGGAGACGGTCGTCTTTGCCGACAAGCTGATGCAGAACGGTTACCGGCTGGCGACCCGCGCCGGCATCTCGATCTGCTCCGACGACATGCTGGTGCCGGCACAGAAGCGCGCGATCATCACTGCTGCGGAAGCGGAGGTGAAGGAGATCGAGAGTCAATACACCAACGGCCTGGTGACCAACGGCGAGCGCTACAACAAGGTGGTCGACATCTGGGGCCGCACCGGTGATCAGGTTGCCAAGGTAATGATGGATCAGCTCGGCCACGAGGAGGTGCGCAATCGCCAGGGCGAGCAGGAGAAGCAGGAGTCCTTCAACTCGATCTTCATGATGGCAGACTCGGGCGCTCGCGGTTCCGCGGCGCAGATTCGCCAGTTGGCCGGCATGCGCGGCCTGATGGCGAAACCGGACGGGTCGATCATCGAAACGCCGATCACCACCAATTTCCGCGAGGGCCTGAACGTTCTTCAGTACTTCATTTCCACCCACGGTGCGCGCAAGGGTCTGGCGGATACCGCGCTGAAGACCGCCAACTCCGGCTACCTGACGCGCCGCCTGGTGGACGTGACGCAGGACCTGGTCGTCATCGAGGACGACTGCGGGACTGGCAACGGGGTCACGATGAAGGCTCTGATCGAAGGTGGCGAGGTGATCGAGGCTCTGCGCGAACGGATTCTGGGTCGCGTCACGGCCACCGATGTCGTTCACCCGGACACCCAGGAGACGGTGATCGAGGCCGGCACCCTGATCAGCGAGGATCACTGTGACCTGATCGATCAGTTGGGAATCGACGAGGTCAAGGCGCGTACGCCGTTGACCTGCGAGACCAGGTATGGCCTGTGTGCGAAGTGTTACGGGCGCGACCTTGGGCGCGGAACGCTGGTCAACGTTGGCGAGGCGGTCGGTGTGATTGCCGCGCAGTCGATCGGGGAGCCGGGAACCCAGTTGACCATGCGCACCTTCCACGTCGGCGGTGCCGCCTCACGCGCCGCGGTTGCCAGTCACGTCGAGACGCGCAGCGCCGGGGTGGTTCGCTTCACCTCGACGATGCGCTATGTCACGAGTGCCAAGGGCGAGAAGATCGTCATCACGCGCTCGGGTGAGATCCTGATCACCGACGACAACGGTCGCGAGCGCGAGAAGCACAAGCTTCCCTACGGTGCGACCCTGCTGGTCGAGGATGCTCAGTCGGTCAAGGCGGGGGCGCGTCTGGCCAGCTGGGATCCGCACACGCGCCCGATCATCGCCGAGTACTCGGGGCTGGTGAAGTTCGAGAACGTCGAAGAGGGCGTCACCGTTGCCAAGCAGATCGACGAAGTGACCGGGCTGTCGACGCTGGTGGTCATCGACCCGAAGCGTGGTGGCAAGACACCGAGCAAGGGACTGCGGCCGCAGGTGCGGCTGTTCGAGCCTGACGGTGAGGAAGTCAGGATGCACGGCAGCGATCACCCGGTGACGATCACCTTTCAGGTCGGTGCCATCATCAACGTTCTCGACGGTCAGCAGATTTCGGTCGGCGATGTCCTCGCGCGCTTGCCGCAGGAGTCGGCGAAGACGCGCGACATCACTGGGGGCCTGCCGCGCGTGGCGGAACTCTTCGAGGCGCGTACTCCCAAGGATGCTGGCATGCTGGCGGAGTTCACCGGCACCATGTCGTTCGGCAAGGACACCAAGGGCAAGCAGCGACTGGTGATCACCGATCTCGAGGGAATCACGCACGAGTACCTGATCCTCAAGGACAAGCATGTCCTCGTCCATGACGGACAGGTGGTCAACAAGGGTGAGCTGATCGTCGATGGCGCGCCCGATCCGCACGACATCCTGCGCCTGCTGGGGGTGGAGGCACTGGCGGTGTACATCACCGATGAGGTTCAGGACGTCTATCGGCTGCAGGGCGTCAAGATCAACGACAAGCACATCGAGGTCATCGTACGGCAGATGCTGCGCCGGGTGAACGTACTCGAACCCGGTGACACGAGGTTCATCAAGGGCGAGCAGGTCGAGCGCGCCAATCTGCTCGACGAGAATGACCAGATGTTCGCCGAAGGCAAGCTGCCGGCCACCTACGAGCATGTACTTCTGGGCATCACCAAGGCCTCGCTGTCGACCGATTCGTTCATCTCGGCGGCCTCATTCCAGGAGACGACACGTGTCCTGACCGAAGCCGCGATCATGGGCAAGCGCGACGAGTTGCGCGGCCTCAAGGAGAACGTCATCGTCGGTCGCCTGATCCCGGCCGGTACCGGCCTTGCCTACCACAACACGCGGCGGAAGAACGCCGCTGGCGAGGACATTGCTGGTGGCAGCGAGCTGGAGGAGGACGAGCTGCCGCCGGCGAGCGAGGAGAGTGCCCAGGATGTGCCGGTGGCTTGACTTGCCGCGCGTTAGAACCTAGAATCGCCGGTCTTTGTCGCCGACGCCACGCGCTTGCGGCGACTTCTCGTGGAATTTGCCAAGGCGGCCTTTGGTCCGCCTTGGTTTTTTGCAGACGGTCCGAGCCTGGCACCGCGGGCGCTGCACTGAACTTAAGGGTGGAAACATGCCAACCATAAACCAGCTGGTGCGCAAGCCTCGCGAGGCCATCCGCACCAAGAGCAAAGTCCCCGCGTTGAGCAACTGTCCGCAAAAACGTGGTGTCTGCACTCGCGTCTATACGACCACGCCGAAGAAGCCGAACTCCGCTCTGCGCAAGGTGTGCAAGGTCCGTCTGACGAACGGCTTTGAGGTCATTTCGTACATCGGTGGTGAAGGTCACAACCTGCAGGAGCACTCGGTGGTCCTCATACGCGGTGGTCGCGTCAAGGACCTGCCGGGTGTGCGCTATCACACCGTTCGTGGGTCGCTCGATACGCAGGGCGTGAAGAAGCGCAAGCAGGGTCGTTCGAAGTACGGCACCAAGCGCCCGAAAGCTGCCTGAGTTCCGCCTGACTGAGGGCCGCTCGCGATGGGCGGCCGGGAAAGGGCCGGCTAGCGTCGGTTCCTTCCACCGAATTGTGACTATGAGAGGTTGCCATGCCCCGTCGTCGTGAAGTGCCCAAGCGCGATATCCTGCCGGATCCGAAATACGGCAATGTCGATGTATCGAAGTTCGTCAATACGATCATGAAGAGCGGCAAGAAGTCGGTCGCCGAGCGCATCGTCTACGGCGCCTTCGACCAGGTCGTCAGCAAGAGCGGCAAGGATCCGCTGGAGGTCTTCAGCGCGGCTCTCGGCAATATCAAGCCTCTTGTCGAGGTCAAGAGCCGGCGCGTCGGTGGCGCCAATTATCAGGTCCCGGTCGAGGTCCGCCCCAGCCGCCGGATGGCGCTCGCCATGCGCTGGTTGCGCGACTACGCCCGCAGGCGCTCCGAAAAGTCGATGGGGCAGCGTCTTGCCGCCGAGATGCTCGAGGCTGCGGAAAGCCGCGGCGCAGCCGTGAAGAAGCGCGACGAGGTGCATCGCATGGCCGAGGCCAACAAGGCCTTCGCGCATTTCCGTTTCTGATCGTACCGCAGCGGCGCCGCGCCCGCCGGCGCTGCCTATCGTTCTTTATTAGTGAAGGTCCATTACTGTGGCACGGAAAACCCCCATTGAGCGGTACCGGAACATCGGTATCAGCGCCCACATTGATGCCGGCAAGACGACGGCGACCGAGCGCATCCTGTTTTACACCGGGATCAACCACAAGATCGGTGAAGTTCACGACGGCGCCGCAACCATGGACTGGATGGCGCAGGAGCAGGAGCGCGGCATCACCATCACTTCCGCGGCGACGACGTGCTTCTGGAAGGGCATGCAGCTCGACCGTCCGGAGCATCGCATCAACATCATCGATACGCCGGGACACGTCGACTTCACCATCGAGGTGGAGCGTTCGATGCGTGTCCTCGATGGTGCATGCATGGTCTACTGTGCCGTAGGTGGGGTGCAGCCGCAGTCGGAGACGGTCTGGCGGCAGGCGACCAAGTACAAGGTGCCGCGACTGGCCTTCGTGAACAAGATGGACCGCCAGGGAGCCGATTTCTTCAAGGTCGTCGAGCAGATGCGCGCCCGCCTCAAGGCCAACCCGATACCGATCGTCATCCCGATCGGCAAGGAAGACTACTTCGAGGGTGTCGTCGATCTGACCAAGATGAAGGCGATCTACTGGGACGAAGCCTCTCTCGGCATGAAGTTCGACTATCGCGAGATTCCGACCGAGCTGCAGGCGGAGGCCGAGGAGTGGCGGAGCAAGATGGTCGAGGCAGCGGCCGAATCGTCCGAGGAACTGATGGACAAGTACCTCGAAGAAGGTGACCTCAGCGAGGCGGACATCATCCACGGCCTGCGCCAGCGCACGATCGCCTGCGAGATTCAACCGGCACTCTGCGGCACTGCCTTCAAGAACAAGGGCGTGCAACGCATGCTCGATGCGGTCATCGATCTCCTGCCGTCGCCAGTCGATATTCCGGCAGTCACCGGTGAAAGCGAGAACGGCGAGCCGGCAACCCGCGACGCTGCCGATACGGCCAAGTTCTCTGCCCTTGCCTTCAAGCTGATGACCGACCCCTATGTCGGGCAGCTGACCTTCATCCGTGTCTATTCCGGTGTGCTGAAGTCGGGCGATACCGTTTACAACCCGACCAAGGGCCGGCGCGAGCGCATCGGCCGCGTCCTGCAGATGCACGCCAACAACCGTGAGGAACTGAAAGAGGTCCTGGCTGGCGACATCGCTGCCTGTGTCGGCCTCAAGGAGGTCACCACCGGCGAGACGCTCTGTGATCCAGCAGCCCCCATCACGCTCGAGCGCATGGTGTTCCCGGAGCCGGTGATCCACGTCGCGGTCGAGCCCAAGACGAAGCCCGACCAGGAAAAGATGAGCGTCGCGCTCGGCCGGCTGGCACAGGAAGATCCGTCGTTCCGTGTCCGCACCGACGAGGAGTCGGGACAGACGATCATTTCCGGCATGGGCGAACTGCATCTGGAGATCATCGTCGACCGTCTCAAGCGCGAGTTTGGTGTTGACGCCAACGTCGGTGCGCCGCAGGTGGCGTATCGCGAGTGCATCAAGAAGGCGGTCGAGCAGGAGGGCAAGTTCGTCAAGCAGTCCGGAGGCCGAGGCCAGTATGGGCATGTCTGGCTGAAGATGGAACCGAACGAGCCCGGCAAGGGATACGAATTCGTCGACGCGATCAAGGGTGGCACCGTGCCGCGCGAGTACATTCCAGCGGTCGACAAGGGCTTGCAGGATGCGATCAGCAGTGGCGTCCTTGCCGGTTTCCCGGTGGTAGACGTCAAGTTCACCCTCTTCGAGGGTTCCTATCACGATGTCGATTCGAATGAGAACGCGTTCCGCATGGCCGCAGCCATTGCCTTCAAGGATGGCATGCGCCGGGCGTCGCCAACGCTTCTCGAGCCGATGATGGCGGTCGAGGTCGAGACGCCGGAGGACTACATGGGCAACGTCATGGGTGACCTGTCGAGTCGCCGTGGCATGATCCAGGGCATGGAAGACTTGCCGGGCAGCATGAAGGCGATCAAGGCTGAAGTACCTCTGGCAGAGATGTTCGGTTATTCGACCACGCTCCGTTCCTTGAGCCAAGGCCGCGCGACCTACTCGATGGAGTTCAAGCACTATGCCGAGGCGCCGAAAAACGTCGCCGAAGCCGTCATCAACAAGAAATGACCCTGTTTTTGAGGATACGTTAATGGCCAAGGGAAAATTTGAACGCACGAAGCCGCACGTCAATGTTGGCAC
>NZ_JAMTDQ010000069.1 GCF_023806635.1 Accumulibacter sp.
CAATCGTCCTGAACCTCACCACTCCCGGCCATGGGGGTCGAAATGAGAACTGGTGTGCGCAGGGAGATCTGCTGGTTCATCGTCCAGAAGTCGTACAGGATGCCGATCAGGAAGAGCCCGCCGGTGAGCAGGTAGAGGATGCCGGTCGGCCATTTGCCCTGATACATCCGGTGTACACCGAGGACGCCGAGGAAGGTCAGCAGCAGCCAGGCGATGTTGTAGTCGATGGCGCCGGAATGGAAGCGCAGATCGGCGTCGCGATCCATTCCGGGGATCAGGAAGAGGTCGATCAGCCAACCGATTCCCAGCAGGCCGAGGGTGAAGAACCAGATCGTCCCGGTCACCGGCTTGCCGTAATAGAAGCGGTGCGCGCCGAGAAAGCCGAAAAGCCAGAGCAGGTAGCCAATGAGCTTGCTGTGGTTGTCCCTTTGCTGCATGTGCATCACTCCGTGTCGTCAGCTTGCCTGCCGGGCGAATCGACCATGGTCCGGCTGCGCGCAGGGTGAAGGGTACCATCTCGTTGCGTCGATGGCACCCCCCGCGGACCCTGTTCGCGGCGACTGTGGCTGTCGGCGACGTCGTTCAGGCGGCGCGGGCGACCGCTGTGGCAGCGCTCTCGCTGCCGGCGGCAAGCTGGCGGCGCCAGTTCTCGACCTGCTGCAAGAGTTCGTCGGGCCTCTTCCTGACGACTTCCGGCCGGCCGGCATGGATGCGGCCGTTGTTGCCGTCGAGGCACAGCCAGTCGCCCTCGGCGAGCTCGTGGCCGGCGATCCGGCAACGTCGCCGGGCGAGGTCGGGCACCAGTTCGCGGCAGCCGACCAGGCAGACCTTGCCGAGCTGTCTCGCCACCACCGCAGCGTGCGAGGTGCGGCCGCCGAGGGCGGTGAGGATGCCGGCGCTGACGGCGATCCCGGCGATGTCCGCGGTCGCCGTTTCCTGCCGCACCAGAAGCACCGGATCGCCTGCCGCTGCCAGTCTCTCGGCAGCCGCGACGTCGAGGACCAGGCGGCCAACGGCGATGCCGATGCCTGCCGGCGTGGCGCTGGCCAGGAAAGCCTGTTCGTCGGGGTGCGCCAGGCTCACTTCCTCGATGCTTGCCAGATCGACAGCCTGCAGTTGCGCGAGCGCCACCGCGGGACTGACCAGCCCGGTGGCCACGAGGTCGACGGCGATGCGCAGCGCTGCCAGCGGTGTCCTCTTGGCAACTCGCGTCTGCAGCATGAACAGCTTGCCGTCCTCGACCGTGAACTCGAACTCCTGCGCATCACCGAACGCTCCCTCGAGTGCAGCGGCGATCCTTTCGATCTCGCGGCGGGTGTCGGGCAACAGCTTCTCGAGTGGCACTTCGTCAGCCAGCGCGTGCCGGCCCGAGACGACGTCCTCACCCTGGGCATTGAACAGGAAATCCAGGTACGGTTCGCTGGCCCCGGTCGACGGGTCGCGGGAAAAGGCGACACCGGCGCCGGACATTCCCCCGGAGTTGCCGAAGACCATCCGCTGTACCGTCACTGCGGTGCCCGGCGAATCGCCGATGTGGTGTGCCCGGCGGTAGCTGACGGCCTTCTCGGACTGCCACGAACGAACCACTGCCACGGCGGCCTGTTCGAGTTGCAGCATCGGCTCCTGTGGAAACGGCGTGCCGGTCAGTTGCTCGAAGAGTGCCAGATAGTCGCGTGTCAGCGAGGCGAGACTGCGAAAGTCGATCTCGCGCGAGTTGCTGGCCCCGCAGGCGCGCATGCATTCGTCGAGACGGCTGGCGAAGGCGCTTGCCGGGCAATCATGCACGACTTCCGCGAAACCCTGCACCAGGCGTCGGTAGCAGTCCCAGGCCAGGCGCGGATTGCCGGTGCTGCGGATGATCGCGTCGACCGTCAGATCGTTGACCCCGACGTCGAGCAGCGTCTCCATCATTCCGGGCATCGATACCGGCGCTCCGCTCCGCACCGAAACGAGCAAGGGCCGTCGGCGCGCGCCGAAGCCGAGCCCGCTCTCGCGCTCGACATGGCGGATTCCCTCGGCGAGGGCGTCGCGCAGTTCGGCCGATGCGCCGCCGGCAGCGGTGACGGCCTGCCGGGCGAAGCCGGTGGTGAGGACGAAACCCTGTGGAACCGGCAGTCCGAGGCCGCTCATCGCGACCAGGTTGAAAGCCTTGAAACCCATTTCCTCGATGCTGCCGGGCCGTGACGTGGCCGCCTTGCCGCCGAACAGGAACGGCGAGCGCTGTGCTGCCGGTACTCCAGACATTTTCTTCCTCCCATCCTAGTGTGCAGCGACTTCGCTCAGCGCGTGGTCGCGAAACTTCAGGGCGACGCGCAGCAGCTCGTCGACCGCCTGTTCGAGGTTCTTGCCGGCCTCCGCCAGGACGTAGAGTTCGCGGAAGCTGCCGGCGCGGGCCAGCAGAGCGGCTTCCGCCGCACGCTCGGCATCGTCGCACTGGTGCTCGAGGGCGATGATGCGGTGAACGCCGGCCAGCAGGTCCTGCATGTCCTCGCGTGACGAGGCGTCGCGCCCGCTGCGGGCCGTGGCGACGACCTTGACGTACTCCTGGGCAGCGGCCAGTACCAGCCGCGCCAGTGTCTCGAGCTGCCGACAGAGATCGCCGTTGCTCTCCGCCGGCAGCGTCGTCAGACGGAACGCGGCATCCTCGAGGCAGTCGACCACTTCGTCGGCGGCCTCGATGAGCTGCGCGAGGAAAGCCGCCGGCTCGCTGCGGCGCATCGCCAGCCGTGCCGCCTGGACCAGCTCGTCGGCCTGCGATTCCCAGGCCTTGGCGCGCTCGGCGTTATGGCCGAAATGACGCTGCCAGTCGGACAGACGGGCGCGCAGCAGGCTGTCGCGCAAGCCGGCTGCCACCTCCCAGGTCAGCGCGGCATGCTCGGCAGCCATGTCGAGCAGCCGTTCCTCGGCACTGCGGAAGAAGCGCGACAGCTCGACCACCACCTCGTCCTCGATCAGCAGGATCTGCTTGCCCTCGCGCAGTCCGAGCGAGGCGGCACGGAAGACGAACTGCATGAACTCCCGCGCCAGATTGCGCGGCAGCACGTCGTGCAGGAAGAGGCCGGGGCGATAGTCGCCGCGGGCGGCGAGCGCCAGGCCGCGATAGATCAGCTCGTCACCGCCACACTTGAGGAATCCCATGTGTCCGACGTCCTCGTCTGCCGCCCATTTCAGCAGATCGGCCGCGTCGGCCTTGCCGAGCAGGCTGCGCAGGCGCTTGCGCGCCTTGTTCCAGTCGATCAGGAAGACCAGCCGCGAACCGAGGAAGGCGAGGAAGTCGAGCAGGCCGTCGCGGTCGCCGGCCTCATGGCGGGCAGCCGCAAGGTGATAGAGGCCATCGTCCATGGCACCGTCACGGCGCGACAGGATGTCGTCCCAACGGACCTTCCAGCGCGCGAAGAGCGATGCGAAGAAATTCAGTCGCTGCAGATGGACATCCGAATACAGGGTCGTCACCGTCAGGTTGTCGACACGGATCACCAGGACATGCGCATCGGTCGTGCCGATGTCGTTCTGGATCACCACCACCCCGCCCGAGCGGGCAGCCGTCGTGCCCAGGCCAGGATGATCGAACTTCAGCGGCGCCGTCCGCCTGACCCCCTGCATGAACGCCGCGACGAGTTCGCGATCCTCGTCCGCCAGTCCGTAGGTCATCGCGCCTTCTACGGATTCCGTCGCCAGCGCCGCCTGCAGGACGTTGAGTTCCTTGTGCAGGTCCATCACCAGCAGGTGCAGGCTGTCGCCGCGCTGGCGGTCGGCCCGAGTCATGGTGTCGATGCACGCCGCGTCGATCTGGTCGTCCTCGGCGACGGCGGCGGCCGAGAGCCGCGCCAGACGCTCGCCGAAGCCGGCAGAGTGATCGCCGTCGGCGACCGCCGCCAGCGGTGCGATCATTTCGCGTATCGCCGCCAGCAACTTGTGCACGATCTGCTCCGCTTGCGGGATCAGGTAGGGGCCCTCCGGGCTGCGCCGTGCGGCGGCCACCACCTGGTCGAGCGCGGGCTGATCGACCGAGGAGGCGATCCGTTCCTCGCGCAGGGTCGAGAACGGGCGCTCGAGGTTGTCGGCGCGCACGCGCGCCGTCTGCAGCAGTGAAAAGTAGTACTTGGCCCGGTCGTTCGCGGTCAGCGCGTCGTTGACCAGCGCCGGCAGCAACAGTGCGTCTTCGCCGAGCGCGCCGACAATCTTGAGCTTTTCGGTCATCGTGGGAGTACCTGGTGACGGGACCGGCGCAGAATGCATGGCCCGTATTGCGGCCCGATGTCTGTTTCGCTGCGGAACGATGACGATCGTCTTCGCGGTCGTGCTGGCGCGACGGGAAGATGCCGCGCGCGATGCGAACGGCCGGTGCTGCCGCAGCGAGCCCGTCCGTTGTCGACCAGCAGCGGTGCCGGGTCCGCTTCCCAATCATTGCCGGCACGGCGGTTGCCGAATTCGACCTCCGGCAGGAAAGGAACCATCATCCGCGAAGCGGGACCATCCGACGATGGAGTCGGCGGCCCGCACTGCGCCATCGCCACTCCCTGCGAACGATGGCGAATCTTGTCCGCTTGATGTCCGGAAAAGGTATCGTCGCCCGTGCTGACTGGCGTTAAGCTCGCAACGTTGTCAACAACCTGGGGTCCACGGATGTCCGCGACTGGTGTTCCGGGTGAGCGTCGGGCAGCGCTCATCATCATCGACGTGCAGGAGTCTTTTCGCCACATGCCGTACTGGTCGGAACTCGACCTGCCGCCGTTCCGGGCGGCCCTGCTCCGCCTCGAGGCCGCTTGCCGGCAGCGCGGCGTGCCGGTGGTGCACGTCTTCCATGTCGAGCCGAACGGCCCCTTCAGCATCGCCTCGGGACATGTGCGTGCGCTCGACTGGCTGCCGGGATCGCCCGACGCCTGCTTCTTCAAGCACACCCACAACGCCTTTTCGGACACCGGCCTCGATCTGTACCTGCGCCGCCTGCGCATCGAACGCCTGCTGATCGCCGGCATCCGCAGCGAGCAGTGTTGCGAGACGACGGCACGCGTCGGCTCCGACATCGGCTACGAGGTGGCCTTCGTCATCGACGCGACGCTCACCTTTGCGATGACGCATCCGCGCAACGGTCGCCTCTTCTCGCCGGCGGAAATCAAGGAACGCTGCGAACTGGTGCTCGCCGGACGCTTTGCCAAGGTGCTCGGCGTCGACGAATGCCTGCAGGATCCGGGAGAAGCCGATGCTTGAACTGCGCCCGAACTGCGAGGCCTGCGGTCGAGACCTGCCGCCGGATGCGGCAGAGGCGATGATCTGTTCGTTCGAATGCACCTTCTGTGTCAGCTGCGCGATTTCACGACTGGCCGGTCGCTGCCCCAATTGCGGCGGCGAACTGCTTCGCCGCCCACGGCGCGTCGGCGCACCGGCCACCGGCAGCGGCGACGGGCCTGGGCACGATGCATCCGCGTGACATCGCGCTGGCGCTGTTGGTGGTCGGCGTCTGGGGACTCAATTTCGCCGTCATCCGCGCCGGCGTCGCCGAGGTTCCGCCACTGTTGCTCGGTGCCCTGCGTTTCCTGCTCGCCGCTTTCCCGGCGGTGTTCTTCCTGCGCCCGCCGAAGCTGCCCTGGCGCCTCTACCTGGCCTACGGCATGAGCATCTCGGTCGGGCAGTTCGCCTTCCTGTTCTCTGCGATCCACCTCGGCATGCCGTCCGGCCTCGCTTCGCTGGTGCTGCAGTCACAGGCCTTCCTGACGATGATTCTCGCCGCCGTGTGGCTGAAGGAGCGCTGGCAGGGCCACCAGCTCGCAGGCCTGCTGCTGGCGGCGGGCGGCCTGGCCCTGATCGGCTCGGCGCACGGACTCGAGATGCCACTGCTGGGCTTTCTGTTGACGCTGGCTGCCGCCTCGATGTGGGCCACGGGCAACATCGTCACCCGGGCAGTGGGCCGCTACGGGCCGATCAACCAGCTCGCCTTCGTCGTCTGGGCCGGCCTCGTGCCCCCGCTCCCCTTCCTCGCGCTGTCGCTGCTGCTCGAAGGCTGGCCGGCGATCGATTCGGCGATCGGCGTCTTCAGCCTGCGCTCGTTCGCCGCCGTCGCCTATCTCGCCTGGGCGGCGACGCTGCTCGGCTACGGTTTGTGGACGCGCCTGCTCGGCGCCTACCCGGTCAACCAGGTTGCGCCGTTCAGTCTGTTGGTGCCGCTGGTCGGGCTGACGACCGGCTGGCTGGCATTTGGCGAGGCGCTGCAGCCGCTGCACTTCGCCGGTGCCGCGTTGCTGATGCTCGGCCTGGTGATCAATCTGTTCGGCGCCCGTCTTCTGCTGCGGGTCGGCGTGCGAGCATGACGCTGTCGGTGTGGTTCGTCCTCACCCCGGGCGTCCTCCTGCTCGACTACGCCGGGCCGGCGGAAGCACTGCGCATGGCCGCCGAGATGGGTGCCGACCTGTTGCTGCACCACTGCGCACCGGTACCGCGACTCGCCACCTCGCTCGGCGTCGAAATCGGCGGCCTGCGCGCACTGCCGCCCGAGCTGCCGCCGCACAGTCTGCTGATCGTCACCGGCAATGCCTGCGAAGCCGAAGACTACGCCCGGCCGGAAGCGCACGCGGTCATCGATTGGTTGCGCCACGCCCCGCGCGCCGACACCGCCATCGCCAGCATCTGTTCCGGCGCGCTGCTGCTGGCGGCCGCCGGCCTGCTCGAGCATCGCCAGTGCACGACCCACCACAGCCTGATCGACGATCTGCGGGCGCTGGCGCCGACTGCCCGGGTGCAGGAGAACCGGGTCTTCGTCGAGGATGGCCAGCTGCTGACCAGCGCCGGCATCACCACCGGCATCGACCTGGCACTCTACCTGATCGAACGTCATGCCGGCGCCGAACTGGCCGCGCGGGTCGCCCGCCGGCTCGTCGTCTACCTGCGTCGCAGCGGCCACGACGAGCAGCTCTCCCCGTGGCTGGCGCATCGCAACCACCTGCATCCGGCCGTACACCGTGCGCAGGACGCGATGGCGCAGGAGCCGGAGCGATCCTGGACGTTGGCTGAACTGGCGCAACGGGCGCACGTCAGCACGCGGCATCTGACGCGGCTGTTCGCGGAGCACGCCGGCGTCGGCGTGCTGGCCTACCAGCAGCAGTTGCGCATCGCCCGTGCCCGCGAACTGCTCGCCGACGGACGCCTGTCGGTCGAGCGTGTCGCCGAACTGAGCGGTTTCAATTCGGCCCGCGACTTTCGCCGTGTCTGGCGACGACATGCAGCCGGGGTGCCGCGTGAGCAGCGCCGGCGAACCGCCGCTGCCCGTTGACCCGACGCCCTGCTGGCGCAGTTGACGCCGCCGCGACCCGAAGGCCAGCATCGTCAGACGAACGCCGTGCAACGGCGCAGGCATCGCTGCGGCATCGCCGACCGATCAGTCCGGCTCATGCCCGGGGTGATCTGCACATTGCAACCCGCCGCCGGGCACCAGCCGGCGGCACACGAGTCACTTCCTCAGTGCTGCCTTCCAGTCGCGAAAGACGTCGATGTCAAAGCCGTCCGGGTAATTCAGCAGGCCCGGCCCGTATCCCTTCTTCTTGAACTCGCCATATTGCCAGATGATTTCCTTCGTCTTTCGGTCGATCACGATGACGCGGTCGTTGAGGTCGTCGGCAACGAGGATGTCGCCGGTATCGGGCAGTTCGCGGGCGAGCGAACAATGATCGAGCATCCGCTCGCCATCCTTGGCGAAGTATTCCCAGCTGATCCTGCCGGTTGCCGGGTCGAAGATCACGACCCGACCGGGTTTCCAGAAATCCGCGACGATCACCTGCTTTCCGTCTACCGTCGGGAAGGCGTCCGAGGGGTAACGGATGTTGGGCGCGCGGGTGCTCCACACGACTTTCCCCGCGCGCGTGATGCGCGTGATCCAGCTGTCCTGTATCTCGGTAAGCAGAATGTCGCCGTTTTCGAGGGGCGTTGCTCCATTCGGGTGGCCCAGCGTGTGGGGCGGGTTGTGCACACACTTTCCGGGTGTCCCCCACTGCGTCACGATTCGACCATTCTTCGGATCGATGATGACGACACGGCAGTTGCGGATGTCTGCGGTCAGGAAGGTACCATCTTCGAGGAGGTGTGCATCGTCGGGGTAGTTGAAATGATCGTTGCCGCTGCCCCGGACATCGGGTGTCCCGTGGGTCCAGACAAGTTGCCGTTTTTCGTAGTCGACGATGTGGACATCGTAGTTGTCCTCTTCGCTGACTGCCAGGAGCTTGCCGTCCGACGAGAAATTGACGTCTTCATTGCCACGGTAGACCTTGAGATTCGGCGAAGGGAATTCCCATACGATTCGCTTGTCCGGAGCGACTTCGATGAGTCGGTTGTTTCGCCGATCGGCGATCAAGATCGGGTAGGGAAGCGGCTTGCCCCAGGAAGGCACTGGTTGCTTCCTGTTCCCGGTGACCGGCGGAATGGGGGGAAGGGTGACACCGCTGGAAACGATGCCTGCACCCAGCATCTCGGCAGTAACCTTCACCTCGGTGCCTTTCGGCTTGACGACCGCATTTTCTGCGGCAACGGCTGGGCTGGCCGCAGTCAGGGCGAACATCACGGTGCTCAAGGCGATTCGCACCGGGAAAAGGGACATTCTCAACATCGACTGCGTTCCTTTCATGGCCGAAGGTTTTCCGGCAGGTGGTCAAGTGAACAAGCGTCCAAGAAAGCAAGGAAGCGGGCGTGCAGCAGCTCACTCGCTTTCTTCGACGATCCGGCCGTAGAGCGGTTGCGTGGCCCGCGCGTTGTCAGCGAACGCGTGCCTGTACCGCGCCAACTGGTCAGCCGAGAGTTCGAGCGCTTCCTTCAACAGCAGCCATCGCACACCTTCCGTGCAGGGCGGTGCGGTGAGCGAACCACGATAGGCGTAATAGCCGCGCCTGACCGGAATGGCCGCATCACGGTCGAGACGATCGGCCGCAACGGGGCGCTCGCGCGAATCCGGTGCCGGCATCGTATCGAGAAGCCGAGCCAGCAGGGGGTTCTCGTGCCCGATCCGGAAGAAGACCACCAGGGACAGCAGGCTGCCGTCCGATCCCCGGTGCAGGTAGTGGGCCGCCATCGGGAATTCCTCCCCGCGCACCTTGTCTCCGCCTGGCGAGTGAAAGTGGATCTGCTGGAGTCGAAACCGCTGCGTGCCGATGATCAGATGGCCGCCGTCCGCGAAACGGAGGCGCAACGTATGTCCGTCGTTGGCGAGTCGCGGTTGGCCAAAACGATACCGGACTTCCAGGCCAGGCAAGGCACGGGGCTGGGTCAGCACGACGTCGATCGGTGATTGTGCTCGCCCGCGTCCGCAGACGTCGGCACGAAGCTGCGCCGGTGCTCCGGCAAGGACCGCCAGCAGCACGAAGAGGAGTCCTGGAGAGGAAGGTGACAACCGCACTTTCAGAACCGTCAAGCAAGACCTGACGACGGAATTGTACGTCAGGTGGAGCCCGGTGTGCCGCGGTGTGATCGCAGATTGCTGGTCGCAAGGCCCTCACGTCGCGCTCTTCCGACAATGGGTCGAACCGCCGGCCGCCGGCCGCCAGCCGCCGGCCGCCAGCCGCCAGCCGCCGGCCGCCAGCCGCCAGCCGCCAGCCGCCAGCCGCCAGCCGGTGGTTCTGCCGGTGCAGTCGCCAACACCGGGATGCGATGGTCAGGAACGGCCTCGGCGCAGCCGCCGGCGAAGGCACGTGATGCCGTCGTCCACGTAGGTGTAGACGACCGGGATGACGAGCAGGCTGAGGAAGGTCGAGGTGATCAGTCCGCCAATGACGACGATCGCCATCGGCGCGCGGAAACTCGGGTCGGTGCCGAGCCCGATGGCGATCGGCAGCATGCCGGCGCCCATGGCGACGGTGGTCATGACGATCGGCCGGGCGCGCTTGCGGCAGGCATCGAGCAGCGCCGGCCAGCGGTCGAGCCCGAGATCGCGGCGGGCGAGGACGATGTAGTCGACGAGCAGGATCGAGTTCTTGGTGGCGATTCCCATCAGCATGATGAGGCCGATCATCGACGGCATCGACAGCGCCGTACCGGTGACGAAGAGGGCGAGGAAGGCGCCGGGTATCGACAGCACGAGGGCAACCAGGATGGTCACCGGCTGCACGAAATCCTTCAGCAGCAGGACCAGCACGGCATAGATGCACAGCACGCCGGTCAGCATCGCCAGGCCGAAGCCACGGAACAGCTCGCCCATCGCTTCGGCATCGCCGACCGTCGTCTGCAGGATCCCCGGCGGCAGCTTCTGCAGGCTCGGCAGCGCCAGCGCCTGCGCCTCGACCTCGCCCAGTGGCTGCTGGTTGAGTTCGATCTCGAAGTTGACGTTGCGCAGTCGATCGTAGCGGTCGATCTCGGCCGGACCGCCGGCGAGGCTGAGGTCGGCGACCTGGCCGATCATCACCGGCCCGTTCTTTCCCGGCACCGTCAGCCGTTCGAGCAGACCCAGATCCTGGCGCGCCGCCGCTGGCAGCTTGACGACGATCGGCAACTGCCGCTGCGCCAGGTTGAGCTTGGCGAGGCTCTGGTCGTAGTCGCCGGCGGTGGCGATCCGCAGCACCTCGGCGATCGCCGCCGAGGTCACGCCGAGGTCGGCGGCGGCGGCGAAATCCGGCCGCACGACGAGTTCCGGGCGCACCAGTCCGGCACTGGAAGTGACGGCACCGATTCCCGGCAGGCTGCGCAATTCGCGCTCGACGACGCGGGCGTGCCCGGCGAGCAGTGCGCCGTCCTCGCCGGCGAGAACGAGCACGTACTTTTCGCTCGAACCGCCGAGCCCCACCTTCACCTGGATGCCCGGCAGGACAGTCAGCGCGTCACGCAACTGTTGTTCGACATCCTGCTTCCGCACCCCGCCGCGCGCACTGCGCGGCGTCATGTTGATCGTCAGCGTCGCCTTGCGGACCTCGGCCGCGCCACGCGGCGCAGAGGGGTCGCTGCCGGTGGCACCGCCACCGATGGCGGTGTAGACCATCCGCACATGCGGGTTCTGCTCGACGATCCGCCGCGCCGCCTCGGCAGCGACAAGGGTGTCGCGGAAGCTGCTGCCCGGCTGCAGCGCCAGGTGGACCTGCGTCTGCGAGAGGTCGTCCGGTGGCAGAAAGCCTTTCGGCAGCAGCGGCAGGAGGGCGAACGAGCCGATGAAGAAGGCAAGCGCGACCGCCACGGTAACCCGCCGATGTGACAGGCAGGCCGTCACCCAGTGGCCGTAGAGCCGCAGCCACGCGGGCTCGGTCGCCATGCCACGTGGTGGGCGCAGCAGATGGGCGGCCATCATCGGCGTCAGCATGCGGGCGACGACGAGCGAGAAGAAGACGGCGATCGCCGCCGTCCAGCCGAAGTGGACGAAGAACTTGCCGGCCACCCCGCTCATGAATGCGGTCGGCAGGAAGACGGCGATCAGGGTGAAGGTGGTGGCGATGACCGCCATGCCGATCTCGTCGGCCGCTTCCATCGCCGCCTGGTACGGCGTCTTTCCGAGACGGAGGTGGCGCATGATGTTTTCGATCTCGACGATCGCGTCGTCGACCAGGACGCCGACGACCAGCGACAGCGCCAGCAGGGTGACGACGTTCAGCGTGAAGCCCAGCAGGTGCATGGCGGCAAAGGTCGGGATGATCGACAGGGGCAGCGCGAGCGCCGAGACCAGGGTCGCCCGCCAGTCGCGGAGGAACAACCAGACGACGATCACGGCGAGGATCGCGCCTTCGATCAGGAGCCACATCGAGCCCTCGAAGTTGTCGACCACCGGGTCGACGAAGTTGAAGGCCTCGCTGATGGCAATGTCGGGATGCGCCGCCTGCAGGGCCTGCAGCGCCGCGCGCACACCCTGTGCGACGGCCGCCTCGCTGGCACCGCGCGCGCGGACGATCTCGAAACCGACGACGGGCCGGCCATCGAGCAGGGCGGCCGAGCGCTGCTCGGCGACCGTGTCGCTGACCGTCGCCAGTTCGCTCAGGCGCACGCGCCGGCCATCGCCGAGGGCGATCTCGAGCGCGGCGAGTTCGTCGGCCGACTGCACCGTCGCGATCGTGCGGACCGACTGCTCGACGCCACCGACGTCGGCTCGACCACCGGCTGCTTCCTGCTGCACCTCGCGCAGCTGGCGCGAGATGTCCGCCGCCGTGGCGCGCAGGGCGAGCAGGCGGGCGGGGTCGAGTTCGATGCGGATCTCGCGGCTGACGCCGCCGACGCGGGTCACCGAGCCGACCCCGCGGACGCTGAGAAGGGTCCGCGTCACCGTGTTGTCGACGAACCAGGACAGGGCTTCGTCGTCCATGCGGCTCGATGCGACGGTGTAGGTCAGGATCGGCGCACCGGCAAGCGTGACCCGCGAGATCACCGGATCCTTGATGTCGGCGGGCAGATCGGAGCGGACCCGGGAAACCGCGTCGCGGACGTCGTCGACCGCTTCCTGCGTCGGCTTCTCGAGCCGGAACTCGACGGTGATCGTCGCCAGACCGTCCTGCACCTTGGTGTAGATGTGCTTGACGCCCTGCAGCGTGGCGACCGAGTTCTCGATCTTGCGCGCCACCTCGTTCTCCATCTGCGCCGGCGCCGCACCGGGCAGGCTGGCGCTGACGGCGACGGTCGGCAGATCGACGTCGGGAAACTGCTGGATGCCCATTCCGCTGAAGGCCATCAGCCCGAACAGGGTGAGCAGCGCGAAGAACAGAAGCGAGGCGATCGGGTTGCGGATCGACCACGCGGAAACGTTCATTGCGGCTTTCCGGCCGCGACGAGGCGAACCGTGTCGCCATCGGCGAGGAAGGCGCCGCCGCTGGCGACCACCATCTCGCCGGCGGCGAGACCGTTGCTGATCTCGATCCGCTCGCCGTTGCGACGACCGCTGCCGACCTTCACTTCGCGCACCGTCGCCAGTTGGTCGGGACCAGCGGCGGCAGGTTCGATGCGGAAGACGTAGCTGAAGCCCTCGCGCAGGAGCACCGCCGATTGTGGCAGGCTAAGCGCCGGACGTCGGCCGAACTCGAACTGTCCGCGGACGAACATGCCGGCGCTCAGGACTTCGGCTGCGGCCGGTGGCAGATCGACGTAGACCAATCCGTTGCGCGTCTGCGCGTCCACGCTCGGCGCCACCGCCCGCACCTGGCCCTCGACGGCGGCGCCGCCGGGAGCTTCCAGCCGCGCCGGCAGCCCGGCCCGGAAGAGTGCCAGCTCGTTGGCAGTGACCTCGGCACGCCACTCGAGGCGACCGCCGCGAATCAGCCGAAAGAGCTCCTGTCCGGGTTGCGTCAGCGAACCGACGGTTGCGGCGCGCGCGCTGATGATGCCGTCGTCCGGCGCCAGCACATCGGCCCTGGCGCGCCGGAGTTCGTTGGCGCGCAGCCGCGCCTGTGCCGCATGCAGCCGGGCCAGCGCCGTTGCCGCGGCGGTCTCGCTCTGGATTCCCTGCTGCGGGCTGTAGAAGCCCTTCTCGCGCAGCTGCTTCGAGCGCTCGTGGTTGGCACGCGCCTCGGCCAGCGTCGCTTCGGCCTCGGCGACCGCCGCCCGCGCCTCGGCCAGTTCGCTGTCCACGGCCTCGCTGTCGATGCGCGCCAGGACGGTGCCCTTGCGTACCCGGTCACCGACGTTGGCACGCACCTCGGTGATGCGATGGTTGCTCAATTCGGGGCCGATGATCGCCTCCTGCCAGGCGGCGACGTTGCCGCCAGCCGCCAGCGTCAGCGGCCAGTCGCGCCACTCCGGCGCGACCGCGCTGACCGTCAGCGCCGCTCGAGCTGCCGGCGGCTGTGCCGATGTCGATGCCTGCGGCTGGCATGCAGCCAGCGCGACAGCCAGGATCGTCGCTGTAAACGCAACGACTGGCACTTTTCCGCCTTTCTTCATTGTTTGAACAAGCCATTGATCTGGGTTAGTATTCCGCGCGGCAAGGGGATCGTCTTGTCGGCAACGGGTCGACACCGCTGCCAAACGGCGTCAACAATATCAAAGAGGAGGTCACGTTATCATGAGTAGTATGATTTACGAGCGAATGCGGGTGAATCCCAAATTCCATGAGCTGGTCCAGAAGCGGGGGCGCTTCGCCTGGACCCTGGCAACGATCGTGCTGGTCCTGTTCTACGGATTCTTCATGCTCGTCGCCTTCAACCCGGGGCTGCTCGGGCAGAAGATCGCCGAGGGCTCGATGTGGCCGATCGGTTACACGATCGAGCTGGCCCTCTTCATCTTCTTCTGGCTGACGACAGTCGTCTACGTGCGCCGCGCCAACGGCGAGTTCGACGACCTGACGCAGGAGCTGATCAAGGACGCACAGAAGGAGGGCAAATGATCGCTCGCACCCTGACGACCCTGGCCCTCGCCGGCGCCGCCGGCCTGGTGCAAGCCGCGCCGGCGGTCGAGGCGACAGCCAAGCAGGCGACCAACTGGCACGCGATCATCATGTTCCTGATCTTCGTGTCGTTGACGCTGTTCATCACCAAGTGGGCGGCGAGTCGCACCAAGACGACCGCCGACTTCTACACCGCCGGCGGCGGCATCACCGGCTTCCAGAATGGCCTGGCGATCGCCGGCGACTACATGTCGGCAGCGACGCTGCTCGGGTTGACGGCGATGGCCTACAGCCAGGGCTACGACGCCTACATCTACATGCTCGCTTTCTTCGCCGGCTGGCCGATCATCCTCTTCCTGATGGCGGAGCGGCTGCGCAACCTCGGCCGGTTCACCTTTGCCGACATCACATCTTACCGGCTCGACCAGGGCACGGTGCGGACGATGGCGGCGATCTCGTCACTGGTCGTGGTCGTCTTCTACCTGATCGCGCAGATGGTTGGCGCGGGGCAGCTGATCAAGCTGCTGTTCGGCCTCGACTACAACATCGCGATCTTCATCGTCGGCATCCTGATGATGATCTATGTCGCTTTCGGCGGCATGGTCGCGACGACCTGGGTACAGATCATCAAGGCCTGCCTGTTGCTCGCCGGTGGCACGCTGACCATGATCCTGGCCTACTCGCAGTTCGGTTTCTCCTTCTCCGATCTGCTGACCAAGGTCGAGGCCGTGCACAAGCTCGGCGCCAGGCTGATGGCGCCGGGCAGCCTGCTCGCCGACCCGATCACCGCCATCTCGCTCGGCCTCGGCCTGATGTTCGGTACCGCCGGCCTGCCGCACATCCTGATGCGCTTCTTCACCGTCGGCAACGCCAAGGAAG
>NZ_JAMTDQ010000070.1 GCF_023806635.1 Accumulibacter sp.
ATCGTCCTGAACCTCACCACTCCCGGCCATGGGGGTCGAAATGAGAACTGGTGGCCCCGTGAGATCGAGCTTGTTGAGCACCATCAGTTGCGGCACACCAGCCGCCCCGATCTCGACCAGGACCTGGTTGACGTCCGCCACCTGGTCGTCACGCGCGGGGCTCGCCGAGTCTACGACGTGCAGCAGCAGGTCCGCCTCCGCCGTTGCCTCGAGTGTCGCGTGGAAGGCCGCAACCAGTGAATGGGGCAGCTTGCGGATGAAACCGACCGTATCCGAAAGGACGATGTGCCCTGCCTCGGGCAACCAGAGCTTGCGTGTCGTCGTGTCGAGAGTGGCGAACAACTGGTCGGCGGCATAGACCCCGGCATGCGTCAACGCATTGAACAGGGTCGACTTGCCGGCGTTGGTATAGCCGACGAGCGAGACACTCAGAAGTTCGCCACGTGCCCGCGCCTTGCGCTGCACCCCGCGCTGACGCTCGAGGCGGGCGAGGCGTCCCTTGAGCGTGCGCACGCGGATGCCGAGCAGGCGGCGATCGGTCTCGAGCTGCGTTTCGCCCGGTCCGCGCAGGCCGATGCCGCCCGTCTGGCGCTCGAGGTGGGTCCAGCCACGCACCAGACGCGTTGCCAGATGCTCGAGCTGCGCCAGTTCGACTTGCAGCTTGCCCTCGGAACTCTTCGCCCGCTGCGCGAAGATGTCGAGGATGAGGCTGGTCCGGTCGATGACGCGGCACTGCAATGCCCGCTCCAGGTTGCGCTCCTGGGCAGCACTCAGTTCATGGTTGAAGAGCACCAGCTCCGCCGCGTGCGCCGCCAACTCGGCAGCGATCTCCTCGACCTTGCCCTTGCCGGCATAGGTCGCCGCATCCGGAGCATGTCGGCGCCCCTGCACGACCGCGCATACCTCGGCACCTGCCGATCTGGCCAGCAGGCAGACCTCCTCGATCTGCTCGGCGAGATCATCGCCGCCGAAGTCGAGCTGAACGACGATCGCGCGCTCGCCGCCGGCACGGCGTTCAGCTCCAGCCATCGCGATGCGCAGTCGTCAGCAGGCGGACAGCGGCAAGCATTCCCCGTCCGGGCACCCGCGTACGGCGACGCGCAGCCGCATGACTGCGCGCCAGCACGACCACGAACCGCTCACCCCTCGTCGTTCTCGTGCTGCAGGGTGATCGGCCGCGACGGCACGACCGTCGAGATGGCGTGCTTGTACACCATCTGGGTGACCGAGTTCTTGAGCAGGACGACATACTGATCGAAGGAGTCGATCTGCCCCTGCAACTTGATGCCGTTTACGAGGTAAATCGAAACCGGTACGCGCTCGCGCCGCAGCGTGTTGAGAAACGGGTCTTGTAGGAGTTGCCCTTTGTTCGTCATCCTTGAAGCTCCATCCTGTTGGGGTTTGCGTTGTTGAGGTTCGAGAATAATTGATTTTCTTGTCGCATGCCAGCATGGGCGCGACAATCGATGACGCGAAGCCGCCAGCCAGCGCCTGCAGCACTTCCCTCGCGGGACGGTCACGCGTAGCATGACTGCCACTCAACTACCCGCGAGGCAATGCGCATGGAGCTGCAAACCATCGACTGGGGTGCCGTCGCCCTGGGCATCGGTGTCGCTGCCGGACTGCTGTGGGGCCTGGTTTTCTTCCTGCGGCAAAACCGACGGGATCTCGAAAGTCTCAACCGGACGCTGCTCGAGGAGAGCGACGAGCCCGGGGACAGCCCCCCTGGTTCGACCTGAAGGACGCCCCCGGAGCCAGCCGCCAGCGACGCCAGCAGAACGACGCCGGATCAGTGGCGATCGAGGAAGTCCTCGAATTCCGCCAGCGGCAACGGCCGGCTGAACAGATAGCCTTGATAGGCATGACAGCCGTGCCCAGCCAGAACATCGCGCTGGGCGACCGTTTCGACACCTTCGGCAATCGCTTCCAGCCCGAGGCTCCGCGCCAGCGCGACGATCGTGCGAGCGATCGCCTCGTCGTTCGCGTCGTTGAGCAGATCGCGGACGAATGACTGGTCGATCTTCAACTGGTCGAGCGGCAACCGCTTGAGGTACGACAGCGACGAGTAGCCGGTGCCGAAGTCGTCGAGCGAGAAGCCAACTCCGCGCGCCTTCAAGGCAGCCATCTTGGCGATGATGTCCTGCACGTTGTCGAGCAGCATGCTCTCTGTGAGTTCCAGCTTGAGATTGCGGGGACTGGCACCCGCCGCGTCGAGGGCGGCCAGCACCTGGTCGACGAAGTTGGGCTGCCGAAACTGGCGTGCGCTGACGTTGACCGAAAGCGAAAATTCCGACCGCCCCGCCCTCGCCGACCAGACTGCGAGCTGCGCACAGGCGGTCTGCAGGACCCACTGGCCCAGAGGGAGGATCAACCCGGTTTCTTCGGCGAGGGGGATGAACTCGCCCGGCGAGACCAGGCCGCGCTGCGCGTGTTGCCAGCGCAGCAGCGCCTCGGCGCCGAGCAACCGGCCATCCAGGCCGACCTGCGGCTGATAACAGAGGAAGAACTCGCCCGCCTGCAGCGCCTGGCGCAGATCCCGCTCGAGTGCGGCGCGTGCGCTGACGACCGCCTGCATCCGGGGATCGAAGAAACGCAGGGTGTTGCGCCCCATCGCCTTGGCCTCGTACATCGCCAGATCGGCCCTCTTCATCAGTTCGTCGATGTCGTCCTGTTGTCCATCGAAGAGCGTGACGCCGACACTCGGCGTGTTGTGGTACTCGTGCTCGCCGAGATCGTACGGCCGGTTGAGAACGGCGAGGATCTTTTCGCCAACGATCCGGCACTGGCTTGCCGCATCCTCGCGGCGCGCTCCGAGGTCCTCGAGCATGACCACGAACTCGTCGCCCCCCAGGCGGGCAACGGTATCGCGCTCGCGAACGCAGTCGCTCAGCCGTCGGGCAACCTGTTGCAGCAGGAGGTCCCCCTTCTCGTGGCCGAGCGTGTCGTTGAGCGTCTTGAAGTTGTCGAGGTCGATGAACAGCAGGGCGCCCTGCCGCTCGCGACGGGCGCTTGCCGCCATGGCAATGCGCAGGCGGTCATGCAACAGGCGCCGGTTCGGCAGGCCGGTCAGCGCATCATAGAAAGCCAGTTGCTTGATCTCCTCCTGCGTCGCCTTGCGCAGCGTGATGTCGGTGAGCATCGAGACGTAGTGGGTGACCCTGCCCTGGCTGTCGTTCACCGCCGAGATCGTCAGCCACTCGGGATAGATCTCGTCATTCTTGCGCCGGTTCCAGATCTCGCCCTGCCAGGCGCCGCTGCGCGCCAGACTGTCGCACATCGCGGCGTAGAAGAGCGCATCGTGACGACCCGAACGCAACAACCTGGGCGTCTGCCCGACGGCCTCGGCGGCGCTGTAGCCAGTGATGGCGGTAAAAGCCTGGTTCACGCGCAGGATGACGCCGTCGGCGTCGGTGATGAACATCCCCTGTTCCGACTCGAATGCAGCGGCGGCGATCCGTTCCCACTGCTCGGCCTGGCGCCGGTCGGTGACGTCGTGCGAGACGACGACAATGCGTTGCGGTTGCCCCTGCGGATCGCGGATCACCCGGCCGACCGAACTCATGTGCCTGACTGAACCGTCCCGCCGCTGCAACCGATACTCGATCGCCTGCCCGACACCGCTGCGCACCGTCTGCCGGAATACATCCCGCACCGTCTCCCGGTCTTCGGGATGGACGTCGGCAAAGGAGTCGGTCCCCGGCAACTCGCTGATGTCGCCAAAGAACTGTCGGTACGAAGGGCTGTTGTAGAGCCGACGCCCCTGCAGGTCGAGGACGGCGATGTGCTCGCCGATGCTCTCCGAAATCAGCTGGAAGAACTCCTTCTGCTCACGCAGCGACGCTTCCAGTTCCTTCCTGTCGGTGATGTCCTGGGTCGTCCCGAGGCTGCGCACCGCCCGCCCATCCGCGCCAAACTCGACTTCCGCCCGCTGCGCCACCCAGCGTACGCCGCCGTCGGTGACGATGCGCAACTCGCTGTCGAAGGGCTCCCCGCGGAGTGCCGCCTCGGTGTACTGCTGCAGACTGTCACGATCATCCGGGTGTACCAGCTGCATGAACCCGGCAAGGCTACCGGTCGAGCCCTCCGGCACGCCAAAGATGCGACAGGCCTCTGCCGACATGCGAATCGTGCCGCTTGACAGGTCGCAGATCCAGCTGCCGACATGCGCCACCCGCTGCGCCCGACGAAGTTCGGCGGCGTTCGCCAGCAACTCGGCGCTGCGCTGCTCGAGGTCCTCGCCAAGGCGCCGCACATCGGCGATCCGCCGCTGGTACGCGCGGCGGAGAAAGCGGATCAGCAGCAACGCGACGACGATCGCCGCCAGCTGGATCAGGGCAAGCATCATTGCCGGCGTCGGCGGCTGAGGTGGTAACCAGTGCAGCAGCTCGGCCAGCAGCAAGGCACTGACCAGGACACCGGTCAAGGCGGCCAGAGCCAGCGCTGCCCACGCTCCGAGAAGCCAGCCACCGGTGATGATCAGAAGCGGATAGAGGATCACCAGCGAGCCGCGCAGACCACCGTAGAACACGGTGATGCCGACGACCGCAAGCCATGTGCCCCAGACAAGAACGGCGAGCGAAGCGCGCAGCCTGCCGAGGGCGAGAAAGCGCAGCGTCGCAGCCGCGACGACGATCAGGGCTGCCGGTCCGAGCGCGCGCAGAGGCTGCTCCGGGATCAACAGCAGGATGGTCGCGAGAACTCCGCAGGCCGTGAGCAGGATCGCCCAGCCAGTGTATTTCAGGAAGGCGATCGACGGCGCCCAGTACAGCGGCTGATCATCGTCACCGCCGACAGGAGTGGTCGCCGGCGCAGGCTGGCGCACCACGTCGTCACGGCTCTCCGGTTTGCTGACTGCCACGCGCTAGGCTCCGGCAGCCTCGGTCACTGCCCGGAAGAACCGGTAGCAGTTGCGCCCGGCCTTCTTCGCGTAGTACATCGCCGTATCGGCATTCTTCAGCAACTGGCCGACATCTTCGCCGTGCTGCGGGTAGACGGTGATGCCGATGCTCACCGAGATGTCGAGCGCGTGCGGACCGATCAGGAAGGGCCGCCTGAGTGCCGCCAGGACCTTGTTGGCGACGAGAACGGCATCCATCGCCCGTTCGATCTGCGCCAGCAGGATCACGAACTCGTCGCCACCGAGACGCGCCACGGTATCCGTTTCGCGCGGCACACAGGCTTTCAGGCGCAGGGCCACCTCCTGCAGCAACAGGTCGCCGACATCGTGCCCGAGCGTGTCATTGACCGGCTTGAACTGGTCGAGATCGAGGAACATCAGGGCGAGTGTCGCCCGGTCCCGGCGCACCTGTGCCAGCGCCTGCGCCAGGCGATCGCTGAGCAGCGCGCGATTCGGCAGGTCGGTGAGCTGATCATGGTGGGCGAGGTGCTGGACACGCTCCTCGCTTGCCTTGCGCTCGGAGATGTCCTGCTTGATGGCGACGAAGTGCTGGATGCGGCCGTTGATGTCGGTCACCGGCGAGATCGTCAGTGCTTCGTCGTAGAGGCTGCCGTCCTTGCGCCGGTTGACGACCTCGCCGCTCCAGATCCGGCCGTCGAGAATCGTCTCCCACATGCGCTGGTAGAACTCATCGTCCTGTTGCCCGGTGTTGAGCATTTCGCTCGGCCTTGTTCCCACGGCCTCTGCCAGGCTGATGCCGGTCATCCGGGTGAACGCCGGGTTGGCCCACACCACCGTCGCATCGACGTCGGTGATGACGATGCCGTTGGCGGCGGAGTTCAGCGCCGCCTCGAACAGGCGCAGGCGCGACTCGAGCTTCTGGCGCACGACGGCATGCCGGATCGCCCGCCCGAGCGCGTCATGTTCGAACTGTCCCTTGACGAGGTAATCCTGCGCGCCGGCCTCGAGAGCCGCTGCCGCCAACTGATGGTCGTCGGCCCCGGTGAGGACGATGATCGGTACGTCGGGCACCACCGAGCGCATCATCTGCACCGTCGCAATCCCCGTCGAATCGGGCAACGAGAGGTCGAGCAGGACGACATCCGGTCTGGCGGCGGTCGCCATGTGCACGCCATCGACCAGCGACGACGCCCATGCCAGCGGCTCGCCGTCGCCGAGGCGGCGCAAACCGGCGCGCAGGATGTGCGCCTTGATCAGGCCAAAGTCGCCTGCGTCATCCTCGACCACCAGAATCGAGACCTGCGGCGTCGACTCGTTCATTTCCTCTTCTCCATGCCCTCGACCACGATGGCGGTCCGCTTGCCATTGTGCGCCAGCAACGCCGCCCGTGACCAGTGCTCGCCGAGCCGACGGATGTCGTCGATGAACACGCCGACATCGGCGGTCTTGACGATGTAATCGGCGGCACCGAGACGACGGGCGGCAAGCACGTCCCGTTCGACTGCCGAGGTGCTCAGGACGACGACCGGAATACTGCGCAGCGACTCATCCTCCTTGATCCCGGTCAGGAACTCCCGTCCATCCATGCGCGGCATGTTGAGGTCGAGCAGGATCAGATCCGGGCGTCTCGCCGACCGGAAGCGCCCGCCCTGCCGGCGCAGATACTCGAGTGCCTCGCGTCCATCGACGACATGCTCGACCTCCGCCTCGACCCGGCCTTCACGCAGCGCCACACGCAGCAGATGGGCGTCCGCCGGCTCGTCCTCGACCAGCAGGATCAGCATCCGCGCACCCCGTCCCTCACTCTCGCCGGTCACGGCGGTCGCGACGGTCGCCTTCGCCATGGGGCCGCTCATGTCACCCCGCCAACGCCTGCCGGCGGCTCGGCCGCCGGCAGTTGCAGCGCCAGACGGCAGCCACCACCCGGCGTCTCCTCGATCCATGCCTGTCCACCGCAGCTCTCGGTAACGCGACGGACGATCGCCAGCCCGACACCCGTTCCCTCGCCGCTCGACGACAATCGTTCGAACACGCGGAAGACGCGTCCACGATACGCCTCCTCGACGCCGGGGCCATTGTCGCTGACGTGATAGACGACCCATTCGCCGCGGCGCTCGCCGGCGATGTCGATGCGCAGCGCCTGCGTACTGCGGCCATGTTGCAGTGCGTTCTCGATCGCGACGCGAAACAGGTCGCCGAGCCGCGGCGGGTCGATCAGGGCCGGCGGCAACCGGCCGATACTGAGCCGGGCACCGGCCTCGGCAATCGGCCCGGCAAGCTTCGTCAGCAAGGTCTGCAGCACCGGTGCGACGGCACAGCACTCGATCTGTCCGCGCGGCTGGTCTGCCGACAGGTAGAGTTCGGCATCCCGCAGCAGTTCCTGCAACCGCCCCGCCTGCTGGCCAATGAAGTCGAGTGACAACTGCGCCTCGGGGTCGTCGACGCGCCCGCTGAGCTGGCTGCGCAGGCGACCGGCATAGGTGGCGACGCGCCGGGCCGGTTCCTGCAGGTGGTGCGCAGTGACTTCAGCGAAGCGCTGCAAGTCCGAGGTGCGCTGCGCAACGCGCAGCTCCAGCGTCCGTTCGTGCGCTCGCGCGGCAGCGATCAGCCTCGCCTGCCATGCCGCCTGCCACGCCAGCACGAGGCAGAAAAGCACGCCCACAGCCGCCTGCAACAGGAGTCCGCGGACGTCCGACCAGCCGGCGATCGGCGCCACGCTCAGGCTCCAGGGCGCGTTGGCCACCACCAGTTCCTTCTCCACCGGGTCGACCAGGTTCGCCCGCACAGAAGCGGCCAACAGCTCCTTCGCGCGCGTCTCCGGATCGCGGCGGAACAACTGGTAGGCGTAACCCTGTGCTTCCAGATTGTCGAGACCGCTCTCCCGCAGCAGTTCCGGCAAGGCGATCCGGGCGACGGCAAAACCCCAGAATGCCCGGCCATGGACCGGGCCATCGCCGGAGAGGGGCAACAGGGCAGCGAACTCCAGGCCACCGCCCTCCAGCCTGATGGGTCCGGCCAGCAGCGGTACACTTCCGTTGCGGCTCTGTCGCGCAGGTCTGCCGAGATCCGCATCTTGCAGCAGATCGACCCCGATCATGCCCTCGTTGCCCGCCAGCGGAACGACCTGCCGCACCACTCCCGTCGGCGCCAGTTGCAGCGCCGAGATGTCGGGAAAATGACGCAGCAACCGCTCGCCAGTTGGCGTGAAAGCCGCGATGCTCTCCCTTCCCGGTTGCAGGATGGCCGCCAGTGCATAGGTTGGCGCGAACGTCCGCTCGACGCTGCTCTGGATGTCGCGCGACCGTTCACCGGCGACGCCGGCGGCCTGGATGCGGGCTTCGCGCTGCCGCTGCTGTTCCTGGCGCCAGATCAGCCCACCAGCCAGTGCGCCCGCCAGCACGAAAGCCAGCAATCCGACGAGCCGTGGCCGACAGCCCAGGCTGCTGCCGGCGCCCGTACTGGCGCGCTCGCCGACAGAGGAAACGGCTGCGGCCGTCATGCGCCTTCCCTCGGCATCGGCAGCGTGACGCAGAATCGACTCCCACGACCGTCACCTTCGGACTCCGCCCAGATGCGTCCCCCATGGTGCTCGGCAATCTTGCGACAGAGTGCCAGACCGACGCCACTGCCTTCGAAGGTGGCACGGCTCTGCAGCCGCTGAAAGACCTGAAAGAGGCGGCCCAGCTGTTCCGGTGCGATGCCGACACCGTTGTCGGCAACCACCAGATTCCATTCCGCACCGGCGATCCGGCTGATCACCGCGATTTGCGGCTTTCGTCCTGGCAGGCGAAACTTGACCGCATTCGCGATCAGGTTCTGCAACAGCCGCAGCATCTCGTCCGGCCGAACGAAGACGCGCGGCCATTCACCGCCGATGGCGATCGTCGCAGCGGCCTCGGCAATCGTCGGCTGCAGAAACAGCAGAGCTTCATCGAGTACGACGCGGCTTTCGATCCACGCCGGCGGTTCACCGAGGCGACCGACCCGCGAGTATTCGAGCAGGGCCACCAGCATCCGGTCCATGCGCTTGGCGCCTTCGATGGCGAAGCCGAAGTACGCGCCCTGTTCATCGTTCAGCCGGTCGGCGAGACTGGTGCCGAGCAGCTGCAGGTAGCTGGCAATCATCCGCAGGGGTTGCCGCAGGTCGTGGGAGATGGCGTAGCTGAACTGCTCGAGTTCGGCATTCGAGCGCCTGAGCTCCACTTCGGCCTGCTTGCGCTCGGTGATGTCCTGCGTCGTCCCCAGGCTGCGCAGCGGCTTGCCATCGGCACCAAAGGTCAGGTCGGCACGCTGCCGGACATAGCGGACCGCGTTGCCGACCCGGATGCGATGTTCGTGCTCGAACGCCCCGCCGACGCGCAGGAAGTGCTGCCACGCCGCCTCGAGCGGTGCCCGATCCTCACTGCAGACGCGCTCCAGATACCCGCGGTAGTTGCCGACCGTGCCTTCCGGCAGGCCGAAGATGCGACAGGTTTCCGCCGACAGGTGCAACTCGTCGCTTGCCAGCTCGTAGTTCCAGCTGCCGACGTGGGCAACCGACTGCGCCCTGATGAAGTTGGCCTGACTCTCGCGCAAGGCGGCCACCGCCGCGTCGAGCTGCCGCACCTTCAGCTCCAGGTCTCGCTGCAACTGCTCGTGTTCCCGCATCAGGCGATAGGTGCGCAGCGCCGAGTGGACCTGGGCGAAAATCTGGTTGCCGTGCAGTTCCGACTTCAGCCGATAGCCGTCGATCTCGTACCCGCTGATCACTTCGCGCTGCGGGGCATGGCCCGGCTGGCCAGTGACCAGGACGATCTGCACGGTACGGTTGGCCAGTTGCTCGCGAATGTGACGGATCAGGTCGAGGCCCGCCCGACCCGACTCCATCACCACGTCCAGCAGAATCAGGGCGACGTCCGGATGGGCCGCCAGAAGCCCCTTCGCCTCCTCCGCCGAGAAAGCGTCGAGCACCTGCAAGCCGCGACCTTCGATCACCACGTCCAGCAAGGCGAGGCGCAGCACCGCATGTACGTCCGCCTCGTCGTCTGCCACGAGGACTTTCCAGGGGCGGCCGGCAGCCGGCGGAGGCTCGTCGGCCTCAGCCTGCAGCAGGGTGGGAAAGAGATCGGGATCGTCGCTCAGCGGGCTGTGCATCCGCTCATCTCCATTGCCAGAGCCACCCCGAACTCGTCTCGACACCGCTCAAGCGAGCGCTTGCCGCCACCTTGTCGCCACAACCGGCGTTCTCCATATACGCAACTGCCCCGAGGACTCATTCACGGCAACGACCCTGCATCCGCTCCGCGCCGACAGCCGCTCCATGTTCCCAGTTACGGCCCGGCAGCCCTGCGCCTTTAGGCCGATCATGCGACACCACGCGGACAAGGGGGCCCCAGTTCACTTCTGTTCGATCGGCGGCGCCACCTTGTAGACTTCCGCCAGCGTCGTCACCCCCGCTGCCACCTTCATCGCTCCCGAAATGCGCAAGGGCTTCATCCCCTCGCGAAACGCCAGCTCGCGAATCCTGGCGATGTCCTTGTTCTCGCTGATCGCCTGTTTGACCTCGGGCGACAGCATGAGGATCTCGTACAGCCCGACGCGCCCGAGATAACCGGTCATCCGGCAATCGAGGCAGCCGACGGGCCGGTAGAAGCGCGACGGGCGGTTCGACTTCCACGGTGCCACCAGCTGATCCCACATCGTCTCCTCGACCGGGCTGGCCGGATGCACCTGCTTGCAATGCGGGCAGAGGATGCGCACCAGACGCTGCGCCATCACGCCGAGCACCGTCGCACCGAGCAGGTAGGATGGCACGCCGAGGTCGAGCAGGCGCGTGATCGCTGCCGGTGCATCGTTGGTGTGCAGCGTCGACAGCACCAGGTGGCCGGTCAGGGCCGCCTGGATCGCCACTTCGGCGGTCTCCAGGTCGCGGATTTCGCCAATCATGATGATGTCCGGGTCCTGCCGCATCAGGGCGCGTACGCCCTGTGCAAAACCGAGGTCGATGACGTTCTGCACCTGCATCTGGTTGAAGGCCGGCTCGACCATCTCGATCGGATCCTCGATCGTGCACACGTTGACCGCCGGCGTCGCCAGCTGTTTCAGCGTCGAGTAGAGGGTCGTCGTCTTTCCCGATCCGGTCGGCCCGGTGACCAGGATGATGCCGTTCGGCCTCTCGGCCATCGTCTTCCAGCGCTCCTGGTCGTCATCCGAGAAGCCCAGTTCGGCAAAACCCCGCACCAGCACCTCGGGATCGAAGATGCGCATCACCAGCTTCTCGCCGAAGGCCGTCGGCAGGGTAGACAGGCGCAGTTCGGCCTCCAGGCCGTCGGCGGTGCGCGTCTTGATGCGTCCGTCCTGCGGGCGGCGCTTCTCGACGACGTCCATGCGACCGAGGATCTTGACGCGATTGATCATCGCCGCGAGGACGCTCATCGGAATCTGGTACACCTGATGCAGGACGCCGTCGATGCGGAAGCGAACGATGCCGACTTCCCGCCGGGGCTCGATGTGGATGTCGCTGGCGCGCTGCTCGAACGCGTACTGCCACAGCCAGTCGACGATGTTGACGATGTGCTGGTCGTTGGCGTCGAACTGTCGATTGGTGCGGCCCAGCTCGACCAGTTGCTCGAACGAGGACAGGTTGCCGGCAGGGCCGCCGAGCTGCGCCGCCTTCTTGACCGAGCGCGCGAGGTTGTAGAACTCGACCAGATAGCGCGCGACATCGACCGGACTGGCGAGGACGCGACTGATCTCCTTCTTGCTGATCGATCGGATCTCCTTTTCCCAGTCGCGCAGGAAGGGCTCGGTCGTCGCCACCAGCACTTCCCGCGTCGTCACGGCCACCGGCAGGACGCCGAAACGTGTCGCGTAGGCACTCGACATCACTTCGGTCACGGCGGTGAAATCGACCTTCAGCGGATCGATATGGTAGTACTCGAGACCGACGCGGCGCGCCAGCCACTCGCCGAGATCGTCGAGGGTCAGCGGGCGGTACGGTTCGAGCTGCGACTTCCATTTCTGGTCGCCGATGATCACCAGCGGGTGCGCCACCAGACGCTTGAGACGGCTCTCCTTGAGCAGGCTGTCGGCATCCGCCGCAGTGGCGAGGCCGTCGGCGACGAGCCAGCCGAGAACCTCGGCCAGCGTCAGACGATGTTCATGGACGGTGTTGACCGTTGCCTGCAGCATGTGCGGGTTTCCGGGGAGGGGTATGGACACTATACCGGAGAGCGCCATCGCGACTCAATGGTCGCGCCGCGACGGGGTATGATGCAGCCCTGCCGCGGCCAGGCGCGCGACCGGGACACCGGGCTGCGCGCCGGCCACAGTCAACCAGACTACCTGTGGAGGAAGCGATGCACGCCAGTTCCCTGATCATCCTCGCCATTGCCAGCACCCTCTTCACCCTGCCGGCCGTCGCGCAGACCGCAGCCGGCGGAATGGGGCCGGGAACGCCAGCCGGCGGCAGCGGCATGGGCCGCCCGACCGACTGCAGCAAGGCCGCCGACCCGACCCAGTGCATGGCCCGCCAAGCCGCGCACGAGCAGGTTCGCGCTGCCTGCCGCGACAGCACAGGCAGCGAGCGCCGCCAGTGCATGCACCGGCAGGCGCAGCAGACGGACTGCTCGCGCGCGCGCAACCCGCAGCAGTGCGAGGCCCGCAAGCAGGCCTACGCCGCCTGCCAGGAGCGCAACGGTCCCGACTTCAAGCGCTGCGTCCAGGAGAAAATGCCGGCCGTCGACTGCGGCCAGGCGGCCGACCCGGCCCGCTGCCAGCGCCACCAGAAGGCGCGCGAACAGTGCCGCGACAAGATCGGTCCCGAGCATCGGCAGTGCCTGCGCGAGGCACTGGCACCAGCCGCCAGATAGCGCAACGGGCCGCCGCCCGGAGACGCGCGGCGCGGCTGCTCAGGCAGCAGTCGGGCTGGCGGCAATCGCCGCCCGCCAGGCGGCCAGCTTGTCCGCGAAAGCCCGCGTATGCGCCGGACTGGTCGACGGCAGGATGTGCGTCGCATAGCCCTGCTGCCGGAACCAGTCAGCGAAACGCCCTGCGGTCTGGCCATTGAAGCAGATGCAGCGCAATTGCGGGGCCACGTCGCGCAGGCGCGAGAAGTCGTTGGCGACCGCCGACTCGATGGCAGCATCCAGCGCGCCGCGACGCCGGCACTCGCGATAGACGTCCCAGACCCCGATGCGGTGCCGCAACAGGCACTGCTGCTTGCCGGCGTAGTCGAGGGCGACGAGCGGCTCGTCGAACAGCGCTTCGAGCAGACGCCAGAACTGGTTCTGCCGGTGCGCATAGTAGTGCGCGGCGGCGAGCGATGCCGGTGAGGGAAAACTCCCGAGAATCAGCGTCCGCACGCCGGCATCGATGATCGGCGGCAAGCCGGACAGCAGCTCCGGCCTGCCGGCCGCCATCAGCGCCCGCCGGCGAGCGACAGCGCCAGCATCAGGTCGTTGATGCGCCTGACGAAGCCGGCCGGGTCATCGAGCGAGCCACCCTCTGCCAGCGTCGCCTGCTCGAGCAGCAGGTTGGCCCAGTCGTCGAAGCGCGCCTCCTCGTACTTCAGCCGCTGCACCGCCGGGTGCTTCGGATTGATCTCGAGAATCGGCCTGCTCGCCGGCGCCTGCTGCCCGGCTGCCTTGAGAATGCGCTGCAGGTTGCCACCGAGGTCGTGCTGGTCGGCAACCAGGCAGGACGGCGAATCGGTCAGGCGATGCGTTACGCGCACGTCCTTCACCTTCTCGCCGAGCGTTGCCTTCACCTTGTCGATCAGTTCCCTGTACTCGTCGGCAGCCTTTTCCGCCTCCTCCTTTTCCGCCACGTCCTCGAGCTTGCCGAGGTCGAGGCCACCCTTGGCGACCGATTGCAGTGGCTTGCCGTCGAACTCGGTGAGGTGGCCGGTCACCCACTCGTCGACGCGATCCGACAGCAGCAGCACCTCGATTCCCTTCTTGCGGAAAATCTCGAGATGCGGGCTGTTCTTCGCGGCCGTGAAGGTTTCCGCCGTGACGTAGTAGATTTTCTCCTGTCCATCCTTCATGCGCGCGACGTAGTCGGCCAGCGAGACGCATTCCTCGTCGGTGTCGGCCTGCGTCGAGGCGAAACGCAGGAGCTTGGCGATCCGCTCCTTGTTCGCGAAGTCCTCGCCGACACCCTCCTTGAGGACGCGGCCGAACTCCTTCCAGAACTTGACGTACTTCTCCTTCGCCGCCCCGTCCTCGCTGTCGGCAAGACTCTCCAGCAGCCCGAGAACGCGCTTGACGCAACCGCCGCGAATCGTCTCGATGTCGCGTGATTGCTGCAGGATCTCGCGCGAGACGTTCAGCGGCAGGTCGTTCGAGTCGACCACCCCGCGCACGAAGCGCAGGTACAGCGGCATCAGCTGCTCCGCGTCATCCATGATGAAGACGCGCCGGACATAGAGCTTGATGCCGTGCCGGGCGGTCCGCTCGAAGAGGTCGAACGGCGCCCGCGACGGAACGTAGAGCAGTTGCGTGTACTCCTGCTTGCCTTCGACCCGCGCATGGACGTGCGCCAGCGGATCCTCGAAATCATGCGCGACGTGCTTGTAGAACT
>NZ_JAMTDQ010000071.1 GCF_023806635.1 Accumulibacter sp.
CTCGGTTCGGTCGGCCTTAGCTTATCCGACTGTCCGAAAAACCGGAACCGCCGCAGAGAAGGGGATCGCCCGGTTGATTGCCGTGCTCGATCAGCGCCTCGAGTTCGTCGGTCAGCCAGTTTTCCGGGCGGGCTGCGCGGTCTCTGCCGTGATTCGCCTCCGGAGGAATCCCGAGTTCCCGCAGGCGGTCGAAAACCGGCCGCATCGCCAGTTCCGCATCGCGGTAGAAGGCGCTGCCGCGGATGCGCACGAACCGCCAGCCAAGCCGTTCGAGGACCGCCTGCCGATCCATGTCCTGGGCGAGATTCTCGATGGGATGGTAGCGATCGCCATCGCATTCGATGGCCAGACGTTGGCCTGCGCCCTCGACCACCAGGTCGATGCGGTAGTAGCCCACTCGCCACTGCGACCTGACCCGAAAACCCGCGTCGCTCAGGCGCTGCAACACGGCCCTCTCGAACGGCGACTCGGCCCTGCCGACCTCAGGCTCGTTGGCCCGCAGGTAGGCCAGCGGATCCCGCACATGTTTCAACAGCTGCAACCGGATGTCGTTCGGATTGAGGTGGCGATCTGGGTCAAATGAGTGCACCACCCACAATTGATCGCGCGCCCGACTGGCGGCCACGTTGTAGCGCTTCTTGATCAGTTCGAAGGCGCCCTCCCCGGTCGTGCGGAGCATTCCTTCATGGGGTGGACTATCGACCATAGACAAGAAGACGATGTCCCGCTCGTCGCCCTGGAACTCGCCCGGGATACCTGCCTGGATGCGGCGGTTGGCAATCTCGACGCCGTCTATCTCCTGGTGCAGCAGCGACTGGATGAGCAGGGCCTGCTCGTTGCCGAGCATCGAAATCACGCCGATCGTCTTGCGCGCGTAGGCCGGATGCCGAAGCATGGCCCGGATGGTCTCGATGATCCGGCGCGCCTCGGCTCTGTTGGTATCGCCTTCACGCACACCCGGCACGTGGCACGCGACGCACGCCGGCTTGATGTCGGTCGAGTTCGATTCCCGCAATGGACGGATGGCGCCGTAGTACGAAAGCTGGTTGCTGAAGGAAATGATCTCCGGCACGCAGCGAAAATGCTCGACCAGGCGGATCGCGTCGCCGAACGACTGCCGGCCGATGTCGTAGATCGAGCACATGTGGTCGAACAGACGGTAATTGGGGATACCCTGCAGCATGGCCTTCTGCAGGTTCTCCAGCGGCTCCTGCGCGCGGCCGACACCCAAAGGCGTGACCTGCTCGTGGTCGCCGACGACGATCACCTGCTTGCCCAGGTAGAGCGGAATCAGCGCATTGAGATCGGCCTGGCTCGCCTCGTCCACGATCACGACGTCGAAGCGCGTGAAACGGGGATCGAAGCTCTCGGCCATGATCGAAACGGGCATGATCCAGACCGGCACCGCGTCGGCACACTGCTTCATCAAGCCGCGCGCTGCCGAGAGCAGTTCCTGCCGCCTGTCCAACCGGCGGGTGTGAGCGAGTCGCCGAGTCGTATCCAGCCAGCCAACCAGCGCCTGACGGATCGCGTGATTCTGCTGCAGCCGCTCGAGTTGTTTGCCCCATGCCCTGGCATCGATGAGCGCTCCGGTGACTTGGCGAAGTCGCTCGCGCTGCCGGTCGATCCGCCGCTGCAGCTCATGCGCATCCAGTCGATCGCGCTCGAGCAGCGTGTCGTGAAGTTGTCGCCATGTCCACGCCATCGCGCAATCGCCGGGACTCGCCGCTGCGTCGTGTGGCGGCACGCGGCCCTGGATCTGCTCCGCCCAGCCGGGGGCCACCCGTCGCAACGTGTCGGCCAGCGCGTCGCGTTCAACGACCAGCGGCCGCACCGTGTGCAGGCGTCGAGCGTAGTCGAGTGCCGCTGCATAAGCCTGCGGACTGCGCAGGCGAACGGCGTCAATGATGCGGCCAAGGCAGCCCCGGTTCGCCGCCGTCGGATCGACCTGGGTCGCCAGATTGGCGAGGCGCTCGAAGCCGAGTTCGCACTCGCGCAGCTTGCGTCGGCCCACTTCCGCCACCAGCGTCGCCGGCAGGAGCGACGAAACCAGGTGCTCGATGGCGAGATACTCCGAAATCGGACTGGCCTCGCGCGGAATCCGCGCCAGAAGTTCGTCCAGCTTCAGCCCTGCGGACTTCAACCGGGAGCCGAGTGGCAACCAGAACGTGTCATGCCAGTCGAGGCAGCGCCGGATCTCGGCAACCAGGGCGCGACAGGCAAGCTCCGGTGCCGGCCCGAGGTTGCCGAATGGCTGCTGCAGATGCTGGCCGATCAACGCATTCCACGGCATTTCCAGGCTCTGGCGGCAGACCCCGAGTTCGGCGAGGCGAGCCAGTGCAGCGAAATGCTCCCGGTGAGCGGGTTGCCCGGCGGCGACCCGCGCCGTCCTGATGAACAGTCGCCACTGCGGACGGGTAGCGAGCTGAACAAACCCCAGCTTGCCGCCAGCGGCGACGTGGTCGCCGATCCGGCTGGCAATCTCGAACTGTTGCGCAACCGGCATGGCCGGCGAAAGCTGCGCGCGTTGGTCGAGCATCAGTGCACACCGCGAATTCGCCTCCACCGCCCGCTCGATGTGGGCGACCAGCCGCTCCCAGACCTCCCGCTCGCCGCCACCGTGGATGCCGGCGGTGATCGCGTACGGGCGCCACGCCTGGCGTCGCAGGCCGCCCGAGAACTCGGCGAGCAGCTCGTCAGCCAGCCGCTCGAGGACTTCACTGCCGCCATCCGACGGCAGCCAGCGATCGACACCGAGGCTCAGATCCTGTGTCAGCAGGTCCTGATACTCCGACGCCATCATCTCGAACTGCCGCCCGGAAGGGAGCAGCTCGAGGTCGGGCAACGGCAGTCGAGCATCCTGCTCTTCTTCCGCGGTGCACGCGGTGGCGAGGGCACACAGCCGCGTCAGATCAGCCACCGAGAGGCCGAGATCGACACCGAGCCCGACCGGCTGCGGAATCCAGCCAGCCGCCTGGCGGTGCTCGGCAACGAAGCGGGCCGCGTCCGAGGGTGTGAAGCGCCGATCACCGACGACGATCTCGCGATACTCGTTGTCGAGCGCAGCACGCAGTTGCCCACTGGACTGCCCGATCTGGCCGAGCAACTCGTGCCGCTCCGCCTCGAACCGGCGCGCCCGCTCCAGCAGGCCCTCGGCGTCATCTCGACCCAGCCTCTCGTTGATCGAAGCGATCGCCCCCTCGAGGTGTCGGCGCGCATCCTGCTCACTGCCGAGAACCGAGACGGCCAGCGGCCGCAGGATCCCGGGCACCTGGTCGCGCACGACGCGCAGCGCCTTGGCGGTATGCGCAGTCACCAGAATCGACTTGCCCTGTGCCAGCAGATGCCCGATCAGGTTGCCGATGGTGTGTGTCTTGCCAGTTCCGGGCGGCCCCTGGACGAGAACCGACCCACTGCGCTCCAGGCGACGGATGATCTGCAGTTGCTCGTCGTTGGCCTCCTTCGCAAGCAGGATGTCGTCGTCGCTGAAAGGGGCCCGGGGCCCGTTCGCGCCGGCGCCATTGCCGAGGCCCGCGGCTTCCCATTCGTCCATCGTGCCGGTGATCTGCGCCAGCGCCGGCGGGAAGACTTCCCGGGCTTCGATGTCGTCGATGATCGCATCGACGACATTGGCAATGCCGGCAACCCGCTTCCGCAGAACCAGCACCGGATCGCGATGGAGACATGGGGTGGCGCCCGCTCCGCCCTCGGACGGCGCGTCGAGAAACACGCCGTCGACTGGCGAGACCGTCTGGATGAAGGCCTGCAGGAAGGCATCGGTGTCCTGCCAGCCGAAAGGATGACAACCACAGGCCGCGAGTTCGCGCTTCCTGTCGGCGATCGCGGCCGCAGCGACGTCCTGCAGATCGACGAACAGGCCGCCGTGGATCTCGGGTTCGCGATCGGTCTCGTGGATCGTGAACTCGGGAACGGTTGGATCGAAGCGCAACTCGACGCGCTTCAACAGAACCGGGTGGTTGATGGTGACCGCGCCGTCGACGGCGGAATTGGTCTGCCAGAGCAAGTGACCGTCGGCGGCGAGCAGTTCGAGTTCCTCGCCGTCCTTCTCGACCAGCGAGTGGATGTCGTAGAAGGCCTGAAAGAAGGACATCGCCTTGCGTGCAGCGACTTCCGGTTCGACCCATGCCCTGCGGCCTACGCACCAGGCCTCGAAGTCGGCCCGTCGCCGGTGGTCGTCATCGAAGCGAACCGTAACCGTCTGGCCATCGTCGTCGGTGAGGTTCAGACTCGCCGCGACGACGGCCGGTTGCGCCGGGTCATCCCAATTCGGTAACAGCCAGTCACCGATCGACGCAGGCGGCGTCGGACAGCGCGTGAGCAGCGGACGCCCGACGCGCAGCAGGGTGTCGGGAACCTCCGGGGCGCCTTCCATCTGCAGCGGGCGGAAGATCTGCATGGCCGGATGAGCCGGCAGGTCGGCCAGCCGCACCACTCGTGGCTGTTCGGCAAGAACGCGGACAGGCCGGAAGCGGAGTTCGTTGGCAGCCTTCAGGAAGTGGTAGAGCTGGCGGATCTTGTTCCTGATGGTCAACGCGCACTCCTTCGTGACTTGGTCTGCGGGCGACCACTGGCAAACAGGCAAAGAATCTCGCTCACGCCAGCACCCGCGTGCCGGATACGATGATCTCGTCGACCCTGTCGAAAGCCGGTTGGTCGCCACAGTATTGATCCCATCGAGTCTTGTAGAGTTCAGGTTGCAGCAAGCTTAGGTCATCCGTCTGCGCTTCTCTTCCCTCGTCAAGTCCCCAGGCCAGGCGAACTCCACCACGTTCCGTCAGGATGTAGCGATTGTGCAGGCCATCCCCGCCATTTCGTGCTCGCCAGCGAACCACCTTCAGAGACATACCTCGAGGAATCCTTTCCGGTAATCGTTGCTGACACTCGACCGCAAAACCCGCATTTTCCGCATTGAAAGCGGTGTGGAACTCCAGTTCCGGACTAGAGCGTTCAAGACGGCCATCAAGACAAGCGCTGAGGAACGCGCGGAGCGTGTTTAGCGCTCTCTGTCTGTAGGGGTCAAAATGGGGATCAACAAAAATCACCTTCTTGGCAATTCGGAGGATTGGTGATACTGCGGCGGCCAGCGAACTCGCGTCCCGAGATACGGCCCTCTCACGCGACACTGCCCACAGCGGACCGTCCTCACTCAGGTCGTCATAGGCCAGGATCCGACCGTGGTCACGCGGGTTTGCGCCCGCGACAATCGCATGGAACGGTTGCCTCTCATGTTCGAGCTCTGCGTTCGAAAGCCAGCCCTGCGCGCCATCCCACGCGGCAGCCGGCGCTCGCGCCAGCATCTTCTCGTCGATACGCTGCAGGCAGATCTCGATCCTTTTTCGTTCGATTTCACCGACGCTGCTCAGCCCATCATAGACCATAGCTTTCCAGCGCTTTGGAAACCTCGAGATCAAACGTCCGCGACAGACGCCGAACTTCTCCGTGAGATAGCGAAACCGCTCCCAGTTGTTGAGTAGTGCGGGATCAACGGCATACTCGTGAATCATCCGAAGAGTTCCTCCGCACGCTCATCGAAGAAACCCCTGGGCCATTTCGTGGCGAACTCTCCAGTTTCGTCTATCAAAAGCGGGACCATTTCTACACCGTTGGCACCGGACTGCACGTAGACCACGCTTACATCCTCAGGGCTGATTTTAACCCCACCTGGGGGTAGTTCTCCTTCCGTCGTTTCACGGATCCGCCGCAAGAGACGAAGCATCAGGTGTTCGCTGTGGGTTTCGATGAGGAAACTCATCTCTCGCATCTTGGCCCCTTCGATGAACAGATCGCCCAGTGCCACCTGCATTGCCGGGTGAATATGAAGCTCGGGTTGCTCGATCGCCACCACGCTCTTGCCTGGCGCCACCGCGGCAACAACGATCGGCAGTACCTGCGAGATCCCGACACCGACATCCGACGGGTCGAGTTCAAGGCAGGATTGTTTGTCGACGAGCTTGATCTCCACGCTCTTGGGAGCCTCCTTGAGCAGTTCGAGAAGTCGAGCCCCGTCGCGATCGCCCTCGGCGATCTGGCGAAATGCGCCGACATCCACCTGCGCCCGATGCTTCCTCTCCAGTTCATAGCCGGAATTAAGCCGATCCTCGCCGGCAAGCCACTGACTCACCTGCTGGATGAAATCCGAAGAGCTTTCTTCGCTCTCAAGAACCTTCCACGCGGCCAGTCCTTCGGACCAGTCGCTCAGTTCGGCCCCTGGGATACCCTTGCGAGGAAATCGGGCACGGAGCGGGCCGATATAGCGCAAGTCCTGCAGCCACTCCCGCAGAAGTTTCCCCGGACCGAAAGCCAATCTGGCCAGAAATTCTGTACCCTCCCAAGCCTGCCATGTCATAAGGTCCTCGTAGAACCGGCAATCATTACCCTTAAATTCGAAGTCTCGCCAATCAATAGCTTCTGGCAAGTTCAGATCTTCCCTGTAGGAAAAATCTGATATTGGGTCTTGGCTCCTCGGAAGCCAGTTCGAGAGTCCGGACAGGGTGGACTCTTTCCCCGCGAAACATGGCCTGACGGTCTGAAGGGCCGATACACGAGCGTAAGGTTTAAGGTCCTCTTTTTCCTGTGGTGTGAGCTCTCTGTCTTCGTCCAAATCCAAATGGAAGAGCCGCAGCTCATCCTCGGTCAATGGGCGACTGACTGCAGGATTCAACCAGTTCATCTTTGTAACCTTGCGCCTCCCGCCGTCCCACTCGATGCGGATGAAGTCCAAGCCATTCAGGCCGACCGTATAAGCCGACGCGACTGGCCTACAAAAATCCTTATCCCACCGCACCTCGATCTGTACTTTCGCCGACTTGATCCAACACAGAATGTCCCACCATGCTTGATCGTGTCTATCAAGGAATTCATTCGTTGTTTTATGCCCGGAAAAAGTTCCAAGGTCATAAGGGCGCGCCATCCGCGGCAACTCTTGGCCGGTCAGATCCAGACTCAGCGCGATCCGGACGGTCCGACTCAGATCGTGTCCATGCACAAACCTGCGGAACCCACCAAGATCCAGAGCCCGCCCGGAAACCGGTGTCGTGATGGCATCGAGATTCCGCCGATCCAGTACATCCTTCATGTACAGGAGCGCTTGCAGAATCGTGCTCTTGCCCGCGCTGTTGGCGCCAAACAGCAGGGTGATCGGTTTCAGTTCCACCCGCACCCGTTCGGAGATACCCTTGAAGTTCTCGATTTCTATCGCCGTGATGCGCATTTCGAATCCCTGTTGGCCAAATGTTGAAGTCGTGGTGTGAGTGAGCTCAGATCGTCGCTTGCGGAAAACCCTTCGCTTCCTGATAAGCAACAGGCGTGCCAGGCGTCGACACAGTTCCCGATTCACTTCTCCGGGTGCACGACGCCATGGCGGTTCATCCAGTTGGTGAAGGTCTGGTAGTTGCCGAAACCGAGCAGTCTGGCGGCCTGGGTCTTGTTGTTGCGGGTATGCGCCAGCGCCCGTTCGATGTAATGGCGTGCGACCTGCCCCATCAGCGCCTCCAGATCGACGCCGGATTCGAGGGGCCGATTCAGGATCTCGTGCTCACCGTCCAGGGTCCGTGGCGAGAGCAGAAACGCGTCGCTGATCGCATCCGGGCTGATGGTCTCGTCGTCGGACCAGACTGCGGCGCGCTGCAGGGTATTGAAGAGTTCGCGAACATTGCCCGGCCAGTGATGCTGCAGCAGAAGATTTCTTGCGGCAGCAGACAGTTTCTTGTGCGGAACGCCCAGATCGGTGGCGGCAGCATTGACCTGTTGCAGCAGCGCGTCGATCAGCAGCGAGAGGTCGCCGGCCCGCTCACGCAGCGGCGGCAGCCGGATGATCGCCACCGCCAGCCGGTAGAACAGGTCCTCGCGGAAGTTGCCCGCGGCAACCTCGCCGATCAACGTCCGGTTGGTCGCGGCGACGACCCGGACATCGACCTTCCTCGCCTCGCTCGAACCAACCGGAGTGACTTCGCCTTCCTGCAGGGTGCGCAGCAGCTTGACCTGGATCGCTTTCGGCAACTCGCCGATCTCGTCGAGGAACAGCGTACCGCCGTCGGCACGCTCGAAATGGCCCTGTCGCTCACTGACCGCACCGGTAAACGCGCCGCGCCGGTGCCCGAAGAATTCGGACTCGACCAATTCGGGTGGCACGGCGCCACAATTGACCGCGATGAAGGGCCGGGCCGCGCGTGGACTGGCGCGGTGAATGGCGCGCGCCAGCAGTTCCTTGCCGGTACCGCTTTCGCCTTCGACCAGTACCGGGATCGAGCGAACGGCGACGCGCCGGGCCAGCGCAATCACCCGGGCCATCGCCGGCCCGCGATGGATGATCGCTGCGAACTCGGCCGTCTCGTCCGGTGCGCCCTGCGCGAGTTCGGTCAGTTGCTGGTCGGATTGCCGCAGCAATCGCGGAATGAATTCGGCCGCTATGGCGAACGGCACGTCAGCATCCTCGACTCCTGCCTCCGGCGATGACTGGATCAGCCGTGCCGGATGGGTCGTCTTCGCCAGCAGGATCCAGACGGAGGCCATGGCCGGCGTCCCTGGACTCAGGTGGAAAGTCAGGCTGATCTGGCGGCGGTCGAGGTCCTCAAGAGCCTCGACGGCACGCTGATAGATTTCGCCAAAATTGATCGGCGAGCTCAGCTTGACGCAGCGCAGGCGAATCTTCGCCGCAGTCCGCGCGCTCAACCAGCCGACGAAGGGCTCGGCCTGCCCGGATGGGAAATCACTGAGCAGGAGAATCTGATCGTAGTCCTGTGCCAGCACGGCCTGCGCGAGCGGTCCGATGCCGACTGCCGTCTCGCCAGCCGCCGCTCGGAAGTCGGTGCGGCCAATCCAGGAAACGAGGACAGCTTCTGGCATGGAAGTTTTCTTCTACGTGACAAGCAATCTTATACTCCGGCAGCCGCAGCGACAAACGAAGGCTGATCCACGCCCGCCCCGCATGGGGAAGCCGCCCGCCCGAACAGCCCGTCGCCCGCGCAAGCGCACTGCAGACCGCCTATACTTCGGTTCTCGTCCGGCCAGATCGGAAACCCGCATGATCGCTTCGCTGTCATCGGCGGCATCGACCGCGCCGTCGTTCCCGACCCGCCCGGTGCAGCAGCGCACCGGTGCCGGCGTGGCCACGGCCGATGGCGCGAGCGATGTCGCGCCGGCAAGCGAATCGGCTGCCGACCGGCCGGCGGTTGCTGCCGCCAGCGCGCAGGAGAAGGGCCAGCTCTCCGAGGCCGACCGCCAGCGCCTGCAGAGCCTGCAGCGAAGCGACCGCCAGGTGCGCGCGCACGAGATGGCGCACGTCGCCGCTGGCGGCAGCCTGGTGCGCAGCGGCGCCAGCTTCAGCTACGCCATCGGTCCCGACGGCCAGCGCTATGCGGTCGGCGGCGAGGTCGCTATCGACACCTCGCCCGGACGCAATCCCGAGGAGACGCTCGACAAGGCAGCGCGGATCCGGGCTGCGGCACTGGCGCCGGCCGACCCGTCACCGCAGGATCGGCAGGTCGCGGCACTGGCGACGCGCCTGGCGATGCAGGCGAGCATGGAACTTGCGCTGCGGCGAGACGACACGGCCGGCGCCAGGGTGACGGCCGACAGTCGGGAAGGCAGCGCCGCAGCGGTCGCTGCCTACACCGGCGTCGCTGCTGCGGCGGCGGGCGAAGCGCCGGCCGCCGCCATAGACCTCTTCGCCTGACCACCGGGAGCCAGCCATGGCCGAATACTCCGCAGAAGTCCTCTGGTTGCGCGGCGAGCAGCCCTTCGTCGACAGCCGCTACAGCCGCCGCCACCTGCTGCGCTTCGACGGTGGCGTCGAGGTGCCGGCGTCGTCATCGCCGCACGTCGTGCCGCTGCCATTCTCGGATGCCGCTGCGGTAGACCCCGAAGAGGCCTTCGTCGCCTCGCTCGCGAGTTGCCACCTGCTCTGGTTCCTGGCGATCGCCGCCGGCCGCGGCTATCGGGTCGACCGCTACCGCGACCGGCCAACCGGAGTCATGGGCCGCAACGGCGAGGGGAAGCTGGCGATGACGCTGGTCATCCTGCGGCCCGAGGTGTGCTTCTCGGGTGATCGCCTGCCGACCGACGACGAAATCCGGCGGATGCATCACGCGGCGCACGAGGAGTGCTTCATCGCCAGTTCTGTACGCTCGGAAGTCCGCTGCGAGCCGGTCCTCGAGGCGCCGCCCGGCTGACGGGCGGCCCCTGCGTCGACCTGCCCGCGCCGCATATCGGCCCGGCCGCCGCCTACCCATGGTCGGCGACCGGCGTCAGCCAGCCGGCGCGCGCGGCGTCGTGTCCGCGGACGCAGTCGAAGTAGCGTCGCTGCAGCTCGCGCGTCAGCGGCCCTGGGCGTCCGTCACTGACGCGCCGCCGGTCGACCTCGACCACCGGCACGATCTCGGCGGCGGTACCGGTGAGCAGGACTTCGTCGGCGCAGTACAGTTCGTCGCGCGTGACGCGCCGTGCCACCACCGGCAGCCCCATGTCGCCGGCGATGTCGATGACGCTGCGGCGGGTGATGCCGTCGAGTGCCGAGCCGACTTCCGGTTCGAGCAACGTTCCCCGCCGGACGAGGAACAGGTTCTCGCTGGCGCCCTCGGCGACGAAGCCGGCGGTGTCGAGCAGAATCGCCTCGTCGTAACCGTCGGCGCGCGCCTCGCGAGTGGCGAGGATCGAGTTCGTGTAGGTCGACACCGACTTCGCCCGGCACATCTGGACATTGACGTGATGCCGCGCGAACGACGAGACCCTGACGCGGATGCCGTCGTCCAGCGCCCGCTCGCCGAGGTAGGCGCGCCACGGCCAGGCGGCGATCATCGCATGCACGCGCGCGCCGACCGGGTCGAGGCCGACCTTCTCGGCGCCGAGGAAGAGCAGCGGGCGGATGTAGCCGGCGTCGAGGCGATTGCGGGCGATGATCCGGCGACAGGCGTCGGCGAGCGTCAGGTGATCGAAGCCGTGCGCCAGACCGAGGATGTGCGCCGATTCGAGCAGCCGCTGCAGGTGCTCGTCAAGCCGGAAGATCGCCGGCCCGCTGGCCGTCGCGTAGGCGCGAATCCCCTCGAAGACGCCGAGACCGTAGTGCAGCGTGTGTGTCAGCACGTGCACCCGGGCCTCGCGCCAGGGAACGACCTCACCGTCCAGCCAGATGCAGCCATCCTGATCTTCGCCGCTCATTGCCTTCTCCCGCGTTGTCTGTGGAGAGCAGAGCATCGCAGCGACCACCGACCGTGACAAACGAAAAGACTGCAGGTGAGGATGAGCCGGATTCATGCGCGCGGCCTTGGCTGCGGCCGCGTATCGCCGCCCTCAGCCGCCGCTCATCGCCCCTTCGCTGCGCGATCGGTCCGTCCGCGCCACTACCCCGCGCCACCGCCGCCCGCCGGCGACGCCGGTTGCGCCGCCGCCAGCAGCCAGTGGACGAAGGCCATTGCCGACGGCCGCGAGGGCGCGTCGGGCGCGAGCAGCACGTGGTATCCACGGTCGAGCGCGGCGACCGCGAAGGGCTGCATCAGGCTGCCGGCCTCCAGGTGCGGCTCGACCAGGCGGCGCGGGCACAGGGCGACGCCGTGACCGGCGGCGGCGGCTTCGATCATCATCACCGCGTCGTCGAAACGGACACCGCCCGCCGGTTCGGGCCAGTCGAGGCCGGCGGCCTCCAGCCACGGGCGCCAGGGCAGGATCGGGTGGTGCAACAGGCAGGCGCGGGCGAGATCCACGGGCTCGTCCAGCCCGCCGACGCGGGCCGGGTAAGCCGGACTGCAGACCGTCACCAGGACTTCGTCCGACATCTTGAAACTCGCCAGCCCGGGCCATTGGCCGTCGCCGTAGCGCACACCGACGTCGACCTCGCCCGAACGGATGGTGCCGAGCTGGGTCGACGTCGAGAGGATCAGGTCGACAGCCGGGTGCTGGCGCTGGAAGTCGGCGAGGCGGCTGACCAGCCACTTGCTGCCGATCGCCGGTGCGACGCTGACGCGCAGTTCGTGCCGCGCGCCGTGGGCGATGGCGCGCGTCGCGCTTTCGATGTCGGCGAGTGCGCTGCGGATGCTGGCGAGGTAGGCCTCGCCCGGCGGTGTCAGGACGATGTTGCGGTTCAGGCGCAGGAAGAGGCGGACGCCGAGATCGTCCTCGAGCTGCCTGATGCGATGGCTGACTGCCGACTGCGTGACACAGAGTTCTGCGGCCGCCTTGACGAAGGACTGCTGCCGGGCCGCTGCCTCGAAGGCCTCGAGGGCATGCATCGGCGGCAGGCGGAAGGCCATCGGGCTCAGTGGTGGCGAGGCAGCCGACCGCGCGCCCGGTCGGCGGCGCCGCTTGCCCGCTCACTGCGGGCATCCCGGGCTGCTGGCGACGCCTTCCTCGCCACCGCTCAGATGCGACCGAGCACGACTTCGACGACGAAGCGGCTGCCGATGTAGGCCAGCAGCAGGACCATGAAGCCGGCCAGGGTCCAGCGCATCGCGATGCGCCCGCGCCAGCCATAAACGCGACGCCCGACCAGCAGCGCGGCGAAGATCGCCCACGAGGCGAAGGCAAAGAGGGTCTTGTGATCGAGCGCCGCCGCCTTGCCGAAGATCTCCTCCGAGAACCACACACCGCTGACGAGGGCGACGGTCAGCAGGCCGAACGCCACCGTGATCATGCGAAACAGCAGCGCCTCCATGCTCAGGATCGGCGGCAGGCTGCTCAGGCTGCGGGTCATCGAGCGCTGGTGCAGCTTGCGTTCGGCAAAGCCCATGAAGACCGCGTGCAACGCCGACAGGGTGAACAGGCTGTAGGCGAGCATCGCCGCCAGGAAGTGAACGAGGAAACCCCAGCCGCCGGCATGGCCGATGACGCGCAACTGCGGGAAGATTGCCGGCGCCGCCGCACCGGCTGCGGCGAGCGGCAGGACCATCGGCTGCAGGCCGTCCATGCGCGAACGAAAACTCTCCAGCCAGTAGATCAGCACCGCCAGCCAGAGCATCAACGACAGCGCGTAGCTGAACGAGAAGCGCATGCCGCCGCCAGCGAAAACCCCCTGATAGAGACCGAAACCCTGGATCAGCAGCGCGACGACGATCGCTGCCCGCTCCCACGGCTGCATCGGCAGCGTCACCAGCGAGTGCTCGCTCTCGCGCCAGCGCGTGTGCCAGAAATGCATCCCGAGGGCAGCGTAGAGCAGCGACGAAACGACGTGCGGCAGCAGGTGCAGTAGAATGTCGGGCATTTTTCGAGTTTACACCAAGCCGGAATCCAGATGCTCGACAACCTGACCCAACGCCTTTCGCGCGTCATGAAGACGCTGCGCGGTGAAGCGCGCCTGACCGAGTCAAACATCGCCGATGCCTTGCGCGAGGTCCGCCTCGCCCTGCTCGAAGCCGATGTCGCCCTGCCCGCAGTCAAGCACCTGATCGCCGCGGTGAAGGAGAAGGCCGTCGGCGAGGAAGTCATCGGCTCGCTGAGCCCCGGGCAGGCGCTGGTGGGCGTCGTGCACCGCGAGTTGACGCAACTGATGGGCGAGGCGCACACGGGCCTCAACCTCGCGACGCAACCACCGGCGATCGTCCTCATGGCCGGCCTGCAGGGATCGGGCAAGACGACCACCGTCGCCAAGCTGGCGAAACTCTTGCGCGAAACGCTGAGGAAGAAGGTCCTGGTCGTCTCCTGCGACGTCTATCGGCCAGCCGCCATCGAGCAGTTGAAGACCGTTGCCGGCCAGGCCGGGGCAGATTTCTTCCCATCGACCGCCAGCGAGAAGCCGGTCGACATCGCGCGCAACGCGGTCGACTGGGCACGGCGCCACTACCATGACGTGCTGCTGGTGGATACGGCCGGCCGCCTGTCGATCGACGAGGCGATGATGAAGGAGATCGCCGAGCTGCACGCGGCGATCCGGCCGATCGAGACGCTCTTCGTCGTCGATGCGATGCAGGGCCAGGACGCGATCAACACCGCGCGCGCCTTCAACGAAGCCCTGCCGCTGACCGGCGTCATCCTCACCAAGCTCGACGGTGATGCGCGTGGCGGTGCCGCCCTGTCGGTCCGCCACGTCACCGGGCGGCCGATCAAGTACGCCGGCGTCGGCGAAAAGCTGACCGGCATCGAGGCCTTCCACCCCGAACGGATGGCCTCGCGCATTCTCGGCATGGGCGACGTGCTGTCGCTGATCGAGGAGGCGAAGAAGGGCATCGACGAAGAGAAGGCGATCGAGTTCGCGCGCAAGCTGAAATCGGGCAAGACCTTCGACCTCAACGATTTCAAGGACCAGATGGGCCAGATGCGCAGGATGGGCGGGCTGTCGTCGATGCTCGAGAAGCTGCCGGCGCAGTTCTCGCAGGCAGCCGGTCAGTTGCCCGCCGGTGGTGAGGAGAAGGCAGTGGCACGCATCGAGGGGATCATCAACTCGATGACGCCGGCCGAGCGCAGCCACCCCGAACTGCTCAAGGCCGCGCGCAAGCGGCGCGTCGCACTGGGTGCCGGCGTGCAGGTGCAGGAAGTCAACCGCCTGTTGAAGCAGTTCGAGCAGACGCAGAAGATGATGAAGCAGTTCTCGCGTGGCGGCATGGCGCAGCTGATGCGCGGTCTCAAGGGCATGCTGCCGGGGATGCGCTGACGGCGAACGTGCCGGCGGGATGGCGGGTCAGCGCATCGCCAGGTTGCGTTTGTTGTATGACCAGTGCGTCTGCCAGGCGGCGCGCACCATGTTCGGGTACTGCGGCTGGCCGAGGCTGCCGTTGTAGCGGCCAAGCGCCCGGTAGAGATCGCCGCGTTCGATGTCGAGGTAGTGACGCAGGATCGTGCAACCGTAACGCAGGTTGGTGCGCAGGTGGAAAAGATTGTCCTCGCTGCCGCCGACGAGCCTGACCCAGAACGGCATCACCTGCATGAAGCCGCGAGCACCGGCGGTGGACACGGCATACTTCTTGAACCCGCTCTCGACCTGGATCAGCCCGAGCACCAGTTGCGGGTCGAGCCCGGCGCGCGTCGCCTCGTAATGCACGGCGCGCAGGAAGTCCAGACGTGCGTCGCGATCGGGCATCCGTTTCTCGAGCCGCTGCGACATCTCGCTCAGCCAGCCGATGGCCTCCGTCGAATCGGTGAATGAACTGCGTGGCGGCGCGCGATCGGAAACCGTGCGAGAAAGGGCGGCGCGCACGCTTGCCGACAGCGGCTCATACTTCTGCGCCCCGGCGTGCACCGCAAGCGGCAGCAGCAGGGCGGCGAGAGCGATCAGGCAGCGCACAGGCGGTCCTGCAGGAAGCGGCCGATCCCGGCCATGGCGACCATCTGCGGCTCGGCGTCGAGGCGTCCCTTGTACTCGAAACGGCCTTCGGCGAGGCCGCGCTCGCCGACGACGACGCGATGCGGTACGCCGATCAGTTCCATTTCGGCGAACATCACCCCCGGTCTTTCGTTGCGGTCATCGAGCAGGACGTCGACACCGGCAGCGACCAGTTCGGCGTAGAGCGCATCGGCAGCCGCCTTGACGGCGGCACTCTTGCCGTAGCCCATCGGGACGATGCACACGGCGAAGGGAGCGATCGCCGCCGGGAAGACGATGCCACGCTCGTCGTGCCCCTGCTCGATGGCGGCTCCGACGATGCGCGTGACGCCAATGCCGTAGCAACCCATCTCCATGATGCGGCTCTGCCCCCCTTCGTCGAGGAAGCTGCACTTCAGCGCCTCGGCATACTTTCTCCGCAACTGGAAAATGTGGCCAACCTCGATGCCGCGGCAGAGTTCCAGCCGCCCCTTGCCATCGGGCGATGGATCACCGGCGACGACGTTGCGCAGGTCGCCGACCCGCGTCGGCTCCGGCAGGTCGCGACCGAAGTTGACGCCGGTCAGGTGAAACCCGGCCTCGTTGGCGCCACAGACGAAATCGCCCATCGCCGCCACGCTGCGGTCGGCATGGATCGCGATGCCGCTGATGCCGACCGGGCCGATGTACCCCGGCTGGCAGCCGAGCGCCGCTTGGATCTCGTCGTCGCGCGCGAAGCGGAATTCGCCGAGCAGCTTTTGCGCCTTCAGCTCGTTCAGGCTGTGATCGCCGCGCAGCAGGATCATTGTGAACCCGCCGGCGACACCCTCGCTCCCGGCCAGGACGACTGCGATCGCCTTCACCGTCGTCTGCAGCGCGACCCCCAGCAGATCGGCCACGTCCTCGCAGCGGGTGCGACCGGGCGTCGCCACCTTCTGCAGCGCGCTGCCGGCAGGCGGGCGGTCGCCCGCCGGTGCCAGCGCCTCCGCCAGCTCGACGTTGGCCGCGTAATCGGATTGCGGACAGTAGGCCAGCGCGTCCTCGCCCGAATCGGCGAGCACGTGGAACTCGTGCGACCCGGTACCGCCGATCGAGCCGGTGTCGGCGGCGACGGCGCGGAACTTCAGGCCCAGGCGATCGAAGATGCGCGTGTAGGTCGCGAACATGTTGCGATACTCGCGCTGCAGGTCGTCGAAGCTGGCGTGAAACGAGTAACCGTCCTTCATCAGGAACTCGCGCCCGCGCATGACGCCGAAGCGGGGCCGGATCTCGTCGCGGAACTTGACCTGGATCTGGTAGAAGTGGAGGGGCAATTGACGGTAGCTCTTCACCTCACGACGCACGACGTCGGTGATCACCTCCTCGTGCGTCGGACCGATGACGAAATCCCGCTGGTGCCGATCCTTGCAGCGCAGAAGCTCGGGACCGTATTTCTCCCAGCGCCCGGATTCCTGCCACAGCTCACCCGGTTGAACGGCCGGCATCGACAGCTCGATGGCACCGGCGCGGTCCATCTCTTCACGGACGATCGCCTCGACCTTGCGCACGACACGCAAGCCGACCGGCATCCAGGTGTAGATGCCCCCCGCCAGCCGCTTGATCATGCCGGCGCGCAGCATGAGCTTGTGGCTGACCACCTCGGCGTCAGCGGGCGCCTCCTTGAGCGTTGACAGAAAGAACCGTGAAGTGCGCATCGGGATCGGCGGCAGACGAAAGAAAACCGCGATTCTACTGGACGGATGACGAAAAAGGTTGCGCTGGCTGCCCGCCGCCTGCCGCCACCCGCCGGCGCCGGGCAGATTCTCGGCCAGCCGGGCGGAAGCGCCCGGCGGCCATTCGCCGTGCTATATTCCGCGCCGGCGGCACGGGCCACTGCCCGCGACGGCGCCGGCAGCCGGTGCCGGCCGTGCCGGCGACAGGATGCGGGGCACCTGCCGCGCCGCTCCCGGATCTCCGCGACGCGCGCCGACCGGCGACCGGGACCGCGGCGCTCGCCGGCATCGACGACAACGGCAGGACATGAAAAAACAGTACATCGTCGGCATCGACCTCGGCACCAGCAATACCGTCGTCGCCTACGCCGCGCCGGGCAGGCAGCAGGTCGAACTGTTCGCGATCGAACAGCTCGTCGGCCCCGGCCAGGTCGCTGCGCGGCCGCTGCTGCCTTCGGTGCGCTACCATCCGGCCGCCGGCGAGATCGACCCGGGCGAGCTGCAACTGCCGTGGCCGGTCGAGGAGAGCGCCGCGCCGGTGGTCGCCGGTCGCCTGGCGCTCGATCTCGGCGCCCAGGTTCCCGGTCGGCTGGTGACGAGCGCCAAGAGCTGGCTGTCGCACGCGGCGGTCGATCGCCTGGCGCCGATCCTGCCCTGGGGCGCCGACGAGACGGTGAGCAGGGTGTCGCCGGTCGCTGCCAGCGCGAGTTACCTGGCGCATGTGCGGGCCGCCTGGCGGCACCGTTTTCCGCAGGCACCGCTGGAGCAGCAGCAGCTCGTCCTGACCGTTCCCGCCTCCTTCGACGAAGGCGCGCGTGCGCTGACGCTGGCGGCAGCACGGCAGGCCGGGCTGGCCAACCTGCGCCTGCTCGAGGAACCGCAGGCGGCCTTCTACGACTGGCTCTTCCGGCACCAGCAGCGGCTTGCCGACGAACTCGCGGCGACGCGCCTGTTGCTCGTCTGCGACGTCGGTGGCGGCACCACCGACCTGACGCTGATCCAGGTCGCGCTGCGCGACGGCGAGCCGCTGCTGACGCGCATCGGCGTCGGCGACCACCTGATGCTCGGCGGCGACAACATGGACCTCGCCCTCGCCCACCTCGTCGAGTCACGCCTGCCGGCCGGCGAGGTGCGCCTGTCGGCGGCGCGCTTCGCGCAGCTGGCCGCGCGCTGCCGTGTGGCGAAGGAGCAGCTGCTCGCCGCCGAGGCGCCGGATTCGGTTCTCCTGACGCTGCTCGGCAGCGGCTCACGCCTGCTCGGCGGCGCGCGCAGCGTCGAACTGCGGCGCGACGAAGCACGCCAGCTGCTGGTCGACGGCTTCCTGCCCGCGGTGGCGATCGACGAGGCGCTGCAGCAGCGGCGCGCGGCGATCGTCGAGTTCGGCCTGCCCTACCCGGCCGACGCGGCGATCAGCCGCCATCTCGCCGCCTTCCTCCGGCGGCATGCCGCGGCGGCGCGGCAGGCACTCGGCGACGGCGAGGAGGTGCCGGCGGTGCCGGTTCCCGACACGCTGCTGCTGAACGGGGGCGTCTTCCGCGCCGCCGCGCTCGCCGAACGCCTGCAGTCGATCCTCGGCGCCTGGCGCGGCGCACCGCTGCGCGTCCTGCACAACGCCGATCCCGACGTCGCCGTCGCGCGCGGCGCGGTCGCCTGCGCGCTCGTCGGTCGCGGGCACGGGCGGCGGATCGGTGGCGGCTCGGCGCGCAGCTACTTCCTCGTCCTCGACGACCGCGACCAGCCGGCGCGTGGCATCTGCCTGCTGCCGCGCGGCAGCGAGGAGGGGCACGAGATCCCGCTGCCCGGGCGCAGCTTCAGCCTGCGTCTCGGCCAGCCGGTGCGCTTCCATCTCGCGTCGTCGGTCGCCGACACCGCTTACCAGCCCGGCGAGATCAGCGCCCTCGGCGACGAGGAGTTCATCCGCCTGCCGCCGATCGCCACCGTCGTCGACGCGCCCGCCGGCAGCCGGCAGCGCGAGGTGCGCGTGCAACTGACGACGGCGATGAGTGCGGTCGGGACGCTGGAGATCCACTGCGTCAGCAGCGAAGACCCCGCGCGGCGCTGGCTGCTCGAGTTCGAGATGCGCGCTGCCGGCGGCGTCGAGGCAACGGCGGCGAGCGGCCTGCCGGCACGCTTCACCGACGCCGTGCAGGCGATCGAGCCCGTCTTCGGCGCCAGCTCGCAGCCGCTCGACAGCAAGGAGGTGCGGCGACTGCGCGGCCAGCTCGAGCATCTGCTCGGCCGGCGCGAGGACTGGGAAATGCCGTTGCTGCGCGCGCTCTTCGACGCCCTGCTGCAACGCGCCCGGCGGCGGCGGCGTTCGCCCGAGCACGAGCGGCTGTGGTGCAACCTGGCCGGCTTCTGCCTCCGCCCGGGGCTCGGCGACGCGCTCGACGACTGGCGCAGCGAGCAGCTTTGCGAACTGCTGCCGCAGGGCATCCAGTATGTCAACGAGAGCCAGAACTGGTCGGAATGGTGGACGCTCTGGCGACGGGCTGCCGGCGGCCTGCCGGCCACCGCCCAGGAACGCCTGTTCGGCGAGCTGGCGCCCGCCCTGCGCAGCGGACCGGCGAAGGGCAGCGTGCGCGCAGCGGCGGTCGCCGGCAGCCACGACGACATGTTGCGCCTCGTCGCATCGCTCGAACGACTGCCGGTCGAGCGCAAGGTCGAGACCGGCGACTGGTTGCTCGGGCGGCTGCGCCGCGGCGTCGAGAAGCCGCTCGGCTGGTGGGCCCTGGGACGTCTCGGCGCGCGCCAGGCGCTGTACGGCAGCGCGCATCAGGTGGTGCCGCCGGAGGTTGCCGGCCGCTGGCTGGAAGCGCTGCTGGCAAGCGACTGGAAGAAGCTCGATCCAGCCGCCTTCGCCGCGACGCAGATCGCCCGCCTGACCGGCGATCGCGCCCGCGACCTGCCGCCGGAACTGCGCCAGAGGGTGCTCGCACGCCTCGTCGCGAGCAATGCCAGCGCCACCTGGAGCGAGCAGCTGACCAGCGTCGCCGAACTCGACCGGGCCGACGAACGGCGTGCCTTCGGCGAGTCGCTGCCGGCCGGCCTGCGACTGATCCGCGAGGAGCGGAGCGCGGACTGAGGGCGGCGCCGGCCGCTCGCCGGCCGGCGCCGCCAGGACCGGCGACAGATCGCCTGCGGCGCGGTATCATCGCCGCTCGCGGACCAGAACCTGGTCCTGGCGGCCGTCCGCCCCGAAGTGTGTGGCGATTTTCGAGGAGGAGCAATGCACGCGCAACGAGGAAAAGACCGGCGTCAGCAGCATTCCGGGCCGCCGCCCGGCATGGCGGAGCGCCGCTGCGGCGTCGAACGGCGAACCCTGCATGTGACCCCCGAGTCGATCGCCGAGATCGAGGCGCGGGTCGCCATGTACGCACGCAAACGCGAGGGCCCGGATGCCGGTGAGGGATCGGGCTGGGACAAGCTGATCGTCCCGCTCGACTAGTCGGCGTCGACCGGCCGGCTGCGGTTCGCCGCCGGCCCGGTCGCCACTGCCGCACTCGCCGGCAGCAGGCCACTGGCGCGCAGCACGCGCCGCCGCACCGCTTCCTGCAGCAGCTCGAGACCCGCCGGCGTCGCCAGCGTCAGCCGCGAGCGCGCCCGCGTGATCGCTGTATACAGCAGTTCGCGCGTCAGGACCGGACTCGCCGTGTCCGGCAGGAGCAGCGCCGCATGCGCGAACTCGGAACCCTGTGCCTTGTGCACGGTGAGCGCATACGCCGTCTCGACGGCCCGCAGGCGGGTCGGCAACACCCAGCGGATGCCCTGCCCCTCGCCGGCGAGCGGAAAGGCGACGCGCAGGATCGACTCGCCGGCGGCGCCGCCCGGCAGCTCGAGGACGATGCCGATGTCGCCGTTCATCAGTCCGAGGCTGTATTCGTTGCGCGTCACCAGCAGCGGCCGCCCGGCGTACCAGCCCTGTGCCGCCCGGATCAGCCCGGCCGCATGCAGGGCATCGGCGATGCGCTGGTTGAGGCCGGCGACACCCCAGGCGCCGAGCCGCAGGGCGCACAGCACCTGGAACTCGCCGTGCGCCGCGAGGACTGCCCGCGCCCAGGCGGCGAAGGCTTCGGCAGCGGCCGTGCGTGGCGGCTGTTGCTCGCGCATCAGCTGCAGGTAGTGCCGGTAACCGCTGCCGGCCGCCGGCGCCTGCCCACCGTCGATGACCAGTTCGCCGAAGGCGTGGGCGTCGTCGCCGGCCAGCTCACGGAACGCCAAGTCCGGCGGCGGCTGCCGCCACAGCTCGCCCAACCGCTGCCGGTCACCCGCGTTCACCGCCGCCGCCAGCCGGCCGATGCCGCTCGCCGCCGCGAAGCGATGGCTGTGGCGCAGCATGACGACCGCCTGATCGAGTGCGCCGCCCTGCGGATCGACCAGTTCCGGCGTGATGCGCTCGCCGCTGACGGCGCCCAGCCAGTCGCAGGTGGCTGGCAGGTAATGGCCGCCACCGGCACGGCGGCACAGTTCGCCGAACACCGCGCCCGCCTCGACCGAGGCGAGCTGGTCGCGGTCGCCGAGGAGGACGAGGCGGGCGCCGTCCGGCAGCGCGGCGAACACCGCCGCCATCATCTCGAGGTCGACCATCGATGCCTCGTCGATCACCAGCAGGTCGACCGGCAACGGGTTGCCCGCATGGTGAGCAAAGCGCCGCGTGTCGGGACGAGCGCCGAGCAGGCGATGCAGCGTCGCCACCCGCTCGGGAATCGCCGCCCGCACGGACTCGGCATCGGCCACCCCGCTGAGCGGCAGCGACGCGCGCGCGCGGGCGATCGCCGCGCTCAGCCGCGCCGCCGCCTTGCCGGTCGGCGCCGCCAGCCGGATGCGCAGGGGCCGCTGCGCTTGCCCAGCGGCAGCGTCGGCGGCGAACGCGAGCGCCTGCAGCAGGGCGACCAGCCGCAGCACGGTCGTCGTCTTGCCGCTGCCCGGCCCGCCGGTGATGATGCTGAAGGCGCTGCCGGCGGCCAGCGCGCAGGCCCGCTTATGCCAGTCGGCGCGCTCGCCCGCGACGGGCGGAAACAGCGCGGCGAGCGTGGCGCGCATCGCCGCCACCGGCAGCGCGGCGCGCAGTTGCGGCGAGCCGGCCAGCCGCCGCTCGATCGCCGCCCGCACATCCTGCTCGTACTGCCAGTAGCGACGCAGATACAGCCGCCCGTCGGCGAGCACCAGCGGCGTCGTGCCGCTGCCGCCGGCAACCAGCGCAGGATGCGCCAGGGCGTCGAGCCACTCGGCCAGGTGCAGATCGGCGAGCACCTCCTCCGGCCGCAGCGACGGACCCGCTGCGGGCAGCCGCTCGTCGCCGGCCGGCGGCAGCGACAGCGCCTGACCCGGAGCGGCGAGCGTCGTCGCGAGGTCGAGACAGGCGTGGCCGCGACCGAGCTGGTGGCTTGCCAGTGCGGCGGCGAGGATCAGCCACGGCGACGCGTCGGGCACCTCGCGCCAGAGGAAGTCAGCGAAAGCGACGTCGAGCGGGCGCAGCCACTGGCGCTCGCGCCACTGCCGCAGGAGCAGATGCATCTCTGGTCGCGCGGCCATCACCACCGCCGTCAGCTCTGCCGCGCCACTTGCCGGCCGGCAAAGAGCGCATCGAGTTCGTCGATCAGTCGCCGCGGCGGCCGTTCGACGTGCAGGCCGCGGCTGGCCGAGTCGCCGCCACGCAGGAAGACGTACACCGCCGCACCGACGTGACGATCATAGTCGTAGTCGGGCAGCCGCGCGCGCAACAGGCGGTGCAGCGCAACGAGGTAGAGCACGTACTGCAGGTCGTAGCGGGCGTGCAGGATCGCTTCGCGCAGCGCTGCGGGGGTGTATGCGGCAGCCGCCGCTCCCAGCCAGTTCGATTTGTAATCCACCACGTAATGGCGCCCCTGATGCTCGAAGACGAGATCGATGAAGCCCTTCAGCATGCCGTTGAGCTGGCCGGCCTGCAGCGCCGGCCGTGGCGCGCCGGCAAGGGTGTGGGAGCAGACCAGCTGGTCGACGCGCAGCAGGTCGACCGCGTGCACCGGCAGCCAGAACTCCATCTCGGCGCGCGCCACAGCCAGCTCGCACAGCCGCAGCGTCGTCGCCGCTGCCACCTGACCGGCCGGCAACTGCCACGGCCGCGTCAGGAAGCCCTGCAACCACGCCGAGAGCAGGCCGATCCATTGCTCGCGGCCGCTCGTCCGGCAGCAGCGCGCGACCAGTTCGTGGCGCAGCGGCGCGTCGCCGGCGACCTGCGCGAAGCCCTCGGCGGCAGTCGCCTCGAGCAGCTCATGCAGGAAGGTTCCGGCTTCGGCACCGCGCGGGAAATCGTGCAGCGAAGCGCTGCCGAGCGGTGCCGCCGCGGGCGCTGTGCCGACGGGCCGTTCGACCGTCGCCCGCGTCTCGCGCAGGATCTCCTCGGCAGCCGTTTCGGCCGCCGCCGGCGACGCCGCGGCATCGTCGGCGGCGGCGATGCGCAGCGCGGAGTAGCTGGCGATCCACCAGTGCTCGCGCAACACCCGTGCCGACTCGCGCGCGCTGCCGAGCTGCCGGCGACTCTCCGGCGTGCGGAAGCGCTCTCCGCTCGCCGCCGCCGCCGGCAGCAGCGCGATGTGCGGACAACCGGCGGCGAGCGCCTGCAGCCGCAGCGGCAGCTCGTCCGGCGCCAGTTCCTCGCCGCCGCCGAGCAGGTGGCCGAAGGCGCTCTGCTGCAGGCCGGCGAGCGGCGCCACGCCCAACCAGGTGAGATGCTGCGCCCGCGTCAGCGCGACGTAGAGCTTGCGCAGGTCCTCGGTAAGGCGCTCGCGGTCGGCGCGCTCGACGATCGACGGGTCGCTGCCCAGCGACACCTGCGGACGACCCTCGCCGTCGTGCCACTTCAGCGGCAAGGGACTTTTCGCCGTGATCGCCCGGTAATTGCAGGCGAAGGGCAGGAAGACGAGTGGATACTCGAGGCCCTTGGCCTTGTGTACCGTCACCACCTGCAGCAGTTCGGCATCGCTTTCGAGGCGCAACTGCCGCGCGTCGCCGCTGCTGGCTGCCGCCGGCTGCCGCCGTTGCCCGGCGAGATGGCGCAGCAGCGCCTGCGGGCCATCGAGCAGGGCGCTCGCCTGCTGCAGCAGTTCGGCCAGGTGCAGGAGGTTGGTCAGGGTGCGCTCACCGCCCGGCGGCGGCTGCGCGCCCGGCGCCGCGCCGGTCACGCGACCGAGCAGGCGGGCGGGCACCGAGAAATCGTGCAGCAGCCGGCGCAGCATCGGCAAGACACCCTGCCGCAGCCAGCACTCGCGATAATCGCGAAACTGCACGACGCGCGCCTCCCACGCCGTTTCGTCGTGCTGCAGGGCGTCGAGTTCGTGCCAGCCGAGCGCCAGCGTCGCCGTCGCCAGGGCGCTGCGCAGCAGACGGGGATCATCCGGCTCGGCGACGGCGGCCAGCCAGTGCTGCAGCTCGAGCGCCTCGTCGCTGTCGAAGACGGAATCGCGATCCGACAGGTAGACGCTGCGCACGCCGCGCTGCAGCAGCGCGCCGCGGATGGCGTCGGCCTCGCGGCGGTTGTTCACCAGCACCGCCAAGTCCGCCGGACGCAGCGACCGCAGCCCACCGGCGGCGGCGAAGCCGGCGCGACCGGCCTGGCCGAGGTTGAGCAGGCGGACGATCTCCTCGGCGCAGGCGACGGCCATCAGCGCGAGGTAGTCGGTCTTGCTCAGCCCCTTGTCACCCGCTGCCGGCAGGAAGCAGGCGACGAGCGCAGGGAGGCTGGCGCCGTCAACCTGCAAGGCGTCTGCGCGCCCCTGCGCCTGTGCCGCCTCGAAAGGCAGGGGGTTGCCGGCCGCGCTGCGAAAGCCGAAGGCGCCGCTCCCTTCGCGGCGCTGCTCGGCGAAGGCGAAGCAGTGGTTGGTCGCCGCCACCATCTCCCGGCTGGCGCGAAAGTTCGTCAGCAGCGTCTGGATGCCGCCGCTGCAGGCGCTCCTGGCGGCGAGGTAGGTGTGGATGTCGGCGCCACGGAAGGCATAGATCGCCTGCTTCGGATCGCCGATCAGGATCAGCGCCGCTGGCTCGGAGGCGGGCGCCGGCCGATAGACGGCGTCGAAGATCCGGTACTGCACCGGGTCGGTGTCCTGGAACTCGTCGATCAGCGCCACCGGGAACTGCTGCCGGATGGCTGCCGCCAGCCGCTCGCCGCCGTCGCCGTGCAGCGCCGCCGCGAGCCGCGTCAGCAGTTCGTTGAAGCCCATCTGCGCGCACGCTTCCTGTTCGCCGGCGAAGCGTTCGGCCACCCAGTGCGCGGCGTGGCAAAGCACCTCATCCCGCGCCTGCGGCAGCGCCGCCAGTTCGCTCGCCAGCCCGGCGATCGCCAGCAACGCCGGGTGCTCCGGCGGCGAACCGGATTTCCAGGCTTCGCGCAGCCCGGCCGGCGTCAGTCGCTGCCAGCCTGTCTTCGTCAGGTCCGGGCTGCCCATCCCGGCATCCTCATGCCAGGCGCGCAGCGCTTCCAGCCACGGCCGGTAGTAGCGACCCTGCAGCTTGTGGCCGTCGACCAGCCGCTGCGCGACCGCCGCGTCGAGCAGATCGTGCAGTTCGCCCACCCAGCTCCGCCACGGCGCCTTGAGTTCGGCCAGGCGTTGCTGCCGCAGCGCGCGCGCGCGCCCGATGGCGTCCTGCGGCGGCACTGCCGCCGGCAGCAGGGCAACCTCATCGACCAGCCCGGCGACCACCTGCTGCAGCGCCTCGGGACCCGGCCACCACTGCCGCAGCTCGCCCGCCGCGGCGGCATCGAGCGGCACGACGAAGCTGCGCCAGTAGTCGCGCACGACTTCCGCCAGCAGCTCCTGCTGGTCGCTCTCCAGTGTCTGCGCGAACAGGCTGTTGCTGGCAAACGCGTGCTCGCGCAGCATGCGGTGGCACCAGCCGTGGATCGTCGACACCGCCGCATCGTCCATCGCCTCGGCCGCGAGCTGCAGCGTGCGGGCACAACCCGGCCACTGCTGCGGCGGGTACTCGGCGCGCAGCGCCTGCAACGCGGCGTCGGCAGCATCCCCCGGATCGCCGCGGAAACACGCCGCGGCGGTCGCAAGGCGGCGGCGGATGCGGTCGCGCAGTTCCTCGGTCGCCGCTTCGGTAAAGCTGACGACGAGGATCTCGGCCGGCAGCAGCGGCCGCATGCGATCGCTGCCGTCGCCGTGGCCGAGAACCAGCCGCAGGTAGAGGGCCGCGATGGTGAAGGTCTTGCCGGTGCCGGCGCTCGCCTCGATCAGCCGCAGGCCGGAAAACGGCAGGCGCAGCGGGTCGAGCACCTGGCGTGGCACGACGGCGTCGTCGCTCGCCACGCTGCCGCTCACACCGCTTCTCCGGTGGCGACGGGCCGGCGGCCGCGGCGCGGCGCGGCCGCCGGCAGCGCCGCGTGCAGCGGCCGCAACAGGCGCTCGGCGAGGACGAAGAACTCGCCGCCAGCGCTCAGGACCTGGAAGTCCGGATAGACGCGGCGCAGGCAGGGGTCCCGGTCGACCTCGCCCGGCTGCTGCTCGCCGCCGTCGTACACCTTGCGTGCATCGTCCTCGCGGCCCGAGTGCAGCCAGGCAAAGGCCGCCCGCACCGCCAGCGGCAACGGCCGGCGCATGCCGTCGTGCCAGGCCAGCAGGAATTGCCGCAACAGGGCCGCCGCCGCGTCCGGCGGCAACGGGGCGAGTTCGACGTCGCCCTGCTTGCCGAGCAGCAGCGTCGTCAGCGGACCGACCGCGACCTGCATTGCCAGGTGCCGCAGCCAGTGCCGGACGACGCTGTCGCCACGAACCCGCTGGCCATCCACCAGCTCGCGGCTATCGACGACGACCTGGCCGAGGTTGTCAGCGCCGTCGTTGCGCACGCCGCCGAGCCAGTCGGCGATCTGCAGCGGCTGGCCGGCGATCGCCACCTCCAGGCAGAGTTCGTGTTCACCGGCCACCGCCAGCGGCCAGCGCGCGAGGGCCTGCCGATGGCGCGCGAAGAGGTCGTCGAGTGGTGCCAGCAGTTCCTCGCCCAGCACCTCGCCGAAGGCGCCGGCCGGCAGCGCACCGCGGCGTTCGATGGCGGCGAGCCGGGCACGGCCGGCCGCGCCGATGTCCTCGCCACGCTGCAGCGCGGCAAGCTCGACGGCAATCAGTTCGTCCTGCAGCTGCCAGCGCGCCAGACCATCGACGACGAAGGGCTCCTGGTCTTCGCCGGCCGGGTCGTCGGCGGCGAAGACGACGCCGAGACGCTGGCGGAAGAAGGATCGCACCGGATGCGCGAGGAAATCCTCCAGTTCGCGCAGCGACAGCGGCTCGTCACGCGCCGGCGGCGGCAACGGCGCCGCATTGCCGGGCCGCTGACCGTCCGCCGGCGGCAGCGCGTCGGCCTGCCATTCGCGGGCATAGGTGAACAGGCCGGCAGCGGTCGCCGGCGTCGGGAAATAATCGGCGCTGAATGGCTGCAGCCGGTGTTCGACGGTCAGCGCCGCGAGCAGCGCCGTGCCCGCATCGACGCCGCCGGCAGGCGCGCCGTCGCCGGCAGCGGCCAGCCGCCAGCCGGCGGCGAGATGATCGCGCAACTGGCCGACGAGTACCGACGGCGGTCGCGGACGGTTGTCGTTGATGCTGCGGCCGACCCACGAGATGTGCAGGTGTTCGCGCGCCGAGAGCACCGCTTCGAGAAAGAGGTAGCGATCGTCCTCGCGCCGCGAGCGGTCGCCGGGGCGGTGATCGCCGGCCATGAGGTCGAAATCGGTCGCCGTCCGGCTGCGCGGATAGTCGCCGTCGTTCATGCCGAGCAGGCAGACGCGACGAAACGGGATGGCGCGCATCGGCATCAGCGTCGCGAAGGTGATCGCGCCGGCGAAGAAGCGCTGCGTCAGGCCGCCGCCATCGAGGCTGGCGAGCCAGTGCGCGCCGACCACCGACAGCGGCAGATCCGCGCTCAGCGCGGCGGCGTCGCACGCTTCCTGCCAGCGCTGCAGTGCGCCCTCGAGCTGCAGCAGGGTGAAGGCGTCGGCAGCGTCGTCGGCGGCGAAGAAATCGGCCAGCAACTGCCGCAGGCGAACACACCAGGTGGCGGCCGGCGCCACGCTGCGCAGCGTCTGCCAGCACGCCTGCAGACGCTCGATCAGTTGCAGCAGCGGTCCGAGCAACGCGGCGTCGATGCCGCCGATCTCGTCGTGCGGCTCGATCCCCCGCCAAGCGCCAGCGCTGGTGCCGACGGCGTAGCCGAGCAGCATGCGGCGGCAGCCGAACAGCCAGGTATTCGCCGCCGCCTCCTCCGCCGCCCGCGGCAGGCCGAAGCTCGCGCGGTGCTCGGCGTGCAGGCCCCAGCGGATGCCGGCGCCGCGGATCCAGCGATGCAGCAGCGGCAGGTCTTCCTCGCTGATCGCGAAGCGCCGTCGCAGCGCCGGCACCTCGAGCAGGTCGAGCACATCGCTCGCCGCCAGCCGCGACCGTGGCAGCGCCAGCAGTTTTTCGAGCGCCTGCAGCAGCGGGTCGCATTGCCGCCGCGACTGGTCGACGATGGTGAACGGCAGATGACGCGGATCATCGGCGGGCAGCAGGCCGAAGACCGCCTGCACGTGCGCGGCGTAGGCGCCGATGTCGGGCACCATGACGATGATGTCGTGCGGCCGCAGGCTCGGGTCGGCGTTGCAGGCGGCGAGGAGCTGGTCGTGCAGGATCTCGACCTCGCGCTGCGCGCTGTGCGCGACGTGGAAGCGCAGCGACGAGTCCTGCCGCGGATCGACCGCCGGCCAGCAGGCGCGGGTCTCGGGCAGCGGCCGCAGGTCGAGGATGTCGTCCTGCAGCTGTTGCAGCAGGCTGGCCGTGCCACAGGTCGCGAACAGCTCGATGCGCTGTGGGCTCGCCGCCGTCCAGCCGCCGCGCGGCCGCTCTGCCGGCTGCCCGTCGCACTCGTCGAGCAGGTCGATGAAGTCGCGTCCCTGTTTGCCCCAGGCGGCCAGCAGCGGCTGTGCATGCGCGTGCAGCAGCTCCGGCGGCAGTTCACCGGGCATTCCCGGCCGCCTCGACTGGCGGCCGCTGCTGCGGCGCAGGAGGTCGCGATCGGCGACGATGTCGGCCCAGTGATGGCGGCACGGGTTGTGCACGCAGATCAGGACCTGCGTCCACCGCGCCAGCACGGCCAGCACTTCGAGCGCCTGCTGCGGCAGGCTGGAAATACCGAAGACCAGCACCCGGCCTGGCAATCCGTCCGGCCGTCCGGGCGCGGTCCACTGCCGCGCACGCTCGAGGAAGGCGGCATGGACCGCGGCGCGACTGGTCATCGCCGTCGCCGCGGACGCTCCACCGACCACCACGTCAGCTAGGAGCGCGCGCCACAGCGCCGCCTGCCAGCGCTGCCCGGCCGGCAGCGGCCGGCTGTTGCCGCGCCGGTCGGACAACACGTCGCTGCCCGCTGCCCAGGCGGCGAGCCAGTCGGCCCGATAGACCTGATACTGGTCAAAGAGGTCGGCCAGGCGCTCAGCCAGCTGGAAACACTTGCGCTGCTCGTCATCGTGCGCGAGAAAGGCGCGCAGCGGTCCGTACTCCGGCCGGCTGCCGACCTGCGGCAACAGGCGCAACAGCCGCCAGAGCAGGCGGTCCTTGTCGAAGGGTGAGGATGCGGGCACCGCCTCGCGCCCGAGCAGCGAGCGATAGGCCTGCCAGAAGAAGCGGGCCGGCAGCGACACCGCGAGCCCGGCCGCGATGCCCAGACCGCCGGCTTCGCCGCCGGCGCCGGCGGCATCGGCGGCAAGCGCCATCTTCAGCCACTGCGCGATGCCGTTGCTGTGCACCAGGATGAGTTCGTCGTCGAGCGGCGGCAGCGGGTGTCGCTTCATCCAGGCAACCACCAGATCGCGCAGGATCTCGGGCTGGTTGCTGTGCACGACGATCAGGCCGGGTTCAGGAAGCGAGGAGGACAGGGTCTTCTCCGGGCAATGGGCAAGTGGCGCGTCGTGCGGCCGATTCAACGACGGCGGCGGAACAGCAGGACGCCGGGCGCGGCGCCGGGTCCGGCAAAGGCGTAGCCGTCGCTGTCGAAATCCTCGAGCGCGGCGACCTCCGACAGCCGGTTGACGATCACGTAACGCGCCATCAGGCCGCGCGCGCGCTTGGCAAAGAAGCTGACGACGCGGAAGCGGCCGCCGCTCCAGTCCTCGAACACCGGCTGCACGACGGGAACCGACAGCTGCTGCGGCAACAGCGCCCGGAAGTACTCCTCCGACGCCAGGTTGAGCAGGACGCCCGCCGCCGCCGCACGCACCGCTTCATCGACGGCGGCGGTGATGCGCTCGCCCCAGAACGCGTACAGATCGCGGCCACGCTCGTTGGACAGGCGGCTGCCCATCTCCAGCCGGTAGGGCTGCATCAGGTCGAGGGGTCGCAGGACGCCGTACAGGCCCGACAGGATGCGCAGCCTCGCCTGCGCGAATTGCAGGTCGTCGGCGGACAGCGAAGCGGCGTCGAGCCCGTCGTAGACGTCGCCGTTGAATGCCAGGACGGCCTGCCTGGCATTCGCCGGTGTGAACGGCCGTGCCCATTCGGCATAGCGGGTGGCGTTGAGCACCGCCAGCTGGTCGCTGATCTTCATCAGGCTGGCGATCTCCGCCGGCGACAGGCGGCGCAGGCGGTCGACGAGGATCTGCGACTGCTCGAGCAGGGCCGGCTGCGAGTATTCGGCAACCGTCGGCGGCGTCCGATAGTCGAGTGTCTTGGCGGGCGAGAGAACGAGGATCATCGGCTGTCTCCGGAAGGTGGCGGGATGACGGTCTGTGCATTCTGCTAATATCGGCGATTGTAATCGACGCCGTGCCGCAGCCGCCGGCGCTGCCCGCCGGCTGCCGCCGGGATCGGCAGGCGTCGCCGGAATGAGAAGAACGCAGCCGTCCATGGAAGAAATCCTCGACCGTCTTGCCCTGCCGGACAGCGACCTGCCCGCGCTGCTCGCCGAACTCGTAGCCCGGCTGCGCCCGGATGACGCCCGCGATTCCGAATCGGCGCGGCGCAACCTGCAGGCGCTCTGCCACATCCTGCACACCCGCCAGGATCTGCGCCACGCCCTGCGCAACGGCCTGACGACACTGGCGCAGACATACCGCCACGGCGAGCTGTACACCTCGACCGGCATCCTGCCGAACACCGGCTTCGTCGCCGAAAGCCTGCACCGCATCGGCCACAAGCTCCTGCCCGAGGTGCTCGATCCCGACCTGCTGCGCAGCGTCCTGCGGCGTGCCTTCGACCACCCCGGAGATCGCCGCTGGGTGGTCGGCGTCGGTGAGCAGGCGTGGGTGGAACTGCTGGCGGCGATCCGCTTCGACGAGGGTGAGCCGGCCGCCAGCGTGCCGCCATCGGTCGTCCAGGTTCTCCGCTCGCTGCGCGTGCTGTCGCACTGGATCGCCGCCTGTGGCATGGAGCCCGATCTGTTGCGGCTCGAGCGCTCGCTCGAGACACACGAATCGCCGTTCACCGAGCAGGGCCGCGAGATGAGCGCGTACATCGCGGCCTGTGCCGAGAACTGGGGCCGGCCGCCCGCCGCCGACAGCGATGATCGCCAGCTGCGGGTGCTCTTCAGCCAGTGCCTGGAGGTGATCGAGAAGGTCCGCCGCACGGCCGCCCGCAACGGCACCAGCATCCGCCTCACCTACCACCTGCAGCGGCTGCGGCAACTGCTGCGGCGCTGCGAACAACTGCTCGACATCCTCGCCGCACTGCAGGCCGACCCGCGCGGCGGCGGCGCCTACCCGGCGATCGTCACGCTGTTCGTGCAGCTGGTGCGCGAGGAATGCCTGCGCAACAACCTGCCGCGGCACTGGCGCCAGAACACCGAGATCCTCGCCCTGCGGGTGACCGAAAACGCCAGCCATCATGGCGAACACTACATCACCGAGACCCGCTCGGAGTACTGGCAGATGTGCCGCTCGGCGATGATCGGCGGCTTCGTCATTGCCTTCATGGCCTGCCTGAAGATCCTGCTCAGCAAGGCAGAGATGCCGCCCCTGACCGGCGCCATCACCTACTGCCTCGACTACGGCCTCGGCTTCTGCCTGATCCACATCCTGCGCGGAACGGTCGCCACCAAGCAGCCGGCGATGACGGCCAACGCCATCGCCGCCAGCATCAGCGAGGCGGGCGGCCGGCTGCGCGACGTCGAGGAGCTGACCACCCTGATCGCCCGCACCTGTCGCAGCCAGATCGTCGCCATCCTGGGCAACGTCGGCGTCGCGATCCCGCTGGCCGCACTGCTTACGCTGGCGATCTTCGCCGTCAGCGGCGAGCACTTCACGAGCGAGACCAAGGCGGTGCACCTGCTTGCCGAGCAGAGCCCGATCCACAGCGGCGCGGTCTTCTATGCCGCCATCGCCGGCCTCTGGCTGTTCGTCTCCGGGCTGCTCAGCGGGTATTACGACAACTATGCCGCCTACAACAGGATTCCCGAACGCATCCTGCAGCTCCGCTGGCCGCGCCGCCTGTTCGGCGAGGCACGCATGCAGCGCGTTGCCGCCTACATCGGCGACAACCTCGGCGCACTCGCCGGCAACCTGCTCTTCGGCTTCCTGCTCGGCGGCACGACGCTGCTCGGGGTGCTGCTCGGCCTGCCGCTCGACATCCGCCACGTCGCCTTCTCTTCGGCCTTCGTCGGCATCGCCTTCGTCGACCTGGGATACTCACCGGATGCCTCGCTCTTCCTCTGGGCCGTTCTCGGCGTCGCCATGATCGGCGTCATCAACCTGACGGTGAGCTTCGCGCTGGCGCTGAACGTCGCGCTGCGCGCGCGCCAAGTCGCCGAGTCGGCGTGGCGGAGCCTGGCACGGGCGGTGCTGGCACATCTCGTTCGTCGGCCCGGCGACTTCTTCCTGCCGCCGCGAGGACCCGATCTAACGTCCGCTGCGACAGGAAGGAACGCCCTTCGCCGGCAGGACGCGGGCCATTGACCGGCGAAGCATGCATTCGCCTTGACCCGGACACGGGATTTTCCTATCCTGCGGCCATGGCCGGGATCCGGCGGATCGTCCGGCCGACCGCACCACCCACTCCTCCCCATCGCACGACATGCAAAGGAATCATGATGACTGAAGCCAAGCCCCCCGCCAAGAAGGCATCCGCGACCCGCAAGACCCCCACCCCGGCTGCAGCCGAAGCGCCAGTCAAGGCCGCGGCAGCACCCGCGGCCGCCGCAGGCGCCACCGAAGCGGTCGCTGCCGAGGCAGTGGCGAAAGCGCCCGCGAGCAGGAAGACGGCCGCGCCGCCGGCCGAGAAGAAGAGTCCGGCGAAGCCAGCCGCGGCAGCCCCCGCCGCTGCCGCGACAGAGCAGGCGGTCGCCGCCGCGCCCGTCGAGGAGGCCGCCGCGCCAACACCCGCTGCGCCGGCAGTGACCCCGCCGAGTGCCGAGGAACGCTATCGCATGGTCGAGTCGGCCGCCTATTTCATCGCCGAGAAGGATGGCTTCCAGGGCTGCGCCACGCATTACTGGACCCTGGCCGAGCGCGAGATCGCCGTCAGCCTCGGCGAAGTCGAGGCTTGATATGGCACCGTCCAGCCGACCGCCAGTGACCCTGGACAGGAGCCCTGCATGCGCAAGCGTCTGATCGCCGACCGGCAACCCGAGGCCGCGCAAGCACCGGCCGACTGGCTGCGGCTGGACGAACTCACCGAGGTCGAGATCAGCTCCGAGGATGTGGCCCATCCGATCGAGTCGGCGCTGCTCGCCGCCGCCGGCAAGGGCTGGCGCGCCTCGCTTCCCGGCCGCCAGACCATCCGCCTGATCTTCGCCCAACCACAGCGGCTGCGCCTGATCTCGCTGCGTTTCGTCGAAACTTCCCGCCAGCGCACGCAGGAGTACCTTCTGCGCTGGTCTGGCGACGGCGGCGCGTCGTTCCACGACATCGTCCGCCAGCAATGGAACTTCGACCCCCGAGAGGCCAGCACACAGACCGAGAATCACCAGGTCGACCTTGCTGCGGTCGGCGTCCTCGAACTGATCATCACACCCGACATCGCCGACCCGCAGGCGATCGCCTCGCTCGCCGAGATGCGCCTGGCCTGAGAACCTGCCGGGCGGCTGTTGCCGCTGCCCAAGGCCGTGTCATTGCCTCTCCGGCGCCATCGCGATCTGGACCCGCAAACGCGGCGCAGCGGGCCCTGCAGGCCCCGCCGCGCGATCATCCCTCCTCGAGCAGGCTGCGCAGCATCCACGCCGTCTTCTCATGCACCTCGAGTCGCTGCGTCAGGAGATCGGTGGTCGGCTGATCGTTGGCCGCGGTCACCACCGGCAGCAGTTCGCGCGCCGTCCGTGCCGTCGCCTCCTGCGCGGCGACGAGATGGCGGATCATCTCCGTTGCCCGTGGAACCCCCTCCACCTCGGCGATCGAGGCAATGCGGCTGAACTCGCGATAGGTGCCTGGCGCCGGGTGACCCAGTGCGCGAATCCGCTCGGCGATGACGTCGAGCGCGGCCCATTGTTCCGTGTACTGCGCCATGAACATCAGGTGCAGTGTGTTGAACATCGGCCCGGTGACGTTCCAGTGGAAGTTGTGCGTCATCAGGTAGAGGGTATAGCTGTCGGCGAGCAGTGCCGACAGGCCGTGCGCGATCTTCTCGCGATCGTCGGCGCTGATGCCGATGTTGATCGCGGGTGCAGTGGCAGTCATCTTTTCCATGGTACGACCTCCTTCAGTGAACAATCCGGCCAGCAGGATACTGGTCACGAATGCGTCCCGCTGCGGGCCCCCCGACGCGCGAAGCGCTCCCTCCCTGCCCCGACACCATCATCCTGGGCAGCGACGTATCCGACGCATGACCTGATTCTAGAAACAGACCGACGATGGATCCAATGAATTGTCGAGATGATCTCAATTGCCAGGAGCTATGGTGAGCGAGGCGCGACTGCCGACCCCCGTGCGCCCTCACCAGGTTTCTGGCGTCGTGTTGCGGGCGCTTCGCCACGCACCGCGAAGACCGGCGCCACCGCCGGCCACAGACCGCGTTCGCTGGCTTGCGCCCCATCGAAGACCAGCCAGCTCTGGCCGCCGTAATGCGGCAACGGCCTCGCCAGCGAGCGCAGCGCTGCCGCATCGCGGGCAGCGACCGCCAGCAGCGGACCGCTGTCGACGGTCCACACCCGCGCCGAGCCGCGCGTGGCGTTGCCGCCCAGGCTCTGCGCCTGCTGCGGCAGACCATTGGCGAGCAGCGCGGCATCGACCTCCGCCGGCGTACCGACGATCATCACCGCTTCGCCCGCCGTCAGCGCCGGCCGCAGGTCGCCGACGGCGAGCAGCGCCGCAGGCCGCTCGAAGAAACGCCCGACGACCGTCGCGGCAGCCTCGCGGAACGCCGCATCGCCGCCGACGACCAGCCAGCGCGGCTGCAGTGCCCCGATCCAGCGACGCAGGATGAGCGGCAGTTCGGCTTCGTGCAGCCGCCGCCAGGTGCGCGCCTGCGGATCGATGCGGATGCTTGCGGGAGGAAAGTCGAGGTCGAAATCGACCAGACGGCGCTCGCCGGTGAGGTCGACCCAGCGCGTGACGCTGTGCGCGCCGCCGCTGATCTCGACCGGCAGTCTGCTCGCCAGCGGCGGGCTCGTCTGGCGCAAGGTCAGGCGCAGGCGATGGCCCGACGCCGAGCGACTGGCGACGGCGTCTTCGACCGAGAAAGCCGGCAGCTGCCGCGAATCGAGCCACTGCGCGAAGACGCCGCGCAGGTCGCCGCCGGCGGCCCGCTCGAAGGCTCGCCGCAGATCGTCCCAGCTCGCGTGGCGAAAGCGGTGTGCCTGCCAGAATTCACGCAACCCCTGCGCGAATGCCACTGCTCCGATGCGATCACGCAAGGCCAGGAAGAACATCGCTGCCTTGCCATAACCGACCGTCGCCTCGGCGCCATGGCGGCGGCTGCGGAAGTCGCGCAGTGCCGGCTGCTCGCTGGCCGGCAATGCGGCCGCGTCGCGCAGCCAGGCGAGCCGCATCGCGTGCGCTGCTGCCGCTGAACGCTCCTCGGCGTAGGCGTAGTCGGCAAGGAAGGTGGTCAGCCCCTCGCTCCAGTTGCCCATGCGGGCATCGACGTAGACGCCGTTGCCCCACCAGTTGTGCAGCACCTCGTGGCCGAGCGAGGTGGCGCGGATGAACGGCAGGCGCAGGACATCGACGCCGAGGTAGGTCAGCGTCGGCATGCCGAGACCGGTCGGCAGCGGACTGGCAACGATCGAGAAGGCGTCGTAGGGGTAGGCGCCGATGAGTCCGCCGTAGCGCTCGAGGTAGCGCGCGCTGTCGGCGAGGTAGCCTTCGGCGAGCCCCGGCTCGGCGTCGAGTGCAGGCGGGAAATAGGTCCGCAGGCGCAGCGGCGAGACGCCGGCACGCGCCAGGAGACGTTCGCGCACACGCCACGGAGCGGCCATCAGGTCGACGCCATCGGTCGGCTGCGCGAACTCGAATTCGGCTTCGTAGCGATCGCCGGCTGCGCGTGGCAAGCGCTCCACCCGCAGGCTGCCGGGGACGACGGCGCGTTGCTCGCCGGGCACCGACACGCGCACCCGGTAGCTGAACAGCGCCAGCGGCGGCTGCGGGTACCAGCCGCTGCCCGCGGCGAGGAACGATCCGGCGGCGGCCGCCATCGGCGGCAGGCGCTGCAGGACCTGACGATGGTCGCGCCCCGTCTCGGTCGCCGGCAGCGTCCCGCCGTAAGCGATGCGCACGCGGTCGACGCCTGCCAGCGCGGCGATTCGCCAGATGCGCGTGCCGTCGCCACGACTGCCGGCGATGCTCGCCGCGACGGGCTGGCCAGCCGGCGCCCGCACCGCGCGCACGCTCAACGAATCGTGCAGGGCGAACTGGAAGGTCCGCCCGCCGGGCGGCAGTTCGGCGACCGCCTCGAGCCGCCGCGTCGCCGGTTCGAGCGTCACCTCCAGATCGAGGTCGGCGGCCGCGCGCGCACCCGGCGCGAGCAGCAGGAGTGCGCCGACAAGCCACGCCCGCGGCATCATTCCGGCGGCAAGCGGACGACGATGTCGTGCATCCTATCGCCGCGTCCGACGCGCAGCGGCAGCCAGGTTCCGGGCGCTACCGCCCGCACCGGCGCGATCACGGCCACTGCCTGGCCCGCCGGGCAACCGGCGACCTCGAGCAGCCGGTCGCCCGCCATCAGCCCGCTCTTCCCGGCCAGGCTGCCGGCGGTGACCGCCTGCACGCGCACACCGGACCTGGCACCGCCGATGTCTCCCACTGCACGCCGAGATCCGGCGGCGGCACTGGCATTGCCGGCTTCGACGGCAGCACGAAAAAGGCGTCGGCAAGGCCCATCCGTGTCTCGCGACACGCGTCGGCGAACGCCAGCGGCAGCAGCGTGACGACCGGGCCGACGCCGAGCGCACGCAACCGATGCGCGACGCCATGACCGTGACGCCCGTACAGTCGTGGCCTCAATGCCTGCTGGTGCGGAACACGCGCCCTGGTAATGGGCGCACCCCTTCTCCCCGACCTTCAGAAGGATAAAGGACAAGAAATCCACTGAATCCGGTCGCCAAGCCCGATGGAGGTAAACCAGACTTTCCCACGCGATTCCCAAGTCTGGTGCATGGCATTCCATGAGCATCAAGGAATCGATTCGCAAGCGGCTGGTGCTCCGACGGACTTTCAGGGGTCGGAACACCGTCCTGGAAGACCATGCCGGCGAGCAGATCGCTGGCCCGCCGAGGGGTGCCGGGCACCAGGCGGCGTCGAAACGCCGCCGTGGCGATCCCTTCTCAGCGGCCGGTGCTGCGTCCAAGCATCGTGCGGACTTCCTGGTTCGCCGGCAGAACGTAGTCGTGGGCGGAGAGGACGGCGTTACTGACCGGCTGGACGATCTTGAGGTTGACGTACACGAAGGAGGCGCCGACGGCGTAGCTGCCGAGGACGATGGCCTGCGCCTTGTTGCTGCGGGCGATGTCGCTGATTTCACGGGTGAGGATGAGTTCGCCTTCGCCGCGGCGCATGTAGATGGAGCCGCGCAGCTTGAGTTCGACCATCTGCCAGCCACGCTGCGAGAAGCGGGCGGAGATCTGCTCGGAGATCATGCGGCCGAGGGTCGATGACTGTTCGAGGGCGTCGATGTTGACGACGGTGGCGACAATCAGCGGGCCGCCGGCGGCGGTGCCGCCGAATTGTGCCAGGAGGGCGTCGGCGGCGCGGTAGTTGGTGGCGACGAGTTCGCTGTTCGCGGCCTGGGCGTAGGTGATCTCGGGAACTGCCTGCCGGGCGCCCTCGGTGGCGCAGCCAACGGCGGCAAGGCTGGCGAGGAGTGCGGCAAGGAGGACGGGCGATCTCATTGCTCACCTCGAACCGGGACGTTGAAGACCGGCCGCTGCGTGCCTTCTCCCCCGACGGCGACGTTGAAGAGCGGCGGTGCTTCGGTGTAGAGGCCGGCGTCGCTGTCGGCGGCGTAGTAGACGGCTGCGACGCGGCCGAGGTAGCGCGTGGCGTCGGCGGCCGAGACGGTGACAACTACCTCGGTCTGCGGCGTCGGGCCGGAGGCGTCTTCGGACTTGGCCCAGCGCCAGGCATCATAGCCACCGAACACGGCGGCGCCGGCGAGGCCGGCCGCGGCCGGGGTAGCGCTGGCGGCCAGACCATAGACGGCCCAGGCGCCGGCATAGATGGCGGTGGCAGGCACGAACTGGTTTTGCCGGTAGGGCGAGAAACGCACGGTCTGCACGTCGATGTCGATGGCGATGGCGGCAGCGCCCGGGCTGTGAGCCACGGCGACTTTGTGACTGACGAGCGCAGTGATGAAGGCGGCGCGGAAGTTCTGCGCGAAGACGGTCTGCTTGGCCGCCGGACGGACATAGACACGCGGGCAGATGGCGCCCGGATCGGCGCAGGCGACGCCCGGCGCGAGCGACCGCAGGAGTGCCTCGGCGCTTTTCTCGGCGACGATCGCCCAGTGTGCCGCGGCCTGCAGCTTGGGCTGATAGGATTCGGGGAAGTTGGTTGCCACCGGTGCGGCGCCGTAGGGCGCGGCGCAAGCGAGCAGCGTGCTGCCGGCGATCATGATCGACGCGACCCGTGCGGTCCGCCGTAAGGTGGTTCTGCGCTGTCCCTCCATTGTTCCCTCCGTGTTGGTTGAGATCGACTGGCGGAGTGTAGGACTAATTGCGCTTGGGTGCATCGGGTCACGGGCCATCTGGCGCGGAAATCCTGGAAATCGAGAAAATTGCGTCCGACAAGCGCAGGCAGGTCCCGTGACGAACCGCGCGGCGGGCGCACACCCGGGGCGAGCGCAGTACCGCAGCAGTCGTTCCAGGACTGGGCGGCCAGGGCCTTCGATGCGCAGGCTGGCGTTCAGCGAGAAGCCGTCACCATGCGCCCGTCTTGCCATCGTCGGGGCTTGCTCCGGCTCAAGCACACCGCGTCGGGTCAACGCGCGCAGTTAGACGGCGGCGGACCCAGGACAGGCGTCACCCGCTCCCTGCGGCAGCGAAGTACCTTTCGAGCTCGCGCTGTCCGGCCTGGCCCCGCGCCTCGAAGCCGAGCAGGTCCGCCATCGGCACGCTGCTGACCCGAATCCCGTTTGCGGACGAAGGGTCCGCCTTGATGACGTACCCGACAGGGGCGCCAGCTTCCCAGACCAGGACGTAGAGCGGGTCGCCGTGCCTTGCGTAGTCGATTCGCACCTTGCGTGCGAAAAGCCCGGCTGCGCCGTCCCTGCCGTGGATTGCGTTGTGGACCGATGCGTGGCTGCCAACCTTGCGCCACATCGTCTTGGTGTGAATCGCCCGGTACAGGATCGGGCCGCCGGTCTGCGGCATGAAGCCCTGGACGTTCCCGGCCACGGGGGCATCTGGCGTCACCCTCGCCGCAACGGCACGTCCGCGCCCCGCTGCCGGCGAATGCTGCTCCTGTGCCGCGACTGGTCGCGATGCGGCGCCGGGTGCGGCTCCCGGGACCGGGGCAGTGCCCGTGGGCGCTGGCCCGGCAGCGACAGCCTGGGTCGTGCGGGCAGCCTTGACGAGCGTCGGAAACCCCGCGTACTCGCTCGCGTGCGACCCCTGGTGATTCGCCATGCCTGGTCGCGTCAGGCAGCCTTTGGGCGTCGCGTAGCTGTCGATCCGACGCATCGGCGCTTCGTGCCAGCCGATGTTGAACGCCGCGAGCCTCGTGAAGAAGTAAAGGCTGCTGTACGGCAGGTGATCGTGAATCCACCATGCCATCGCAGTCCACGACCCACCCTTGTCTACGTGATCCACGAGCCACGGAATGACGATGCAGGCCGTCGCCCCGCGCTTTCCTTGCGCATCGGCATAGTCCCAGATGTGGCCGGCGTAGTTCGACTCGTTGCTGGCGCAGTTGAGCTTGTTCTCGTTGCCGAACTTGTTGACCAGGGGCGAGCGGTAGGCGGAGCGGATGTGAATGCGTCCGAACGTCGCCTGCAGCGGCTCCAGCAGGTGTTCGCAGAGGAGCTTTCCGACAGCGATCGCCTGCTCCGGGTGATCCGGCATGTTGCGCAGCCCGTGCCATGCCGCGATCTCGCTGTAGAGGAAGTCACGCATGAAGAAGTTCTGTGACAGGCGGACCCGGCCGAGATCCTCGAGTCTGTCGTAGCTGGTGATCGTGCTCATTTGCCTTTCCTCAAACGAAAGCGATTCGTCTGGTCATGCCGCTCGTCCCCGGCGCCTGGCCGGCCACCTCTGCCAGGCCATCGGGGTCCGTGTGCAGCTCGATCCCGATACGGTCGGGGAAATGCTGGCCCGGCGCGTCGTACAGCGCGTGCTGGCGGGTCACCAGGAACAGCCACTCGCCGCGCGCAAGGAAAAAGCCGCTGGCGTTGGTCCGCCCCCCCGCTTCCCGAAAGTGCAGATGCGCGCCGCGGTGAGAAGTATGGTGTCGATCACCGGATGAGGGAGGGTGGGGTCGTTTGACTCGGTTGTGGTCCTGCCAGCCGCCATTCTGCGTCAAAGTGTGCTCGATCGGTGCCGATTTCAGCTGATCAGCGTTCCTGGCCGGCCGGACGACTGGTTGACGGTTGACCGACACGCCGGAGAAGGGCCGGTTGGACCGTGTGGAAGCGACTGCCCAGAGGCTCCAAGAGCTTGCAGACAGAACAGCGCAGCGCGGGGTTGGGTAGCGTTCCGGTTCGGACAAAAGCGAGCAAGACCCGGCAGTGAAAAACGTCTCTGGAGTGTCGGGAAATTTTACACTTGCCCGAACCCGCGATCCACGCCGCATGCCGAAACCCATACTAGATAAATGGTTACACAAAGTGGTACGCATCTTGCGTGCGAATTGGGTGCGCGTATCAAAACATTCCAGCGCGCCAATCACTTTTTCGGGGGAAAAATCATGTTGCGCAAGCCATTCAACCTCGCCGGGGCCATTGCCCTTTTCGGAGCAGTTGGAATTGCTCACGCCGGTGTCGTCGATCCTACCAAGTCGGTGGCGGGGAGCACCCAACTGGAGTTGGCGGAGCAATGGGTACAGTGGGCGTTCAGCACGGATGCGGCTTCCAACCCGTTGCTGGACACCACCGGGGCGTCCGCGCACGTCAACAATAACGGGCCAGTTTTCTTCGTCGCGGGTAACACCGGCGGAAGTAGCGCACGCACCTTCACGGTGCCAGCAGGCAAGCCGATCTTCTTTCCCGTCGTTAACGCCTTCGATCTTGAAGTACCAACGGATGGATGCGATGTGCAGTGCGCGTTCAACTTCATTCCCGGCGTTGGCGGCGCGACCGGTCTTTATGCAAGGCTTGACGGTCAGGATCTGCTCACCTTCCCCAGCTACCGGCAGACGAGCACCGCATTCTTCACGGTGGACTTTCCAGCCAGTCTCCGCGACGCTTTCGGCTTTCCTCCCCAGTATGTTGGCCTCCTTGACGCCATTACCGACGGTTACTGGGTTGCCGTTGAAGGTCTGACTCCCGGCCCGCACACCCTGGAGTTTGGCGGCACCATTCCCGAGTTGGCCCCTGGCTACCAGCCATTCACGCTGGCAGTGACCGACACCGTCAATGTTCCAGAGCCGGGGACGCTGGGTCTGCTGCTACTTGGTGCTGTCGCCGCCTGTGGTCGGCGCCGCTCGGCTGCGACGGATCCCGTCTCCGCCAGAGAATGAAAAAACCCGTTCCCGCCTAGGACCTGCTGAGGTACGAGAGGACGCCGGCCAGCGCTATTCCACCATTCCGCGAAACCGCTCGCCGCGCAGTGCGACGGGCTGGCCACTTTCCGATTCTTCAAGCAGCCCCATGCTCCAGAGGGTCGGCCGCATGTAGCCGCGGTCGGCCCCCGGAACGAGAATGGGTACGGCAGGTATGGGACCTTGGCCCGTGGTGAAATTCCTGTGATCAGGCTTTCTCCAGGCCAAAGGCAAAGCCCGTTGGGCGAACGCCGTCCTCACGGCAAGCAGCCAGACGCTGGCCGCACCGCTCGGCGAGCCGCTCTGAAACAGTTCGGTCGCCGTTTGCCCGCTGACAGGGACCATCGCCGACGATCCACAGCGTGTTGCGCTCGATCGCGAAGACGCAGCAGCCGCCGCGCCGATCGGCCAGTTCGGTGCAGCGCAGGGGTCTCTGCATTTTGCTGCGCGCGCCATCATCGGGACGGGCGTCCCGAACACCGCGCCCCGTCATCCAGCGATACCGATCGCCTGCCACGGCGCCTTCGGGCATCAGCCGGAGGCGGGTGTCCGGTGCCTCGCCGGACGGCGAGTCGATGGGCGTCTGCCGTGGAACTCATGGCTGCCGTGCAGGCTGCCAGCGGTGTCGGCGGCGCCAACCGGTGCCGAGAGCAGAAGGTTTGCCGCGACGCATCCGGGCAGAATCGAGGGCAAGCCATAAGCCATGCTCACCCCACAACCGGCGTGCATCTACCAGCAGCAATATTCCGGCAAGCCGCGCCCGCGGCATCATTCCGGCGGCAAGCGGACGACGATCTCGAGCGTCGTATCGCCGCGTCCGACGCGCAGCGGCAGCCAGGTGCCGGGCGCGGCCGCCCGCACCCGCGCGATCACGGCCGCTGCCTGGTCTGCCGGGCGACCGGCGACCTCCAGTAGCCGGTCGCCCGCCATCAGCCCGCTCTTCTCGGCGAGGCTGCCGGCGGTGACGGCCTGCACGCGCACACCGGAACCGGCGCCGCCGATGTCTTCCAGCTGCACGCCGAGACGAGGCGGCGGCACGGGCAGTGCCGGCTTCGACGGCAGCACGAAGAGGGCATCGGCGAGGCCCGGCTGCATCTCGCGACACGCGTCGGCGAACGTCAGCGGCAGCAGCGTGGCGACCCGGCCGACACCGAGGGCACGCAACTGATGCGGGACGCCATGACCGTGACGCAGGTGTCCGCTGCCGATGACGCCGACGACCAGCGGCGGCCTCCCATCGCCCTGCCCCGACGCCAGGCGTGCGGCCAGCGCTTCGGCCATGGCGCGGTCCCAGTTCAGCTGCGCCTCGACGAAATGGCGGAAATCACGGCTGTCGCGACCGCCCTGGCCATGCGCGTGTTCGCCGTAGATGCTGAAAAGGAAGTCGCGATAGGCCTCGCTGGCCGGCGCCGCGTGGCCGACACCTTCGCGTTCGTTCTCCGGAACGGCATCCCAGCCCTTGTCGCCGATCGCCCGCGTCAGCCGCGAATCGACGTTGAGCGCCAGCATCGGCAGACGGTTGATGCGCGCGAACTCGAACAGCGGCTGGTAGAACGCAGCGGGAAAGCCCCAGATCTCCCCCCAGCCGGTCTGCGCCAGCAATGCCGGCGCGCTCAGTTCGCCGGCCACCCAGCGATCGAGCACCGGCTGCACACGGCGCGGGAACATCTCGAAGCCGACGACCATCTGCGGCCGCAGCGCGTGCAGCCCGGCAAGCACCTGCGCCTGCCAGCGGTGATGATCCTCGTCATCATGCTGCTCGCCGAGGAGGACGACATCGGCCGCCGCGGCGCGCGCCAGCACCTCGTTGGCGGGGGCACTCTCGGCCGTGCCATCGACGATCCGCAGCCAGCCCGTGGGCACCGTGCAGGCGGCGGGCACTGCTGCCGAGCCGGGCAGCAGCGACACGACCGCGACGGCAACGGCCAGCGCGAGCAATGCAAGCACCGGCCAGCGGCCTCGCTGACAACGCATCGCCGGCGCCTCAGCCAAAACGCGGCTGCTCACCGCTGCCGCCGTCAGGCATCGCCGCACCGAGATCGTACTGCACACCCAGGTAGTAGATCACCCGGCCCTCGCGATCGCACAGCGGGCGGATCGACAGCCGGTTGAGGAACATGCTGCCGTCGCGGCGATAATTGCGCAGGGTCACGACGCAGGCTTCCTGCCTTGCCAGCGCGGCGCGGATCGTCGCCAGCGCCGGCTGCTCGCGATCCTCTCCCTGCAGGAAGCGACAGTTGCGACCAACGATCTCCGCCTGCGAGTAGCCCGACATCTCCTCGAACACCTTGTTCGCATAGACGATCGGATTGTCGGGCAGATCGGGGTCGGACAGGGTGATGCCATTGACGCAGGAATCGAGAATCTGCGTCAGCACCCAAGGGATCAAACCGTCGTCTTTTGCCGTCGTGAACATGGGTATCTCCCGCAAGGCAGCATGGCAGGGCAATGCACTGGCGCGCAGGGCTAGTCCCTGCTGAGCATTTCCTTTTCGAGGAGCAGTTTCAGCGTCTTCACCGTCCGCCGGGCACCGTCCTGCAGCGCGATCCGTACCAGCTTCTCGAACGGCCGCAGGCGTGGTTCGAGGGCGGCGATTTCGAAGCTGAAGCGGATCGTCGTCGATGAACTGCAGTCGTCGAACTCGTAGAGCGATGAATAGGGGGCCGAAATCCCCTGAAAGCGGACTCGCTTCGGTGCTTCGAGTTCGCTCACCTCGAACACCGATTCGGACTTGTGACCCTGATCGACCCGCACCTGACGCGCCTGGAAACCCGGCCGCACAGGGCCTGGCGAAAGCGGCTCGAGACGCAGGACTTCCGGCGACCAGCGCGGATAGTTGACGAGGAAATCGAGCGCGACGAACTGGAAGACGCGGTCGATCTCCTCGAACACCAAGACGTCAGCCGTGGCGCCGATCATTGCTCAGCCCTTGCCCTCCATGGAGACTGCCCCGCTCCGTCATGCCGTGTACCGCTCCGGCAGCGGACGGGGCGCCGCCGCTGGCGGCATTTCAGTCCGAACCGGCGGTAGTCTGCTACCCTTCAGATGCAAAGTAAAGTCATCCGGTCTCGCGCGGTCTCGCCGCCGACAGCGTCGGGGGCTAGTCAGGGGCGATGCCTGTCTGCTACCCTTCGGCCTCAAAGCACACTTGGAGCACTGGCCTGATGTTTGCTCACCGAGGCACTTCGCTGACTCAGCCGGACCTCCCACCGCGGGGCGGCGGCCTGGGCCAGTCTCCGCCGCTGACGTCAGCCGGCCGGCGTCGCCGGCGCGACGATGCGCGGTCGGCCGCCAGGGCGGATGCCGCGCGCCGGAGAAGCTGGTGAACGGGTGCTGGTTTCTCGAGTCGGTCAGCGCCTACGGCTCGCGCATCGTCTACAACGTCTCGCACCTGCCATTCGGCATCGGTCGCGATACGGACAACGACCTGGTGGTCGCCGCCGCCGGCCTCAGCCGGCATCACGCGGTACTCACCGAGGACCTCAGTGGCCGTCTCAGGCTGACCGATCTCGACAGCTTGAACGGCACTTCGGTCAATCGACAGCGAGTCGAGGGCTCGTGCCTGCTCCAGGAGAACTACATCGTGCACTTCGGCGGCGTCGAGTTCCGCCTGGGCCTGCGCACGGTGGAGCTACCCCGGTTCGACCAGTCGCTGACGATGCTGGCTCCTGCGGACTCGACCCTGTCCGAACTCTTCGTGACCAATGAGGACGAGTTCCACCAATTGCTCGCCGGCCAGGGCATCAGCGGTGCGGCGCAAGCGATCGCCGATAGCGGCGATGGAGCGATCGTCGCCTACGAGTTTCTCGGCCGTGCGTACCACCCGCAGTTGCCGGTCGCGCCGCTGCCGCTGTTCAAGATCGCGCGCAACCTGAATCTCGAGGCCGAACTCAGCCAGGCGTTCCGCAACTTCGCGCTGACGGTGATGGCGCCGCGCCTGGACGGTTTCACGCTCTTCGCCAACGTCCATCCCAAGGAGACCTTCAGCGCCGATTTCCTCGCCGCACTGCGGCGGACGCGGCAGCGCCTGCCCCGGCTTGACCTGGTGATCGAGGTACATGAAAGCGCCGTGACGGACGCGAAGGAACTGGTCGAACTGGCCGCCTGCCTGCGCGACCTCGGTGTGCGCTTCGCCTATGATGACTTCGGCGCCGGGCAGGCGCGCCTCAACGAACTGGGCGAGGCGCCGGCGCACTTCGTCAAGTTCGACATCGGTCTCGTGCGCAACATCCACCGCGCCAGCGAACGCAAGCGGCGCGTCGTGGGCGACCTCGTCAAGCTCGTTCTCGACCTCGGCTCGGTGCCGCTCGCCGAGGGGGTCGAGTGCGCCGAATCCGCCGCGACCTGCCATGAGATGGGGTTCAGGCTCATCCAGGGCTTCCACGTCGGCAGACCGATCGCGGCGGACGACCTGCCGCCGGCGAGCGTGCCCCCTGACTGCTGAGATCGTGGCGGGAGGCTGCCGCTCCCCGATCGGGAGGAAATCGTCGCGCACGGGCGGGCATCCCGGGCGCGGGCCCGACGACACCGACCAGATGAACCGGCGAGCGCGCAGCGCCGACCCCGTCGGCTTGGTACAATGCCGGATTGACCGTCCTGCAGGCGCCCACACATGAAACGCTCCCGCTTCTCTTCCCGCAAGCGCATCTCGACCGATGCCACCGAATTGAGCCGCCTGGCGATCGGCCTTGCCGAGTCCGGCAGCAAGATGGAAGACCAGTTCTGGCAGGGTCGCCTGGTCGAGCTGGTCAACAGGCTGTTCCACGATGGCACGGAGGACGATTTCACGAGTGCGCTCGACCGTCTGTTCGACGCACATCCGATGGCGCACGACGACCTCGCCGACATCATCGAAGCGAATGCCGAATCCTGCGTCGTCAGGCACGGCGGGCAGGATTTCGACGTCCTCCTGCTGGCCGCGCCGGTGCTTGCCTGGTCACGCTTCTCGATCCCGACCGCGGCGATCCCGCGCAGCACGCTGCAGACGCTGAAGGTCCATCTGGGCGCACACGTGCTGGCAGCCGACGCGCGACTGGCTCTGGTCGACTACTTCTACAGCCCCGACCAGCTGCCGCACACTTTTGTCGACACCTGGCAGATGATGCGCCAGCTCGGCGAGGCGGCGCTGGAAGGCAGCGATCTCAGTGTCGATGCGGCAGCGATGCCCGAAACCAATCGCTTCCTGTCCGACACGCGGTACCTGCTCGGCGCCGTGGTGGTGCCGCACCCGTTGCCAATCTTCCACTGGAACGAGAGTACGAAGAGCAGCCGCGAGACGGTGCAGAAGGAGTGGCTGCGACAGGGCGGGCCGTGTTTCGAGCCCCTGCTCACCGGCTGCGCCTACCAGCCGCTGCTGGCCGACGCCTACCATGCGGCCTGCCGGGCTGCCGACACTGCATCCCGCCCCTACTCGCTCGATGCTTCGGTCGCTTTCCTGCAGGGCGCCCTGGGCCTGTCGCCGGAGAACCTGCGGGCGGTGGTCGGCGCCTTCCACGACCAGCGGCTCGAGGAGTTCCGCGTCGGCTTTGGCCCGCGCGACAGCGACCTGATCTTCCACGGAGTCGTCTGGCCACTGCTGGGAATCGAGGACGAGAACAGCGACATTGCCGGCGAGATCGAAACCACCCTGCGCAAGGCGGGGGTCAAGGAGGTTCTGGTACTCGACCAGCAGTTCCCCTACGAGTTCTGCGACGACTGCGGCGCCCCGCTCTACCCGAACGCGGACGGCGAAACGGTGCACGCGGAGATGCCGGAACAGGACAACACCCCCTCACAGACCCTGCATTGAACAAATGCCGACGGACCCACGACGCCGATGACCAGCAACCGCGAACTGCTCGAGCGCAGCCTGCGGGCCGTCTGGCACCCGTGCACGCAGATGAAGCACCACGCCGGCACGGCAGCGCTGCCTCTGGTGCCGATCGCCAGAGGCCAGGGCGTCTGGCTGCATGACTTCGACGGCCATCGCTATCTCGACGGCATCAGCTCGTGGTGGGTCAACCTGTTCGGGCACTGTCATCCACGGATCAACGCCGCCCTGCGCGCGCAGCTCGATGAACTGGAGCACGTCATCCTCGCCGGCTTCACGCAGCGACCGGTGGTCGAACTGTCGGAGCGACTGGCGGCGCTGACCGGCGGCAGCCTCGGTCATTGCTTCTTCGCTTCCGACGGCGCCTCGGCAACCGAGATCGCCCTCAAGATGTCCTTTCATTCGTGGCAGAACCGCGGTCATGGCGAGAAGCGGGAGTTTCTCTGCGTGGCTGGCGGTTACCACGGCGAGACCGTCGGCGCGCTCGCAGTGACCGATGTCGCGCTGTTCAGGGATGCCTACGCCGCACTGATTCGCCCGGCGGGAGTCGTCGATTCGCCTGACGCGCGCCTCGCGGCGAGCGGCGAGAGCGCCGTCGATGTCGCCAGGCGCGCCGCCAGCGCCCTGGAACTTCGTCTCGAGCGGGAACATCAGCGCATCGCCGCGCTCATCGTCGAGCCACTGATCCAGTGCGCCAGCGGCATGGCGATGCACGATCCGGAGTACCTGCGCCTCGCCCGCGGCCTCTGCGACCGCTACGGGGTGCACCTGATCTGCGACGAGATCGCTGTCGGCTGTGGTCGCAGCGGCAGCTTCTTCGCGCACGAACAGGCAGCGATCCGGCCGGACTTCCTTTGCCTGTCGAAGGGCATCTCGGGCGGCTACCTGCCGCTGTCGATCGTCATGACCAGCGATGCGGTCTACGCCGACTTCTACGATGACGCGACCAGCCGCGGCTTCCTGCACTCGCACTCCTACACCGGCAACGCGCTCGCCTGCCGTGCGGCACTGGCAACGCTCGACATCTTCGCCGACGAGCAGGTGATCGAGCGCAACCCGGTTCTTGCCCGGCACCTCGGCGCCTGCCTGCAGCCGCTCGCCGCTCATCCGCACGTGCGCCACCTGCGGCAACGCGGCATGATCGCCGCCTTCGACGTCGTCTGCGACGATCCGCTCTTCTCGCGCCGGTTCTACGTCGAGGCATTGGCGCAAGGGATTCTCCTACGGCCGATCGGCAACACGATCTACTTCATGCCACCGTACGTCATCAGCCCGGATGAGATCGAGTTCTTGGTCGAGCGCGCGACGGTGGCGCTGGAGGCAGCCCTGCGGCGATGATCTGGGACGAACTGCAGGGCGAACTCGACGCACTGCAACGCGCTGGCCTGCAACGAGCCCGACGAATCCTCGACGCGCCCTGCGGTCCGCTGGCGCGGGTCGACGGACGTGCGCTGATCAGCTTCTGCAGCAATGACTACCTCGGCCTCGCCAACGATCCGGCGCTGGTCGCCGCGGCATGCGCCGGCGCACGCTCCTGGGGAGTCGGCAGCGGCGCCTCGCACCTCGTCAGCGGCCACCTCGAACCGCACGCGGTGCTCGAGGAGAGGCTCGCAGCCTTCACCGGCTTCGACCGCGCCCTGCTCTTCTCCACCGGCTACATGGCCAACCTGGGCATCGTCCCGGCGCTGGTCGGGCGCGGCGATGCGGTGTTCGCCGACCGTCTCAACCATGCGTCGCTGATCGACGCGGTACAGCTCTCGCGCGCCGACAGCCAGCGCTATCCGCACGCGGATCTGGCGGCGCTCGAACGTCTGCTCGCCGCCAGCACCGCCCGGCGACGCCTGATCCTCAGCGATGCCGTCTTCAGCATGGACGGCGACCTGGCGCCGCTACCGGGCCTGCTGGCGCTGGCCGAGCGCTACGATGCCTGGCTGGTGCTCGATGACGCACATGGCTTTGGTGTCCTCGGCGCACAGGGGCGTGGCAGCATCAGCCACTTCGGGCTGCCGGCAAGCCGCCGGCTGATCTGCATGGGAACCCTCGGCAAGGCGGCTGGCGCCGCCGGCGCTTTCGTCGCGGCGAACGCGACGGTCATCGAATGGCTCGCCCAGCGTGCCCGCAGTTACATCTTCACCACTGCCGGCAGCCCGCTGATCGCCTGCGCGCTGGCCACCAGCCTCGATCTGATCGCCGCCGGTGACGCCCGCCGCGCCCATCTCTGGCGACTCGTCGCCCAGTTGCGCGACGGTCTGGCCGACACCCGCTGGCGCCTGCTGCCGTCGCCGACGGCGATCCAGCCGGTGATCGTCGGCGACAACCACGCAGCCGTCCGGCTCGCTGCCGCGCTCTACGAGCGTGGCCTCTGGGTGCCGGCGATCAGGCCACCGACGGTGCCGAGCGGAACGGCACGCCTGCGCGTCTCGCTGAGCGCTGCGCACAGTGAGGCGCAGGTCGCCGGGTTGGTCGACGCACTGCGGGAGCTGGCATGCGCCTGATCGCCGGTGACGGGCCCGACCTCGCACTGATCCACGGCTGGGGACTGGGCAGTGTGGTCTGGCAGCCCGTGGTCGAACCGCTGGCAGGTTCGTGGCGGCTGCACCTGGTCGACCTGCCCGGCTACGGGCGCACGGCCGACGAGCCGACGAGCCTGGCGGCGTGCGCCGAGTCGCTGCTCGCCAGCCTGCCGGCACCGGTGACGCTGTGCGGCTGGTCACTCGGTGGCCTGCTGGCGCTGCGCGCGGCGCTGCTGGCGCCGCAACAGGTCGGCGGACTGATCCTGATTGGCAGCACGCCATGCTTCGTGCAGCGCCCGGACTGGCCGGCAGCGCAGCCGGCCAGTCTGCTGGCCGGCTTTGCCGACAGCGTCGGCCAGCGGCCAGCCGAAACCCTGCAACGCTTCGTCGCGCTGCTCTGCCAGGGAGACCGGCAGGCGCGGATGCTGACGCGCATGCTGCTCGGCCAGCTCCGCCAGGAGCCTCTACCGTCGCCAGCCGCACTGCAGCGTGGTCTCGACTGGCTGCGCGACACCGACCTGCGGCCGCTGCTGCCCGGCATCCGCTGTCGCAGCCTGCTCGTGCACGGCGAAGACGATTCCCTCAATCCGCTCGCCGCCGCGAGCTGGCTGGCACAGGCACTGCCCGGAGGCCGGATCGAGATCTTCCCCGGCACCGGGCATGCGCCCTTTCTCGCCGACCCCGCACGCTGCGTCGAGCTGATCAACCAGTATGGCCATGCCACCCGTGCTCACTAGACAGCGCGTCCGCGAATCCTTCGACCGTGCCGTGGCCTCCTATGACGAGGCGGCGATCGTGCAGCGACAGGTCTGTCAGTTGCTGCTCGACCAGTTCCGACCCTCGACGAGGCCGGACTCGATCCTCGATGCCGGCTGCGGCACCGGCTACGGAATCGGCCTCCTGCAGCAGCGGTGGCCGGCGGCAGAGATCATCGCCATCGACTTCGCGCCGGCGATGCTCGCCGCCGCCCGCCAGCGCACCGATCTGTGCATCGCCGCCGACATCGAGGCCCTGCCCTGCCGGGACGCCAGTTGCAGCATCTGGTGGTCGAACCTGACCGTACAGTGGTGTGATCCCGTGGCAGTCTGCCAGGAGGCGCACCGGGTCCTGCGTCCACACGGCGACCTGGCGCTGAGCACGCTCGGGCCGGCGACCTTTGCCGAACTGCGCGAAGCCTTCGCCAGCATCGACCATCACCGCCACACGATCAGCTTCAGCGAACCGGAGGCGATCGCCGGTGCTCTGCGCCGCGCCGGCTTCGCCGGCGTCCGCCTGCACCGGCAGACCGTCAGCCAGCACTACCCGGATCTCGCGTCACTGTTGCGCGCGGTCAAGGACATCGGCGCCAACTCGGTCGGTGACGGTGCGCGCAGCGGCATGCTCGGACGGCGCGCCTGGCAACGCGTGCAGGCAGCCTACGAACGACACCGCTCGAGCGACGGCCTGCCGGCTCGTTACGACGTCATTCTCGCCTACGCCAATAAATGAAGAACATCCCCCCGGCCTGGTTCATCACCGGCACCGACACCGAGATCGGCAAGACCTTCGTTGCCTGCGCGCTGCTGCACGCCCTGCGCCGATCTGGCGCGTGTGCGGTGGCGATGAAGCCGATCGCTGCCGGCTGCGACGAACACGGGATCAACGACGATGTCGAGCGACTGCTCGCGGCGTCCTCGTTCGCGCCGCCGCGGCAACTGGTGAACCCGTACTGCTTCCGCGCCGCGATCGCGCCGCATATCGCTGCCGCCGAGGAAGGCCGACGCATCGAGCTGCCGCTCATTGCGGCAGCCTTCGCCGAGTTGCGCTCGCTGGCCGACATGGTCCTGGTCGAGGGCGTTGGCGGCTTCTGCGTTCCGCTCGACGACGCGAGCGACACCGCGGACCTCGCCGCACTGCTCGATCTGCCGCTGATCCTGGTCGTCGGCATGCGCCTCGGATGCATCAACCATGCCCTGCTGACGGCGCAGGCGATTGCCGCGCGCGGCCTGTCCCTGGCGGGCTGGGTCGCCAACCGGATCGATCCGGAGATGTCGCGTTTCACCGAGAATCTGGCAGCGCTGCAGAGCCGGCTGCCAGCACCGCTGCTCGGCGTCGTCGAGCACGGCGCGACCCCGGCCGAGGCGGGACTCGCGCTACGGATCCCGCAAGCAGCGGGCCCCTGAGAAAAAAAACCGGCCGCGCAGCGGCCGGTTCCGGTTTCGCGCAAACGACGATCAGGCGCGTTCGAAGATCACCGCAATGCCCTGCCCGCCACCGATGCACATGGTGACCAGCGCATAGCGGCCGCCGGTGCGCTGCAGCTCGTGGATCGCCTTGGTGGCGATGAAGGCGCCCGAACAACCGACCGGATGGCCCAGCGCGATCGCGCCGCCGTTCGGATTGGTCTTCACCGGGTCGAGGCCCAGCCCCTTGTTGACCGCGATCGCCTGCGCCGCGAAGGCCTCGTTGGCTTCGATGACGTCCATCTGGTCCAGCGACAGGCCCGCCTTCTTGAGGGCCAGCCTGGTCGCCGGAATCGGCCCCTCACCCATGATGTCGTTCGGCACACCGGCGACCGCATACGAGACCAGCCGCGCGAGCGGCTTTTGGCCGGCACTGGCGGCAACATCCGCCGCCGCCAGGACGAGGAAGGCGGCCCCATCATTGATTCCGGAGGCATTGCCAGCAGTGACCGTGCCATCCTTGGCGAAGGCCGGCTTCATCTTGGCCAGCGTCTCGACGGTCGTGCCGGCCTTGACATGCTCGTCGGTGTCGAACACGACATCGCCCTTGCGTGTCTTGAGGACGATTGGCACGATCTGCGACTTGAAGCGCCCCTCGGCAATGGCGGCGGCGGCGCGGCGCTGCGACTCGACGGCGAAGGCGTCCTGCTCCTCGCGGCTGATGTTCCACTTCTTCGCCAGGTTCTCGGCGGTGACACCCATGTGGCCGACACCAAAGGGATCGGTCAGCGTCGCCACCATCATGTCGATCGCCTTGCTGTCGCCCATGCGGGCGCCGGTGCGCATCGCCGGCAGCATGTAGGAGCCACGCGACATCACTTCGACGCCACCACCGATACCGTAGTCGGCGTCGCCCAGCATGATGTTCTGGGCCGTCGTCACCACGCCCTGCAAGCCCGAGGCGCAGAGGCGGTTGACCGCCATCGCCACCGAGTCCATCGCCAGACCGGCCTGGATCGAGGCGACGCGGGCGACGTAAGCGAAGCGCGAGTCGGTCGGAATGCAGTTGCCGACCGTGACATAGCTGATCTGCTGCGCATCGACACCTGAACGGGCGATCGACTCCTTCATCACGGTACCCGCCAGCTCATGCGGCTCCATGTTGGCGAGTGAACCACCGAAGGTGCCAATGGCTGAACGGACCGCGCTCAATACGACGACTTCTCTAGTCATGAAGAAACTCCTGTTAATGTTCGATCAACCCCTACCGTAGCGGCAAGGCCCACCAGCAACAACGGCAGCAAGCATAGCAGCAAATCGCGCCAAACCTGAGCCCTGGCGCATTTCATGAAATCCGCATGGGCCTCGTCGGCGCTGCCGGTCGCCGGCCCTTCGTGGCCGACCGACGCTCGCGCAGCGGTCGCCATGGCGCGCGGAGCGACGCGGCAAGCGGGGGACGCAGGCTGATCGGGAATTCCCATTCGGCGCCACAGCCGGCGGCGGCGTCTGCCGGCGCCACGCGGACGCGGACGCGGAACATGAACCCGTTGCACGGGACTGTTGCACGGGACTTGCGGAACGCCGTCACTTCACGCAACATCTCGCTGCCGTGTCAGGAAGATCGCTCCACAATGAAACTGTCGTCAGTCTTTTACAAAGCGCCGAAGGGCCTCGATGAGATCTCCACGCGGGCTCACCACTTGCCGTCGCGCATGCGGGCCATGTTGATCCTGGTCGATGGCCACCGCACCGGCAGTGAGCTGGTTGCCCTCAGCAGTTCGGTCAGCGAAGGCAGGAAGCAACTGTCGGCCCTGCTCGCCGGCGGCTTCGTCCAGACGCATCCGCCGGCTCGCCGCAGCGTCGCGGCAGGAAGTGCCCACGGCACCGCGAGCGCAGCGGCTGACGACGACATCAGCCTGGCGCGCAGCTACGCCGCCCGCAGCCTGCGCGAGCTGCTGGGCGATCAGGCAGCAAGTCTGGTTGCCGAGATCGAACAGGTCCGGACGCGTGAAGAGCTGCAGCAGAATCTCGGCCGCCTGCGGGCCGCGCTGCGGGCGGCGCCGGATCAGACGCGCGCCAGGCAGTTGCTCGACCAGATCGAGATGGTCCTCGATTGACCGTTGCCTGCGCCGACCGGCGGCGACAGGCGCGATGGCGGCCGATTGCTCCGGCGCAACGAATTGCTAAGGCTCGCCGTCAGCCAGCGCGCGGTACAGCGACATGATGATGCCCGCCGTCGCGCCCCAGATGAAGCGACCGCGATAGGGCATCGCGTAGTAATGCCGCAGCCGGCCACGGTAATGCAGTGAATGCCGCTGGTGGTTGACGGGGTCGAGCAGGAAGGAGAGCGGCACCTCGAACACTTCTGCCACCTCGTAGGCGTCGAGCTGCAGCTCGAACGGGGGGGTCACCATGGCGACGACCGGGGTGACGCGAAAGCCGGTACTGGTCAGGTACTCGGGCAGATAGCCGGCGACATCGACATGTGCCGCTCCCAGGCCGATCTCCTCGGCTGCCTCGCGCAGGGCGGTATGTACCGGCGACGGGTCGGACGACTCGCAACGGCCGCCCGGGAAGCTGATCTGTCCCGGGTGATCCTTCAGGTGGGCAGTCCGCTGCGTCAAGAGCACTGTCGGCTCTTCATTGCGCTGGACGATCGGAAACAGCACAGCGGCGGGCATCAACTCCTCGTCGCCGACGCCGTCCTCGAGGACGATTCGCGTCGCGCACGGCAGCGCATGCAGGACCTGCCGCACGCGATCAAGGTCGACCATCCGGCGCTCGGGCGGTGGCGAAGCCAGCGCCTGGTCAGCCGGTGACTGCGCATTCACCGTCGATCCTCGCATGCGCCACGGCCAGCGCGTCGCGCAGGCTCTCGTCGGACAGTGCGTTGATCGCACTGGCAGCCAGATCGGCCGCGCGGACCGAAGCCGACGGCAGATCCCGGCTGTCGAGAGAGGCGATCAGCGCCGCCGTCGCACCGACGACCTGCAGCAGTGCCTGGCGCTCGCGCATCAGGATCTCGATCTCCTGCCCAAGCAGGCTGGCCGTACCATCGCGACGACGCATGTCAAGCCTTTCCTAGAAGCGCTTCCTGAGGGTCATCGACTGACCGTCGCGCTGCATCTCCATACGGTTGAGGAAACTCATGCCGAGCAGAGCCAGCGGCATGTCGTGTTGGTGAACCAGTGCGTCGACATTGTTGACGGTGATGTCGCCGACCCGCACGCTGTCGAGCTTGACGCGCACGACCCGCGCGACGCCGTTCGCCGTCATGACAAACTCCGGCACGCCCTTGCTGGTATCGATGCCGATCCGCCGCGCGTCCCCGGCCCCCAGCCCGACCATCGTCGCGCCGGTGTCGACCATGAAGCGGACGGTCGTCCCGTTGATGCTGCCGGTGCTGAGGAAGTGGCCCTGCGCATCGGCCGTCAGCGTCGCCCGGGCGCCAGCCGCGGGTGCTGCCGGCGCGGCTACGTTCTCGCCGACGCGCAGCCTGCGCCTGCGGCCATCGGACTCGATCGTCGCCGTCTCGCCATCGACCGCCAGTACCGCCACACCCTCGGCCGTCGTGCTGCCGACAGCAACGATCCTTGGCGCGCCGCCGTTGATCGTCAGCAGCGCCTTGCCGGGGAAGACGCCTGCCAGACCGACATCGGCGGCCTGCGCCGCGGCGGCGAACAGGCAGAAAGCCGACAGCAGCACACGCCGCCCGATACCCCGAGCGATCCTCGCGAAAAATCCCTGAACGTCGTGCACGCATCCTCCTTCGTCCGCCTGGCCCCTGCATTTGGCCATCGCCAGGCGGCCGCGCCAAGGCATTTTGCCACATTCGGCAACCGCCGCCGGTCGGCCCGACCTCGTCGTCGCGCCAGCGTGCGGCGATCAGCGATAGACGAGAACCGGGATCTTCGAATGCGTCAGAACCTTGTTTGTCTCGCTGCCGAGGAGCAGCGCAGTGAAGCCACGGCGTCCATGCGATGCCATGAAGATCAGGTCGCAGCCGGACCCGGTTGCCGCGTCGATGATCGCCTGATAGGGAATGTCACTGGTCATCGACAACCTGTCGACCGGAACGCCGGCGCTCTCGCAGAGTCCGGCAACGAAATCCAGCGTCTCGGTTGCCTGCCGCTCGGCGAGCTCGGCAAACTTCTCGGGCGTCGTCGGATCGATCAGGGCGCCTTCGCCGTAGTAGCTGACCGGATACTCCGGCTTGGCGTAGAAGGCGGTGATGCGAGCACCGGCTTCCCTGGCGAAGGAGACCGCGCGTCGGGCAGTCTCCCTGGAGAGTTCGGAGCCGTCCGTCGGAACGAGGATGTGTTTGAACATGGCGCCACCTCCACTGTTGAGTGATCAGAATATAGGGGGGAACAGCAGCACCGATCTTGATCGAGATCAAGCTGCAGGGCAAGCCGCGGCGTCCCGCACCGGCTCCAGCGCGACAGGAATGGCTGCGACATTTTGTCCTCTCGACGGCGGCTGCGGGCGCCGGCATCATCGTTCGCAGGTTGCCGACGGCAGTTGGCCCTTCGCCGCCGCCGATACGCTCCTGCGATTTCCTTGACCCTGATCAACAGCGCCGCCGTCCGCTGGCAGGACAATCCGGCCAGCGCTTCCACCGAGGTTACCCATGCAGACGATCACCGCTTACCTGTCCGCCGATCATCGAGCCTGCGACGAACTGCTCGCCGTCGTCGAGCACGCACTGGCCGACGGCCGATGGGAGCCCGCGCAAGCCGCCTTCGAGCGCTTCCGCGATGGCATGCTGCACCACTTCAGTGCCGAGGAGTCGGTGCTCTTCCCGCTCTTCGAACAGAGCACCGGCATCCACCGCGGGCCGACGCAGGTGATGCGCGCCGAGCACCTGCAGATGCGGCAACTGCTGGCCGCGGCGGCAGCGGCGCTGGCGGCTCGGGATGCGGATGACTACTCCGGCAACGCCGAGACCCTGCTGATCATGATGCAGCAGCACAACGTCAAGGAAGAGAACGTCCTCTATCCGATGTGCGACCAGCATCTGGCAGCGCAGTTGCCGCCGCTGCTGGCAGCGCTGCAGCAGGAAATCACCGCCGACCGCGAGCTTGCGCCATGACCCGTCGTCGCGCCGACATCGTCATCGACGCCCGCGGCCTCGAGCCTCCGGAGCCGATGCTGCGCACGATGGAGGCGCTCGATCATCTCGAGCCGAATCGCAAGCTGCTGGTGGTGTTGCCGCGTGAGCCCTTCCCGCTCTACCGGGCGCTCGAGATCAACGGTTTCTCCTGGCAGACCGAGCACCAGGCCGACGGCACGGTGACGGTCCTGATCGAGCACCGCCGGCAGTAATGCAGGCGCTTCTCAGCTTCGACCAGGCACCACCGATCGCGGCGCCTTTCCGCTTCTTCCTGACGGCACCGGTCTTCGCCCTGCTCGCCGGCCTGCTCATGCTGGCCAGCGGTCCGCAACTCTTCGCCTCGCGCTGGACGCCGGCAGCGCTGGCGCTGACGCACCTGATCACCGTCGGTTTCATGTTGCAGGTGATGCTCGGTGCGCTGCTACAGATTCTGCCGGTGGTCGCCGGCGCTAACATCGCCCACCCGCTGCGCGTCGCGACCTGGGTACACGCCCTGCTGGTTCCCGGGACGCTGTTGCTGGCGGCCGGCCTGCTGGCCTCCGATCCGCTGACTCTGCGCCTGGCGGCAATGGTGCTCGCCCTCGGCGTCACGCTCTTCCTCGTCGCGGCCGGCCACGCGCTTTGCGGCGTGCCATCCGGCAACCCGACGATCCTGGGCCTCAAGCTGGCGTTGCTCGGCCTCGGCGTCAGCAGCGGGCTCGGCGTCATCCTGGCGCTGGCGCTCGACGGATCATCCGAACTGCCGGTCCTGCAACTGACGGGCGTCCACCTCGCCTGGGGCCTGGTCGGCTGGAGCACCATTCTGCTGGCAGCCGTCGCCCTGGTCGTGGTGCCGATGTTCCAGCTGACGCCGGCCTACCCGCAGTGGTTTGCGCGCCGCTTCTTCTGGTCGTTGCTCGTCGTTCTCGCCGGCTGGAGCATCGCCAGCCTCGGCGGCTGGCATTGGCCGGCAACGCTTCTGGCGAACGGCATGCTGGCGCTGCTGGCCGCATTCGCCGCCCTGACCCTGCACCTGCAGCGACAAAGCAAACGTGCCCGTTTCGACGCCACGCAGCACTACTGGCGCCTGGCGATGGTTTCGGCGCTGACCGCCTGCGCGCTCTCGCTCGTTTCCGTCCTCCTGCCGGAAACTGCCGCCGGTCGATCGTTGCCGCTGCTCTGGGGTGTTCTCGTGCTCCATGGCAGCCTGATTTCGGTCATCAGCGGCATGCTCTACAAGATCGTTCCCTTTCTCGTCTGGCTGCATCTGCAGAACGCCGGCGGCGGTCGCATCCTGGCGCCGAACATGCAGCAGGTGATCGACAGGCGGCAGATCGATCGCCAGTTCCATGCCCACCTCGCTGCCTTCGCGCTGCTGTTGGCAGCAGCGGTGCAGCCCGAATGGTTCACCTATCCGGCGGCAACCGGGGTGCTCCTCACCAGCGGCTGGCTGCTGCGCAACCTGCTGGCGGCGACGGCCTTCTACCGCCAGCATCGGCAGCGCATCGCCAGCCTGGCTCGCGCGACGCCTGTGCAGCGCCCCGGGTGATGGACTACCTGATCCTCAAGCACCTGCATGTCGGTTGCGTCGTCCTCAGCGGCGCCGGTTTCCTGCTGCGCGGCCTGTGGATGCTGGCCGACTCGGCGTGGCTGCGGCGGCGCAGCGTGCGCATCCTGCCGCACGTCGTCGATACCGTCCTGCTCGGCAGCGCGATCGCGATGACGGTGATCAGCCAGCAGTATCCCTTCGTCAGCGGCTGGCTGACCGCCAAGCTGGTCGGCTTGCTGCTCTACATCGGCTGCGGCACGATGGCGCTGAAACGGGCGCGCAGCAAGCCGCAACGCGCGACGTTCCTGCTCGCCGCAGTGCTCAGCTTCGCCTGGATCGTCTCGGTGGCGCTGACGCGCAACCCGCTGGGCTTCTTCGCCGCCCTCGGCTGAACGCCGCGCGTGCTGGCCAGTGCTGTCGCTCAGCCGCGCTGGTGGGTCATCAGCTTGCGCAGGCCCGTGGTATTGAGGATGCGCACCTTGCGTTGGTGCACGGCGAGCAGTCCATCTTCCTGGAAGCGCGAAAAGGCGCGGCTGACGGTTTCCAGCTTGAGGCCGAGGTAGCTGCCGATCTCGTCGCGCGACATGCGCAGGTTGAACTCGGCCGGCGAATAGCCGCGTGCCTTGAAGCGTTGCGAGAGGTTGAGGAGAAAGGCAGCCAGACGTTCCTCGGCGCGCATCGTCCCGAGCAGCATCATGACCCCATGGTCACGCACGATCTCGCGGCTCATCACCTTGTGGAAATGGTGCTGCAAGGTGTGGATCTGTCGCGAAAGCGCCTCCAGATGCGAGAACGGGATCGCGCAGACCTCGCTGTCCTCGAGGGCAATCGCATTGCAGGTGTGGATCTCGCTGCTGATGCCGTCGAGGCCGAGTAGTTCGCCGGTCATCTGGAAGCCGGTGACCTGGTCACGCCCATCCTCGATCAACACGTCGGTCTTGAAGAAACCGCTGCGCACGGCGTAGATCGACTCGAAAGCCTGCCCGGCACGATAGAGATGATCACCCCGTTTCAGGCGCCGGCGTGTCGAGACGAGTTCGTCGAGGCGACGCAGGTCTTCCGCCGGCAGGCCGATCGGCAGGCACAACTCGCGCAGGTTGCAGTTGGAGCAGGCAGTCTTCACGACCTCGAACGTCAGTCTCGCCGTTGCAGCATCGGTGGACATGTCAGCCCTTCGCTTCACTGATTGCCGTGTTTGATCCACGTCAACCCCGGGTCCGGCGTGCCGGCCGATAATCCCGCCAACCAACCTTGCACCGGGACGATGAGATCCGTCACTGGCAACCTCGTTTTCGATCCACAGATCATCCGCCGCTTCGACGTCAACGGGCCGCGCTACACGTCGTACCCGACCGCGGATCGCTTCGTCGAGGCCTTCGGCGCGGACGCGTCCAGACTCTGGCTCGGCAAGCGCAACATCGGCGCCATCAGCCGGCAGTTGTCATTGTACTTCCACATCCCGTTCTGCAACACCATCTGCTACTACTGCGCCTGCAACAAGATCATCACCAAGGACCATGGCCGCTCAGCCAAATACCTGAAGTACCTCGCCCGCGAACTGGCACTGCAGAGCAGCTGCCTCGAGGGCGGCGACCAGGAGGTGGCGCAGCTGCACTGGGGCGGTGGCACGCCGACCTTCCTGTCGCACGACGAGATGCGCCAGTTGATGGCCGCGACCCGCAGGCACTTCAGACTGGTCGAGGGTGGCGAGTACTCGATCGAGGTCGATCCGCGCAAGGTGGACCAGGCGACCGTCGCGCTCCTCGGCGAACTCGGCTTCAATCGCATGAGCGTCGGCGTGCAGGACTTCGATGCCGGCGTGCAGCAGGCGGTGAATCGGCTGCAGAGCGAGGCGGAAACCCGTGCGGTGATCGACGCGGCGCGCGCCAGCGGCTTCAAGTCGGTCAGCGTCGATCTGATCTACGGCCTGCCCCGGCAGACCGTCGCCGGCTTTGGCCGCACGCTCGAGCGTGTCATCGATGCCAGCCCGGACCGCGTCTCGATCTACAACTATGCCCATCTGCCGAGCCTGTTCAAGCCGCAGCGGCGCATCGTCGAGGCCGACATGCCGTCCGCCGACGCCCGTCTGCAGATTCTCGCTCTCGCCATCCAGCAGATGACCGGGGCGGGTTACGTCTTCATCGGCATGGACCACTTCGCCAAACCGGACGACGAACTCGCGATCGCCCAGCGCCAGGGGCGGCTGCACCGCAACTTCCAGGGCTATTCGACGCACTCCGACTGCGACCTGCTGGCCTTCGGCATCTCCTCGATCAGCAAGGTGGGCCCGACCTACTGCCAGAACGTCAAGACGCTCGACGAGTACTATGACCTGCTCGACAGCGGCACCCTGCCGGTGTACCGCGGCATCGAACTGAATGCCGACGATCTTCTGCGCCGTTCGATCATCCAGTCGCTGATGTGCCACTTCGAGCTGTCGATCGAATCGATCGAGATCGCGCACCTGATCGACTTCCGCAAGTACTTCGCCACCGAACTCGATGAACTGCGCGAGATGGTCGATGCCGGCCTCCTGCGCGTCGATGACCGCTGGATCACGGTCCTGCCACGCGGTCGCATGCTGGTGCGTGCCATCTCCATGGTCTTCGACCGCTACCTGCGCGCGGACCGGCAACGGACGCGCTACTCGAAGGTCATCTGAGCCGGACGGCGACGACCGCTCGGGAGTGAAGGAGTAGAATCGCTGCTCCACTCCCCCAGACTGCCGTCCGCCCACCATGCCCGAATCGAGTTTCCTCGCCCTGCTGCTCGTCGGACTGCTTGGCGGAACACACTGCATCGGCATGTGCGGCGGCATCGTCGGCGCCCTGGCAATGGGCGCGCCAGCCCGCTGCAGCCTGCTGCTCGCCTACAACGCGGGGCGCATCCTCAGCTACGCGGCAGCCGGTGCGATCGCCGGTGCACTCGGCGAGGCAAGCATCGCGCTGGCCGGACAGCTGCCGCTGCGCAGTATCCTCTATCTGCTCGCCAACCTGATGCTGATTGCCCTCGGTCTCTACCTGCTCGGCGTCAGCAGCGCCCTCGCGTTCACCGAGCGCATCGGCGACAGACTCTGGCGACATCTGCAGCCGCTGACGCGGCGCTACCTGCCCGCGCGCAGCCCGCTGCAGGCCTTTCCGCTCGGGCTGCTGTGGGGCTGGCTGCCCTGCGGTCTGGTCTACAGTGCTCTGGCAACCGCCCTCAGCAGCGGCTCGGCCGCGCAGGGAGCCGGACTGATGCTCGCCTTTGGTGCGGGCACGCTGCCCAACCTGCTCCTCGCCGGCCTGCTCGCCGCACGCCTGCGTGCCTACACCAGCCGGCCGGCCGTGCGCACGGTCGCCGGACTCGTCGTCCTCGGCTTCGGTGTCTGGGGACTGCATGGCCTGCAGCATCTGTGGCACCAGCTCGCTGCCGCCTAGCCATGCCGGCACGGCGACGACATCCGGGCACGTCGGCGGCGCGATGAGCACCCCGAGCGACAGGCGGCTGCATCTCGACCTGCCGATCAGCGGCATGAGCTGCGCCGCCTGCTCCAGCCGCATCGAGCGCGTGCTGAACCGGATCCCCGGCGTCCGGGCCAGCGTCAACCTGGCGACCGAGCGCGCCCAGGTGGAGATCGCCGGCGACGAAGCGACGGCCGCGCAGGTCGTTGCCGCCATCGACAGGGCCGGCTTCGCGGTGCCGTTGCAGACGCTCGAGCTGGCGATCGGCGGCATGAGCTGCGCCGCCTGCTCGACGCGGCTGGAGAAGGTGCTCAACCGCCTGCCGGGTGTCGAGGCGGCAGTCAATCTGGCGACAGAGAGGGCGACGATCCGCTACCGTCCGGGCCTCGCCTCCGCCGTCGGGCTGATCGCGACGATCGAGGCCGCGGGCTTCGTCGGGCGCCTGGCCGATGCGCAGTCACGCGCCGACGAGCGCGCGCGAAGGATCGCCGGGCAGCGCAGCGAGCTGCTTCGTTTCGTCATCGCCGCTGCCCTCACGCTGCCGCTGGCAGCGCAGATGCTGACCATGTTCGCCGGCGGCCAGCACGCGCACGCTGATCTGCTGCCGCGCTGGCTGCAGCTGGTTCTCGCGACACCGGTTCAGTTCTGGATCGGCTGGCGCTTCTACGAAGGTGCCTGGAAGTCCCTCCGCGGCGGTGGCGGCAACATGGACGTGCTGGTCGCGCTCGGTACCTCGATGGCCTACTTCTTCAGCCTCTTCGTCACGCTGTCGGGTGCGCCGGACCTGCACGTCTATTTCGAGGCGTCGGCCGCGGTCATCACCCTCGTCCTGCTGGGCAAGCTGCTCGAGGCACGCGCCAAGGCAAAGACCGGCGAAGCGATCGAGGCGCTCGTCCGCCTGCAACCGCGAACGGCGCGCGTCGAACGCGACGGCCGGCTGATCGAGCTCGATGCCTCCCTGCTGATACCGGGCGATGTGTTCATCGTCCGCCCCGGCGAGAGCATCCCGGTCGATGGCGAGGTGATCGACGGATCGTCGAACGTGAACGAGGCGATGCTCACGGGCGAGAGCATGCCGGTAGCCAAGCATCGCGGCGAACGGGTCTACGCCGCCACAGCCAACGCTGAAGGCATGCTGCGCTGCCGTGCCAGCGGCGTTGGCGAACACACGCTGCTGGCCGGAATCATCCGCCTGGTTGCCGCGGCGCAGGGCTCGAAGGCCCCCGTGCAGCGACTGGCCGATCGCATATCGGCGGTCTTCGTGCCCGTCGTCTGCCTGGTCGCGCTGGGCACCCTGCTCGGCTGGTGGCTCTACGACGGCATCTTCAGCACGGCGCTGATCAATGCCGTCGCCGTGCTCGTCATCGCCTGCCCCTGCGCCCTCGGACTGGCCACGCCGACCGCCATCATGGTCGGCAGCGGACGCGGCGCCGCGGCCGGCATCCTGATCAGGAACGCCGAGGCGCTCGAGCGGGCCGGTGAGGTCGATGTCCTCGCTCTGGACAAGACCGGCACGCTGACCCGCGGCGAACCCGAGGTGACCGAGGTCGTTCCCCTGGCCGCTGCTGCGGACGAGGCGCTACAACTCGCTGCCGGCCTCGAGCAGGCCTCCGAACACCCACTGGCGCGCGCGATCCTGCGGCGCGCCCAGAGCGCCGGCCTGAACCTGCCGGCTGTCGAGGACTTCCGCGCCATTCCCGGGCGCGGCGTCGAGGGCCGCGTTGCCGGCCGCTGGCTGCAGCTCGGGGCGCCCGACGCCTTCGTCGACGCGGCCTCTCCGCGAGCGGTGATCGAGCGGCTGCAGAGTGCCGGCAAGACCGTCGTCGTCCTCGGCGAACGGCCGGCAGACAGTCGCGCCGCTGCCGGCGGACAGCCGGCGCCGGCAGCCGTGGCTCTGGCCGTGCTGGCGATTGCCGACCCGTTGCGCGCGAGCTCGCCACAAGCCGTCGGGCGCCTTGCCGCCCTGGGCATGCGGCTGGTGATGCTGACCGGCGACCACGCCGTGACCGCGGCGGCGATCGCCCGGGAGAGTGGCATCGACGATTTCCGCGCCGGCATCCTGCCCGGCGACAAGGCGGCTGTGATCCGGTCGCTGAAGGAGAATGGCAGCGTCGTGGCGATGGCCGGCGATGGCATCAACGACGCGCCGGCACTGGCGGCGGCCGACGTCAGCTTCGCCATCGGCGCCGGTTCGGATGCGGCCATTGCGGCGGCGGATGTGACGCTGGTGCACTCCGATCTGAATGGCATTGCCGACGCCATCCTGCTGTCGCGGGCGACGCTGCGCAAAATCAGGCAGAATCTCTTCTGCGCCTTCGTTTACAATGTGCTCGGGATTCCCTTGGCGGCTCTGGGCATGCTCAACCCGGTGATGGCGGGCGCGGCGATGGCCCTGAGTTCGGTGTCGGTGGTCTCCAACTCGCTCCTCCTGCGGCGCTGGCACCCGCGCTGCCACACGCCCGGCGGACGGTCCGTGGAGCGCTTGAGCTGACGACTGGAAAGACGGATGGAAAGAATGCTGATTGATGTCTCCGGGATGAGTTGCCAGGGGTGCGTGAAGAGCGTCACCGCTGCCCTGACAGCAGTGGCCGGCGTCGACAAGGTCGAGGTTTCGCTGCAGTCAGGACAGGCTGCGGTCAGTTGCGACCCGTCGCTCGTCAGCCTTGGCCGGCTGACTGAGGCAATCGAGGCAGCAGGTTTCGAGGCCCGGCCGGCGCCCTGAGTGGCGGTGAAGCGATCGTCGCCGGCATGCCGGGACGCGAAGACGGGGTCCGCGTTCCTGCAGGACCGGGCCGGCCCGGTGAATCGAGGTGCGCGCGTGCACGGCGGCGCGCCGCCAGCGGCGCCCCGCCGCAGACTGGCAAAGCGACAGTCCGCTCGCTGAACGCCCCCGTTTGCCCAGGTTCTCCGTGATTTGGGCAGATCCACACTTCGCCCGAGGAAGAAGATGTCGAGAAAGAAGGAAAGAACCGTCGAACCCCAGGTTGTTCCCACAGCGGCTGCGGCCGAGCCACTGCGACTGACGCAGTTGTCGCATGGCGGTGGCTGTGGCTGCAAGATCGCCCCCGGAGTACTCGAACGGATCCTCTCCCGGGGCGTCCCGGCGGTGGTGCCGCGGCAGCTCCTCGTCGGCATCGAGACCAGCGACGACGCTGCCGTGTACCAGCTCAACGACGAGCAGGCGGTGATCGCCACGACCGATTTCTTCATGCCGATCGTCGACGACCCGTTCGACTTCGGCCGCATCGCGGCGACGAATGCGCTGTCCGACGTCTACGCCATGGGTGGAACCCCGCTCCTGGCGCTGGCAGTGGTCGGCATGCCGGTGAACCGCCTGCCGCTGGAAACCATCCAGCGCATCCTCGAAGGCGGTGAGGCGATCTGCGCGAAAGCCGGCATCCCGATCGCCGGTGGACACACGATCGACTCGGTGGAACCGATCTATGGCCTCGTCGCCATCGGGCTCATCCACCCGCAACACGTGCAGCGCAACTCCGGCGCGCGCCCCGGTGACAAGCTGATTCTCGGCAAGGGTCTGGGCGTCGGATTCTTCAGCGCTGCGCTGAAGAAGGGCCTCCTGTCACCGGCCTGCCATGCGGCGATGATCGCGTCGACGACGCAGCTCAACACGCCCGGCCGCACCCTCGCCTGCCTCGCTGGCGTGCATGCGATGACCGATGTCACGGGCTTCGGTCTGCTCGGACACCTGGTCGAGGTGTGCAAGGCATCCAGGCTTTCTGCCGTCATCGACTACGCGGCGATCCCGATCCTGCCGGACGCGGTCGATTACGCTGCCAAGGGCTGCATCACCGGCGCCTCCGGCCGCAACTGGTCGAGCTATGGCGAGCATGTCGAGCTCGACAGGAAGCTCGGCGAACTCGAACGTGCCCTGCTGACCGACCCGCAGACCAGCGGCGGGTTGCTCGTTGCCTGCGCACCCGAGGTCGTCACCGAGGTCCTGTCGGTCTTCCTGCAGGAGGGCTTCGACCAGGCGACGGTGATTGGTGAGCTCGGCGAAGGCAAGCCGCAGGTCTCGGTCATCAGGAGTCACTGACGCCAGCGCGCAGCAGGCCGCACGCCGCCCTCCTGCCCACCTACCCTGGCTCACCGTCGAGCATCAGTGAGACCAGCCCGTCGGCCAGCTTCGGCTCGAACCAGGTCGACTTCGGCGGCATGACCTGCCCGATGTCGGCGACCGCCATCAGGTCCGCCATCTGCGTTGGATACATGGCGAAGGCGACGGCCATCTCGCCGCTGTCGACCCGCCGCTCGAGCTCGCCCAGGCCGCGCATGCCGCCGACGAAGTCGATGCGCGTATCGCGACGCAGGTCGCTGATGCCGAGAACCGGCGCGAGAAGCTGCTCGGCGAGAACCGATACGTCCAGCCGGCGCACCGGGTCGGCCAGCGGTACCAGTTCCGCTCGTACCTGCAGCCGATACCAGCGGCCAGCGAGATACATGCCGCAGACCCCGCCGCACTCAGGTCGCAGCGGGGCTGCGGCCGGACTGACGCGGTAGCGCTCGCCGACCGCCAGCAGGAAAGCGTCCACGCCGAGGCCGTTCAGATCCCGGACGACCCGGTTGTAGTCGAGGATCTGCATCTGCCTGGCCGGGAAGATCACCGCCAGGAACGAGTCGGCACCACCCTGGCCAGCCTGACGCCGGCTGGCCGCCACGCGCGATGCCGCCGCCGAACGATGATGACCATCAGCGATGTAGAGCGCCGGCATGGCGTCAAAGACCGCGCTGATGCGTGCCATGGCGGCAGCGTCATCGATCAGCCACAGCGTGTGCCGGATGCCGTCCGCCGCCGTCAGGTCGGCGAGCGGCGTCTGCCCGGTCGCCCCCGCGAGCAGCTCTTCGGCCTGCGCGTCGTCGGCATGGGCCAGCAGGACCGGCCCGGTCTGCGCATTCAGCGCCTCGATCTGACGTACCCGGTCATCCTCCTTGTCGGGCCGGGTGAACTCGTGTCTGCGGATGCGGTTGCCGTCGTAGGCAGCGATCGAAGCGGCGGCCACCAGGCCCGTCTGCACGTGCTCACCCATCACCAGGCGGTAAGCGTAATAGCAGGGTCGCGGGTCGCGGCACAGAACACCGGCGTCGATGAGTCGGCGGAAGTTCAGTGCCGACCGGATGTACACCTCTGGGGCGTAGTGATCGACATCCGGTGGCAGGTCGATCTCGGCCTTCGACACATGCAGGAAGGACAGCGGCTTGCCAGCCGCGGCCAGCCGTGCCTCGTCGCTCGACAGGACGTCGTAGGGTGGTGCGGCGACCGCCGCGGCATCGGCGCTGCGCGGCCGCAAACCGGCAAACGGCCGGATCAGGGATGAATCGGATGTCAAGTGCGTCTCCCGCTCGAGCGAGTTTCTGGAAAGTGTGCGCCGGCGCAGCGGCGGCGCGTGGCACCTGCCGGCGCTGCGCGGCAGGCCTCTGACGTCGCAGGCGCTCGCCTGCGGCAGCCAGTCCTGCGGACGGAGCCCAGCCGAGCGGCCCGCCGGGTCACCTCAGATGCTTCGGTACAGTGCCTCATAACGCAACGCGGAGTCGGCCCACGAGAAGTCCTGCGCCATCCCGCGCCTCTGCAGCTGCTGCCACGCCGCGGCATTTCGCATCAGCGTCAGCGCGTCGCCGATCCGCCCGGCAAGGACACGGCTGCTGGCGTCGTCGAAGACGAAGCCGTTCGCTGTCCCGGCCCGGAGATGCTCGGGTGTTGCGTCGATCACCGTGTCCGCCAGACCGCCAACCCGCCGCACCAGCGGAATGGTACCGTAACGCAGGGCATAGAGCTGCGTCAGACCACAAGGTTCAAAGCGTGAGGGAACGAGCAGGATGTCTGCTCCGGCCATGATGCGGTGCGACAGGGCGTCGTCGAAACCGAGATAAACCGAAACCGAGGCCGGGTGCGCCCTCGCCGCCGCCCGGAAGGCACTCTCGATCTCGGCTTCTCCGCTACCGATGACCACCAGCTGGCCGCCCGCTGCGAGGAGATCCGGCAGCGCACCGAGAACCAGATCCATCCCCTTCTGCGAGGTCAGGCGACTGACCACGGCGAGCAGAGGTGCCTTGCTCCTGGGTGTGAAGCCGAGCTCCGCCTGCAGCCTGAGCTTGCAGATTCTCTTTCCGCGCAGCCTGTCGGCCGTGTAGTTGTGTGCCAACGCGCGGTCACTGCCCGGATCCCATACCGCATAGTCCACACCATTGAGGATTCCCGACAGATTGGCGCCACGGGCGCGCAGCAGCCCGTCGAGGCCCCAGCCGAACTCCGGCGTACAGATCTCGCGCGCATAGGTCGGGCTGACCGCATTGACGCGCGCGGAATGAAACAGCGCGGCCTTCATGAACGACAGGTGGCCGTGAAACTCGAGCGCGCTCTGATCCGCACCGGAGATCATCAACCCCAGGTCGTTGTGATGATCGAGCGGAAACAGGCCACGGAAGGCCAGATTGTGGATCGTGAACACGGTCGCCGTGTTCAGAGCCGGGCACTGCGCGATGTACGCCGGCGCCAGCCCGGCGTGCCAGTCATGCGCATGCACCACCTCCGGTCGCCACGAAGGGTCGAGCTCGCCCGTGGCGAGGTGGGCCGCGATCCAGCCGAGCAATGCGAAGCGGCGGTGGTTGTCACGCCAGTCCCGACCGTCCGGACCGAGATACGGGCTGCCGTCGCGCCGATACAGGAAGGGTGCATCGATGACATACGCCAGTAGCCCGCTGTCCGGCAGCCGGCCGAGGCGCAGCGTCACGACCGCGGCGCCGAAGACCGGACCGAGGCGAATGATCCGCTTCGCTTCGACGACCCCGCCGAGGATCGCCGGCATTCCCGGCAGCAGGATGCGAACGTCGAGCCCGCGGGCGGCGAGCGCCGCCGGCAGTGCCGCGACGACGTCCGCCAGACCGCCGGTCTTGACCAGCGGGTAGATCTCCGCCGCCAGGTGCAGGACGCGCAAGCCCCCTCCTCCAGCCGCGTCAGGCCAGTCGCTCGAGCATCTTGCGCGTCACCAGGGTGACACCGCCGGGGGTGCGCCGGAAGCGGCGGGCATCGTCCTCCGGGTCCTCGCCGATCACCATCCCCCCCGGGATGTTGCAACCAGCGTCTACGACGCAGTGGCTGAGACGCGCCCGGGTGCCAACCGTCGTGTCCGGCAGCAGCACCGACAGATTGACGCGAGCGTAGGAATGGACGCGACAGCTCGAAAAGAGCAGCGAACGATTGACCTCGCCGGAGACGATCGAGCCGCTGGAAACGGTGGACTCGACTGCGGAACCGCGACGGTCCATATGGTTATGGACGAACTTCGCCGGTGGCAACTGCTGCTGGTAGGTCCACACCGGCCAGTTGCGGTCGTAAAGGTTGAGCGACGGCACGGTGGCGGTCAGATCGACGTTGGCGTCCCAGTAGGCGTCGATGGTACCGACGTCGCGCCAGTAGTTCTCGCGTCGCACGTCGTCCGGCGCAATGACGCAACTGCGAGAGAACGGGTGCGCGGCGGCAACGCGGTTGGCAACGGCACGCGGAATGATGTCCTTGCCGAAGTCGTGGTTGGAGCCGGGATCGGCGATGTCACGCTCGAGTTCATCATAGAGGTACTTGGCGTTGAAGACATAGACGCCCATGCTACACAGGGACAGGTCGGGATTGCCCGGCATCGCCGGTGGATCGGCCGGCTTCTCGACGAACTCGGTGATCATCCCGCGGTCGTCGACGGCCATGACGCCGAATTCTTTGGCGTCGCGGCGCGGCACCTCGATGCAGGCGATCGTGCACTCGGCACCGCTCTCGACATGGTCGACGAGCATCAGCGCGTAGTTCATCTTGTACACGTGGTCACCGGCCAGAACGATCACGTACTCCGGCGCCGGCCGGTAGGTTTCGAGGATGTCGATGTTCTGGTAAACGGCATCGGCCGTTCCCCGGTACCACGACTCCTCGTCCACACGCTGTTGCGCCGGCAGCAGGTCGACGAACTCGTTGACTTCGCCATGCAGGAAGTTCCAGCCCCGCTGCAGGTGGCGCAGCAGGCTGTGCGACTTGTACTGGGTCACCACGCCGATGCGCCGGAACTGCGAGTTGACGCAGTTCGACAACGCGAAATCGATGATCCGGAACTTGCCTCCGAAATGGACTGCCGGCTTTGCCCGACGATCCGTCAGTTCATGCAGCCGGCTGCCGCGTCCACCGGCCAGTACCAGGGCGATCGCCCTGCGCGGCAATTGGAATGTCTTCTTGTCAACCATCGTCGTATCCCCAGTTTGACTCGCTTCATCGCATCCGGCCTGAGCGCCGGATGCCACCCTGCCCTAACTGATCACGTCCGCCATCTCGCGCCCGGTAATCGCCTGGATCCGTGCCACCGCATCGGCCAGCCGGATCAGCGGCGCCAGCGCTTCCTGCGTCGGCACCTCGTGCTGGCCGGGGTCGGCGACGAAACGCTCGAGATAGACGCGCAGCGTCGCACCCTCGGTACCGGTTCCCGACAGGCGGAAGACGACCCGCGAACCGTCGTCGAGCATGACCCGCACACCCTGACGCTCGGAACGCGAACCATCGACCGGATCGGTATAGGAAAAATCGTCGGCGGCAGCGATGCGCAGGCCGCAGGACTCCGACCCCGCCAGTTGCGGCAGGCGCGCGCGCAGCTCATCCATCAGACGATCGGCACGATCGGTCTCGATCGCCTCGTAGTCATGGCGCGAATAGACGTTGCGCCCGAAACGCCGCCAGTGTTCGCGCACGATCACGTCGGCCGACGTCGCGCGCACCGCAAGAATGTTGAGCCAGTAGAGAACCGCCCACAGGCCGTCCTTCTCGCGCACGTGGTTGGAGCCGGTACCGGCGCTCTCCTCGCCACAGAGCGTCGCCTTGCCGGCATCGAGCAGCGATCCGAAATACTTCCAGCCGGTTGGCGTCTCGTAGCATGGGATGCCGAGCGCCTGGGCGACGCGGTCGACCGCGCAGCTGGTCGGCATCGAACGGGCGACGCCAGAGAGGCCACCGGCGTAGGCGGGCACCAGCGCGTGGTTGGCGGCGAGTACGGCGAGGCTGTCGCTCGGACTGACGACGAAGTTCGGTCCGACGATCATGTTGCGGTCGCCATCGCCATCCGATGCGGCACCGAAAGATAGGCCGGAAGCCGGGTCCGCGAGTGCCGCAACGAGGTCTGCAGCCCACACCGGGTTCGGATCGGGGTGGCCGCCTGCGAAGTCCGGCAATGGGATGCCGTTGACGACGGTGCCCGGCGGAGCGCCGAGCCGGTCCTCCAGAATCGCCCGCGCGTATGGACCGGTCACCGCGTGCATGGCGTCGAAACGCATGCGGAAATCGGGACGCGCGAGCAGCGCCGCAATGCGATCGAAATCGAACAGTGACTCGAGGAGTTCGGCATAATCGGCCACCGGATCGATGACGCTGACCCGCATCTCACCAATGAACGACTCGCCGATCCGGCTCAGATCGACGGCCGGCGACTCGAGCGTGCGATAGGCACTGATCTCCTGCGTCCGCCGATGGACGGCATCGGTGAATGCTTCGTTCGCCGGTCCGCCATTGCCGAGGTTGTACTTGATGCCGAAATCGCCTTCGGGGCCGCCCTCGTTGTGGCTGGCCGAGAGGATGATGCCGCCGAAGGCCTGCCACTTGCGGATTACGGCGCTGGCCGCCGGCGTGGACAGGATTCCGTCACGACCCACCAGCACGCGGCCGAAGCCCGCCGCCGCAGCCATGCGCAGGATCGTCTGGATCGCCACGTCATTGTAGTAGCGGCCGTCGCCACCGAGCACCAGGGTCTGTCCCTGCTGTCCCGACAGCGTGTCGAAGATGGCCTGGACGAAGTTCTCCAGATAACGCGCCTGACTGAAGACCTTCACCTTCTTCCGCAGCCCCGACGTGCCCGGCTTCTGGCCGGCAAACGGCGTGCTCGGAACACTGATCACCTGCATAGTCATTTCATGCCTCGTCGCAAATTGAACGTCTGAATCATCACCGGGAATGCCGCGAGCGCCACCCTCTCAGCCGATGTGCTGCCGGGTGAACGCGAGCAATGCCTGTGTCGAGGCGTCGAGCGGGGCCGCCAGCTCGGCATTGCCGATCGCCGGCAGGATGCTGTTGGCCACCGCCTTGCCGAGCTCGACACCCCACTGATCGAATGAGTTGAGCCCCCAGATGACACCCTGGACAAAGACCTTGTGTTCGTACAGGGCGATCAGCGCGCCGAGCGTCTGCGGATCGAGCCGCGTCAGCAGCAGCGTCGACGAAGGCTGGTTGCCCGGAAACACCTTGTGCGGCAGCAGCGCCTCGAGCGCTGCCGGGGACATCGTTCCCTCGAGTTCGCTGCGCGCCTCGGCAGCCGTCTTGCCGAAGGCGAGCGCTGCGCTCTGCGCGAAGCAGTTGGCGAGCAGCGCTTCCTGATGTCCGGGCAGCGGATAGTCGGCGCGCACGGCAGCGATGAAATCGCAGGGGACGAGCCGTCCGCCCTGATGCAGCAACTGGAAGAAGGCGTGCTGGCCATTGTTGCCCAACTCGCCCCAGACGATCGGGTTCGAGGCGCAGGCCAGCGGCTGCCCATCGCTGCCGACCGCCTTGCCGTTGCTCTCCATTTCGAGCTGCTGCAGGAAGGACGGGAAATACTTCAGCGATTCGTTGTACGGCAGCACGGCATTGCTCGTCGCGCCGAGGAAGTTGGTGTTCCAGATGCCGATCAACGCCATCACCACCGGCAGATTGCGCTCGTAGGGCGCGCTGCGGAAATGCTCGTCCATCCGTTCGGCGCCCGCCAGCAGCCCGGCAAAAGCCTGCGGTCCAATGGCGATCATCAGTGCCAGGCCGACCGCCGACCACAGAGAAAAACGCCCGCCGACCCAATCCCAGAGCGGGAACACGGCATCCTCCCTGATCCCGAACTGCACCGCCCGTTCCGGCTTGGCGGTCAAAGCGGCAAAGTGGCAGGACACCGCGGCGGCGTCGCCGAGACCGGCGAGCAGCCAGTCACGCGCCGTCTGCGCATTGAGCATCGTTTCCTGGGTGGTGAAGGTCTTGCTCGCCACCAGGAACAGCGTCGTGCGCGGATCGAGCGTCTGCAGCAGGGGCGCCAGCTGGGCGCTGTCGAGGTTCGAAACGTAATGCACATCGAGGCCCGGCTGTGAAACCGAACGCAGGGCGTAGGCGAGCATCTTCGGCCCGAGGTCGGAGCCGCCAATGCCGATATTGACCACACTGCGGATCGGCAGGCCGGTGAATCCGAGCGCCTTCCCGGAACGGATGTCTTCGGCGAAGCCAGCCATCCGCTGCCGCGTCGCCAGCACGTCGGGCATCACGTCGAGAGCGGCCGTCGGGAACGGGCTCCGCGAGCGGCGCAAGGCCACGTGCAGTACCGAGCGCCCTTCGCTGGCGTTGATCTGCTCGCCGCCGAACATGCGCCCGGTCCAATGCTCGAGCTGCGCCTCGCGGGCCAGCCCGGCCAGCAGCGGCAGGCTGGTCGAATCGATGCGCTGCTTCGAGAAATCGTAGAGGATTCCGTCGAAGCTCAGCGAGAGGGATGCCACGCGGCCCGGATCGCGCGCAAAGAGTTCCCTGAGATGCAGCGGCGAAAGCGATTGCCGATGCGCTTCAATAGCCTTCCAGGCGACTGAGTTGGTGATGTTCATGATTGATGGAGGTCATTGATGAATGATCAGGCCGTCTGCAGACGACCCATGGAAAGAGGTTCCGGATACAATCCAAAGGGATATTCCGTATCGGTTGTCAGCTTGCCAGAATGCGTCGCAGAACGCAAAAAAGAATGGCAACCGGCCCGCGCGCAGACCATTTCCGAGTATTTTTCTTGGTTATCTTGCCCCGCTGCCGATCATGTCTGGCAACTCCTCTCGTTGCGTCGATGGCCAGAAAGACCTGCCCAGTCGAAGCCGACTGACAGGCAGGTTCAACTGCTGTCGACCGGTCGCGGACCGTCGCCGGCGTGCGCCCGGAAATTCTTCACGCTGGCTGCGAAAGGACGGTCCTCGACGGCGATATGGCGCTCGAACCAGTACTCGGCATAGCGCAGGAAGGAATGGACGTCGCGCGCGCCGTTGCGCACTTCGGCGAAGGCCTTCTGCAGGGCATGCAGGTTGTCACGATGGACGGTTGCGTGCCCGGCGAAGTCAACGCCGACCGCCTTCGCGATACCTTCTTCGCTGGCAAAGTGGTATTCGAGATAATCGATCAGGCTTGCGAAATCGGCAAAGGAAACGGGTCCGCTGCCGAAACAGCTTAACTTCAACGATTCGATACGGCGAAAGATTTCCTCGTGTTGTGCATCAATTTCGGGCAGATCGATCAGCAATGCTTCCGGCAGCAGTCCGGAAAGGTTGAGATCCACAGCGAGTCTCTCCTGGAAAACGGTCTGTTTCGCAAGTTCACACAGTATAAAAAGGGCGCTTGCAGAATTCCAGTAAAATCATCCCGAATTCAGGCGAAGACGCCGTGCAGGAACCAGCCCGACCGGCAGCGGAAAATCCACAGCCATTCGTCGCACCGGGAGATGGCGACAAAGTAGTCGCGACAGACATCGCCGAGCGCATCCGGCTCCGCCGCATCCCACCAGCCACTCTCGATTCGCTCGGGACCGGCAAGCAGGCGCAGGGGACCACCGCACTGCGGCCGGCCAGCCTGCTCGCGCAAAGCCTGTGGCTGTGCCAGCAGGCACAGCGGACGCGGGCCAGCAGCCGAATGGCGCAGGGCCGCGGCAAGAAGCAGGCTGGACGGCGATCTCCCTCCGGTCAGCGACGCCGCCGCAACCCGCCGCCAGGCATTTTCCGGCCGGTGCTCGGCCACAGCCGACAGCGCGTGCACGCCATCGTCGCCAAGGCGTGCCTGCAGCCGTTCGAGCAGCCCCGCCATCGATTCGCCACCGGCGCCCTCACCACGCTCGGCGAACAGGCTGCGCGAGTGACCGACAAGTGCTGTCGGCGCCTCGGCCCGCAAGCCGATACCCTCGACCGCGGCCGGCAACTGCAGCCGCTGCAGCCGCTCGCCGAGGACGCGACTGATCCGCTCGGGGTCACGCGTGGCGCCGGCAAGACCCAGGACAAGCACGGTCGGCGGCGGCCGCCTCGCGCCGCTTTCGTGCCCGAACTCGAAAACGCATTCACTGATCCCACCACCACGCGCAGCCAGCCAGCCGCACAGGGCATCGATCAGACGACGCGCAGCCCAGCCGAGCGCCGGCGCGTGCTCGACCCGCATCGGCAATTCCAGTCGGTCGGCAAAAAGCTCGGGAAAAATGAAACGTTGACGGGGATCCGGCAGTTCGCCCAGCGCACGCGCCAGATCGGCCACCAGCCCGGGGCCCAGCCGCCGCGCCAGGCCGGCGCGCGGCCAGCGCAACAGGTCGGCAAGCGAGCGGGCCCCGAAGCTGGCGAGGCGAGCCTCATCCGCTGCTGCCAGAGCGAGTACCGACAGCGGCAGACTGCCGAGGCGGTGCGGCAGCTCGTCGAGCGTGCGACAGCACTGGTCGCCATCGCCGATGGCCAGCCACTGTGCGGCCAATGGTGTCGGCGCCAGGGCTGCCCGTGGCAGGTGACCCTGCGCGGTGCAGCCGGCGACGACGCCTGCGCACAGATTCGCGGCGCCACCGAACAGGCGCAGCGAGGCCGCCACCTCGAGCAGCAGCATCGACGGCGGCAGGCAGCAGACTTCGGAGGTGAAACCACCGGCCCAGCAGGCGAGCCGCCTCAGGGCGGCCTGCTCGCGCTCGATGGCGCGCTCGCGAACCGCCAGATCAGGCAGCAATGCGCGTGCCTCGGCCAGTCGCCTGCCGGCCACGACGCCCGCCGATGCCGCCGCGCGGTCAGCAACGATGACCCGCTCGCGATCGACGATGGCGCTAGGCGATGGCAGTTCGGGGAAGACTTCGAGCGGCAGGCAGGGCAGATGCAGGGCGAGCCAGAGCATGGCGCAGGCGCAGCGGGCGTTGCACGGCGATCGGCAGTGGCAGCGGCTGCGCGCTGCCGCGGCGCTTGAGCAGGTGTACGATGAGGTGCTCGCCCTCCCCTTCGAGAGCCAGTCGCAGCGGTGCCGGCGAAGGCTGGCTGGCGCAGGTCGCCGGACGAAAAACGAAGAGCAGCGACTGACTCACCTCGGCAGCCAGTTGCAGGCGACGCAACGCGGCGGCCTGGACCTCCGGCAGCCAGACGACGATGGCACCGACGCCATCGGCTGCCAGCGAGCGTTCGCAGGCCCAGGCGGCATCGCGACCGGGAGCGCTGGCAACCAGCAGGCGTGAGAGATCGACTCCCCCGGCCTGCAATGCCGGGGCATACAGCAGATATGGCGGTGCGATGCAGACCAGCCAGGCCAGTTCGTCACGCGAGAGCCGCGCCAGTGCCGGCAGCAGCAGGCTCAGTTCGCCGACGCCACGATGCCGCGGCAGGAGTTCGGTCAGACCTCCACGCGGCCAGCCGCCACCGGGCAGTTCGCGGTCGAGATCGGTGAAACCGGTCGGCACACCGGGCAACGCGGCCCTGGCCAGCGCATCGCCCCGCCAGACATCGGGACGCTCGAGGATCTGCGCCAGAGTGGTCGACGACGACATGGTCAAGTCCGGTCGGCAACCGGTGCGCTCATCAGATCGTCTCGCCGCTGCGGATCAACCCGACGGCGATGCCTTCGATGACCAGGGACCGACGCTCGGGATCGACGATGATCGGCGCGAAATCGGCATTCTCGGCAAGCAGCTCGACGATGCCGTCGCGCCGCCGGAAGCGCTTGACCGTCACCTCTTCATCGAGCCGGGCGACGACGATCTGGCCGTTGCGTGCCTCGCTGCTGCGGTGTACGGCAAGCAGGTCGCCATCGAGAATGCCGGCATCGATCATCGACAGGCCGCGCACCCGCAGGAGGAAATCGGCACGCGGCGAGAACAGGCCGGCACCGAGCGTGTAACGGCGCTGCACGTTCTCGACGGCGAGTATCGGGCTACCGGCAGCGACGCTGCCGATCAATGGCAGGCCGAGTTGTTCGACCAGGCGGATGCCGCGCGCCGAGCCCGGCTCGAGGGTGATCAGCCCCTTTCTGGCAAGCGCCCGCAGATGCTCTTCGGCCGCGTTGTGCGAGGCGAAGCCAAAGGCCGTGGCAATCTCCGCCCGCGTCGGCGGCGCACCGAAGTTCTCCAGCGCGTTGCGAATGAATTCGAGTATTTCCTGTTGCCGCGTCGTGATCCTGAGCATGGTCGGCACCCTCTGTTGGCATGACTGTATTTTTGTACAGTCTGGAGAAAAAAGCAAGCGTGCCGGCAGGAGAGCCAGGAGAGCGCGGGTGCTTGACCCGCCCTCCCCTTTCTCACCACAATCGCTTCCTTGACTTCCGTTCTCCGAGACCAGCCATGATCGAGCAGCCCGTCGAAGACTTCAGCCTGCCCGCCAGCGGCGGCAGGACCTTCAGCCTTTCCGCCTGCCGCGGCAGCACCGTGGTCCTCTATTTCTACCCCAAGGACAGCACTCCCGGCTGTACCAGCGAGGCGCAGGACTTTCGTGACCTGCATCCGCAGTTCGTCGCCGCCGGCGCGATCATCGCCGGCGTGTCGCGCGACAGCCTCAGATCACACGACAATTTCACGGCGAAACAGGAACTGCCTTTCGTCCTCATCAGCGACAGCGACGAGATGCTCTGCAACCGCTTCGCGGTGATCCGGATGAAGTCGATGTACGGCAAGCAGGTGCGCGGCATCGAGCGCAGCACCTTCGTCATCGATGGCAACGGCGTCCTGCGGCGTGAGTGGCGCGGTGTCCGGGTGGCCGGGCACGCGCAGGAAGTCCTCGACTTCGTCAGACAGATCTGAAGCGCCCGGCCACCGCTGCGATCACTCTGGAAGGTCCCCGACATGTCCCGCAGGAACCCCGACGACAGCAACGCCGTGCCGGCCGCCGCGAGGAAGCTCTTCGTCCTCGACACCAACGTGCTGATGCATGACCCGACCTGCCTGTACCGCTTCCAGGAGCATGACGTGTTTCTACCGATCATGACCCTCGAGGAACTCGACAACCACAAGAAGGGCCTGTCGGAAATCGCCCGCAATGCACGCCAGGTGACGCGCACCCTGGACGAAGTCGTCAACAGCACGGCCGCAGCGATCGATCTGGGCATCGCTCTCGACGGCCCTTCGCGCCAGCTGGCGAGTGGCCGGCTCTTCCTGCAGACGGAAGCGATCACCGGCGAGTTGCCGGCGGGACTGCCGACGGCGAAGGCCGACAACCAGATCCTGGGCGTCGTCATCCACCTCCAGAACCGCCATCCCGAACGAGCGGTGATCCTCGTCTCCAAGGACATCAACATGCGCATCAAGGCGCGTGCACTGGGATTGCAGGCGCAGGACTACTTCAACGACAAGGTGCTCGAAGACACCGACCTGCTGTACACCGGCATGCGCGAACTGCCCGCCGACTTCTGGGACGAGCACGGCCAGGACATGGTGTCGCGCAGCCGGGACGGGCGAGCGCGGTATCGCATCAGCGGTCCGCTGTGCCCGCAGTTCCTGGTCAACCAGTTCCTCTACCAGGACGGCGATCGTCCGCTGCAGGCGATCGTCCGCTCGCTCGCCGGGACGAGCGCCGAACTCGAGACGCTGATCGACTACAGCCATTCCAAGAACAGCGTCTGGGGAATCACGGCGCGCAATCGCGAGCAGAACTTCGCGCTCAATGCACTGATGAACCCGGAAGTGGATTTCGTCACCCTGCTCGGCCAGGCCGGTACCGGCAAGACCCTGCTGACGCTGGCCGCCGGCCTGGCGCAGGTGCTCGACGAAAAGCGCTACGGCGAGATCATCGTCACCCGCGTGACGGTGCCGGTCGGCGAGGACATCGGTTTCCTTCCGGGCACCGAGGAAGAGAAGATGGGTCCGTGGATGGGCGCCCTCGAGGACAATCTCGAGGTGCTCAACCGGAGCGACGAGCAGGCCGGCGACTGGGGCCGCGCAGCCACCCGCGACCTGATCCGCCACCGCATCCGGATCAAGTCGCTCAACTTCATGCGCGGCCGCACCTTCCTCAATCGCTACCTGATCATCGACGAGGCACAGAACCTGACGCCGAAGCAGATGAAGACACTGATCACCCGCGCCGGCCCCGGGACCAAGGTGATCTGCCTCGGCAACATCGCGCAGATCGATACGCCCTATCTCAGCGAAGGCAGTTCCGGCCTGAGCTACGTCGTCGACCGCTTCAAGGGCTGGGAACATGCCGGCCACGTCACCCTGCAGCGCGGCGAGCGCTCTCGTCTCGCCGATTACGCGGGTGAGGTGCTATAATCTTCGGCGAATCGGGCCGTGTCTCATGACACGGCCCAACCGTTTGTGGCCACCGATCGCTGCCTCCGAGCGTTGCCGGCAGTGCTCCAGAGCCTACCGGAGAACCGATTGAAACGACGCCGTTTCCTTGCCCTTTCTGCACTGATTTCACTGCTGGCCCCGGCGCCGGTACTCGCTGCCAGAAAGAAGGAAAAGAGCAGCAAACCAAGCAGCAAACCAGCGAGCGAATCGGCCAGCCGCAGCCAGCGCGAGACGAGAGCGGACAACCGCGGGCGTTCGCGCGGCAGACAGAACTACCGCCCGGTCGCAGAGCAACCGGCGCCCCCCCCGGCGGTCGCGCCCAACTCGCCGGCGACGACCAACGAACAGACCTACAACGCCATTGCGCTGCCGGATGAGCCACAGCCGCAGTGGCGGACCTACGACATCACCTCGCTGATCACCCTCAACCACGTCAAGGGCAGGGTGCGCCTCTGGCTGCCGCTGGCACAATACCGTGACAACCCCTGGCAACGGGCGCTCGGACATGACTGGCGGGGCAACTTCGACAGCGCTGGCGTCTACCGCGACCCGGTTGCCGACCTGGAAGTCTTCTACGCCGACTGGAACGACGGTGCGGCGGCGCCGAAGCTGCAACTGGTCAGCCAGGTGGCCAAACGGGACCGCAACTTCGACATCACCCGCCGCGGCGGCGTCGCCGAGCGCGGCGAGGTATTGCGCCGCTGCCTGCAGTCGAGCAACCTGATGCCGACCGACGGACTCGTACGGCGCACGGCCGAGACGGCGGTGGGTCGAATCAAGGATCCGGTTGCCCAGGGCAAGGCAATCTACGACTGGGTGGTCGAGAACACCACTTACGAACCGGTGCCGACCGGCATCGGCCGCGGCGACGTCGAGGCGATGCTCGACAGCGGACGGCTGAGCGGCGGCAGCGCCGACATCGCCCTGCTCTTCGTTGCCCTGTGCCGTTCGATCGGCATCCCGGCACGACCGGTCTTCGGACTGCGCATCGACGGTTCGCGACTTTTTTCCGGGCTTGGTGCGACCGGCAACCTGCGCACCGGGCAACATTGCCGCGCCGAGTTCTACACCCCGGGCTACGGTTGGATCCCGGTCGACCCTGGCGATGTGCGCAAGGCCATCCGCGACGAGAACCTGGGCTACGCCGACCCGAAGCTGGTCGTCCTGCGCAAGCTTCTGTTCGGCTTCTGGGAGAGGAACTGGCTGGCGCTCAATACCGCCCAGGATGTCCAGCTGCACGGCGCCACCGGCGCCCCCCTGCCCTTCCTGGTGCTACCGCAGATCGAGGCGGGCGGCCAGCGCTTCGACAGCAGCGACAGCCAGCGCTGCAGCTACACGGTCACCTCCAGCCGCGTCGAGAGCTGAGGCAACGGCGCCCGCGTCCGGCGCTCAATACGAGCCCGGAACCAGCAAGTGGAACAAGATTGAGCATCGCATGTTCTGCCACATCACCGCGAACTGGCGCGGACGACCGCTAGTC
>NZ_JAMTDQ010000072.1 GCF_023806635.1 Accumulibacter sp.
ATGCACCAGCGGCAAGGCCGGACGCTTTCGGCGCGGCAGATAAACGCTATTCGTTATTTCACACAGAGGAAATCCCAGTGGAAAAGAGATTTCAGGTATTTGTAAGCAGCACCTTCAAAGACCTTGAGGCAGAGCGGCAAGAAGTCATGCACGCGCTGCTAGAGCTTGATTGCATGCCTGCTGGAATGGAACTATTCCCCGCCGCCAATGAAACCCAATGGAACCTAATTAAGAAGGTAATAGACGATTGCGACTATTACCTTCTGATTTTGGCTGGCCGGTATGGCTCAGTAAGCCCCGAAGGACTCAGCTACACGGAAATGGAATACAGATATGCGCTGTCGATCAACAAACCAACAATCGCATTCATTCATAGAGATCCCGGAAAAATAATTGCGGATAAGACCGAATCGACGGAAGAAGGAAAAAGCAAACTCACAGAGTTTCGTACTCTTGTTGAAAAAAAACTATGCAAGCACTGGGACACGCCGCAAGAACTTGGCTCAGTTGTAAGCCGTAGCTTGATACAGCTAATTAAATCGAGTCCTGCCGTTGGGTGGGTCCGTGCAAATGAGCTCGCGGACCGAGATGCGACTATGGAGTTGCTGCAGTTGAGGCGCCGAGTAGAAGAACTCCAATCAGAATTAGCAAAGGCCAGAACATCGGCGCCAAAAGGAGCAGAGGGTTTGGCTCAAGGCGAAGAAACCCACTTACTACGATTTTCGTTCAGAGCAACCGATCCGGCTGGATATCCTTCCGCCACATGGAGCAGCTACTTCAGCCCGACCTGGGATGATTTGTTTTCAGTTGTAGCTCCGTTAATGATTAATGAGGCTCCCGAAGAAGCAATCAAATCCGCATTGGATTCACTGGTGGAGGAAGAGAACGTAGATCGCTTACGTGAAATCGAAAAGCTTAAACGACACTCCCTAGCCCGATTCTCTTTGCATCAGGAAGATTTTCAGACTGTTAAGGTTCAGCTTCGGGCATTGGGTTTGATTGCAAAAAGCGAAAAAGCGCGTAGCGTCAAAGATTCTGGAACCTATTGGACGCTAACACCATACGGCGACGAGGTTATGACCAGGCTTCGTGCAATTCGGAGCAATCAGGTCGAAGAACAACCAGATGAAGATATTCGTGAAGGTGAGGAATAGGCTCACCCATCATTCCAAGGGACGCGCCGCGATAAAGCCGCGCCGCGCCCCTGAATTCAAACGTTGGGCGTCACACGGATCAAAGTGGAGGCAAGGAATGAGAGGTCACCTCGTATGGCGGGCGTAAAAGACAATGGTCCGGTCGGAACGAGCACCAATCAGCCAGTAGTGGATGGTGGAACGCTGGCGCGCTCAGCGTCGCCACAACCCGGATCGCTTGGGGTGCACAACGACCAACAGGACTTCGAGGCAGCATTCAACCTGCTGCAAGCCGAAATGGCAAACGTTGCCTTTATCGCCACCATAGACGGTGCCGCACGGGCACGATACGATCAACTCGCGCGCGACTTCCGAGACAACATTTATGCGCGCGTGAGGGCGGGCAAGCTCACATGGCGGGAGGCTGCGGAACAGGCGCGCGAAATGCGGGATGATGTTATGAAACTAATCCGGCGCCGCAGTACTCCGGTCGGTCGGTCGGTCGCTGAATGGCTAAAGCCGAAGAGTCCCACGCTGAATGAACTGGTTGCAAGAAAAACTATCGAACTGTTTGGTCGAGACGCTAACTTTGCCAGGTTGACTGCGGAACAACAAAACCGAATCTACGCGTCTATCGTCGAATCGGCGGGTAAGTCCAACCCGCGGATTACAGCCCGCATGCGCACGGTGTCACGCGCTGGGCGCGGGCTGCTCGTGCTGTCACTGGGTATTTCAGTCTATACCGTTGCCACCGCTGATGACAAAGCAGAAGCAGCGATACATGAGGGGGCAGTAACCGGCGCCGGCATTGCGGGCGGCGCGGCCGGCGGTGCACTTGCGGGTTTGGCTTGTGGCCCTGGTGCCCCGGTGTGCGTTACGATTGGCGCCTTCGTTGGTGGAGCGGCAGCAGCGATGGGCGTCGATTTCTTTTGGGGAAACTGATGCGACTGGCCGACGAGATTGAGTTGCGCGTTCACTCGACCGGAGACGACGGCCCCTGCAGTGACGTCTGGATTGCGGGGCGTCCAACCGGTGAGGTTGTTTCTGGGTGTGTTCTCGAAGCTGCCGTGCGGTGCGATCGAGGTTGGCTGTTGTTTGTAACCGATAACACACCTGCTGAAGAAATGCTGACGATTCATTTTCTCGATGACCAAGGGAGGTTGCTTGATTCGGCGCATATCGGAGGGCCGTATACAACTGGATCATTCTCGGATCTGCATCTCGATCCGCCAACCACGGTGCATTTCCGTTTTATCGACGATACTGAGTGGAGTGTCCGTATGCTGCAAAAGCCACGATATGCTCTCCCGTGGTGGCCCGATGCACGGGGCGTCTGGCGTGGGGGTCGCCTAACACGCCGATTCAAAGTGTACCGTCGTCGGAGGTAACAGATTTTGCATACTAAAAGATAAAGTATTTTAGTGCATTTGGGCTTTGCCCGTCCGCCTTTTCATATTATAATATGAGAATGAACTTTTCCCCAATTGCCAAATGGCCGATCTTCACTTGCCGCCGCATGGAACAGCAATGGATACGCATGCACGGCGTCAAGATGGTTCGAGCTGGTATGTCGGCGAGTGATGTAGCGCGCCATTTCGATGTCTCGGTGCGCGCCGCTCTCAAATGGGTGGCGGCATTTTACGATGGTGGTCAGAAAGCTGGTGAGCGAATACGTCGCATCTACCGACGGCATGCTGGAGCTGCACTTCCTGCCGCCTTACTCCGCTATGCCAGTGTTCTCCGCCAAATGCGGCGCCGCGTTTAACGTCGATACCAACCCCAAGGGCCAGGTCCGCATGAACGGCAAGCTGGCCCAGGTCATCAATCGCCCGGACGGCCAGATTTCCGCCAAGTCGGACGGTGCCTCCGTCGACATCAACCCGAAGGGTCGCGGGACGGCGCGGCCAGGCTGATCGACAGAGCCCCCGGCCAGGCGGCTCGGGCGAATCCATCAGGGGGGCATGAACTTAGAAGAACTTCGTCTTTGCGTGGCATACTGCAGCGGCTAAGCTTGGCGGCTGCGTGCTCAACGAGTCGTGGCAGGGCGGCCACTCCCGGCGGCCCGCCATCCCCACACCCCTTTCTTCACCCAGGAGATCCGCATGTCCAGATGGTATGCAGACAATTCCCTGTCCATCGGCCGCACGCCGCTGGTCAAGCTCAATCGAATTGCCGACGGCGCACCGGCGAACGTCTTCGCCAAGATCGAGGGCCGCAACCCTGCCTATTCGGTCAAGTGCCGGATTGGCGCGGCAATGATCTGGGATGCCGAGGAGCGCGGTCTGCTGGGCCCGGGCAAGGAACTGGTCGAACCGACCAGCGGCAATACCGGCATCGCCCTCGCCTTCGTCGCCGCGGCACGCGGCATTCCGCTGACCCTGACCATGCCGGAAACGATGAGCATCGAGCGGCGCAAGTTGCTGGTGGCCTATGGCGCCAGGCTGATCCTGACCGAGGGCGCCAAGGGCATGAGTGGCGCCATTGCCAAGGCCGAGGAGATCGTCGCTGCCGACCCCGACCGACATGTGCTGCTGCAGCAGTTCAAGAACCCCGCCAACCCGGCGATTCACGAGAAGACCACTGGTCCGGAGATTTGGGACGATACCGACGGCGATATCGACATCTTCGTTTCCGGGGTCGGGACCGGCGGCACCATCACCGGTGTCTCGCGCTACATCAAGAAGATCCGTCGCAAGCCCATCCTGTCGGTCGCAGTCGAGCCCTCCGCCAGCCCGGTGCTCACGCAGACGCTCGCGGGCGAAACGCCGAAGCCGGGGCCACACAAGATCCAGGGGATCGGCGCCGGCTTCGTGCCGCAGGTGCTGGACCTCTCGCTGGTCGACGTCGTCGAGCAGGTGTCGAACGAGGAGGCAGTCGAATACGCGCGCCGCCTTGCCCGGGAGGAAGGCATCCTCGCCGGGATTTCGTGTGGTGCAGCGGTCGCTGCGGCTCTGCGTCACGCCAGGAAGGCGGAGAATGCCGGCAAGACCATTGTCGTCGTGCTGCCCGACTCGGGCGAGCGTTACCTGAGTTCGGTGCTTTTCGATGGCATGTTCGACGCCACGGGCCGGGCTCTGCCAGGCGGTTAGAAGGCGTCGCCCTGCGACCACGATGCCGCGCCACCGCCAGGCGAACGGGGCGCTCGACAGGGCCGCGGGAGCCGGGTCGGCTGGCGGCCGGTGCCCCGCGGGCTGGTGGATCGCCTCGCCATGCCGAGGGTGGGCGAGTGACCGCGCCACCACCACCAGCCCCGGCTCGCCGCCCGTCGCTGCCGAACGCGGCCCGCGGAGCGCGACACCGGATGCTGACGCAGCGGCCGCCTTGTTTGCATCCGACGAGCGACTCGCGTGTTCGAAGCGGGTGGCGGACAGGTTGTCCGAGCCGCGAGAGGGCCCGATCACCCGCTCGGCGGCTCGCAACGATGCGCATCGCTCGGCCAGGGCGCCGGTGAACGCGCGGCGCACATGCCCGAAGATGTTGACATCGCCTCCTCCCCGCGCAGCCTCGCACAGTTCGCGTCGACGAAGCGGGAACTGACGCGCTGGCGTTGACGCTTCCACCCGCAAGCGCGGTGGGCCAGGAACGACTTGCCGGCACCGGTCGCTCCAGCCAGCGGCAGCGGAGCATGCGAACGCCCGGGCTGCGCGCAATCGAAATGAAGGAAGGAAAGGAGTCATGCACCAGGCAGCCAGACAGCAGTCGGCGAGCGAAGTGATCGCGCTTCCCGGCGCCCAGCCGATCCACATGTGGACCGAAGGCGTACCGGTCGAGGAAGAGGCTCGTCGGCAACTGATCAACACGGCGCGCCTGCCGTTCATCTTTCGCCACCTCGCCGTGATGCCCGACGTCCATCTGGGAAAGGGGTCGACGATCGGCAGCGTCATCCCGACACGCGGTGCGATCATTCCCGCCGCCGTCGGCGTCGACATCGGCTGCGGCATGATCGCGACGCGCACGACGCTGAACGCCGCCGACCTGCCGGACAACCTGCATCCGCTGCGCACGCTGATCGAGCAGGCGGTGCCGCACGGGCGAACGGTGGGCCGCGGCAAGCGCGACGCCGGGAGCTGGGAGAGTCCCCCGGACCTGGTCAACGCGCTCTGGCGCGAACTGTTGCCCGGGTTTCAGCGCATCGTCGCCAAATACCCGCGCCTGCAATCGACCAACAACCACAAGCATCTGGGCACGCTCGGAACCGGCAACCACTTCATCGAAGTCTGCCTGGACGAGGCGGATCGCGTCTGGTTCATGCTCCATTCCGGCTCGCGCGGCGTCGGCAACGCGATCGGCAACACCTTCATCGAGCTCGCGCAAGCAGACATGCGGCAGCATCTGGCCAACCTCCCCGATCGCGATCTGGCATACATCGAGGAAGGCAGTGCGCATTTCGCCGACTACCTCGAAGCGGTCGGCTGGGCACAGGACTACGCGCGCCGGAACCGGCAGGCGATGATGTCCAACCTGGTCGCGGCGGTGCGCAGGCTCATCACCCGGCCCTTCGGCATCGACCAGGAAGCCGTCAACTGCCATCACAACTACGTGCAGAAGGAAACACACTTCGGCAGCGAAGTCTATGTCACGCGCAAGGGAGCGGTTTCCGCCCGCCGCGGTGAGCTGGGCATCATCCCCGGCTCGATGGGGGCGCGCAGTTACATCGTGCGCGGTCTCGGCAATGAGGAATCGTTCTGCTCGTGCAGCCACGGCGCCGGGCGCACGATGAGCCGCAACGAGGCGAAGCGGCGCTTCACCATCGCCGACCAGGAACGTGCGACCGCGCACGTCGAGTGCCGCAAGGACCAGGCGGTGATCGACGAAATCCCGATGGCGTACAAGGATATCGACGCCGTCATGCAGGCGCAGCGCTCGCTGGTCGAGATCATCCATACGCTGCGGCAGGTGGTCTGCGTCAAGGGATGAGGGCGCTCGTCCCGGACGGCGGCGAAGGCGGCGGGCAGATCCAGCGCCGCGCGCTGACCTTGCCGATGATCACCCGTCAGCCGTTCCGCCTCGAGCACATGCATGCCGAAACGCCGCCCACGCCGTGGGTGAATCGAGGTGATCAGATGACGGCGGCGACGACGCGTCCGAGCAGCAGACCGGCGACGATCAGGCAGAGTACGGCAAAGCCCTGCTGCAGGCGCTCGCCGGCGAGGCGCGCCGCGAGCAGGCGGCCGAGCAGCAGGCCGGCCATCGCGCCGCCGGCGAAAGGCAGGGCGATCTGCCAGACGATGCTGCCAGCAAGCGCTGCCGCCGCGACGCCGCCGGACGCGACCAGCGTCATGACGCCGAGCGAGGTGGCGACGACGCTCGCCGGCGGCAGATCCGAATGCCGGCTGAGCGCCGGAATGATGACGAAGCCACCGCCGACGCCGAGCAGCCCGCTGAGCAGGCCGCTGACCACGCCGGTGGCGCCGAGGACGCGGGCGCAGCGGCGGTTCCAGTCGAAGCGCCCGACCGCCGGATTCAGCCGACACGCCTTGTCCGCGACGTCCGCGGCAGCGCGTGGCGGCAAGCGCCACAGCCTGCGGCCGCCCGTCCACGCCAGCAGCAGGGCAAAGGCCAGCGTCAGCGGCTGATTCGGGATGCGGTGCGCGAGCCAGACGCCCGCCGGCGCAGCGAGGATGCCGCACAGGCCGATCAGCCCGGCGGCGCGGTAGCGCAGGATGCCGCTGCGCAGTCCGAGCAATGCGCCCAACCCGGCAGCGAGACCGACCGCCAGCAACCCGATCGGCCCCGCCTGCTGCATCGGCAGTGCCAGTCCGAAGACCAGCAGCGGCACGGCAATGATGCCACCGCCGGCACCGGTCAATGCCAGCACCAGCCCGACGGCGGCGCCGAGCAGCGGAGCAACGATGGCCTGGTCGATCGGCATGCAGACCTCAAAGGACGTTGAGGGGGATCTTCAGGTAGCGTGTGCCGTTCGCTTCCGGTTCGGGCAGCACGCCGCAGCGCATGTTCACCTGCACGGCGGGCAGCAGCAGGACCGGTACCGCCAGCGTCGCGTCTCGCCGCTGTCGCAGTTCGACGAATTCATCCTCACCGACACCGTCGTGCACGTGGATGTTGCCCTGCCGCTGCTCGCCGACGGTGCTGACGAAGGCGTTGGGCCGGCCGCCGGGCGGATAGTCGTGGCAGAGAAAGAGCCGGGTCTGCGGCGGCAGTGCGAGCAGCCGGCGCAGCGAAGCGTAGAGCGCGTGTGCGTCGCCACCCGGGAAGTCGCAGCGTGCCGTGCCGGTATCGGGCATGAACAGCGTGTCGCCGACGAACACCGCCTGCTCGTCACCATCGGTGAACAGGTAACTGACACAGGCCGGCGTGTGGCCGGGCGTGTGCAGTACCGTGATGCAGAGACTGCCGACGGTGATCGTCTCGCCGTCGCCAAAGAGATGGTCGAACTGGCTGCCATCGCTGGCGAAGGCGGCGCCGGCGTTGAACAGGGCAGCGAAGACGCGCTGGACGACGGTGACCCGTTCGCCGATTCCCGTCCGGCCGCCGAGTCTCTCCTTGAGATAGGCGGCTGCCGAGAGGTGGTCGGCGTGAACGTGCGTCTCGAGGATCCACTCGACGCGGGCACCGGTCTCGACGATACGGTCGACCAGCCGGTCGGCATTGCCGGTGCTCGTCCTGCCGGCTCGTGGATCGTAATCGAGCACGCTGTCCACGATGACGACACGTGTTCGCTCGCCGTCGAAGACGAGGTAGCTGTTGCTGCTCGTCGAGGGATCGAAAAAGGCTTCAATGTGCATCCTGCTGCTCCCCGTCGGGTGCTGGCCGACGGACGACGGCCAGCACGAAACAATATATTGACACACATAATACTTAGACACATAATATTGTCAAGTAGAACTTTTGGCGGGATCGAAGCATGCACGGCAGCAGTCTTGATATCGAGTCGATGCGCGCAGCGGCCGGCGAGGCGACGGCTGTCCTTGGCGTGCTGGCCAACACCAACCGCCTGTTGCTGATGTGCCAGCTCAGCCAGGGGGAGAAGTGTGTCGGCGAGCTCGAAGAGCTGCTCGACCTCCATCAGCCGACGCTGTCACAGCAACTGGGTGTACTGCGCAGCGCCGGGCTGGTCAACACGCGGCGTGACGGCAAGAAGATCCACTATTCGGTCGCCGACGCACGCGTGCTGGCCTTGCTGGATACCCTCTATCAACTGTACTGCCCGCGATCGCTGCAGGGGAACCCATGATCACCATCGACTGGCTGCACTTCACACCCGCCAGCTCCTTTGCCGGAGGCCTGCTGATCGGCTTCGCGGTGGCGCTGCTGATTCTTCTCGAAGGACGCATCGCCGGTATCAGCGGCATCGTCGGCGGCCTGCTGCAGCCGCGCCGCACCGGCGACGTCGGCTGGCGACTGGCATTCGTCCTCGGGCTCGTGGCGGCACCGCTCGCCTGGGGGATGTTGGCGCTGTTGCCGCAGGGGCGCATCGACGCCACCTGGACGACGCTCGTCGTCGCCGGCCTGCTGGTCGGCTTCGGCAGCCGGCTCGGTTCAGGCTGCACCAGTGGCCACGGTGTCTGCGGCCTGTCGCGCCTGTCACCGCGCTCGCTGGCCGCCACCGTCGTCTTCATGGCAGCCGGCTTCGCGACCGTCTTCGTCGCCCGTCATCTTCTCGCCTAGGAACCGCCGTGAGCATCCTGATTTCCCTGCTGATCGGTCTCGTCTTCGGCTGCGGCCTGATCGTCTCGGGCATGAGCAACCCGGCCAAGGTCCTTGCCTTTCTCGACCTCGCCGGCGACTGGGATCCCTCGCTGGCGCTGGTCATGGCCGGCGCGATCGCCGTCGGCCTGCCAGCCTTCAGCGTCGCCAGGCGGCGGCAGAACTCGCTGCGCGGCAAGCCGCTGCAGATGCCGACTGCCCGCCAGATCGACCGCCGCCTGCTGGCCGGCAGCGCGCTGTTCGGCATCGGCTGGGGTCTGGCGGGAATCTGCCCCGGACCGGCGCTCGTCCTGCTCGGCTCCGGTGCCGTCCAGGGCGCCGTCTTCGTCCTCGCCATGCTCGCCGGCATGGCTGTCTTCACCGCCTTCGAGCGCCTGTCGCAAGCGCGCGAGGGCCGCTCTGACCGTGGTCAGTGATCCGCGGTCCGTCTTTCTCAGGAGAGTTCAATGTATTCGGTAGATGTCGATGATTCGAAAGTGATTACGGTAAGCGGCGGCAGGCATCGGGTGAGTTACGCCGTCGATGGCTCGCTGATGAACCCGCTGGAGGCCTTCTACGCCGTACTGGCGAGCTGCGCAGCCGTCTATGCGAAGAAGGAGTGCAAGGAGATGGGCATCTCTGCCGCCGGCATCAGGATCGGCTGCAAGCCCTTCGCCGGCCATGGCGGTCCGCTGACGCTGTCGCGCTTCCGGACCGAAGTGAGCTTTCCCGAGACCTTTACCGCCGAACAGAGGGATCGCGTGCTGCAGGCGATCAGCGAGTGCGCCGTCAAGAAGATCGTCCAGACGGGCGGCGAGATTGCCTTCTCGGTGAGCGAAACCGCCGCCGCCGTCGCAGCGGCCTGAGGAGGCAAGCCATGAAGTCGCCCATCGCCATCGCCCTCCTCGTCACCTGCAGCCTGCCGGTCTGCGCCCAGGATCTGGCTGCGCTGACCGCCGAGACCAGGAGTACCGTCCTGCCGGTCGTCCCGAAAGTCATCGCCACGATGCAGGAAGCCGTGGCGAACGAGGGAGTCGCCGGCGCGATACCCGTCTGCAAGGATCTCGCACCGCAGCTCATCGCCAAGAAACGCGCCGAAACCGGCTGGGACATCCGGCGCGTCAGCCTGAAGACGCGCAACGCGGCGCGCGGCACGCCGGATGCCTGGGAAGCGGTGCAGCTTGCCGATTTCGATCGCCGCGCAGCCGCCGGCGAGAAACCGGAGACGATCGAGACGAGCGTCATCCTCTCCAGCAATGGCCGTCCGGTGCTGCGCTACATGAAGGCGCTGCCGGTGAGCGAGGTCTGTCTCGGCTGCCACGGTCCCGCCGACGGGCTCGACGCCGAGCTGCGGCGGACGCTCGCCGAGCACTACCCGAGCGACCGCGCAACCGGTTACACGAAGGGCCAGATTCGCGGGGCCCTGACGGTCATCCGCCCGCTCTGATCGGCCCCGCTCGCTGGCGACCGGCGACGGGTTGCAGCCGTCGCCGGCGCGTCGCCGCCGTCGGGTTCAGCGGGTCGCTGTGCGCCGCCGCTGGCCGAAACCGGCGAGACCCAGCGCCGTTGCCAGCAGTGCCAGTGAGCCCGGCTCGGGAACTCCGTTCGAGGGATCGGCGATCACTTCAAAACTGATGTTGTCGATACCGATGTTCCAGTCGGTTCCCCACTCGATATAGGCGCTGCTCGCCCCGGCAGTGTTGAGACCAAAACCCGAATGGCGTGGCAGGGTGGCAAAGTCACCCTGCACCGTCGTCGGCGAGAAGGTTCCGGTCACCGCGCCGATCGCGGCCACGATCGTCTGCGCGTTCAGGTCCGCGTTCGGCCAGCCAGCCAGCTCGAAGAACACCGAACTGATCAGCCAGCCGGGGTCGGCCGTGAAACTGATCCGGGCGAGGGTGCCATTGGTCGGAGTGAACGCGACCTTCGTCAGGTCGCCGTAGTCGTTGTTCCAGAACAGGAGGTTGTTGGTGCTACCGCTGCTGCCACTGTAACTCACACCGATCCTCGTGTCGCCGACGCCGCCGAAGCCGTGGTCACCGTAGTTGGCCAGGATGGGATCCCAGTTGTTCAGGGCAAGGTTGTCGAAATCGATCGTACCCGCATTGGCGAGCGAGCTGGCGCCGGCAAGCAGCAGGGAAGCGAGCAGGGAGGAAAGAGTTTTCACTGTTGTTGGTTCCGGTAGTGGTTGGTGGGCGGCGAAGAATTCCGCGTTGCCGCCATGCCGTACCTGACTCTTGGCGGTTGGCTGAAAGCAACGCTGCCTGAAACAAAGCAAATATCGTGCCTGCATCGGAATTATTCGCCAACCGGTTGATCTAATGCCAGTAGGCATCGGCAGCTCACGGAGTGTTTCCTTCTGCCTGTAAAGCCTGCCGACATGGCGCTGCGGAGCGGGTGCGCTGCCGCCGGCCGGCAGGTCACGGCAATCGCTTCGACGACTGCCGGCGTGCTTTGCTCAGCGCTCCTCCTGCCCGCCCTTCGCAGCAGCCCGGACAGCCGCGGCGAAGCCTTGCGGCAGGGAGCGGATGTTGAGGTCGCGCTGCGGGAACGGGATGTCGATTCCCCGTTCCGCCAGTGCGCGCGAGATTCCCTGGTTGATCTCGTGCTGCACGCGCATCCTCCTGTCGAGCGCGCCGACGAAGGCGCGAATCTCGAAGTCGAGCGAGCTGTCGCCGAATGCCACCAGGAACACCGACGGCGCCGGGTCGCGCAGCACGTCGGGATTGCCCTGCACGACATCGAGGATCAGCCGCTGCACGAGGGCGATGTCGCTGCCGTAAGCAACCCCGACCTTGATCAGCAGGCGGATGATCTGGTTCGACAGCGTCCAGTTGACGACATGGCTGGTGATGAACGCCTTGTTCGGAATGATCACTTCCTTGTTGTCGAAATCGATCACGGCCGTCGCGCGCGCGCGGATGCGCGCCACCTTGCCGGACACATCGCCGACGGTCACCACGTCGCCGATGCGGATCGGCCGCTCGGCCAGGACGATCAGTCCGGAGACGAAATTGGCGACGATCTCCTGCAGACCGAAGCCGAGCCCGACGCCAAGTGCAGCGACCAGCCACTGCACGTCGTCCCAGCCGACGCCGAGCAGACGACTGGCGACGACGAGGCCGCTGGCCGCGAGCGCGTAGCGGGTCATGACGTTGATCGCATAGGTGGCGTCCGCCTGCATGTCGAGGCGCTGCAGCAGGACGATGTCGAGCAGCGAGCCGATGCGCCGAACGACGACGCCGGTGATCAGCAGGACGACGATCGCCAGCAGCAACTGGCCGACGGTCACCGAATGCGTCAGCTCTTTGCCCGCGACCGTTTCGGTGTGGCTCCAGAGCCGGTGATCGGTGATCGCCCCGAGCGTCGCCACTGCGTCACGCCACACCCACCACAAGGCGCCGACCAGCAGCAGGGTGACGACGAAGTCGAGCAGCGAGCGGGTCTCCTCACCGAGCGCGGCAATGTCGACACCGGGCCGCTGCAGCCCGCCTGCCGGTGACGCCACTGCTTCTGGTGCGGTCGCAACCGGCGGCGTTCCTTCGCCACCCGCAGCGACGGCGCGCTCCCGCGCCAGCCGCCGCCGCTGCATCTGGACCCACAGCGCCATCAGGCCGTAGAGGATCACCGCCAGCAGGACGAAGAAGAAGGAATGGACCAGCCGGCCGAAGACGTAGCCTGCCGCAACGACATAGCCGGCGAGCGCAAGCGCCGCGACGGCGCACGGGACGCCGACGAAACCGAGCAGCCACAGCGGGCGCAGGCGCACGGCCCAGCTGCGCGGCGCGACCTCGCGCCATCGGTGCATCAGCGCGCTTCCGGAGCGCAGCAGATGAAGGAAGAGCACGGCCACCGCGAGGGCACCCAGAGCGAGCGCGACGCGAGCGAGACTCTCTTCGTTGGCGAATGGCGCATGCGCCGTTCCGTTCATCGCCGCGATCAGCATCAGCACGACCAGGACGCTGGTCAGCGGGCGCAACCCCCGTGCCGTCGCCGCCACCAGGTCGGCATCCCAACCGAAATGGCGAACGGCAACGCCGATCGGGTCGAGCAGCCGGGCGGTGATGAGCAGCGCCAGCAGGAGACGGCCGACGACGAGCAGAGCGTGTCCCAACGCAGCGCTGAACTGCTGGCTCTCGGCGGCGCCGAGCAGCGGACTGGCAGCCGTCCACATCAGGAGCGGCAGCGGCAGCGCCAGCAGGCAGGTGACCACCAGTGCTGTCAGAGCATGCCGGAGCTTGTAGCCATCGTCCGGCGACGCCGCCGGCGCAAGGGCATGCAGCAGACGCCGCAACCTGCCGCGCAGGGCCAGCAGCATGCCTGCGGTCAACACGGTGACCACCGGCCACAGCGGCTGGCGTGCGATTTCCGCCTGCATCAACTGACCAGCCTGCTGCCAGTTGCCGGCCGAGAAGGTCCAGCGCAGTGCCGGTGCGAGTTCGGCGAGCGTGCGTGCGCTCGACGGCGCTGGTGTCCAGAACAGCAGCTCGGTCAGCTTCTGTCGCGCGGCATCGGCCTCGGCAAGCAGCGCATCCGCCACCTCGCCAGACTCGTTCAGCCTCTGGCGCAGCTCATGCTGTTCTGCCGCCAGCCGCTGCAACAGCTCGCGCTGCTGTCGCAACGCCGCCGCCAGCGCGCGCAGCGCATCCGCCCGTTCCTCGTCGCTGATCGCTGGTTGCATCTCTGCCAGCAGTTTCTCGCTCGTCGCGTCGAGATCCTCGATCCGGTGCAACGCACGCTCGACCGCGAGTTCGGCATCGCTGGCACTGGCGAGAAGTTCCATCCGGCGTTCCCTGCCGGCTGCTGCCTGCTCGGCGGACGGCAAATCCCGCAGATAATCCCTGAGCGTCTGCGCGAACTCCGGCCCGAGTGCCTGCACGCTGGCGCGACGCTCGACCCAGCGCATCTGCTGTTCGAGTTCGGTGCGCTGCCGGCGCAGATCGGCAAGCGCCTTTTCCGGCTCTTCGCGGGCCCGCTCCGTCTCGGCGATGCTGGCCTGGACCTCGCCGTTCCGGTCAGCGACGGCGCGCAACGGATCGGCCGGCCGCGCCAGACCATTGCCGGCCAACAGCACGCACAGCGAGACGAGCAGCAGGCGCACGACGCCCGACCACGCCGCGCCCTCGCCGGGGCACCGGCCGGCGAGCCGTTGCACGAGACCGATCGCGCCGTGCCGCAGCGCCGCGCTGGCCACCGCAGCGCTGCTAGTCGGCCGCCTGCGCCTCACAGGCCGCCGCCCCAGCGGTACTGCCAGGCGATGCCGACCAGATCGAAGTCGTTGCCGGTGTTACGTCTTCCTCTCCCAGAGGGCTGAGGCGCTCGCTCATCCCGCGAAC
>NZ_JAMTDQ010000073.1 GCF_023806635.1 Accumulibacter sp.
CCACATCCTCAACCGCTCGCAGCCAGATATCGGCACTTTTCCGCAGCCACTAACACCCCCGGCAGAGCCCGGCGTCGCCCGGGCCGGCCGCAGTCAGTGGAACGATTTCCTCGACGATCGCCCGCAAGTCGGTGCAACGCCACCTGATCTCGAGGTCGAAGACGCGAAAGCCATAGATCCGTTCAGCGTCCTCGGCATACGCCGGCCGTGGGTCCTGTGCCAGCACCTCGCTCAGCAGCTCCTGCAGATGCGGCCAGCGCGACGACTGCTGCCGCAACCGCGCCAGGGCGGACGGGCGGAATTCGACGGCCAGTCGTGGCGGCGGCCCGGGAACGAAGCCAGAGCGTGCCTGCGGCACACTGTCGACGAAAGGCAGGTAGGGCTTGATGTCGATGACCGGCGTGCCGTCGAGCAGATCGACCCCGGCCAGCTCGAGGACCACGCCGGCGCGCGTGTCGACGGCGGTCAGTTCGACGAGCGACAAGCCGATCGGGTTGGGGCGAAAGGGACTGCGGCTGGCAAAGACGCCCACCCGCCGGTTGCCGCCGAGACGAGGCGGGCGAACGGTCGGGCGCCAGTCGCCGGCACCACGATGGAAGATGAAGCTCAGCCAGACGTGCGAGAAGCCTTCCAGACCGCGCACCGCTTCGGCGCGATCATACGGTCGCAGCAGGCGCAGCCGTCCGACGGCATGCGGAGCCAGTCGCGGCTGACGCGGAATGCCGAAGCGGTCCCGAAACGGGGTCTCCAAATAACCGATTGGCGACACGACGAACTCGGACACCGCTAGCACGCACTTCCGCGGCATCCGTCAGCGCCACGCCGCGCGCCGGCGGCGAGCGGCTCAGGCGTCGAGCAGCGACAGGGCATGACTGGCCATCGCCCGCGCCACCGTCTCCGCCTCGCCGACTGCATCGGCCAGTTCGAAGGTGGTTCCCGGGTGCTGCCGTCGCAACTCGGCGAGCAGCAGCGGCACATCACGCTTCAGGTGACCGCCGCGGGCGATGAACATCGGCAGGACGAGGACGCGCGCGACGCCGTCGGCAACCAGCCGCTCGGCGCAGTCGCGCAGGTTCGGCAGCATGAACTCGAGGAAGGCCAGTTCGACACGGAGGCCGGGCGCCTGCTGGCGCAGCAGCGCACACACGCGCTGCATCGGCCGCGCCCACTCGGGGTCGCGAGCACCATGCGCAAAGAGGATGAGGGCGGTTTCCGGCATGGCGACAGTCTAGCGCATCGGACCCCGGCTCGCGGCGATCAGCCGAAGCCGGCGACGACGGCGATGTCCTCGGCCCGCGCCACAAGGTGGTCGGCGCCCCAGGCCTCGATCGGTTCACCCTCACCGAGGTAACCATAACGCACGGCGACCGTCGCCATGCCGGCCGCCCGGCCGGCCTGGATGTCGCGCACGTCGTCACCGACGTAGAGGCAGCATGCCGCATCGGCGGCGAGCAAGCGGCAGGCGAGTTGCATCGGCTGGGGCGCCGGCTTGGCGCGGCGGGCCGAGTCGCCACTGACGACGCAGGCGGCGCGCCGGGCATAACCGAGCTGGTGCAGCAATGGCAAGGTGAAACGCTGCGCCTTGTTGGTGACGATGCCCCACGCCGCACCCCGCCCCTCGCAAGCGTCGAGGACTTCGTCGATGCCGGCGAAGATGGTGGTGTGCACACAGATGTCGGCGCTGTAGTAACGCAGGAAGCGCTCACGGAACTCGTCGTAGAGCGGATCGGTCGGCCGCATGTCGAGTCCGGCGGCGAGCATGCCGCGCACGCCGTGCGAGGTGTGCGGGCGCAGGCGGGCAGTCGGCACCGGCGCCAGATCGAGATCGGCACGCAGCCGGTTGAGCGCCGCCGCCAGATCGGGGGCGGTATCGGCGAAGGTCCCGTCGAGGTCGAAGAGGACGGCGTCAAACATCCTTCACCAGATGCACCAGATAGTTGACGTCGGAGTCGCTGCCCAGCGTGTAGCGTCCGCTCAAGGGGTTGTAGCTCATGCCGCGCAACTCGCGCGACTCGAGCCCAACCTGCCGCCCCCAGCGCAGGAGTTCGGACGGCCGGATGAAGCGGGCATAGTCGTGCGTGCCACGCGGCAGCAACCGCAACAGGTACTCGGCGCCGATCACCGCCAGCAGGTAGGCCTTCAGGTTGCGGTTGATGGTCGAGAAGAAGACGCTGCCACCCGGTCTGGCCAGCGCGGCACAGGCAGCGACGGTGCTCGCCGGATCGGGAACGTGCTCGAGCATCTCCATGCAGGTGACGATGTCGTAACACCCGGCTTCACTGGCCGCCAGTTCTTCCGCCGCCACCTCGCGATAATCCACGCTGCGGCCGCTCTCCAGCAAATGCAGACGGGCAACGGCGAGTGCCTTGCGAGAAAGGTCGATTCCGGTCACCACCGCGCCGCGTTCGCACATGCCCTCGGACAACAGGCCGCCACCGCAGCCGACATCCACCACCTTCCTGCCCGCCAACGCGCAGCGACTGTCGATCCAGTCGAGGCGCAGGGGATTGATCTCGTGCAAGGGCTTGAAATCGCTCCCCGGATCCCACCAGCGGTGCGCCAGCTGGCTGAATTTCTCGAGTTCCCCCGGGTCCGCGTTGATCGTCATCGTCTCACCTTCTCCGCACCGGCAGCGGGGAAAGCCCGCCGCTGCCAGCCAGTTCGGTCACTTCGTCGTGCACAATGAAAAAGCCCTGCCGGGGCAGGGCTTTCCGTGGCACACATCGCTCACTTGGTGCCGATGAGCTCGATGTCGACACGACGGTCGGGCTGCAGGCACTCGATGACCTGCTTGGTCGCCTTCTTGCCCGGGCACTGATCAGGCTTGGTGACCGGATTCTTCGGACCCTTGCCTTCGGTGTAGATGCGGTTGGCGTCGACACCCTTGCTCACCAGGTAGGTCTTGACCGCAGCGGCGCGACGCTCGGAGAGCTTCATGTTGTGCGCCAGCGAACCGAAACGGTCGGTGTGACCGACGGCCAGGATCACTTCCAGCTTGATCTGCTTCGCCTTGGCAGCCACTTCGTCAAGCTTCTTCTTGCCTTCCGGACGCAGCACCGCCTTGTCGAAGTCGAACAGCGCGTCGGCGGCAACCGTGATCTTGTCACCCGTCGGCTTCGCCGTCGGCGCGGCGGCGCCAGCCCTCGGTGCCGGCGGCTCGCAGACTTCCTTCGGCAGCAGGTCCTTGTCGCACTTGCAACCGGCTGGGTCGTTGGCCGCAGCAGCCGGCGTCCAGAAACCGGTACGCCAGCAGAGGCCGGTGCCGCTCATCACGACTTCACCGCGCTGATCGATGACGTATACCCGATTCAGCGGAATCGAGGTCTGTGCCTGCGCGGACGACGCGCCAAAGCCGAAAGTCGCGGCAAGGAGCGCGGCCAGCATGGAGTTTCTTGCGGTTCTGTTCATCTCGGTTTCCTTCATTGGTTGAAGCCTGCGGCAGAAACCCGCAAAGCCTGTTATGCCTCGTTTCTTGACCGAACTCATCACGGACGGATTTTATTCTGCCACAACAGGGCCATTCCGATCAATCCGCTTTCGTCGCCTTCGCTCAGCCGCCCGTTCTCGACCCGCACCCGTCCGGCGACCCAGACGTCGCTGACATGCTCGCGTCCGACCGCGTAGGCGAGATGCGAAACCGGGTCGTAGCAGGGAGCGAGCGCGACGTCGTCGAAACTGACGGCGCAGAGGTCGGCCGACTTGCCGACGACGATCGAGCCGATCTCGCCGTCGAGACCGAGTGCACAGGCGCCGCCGAGGGTCGCCATGCGCAGGACCTGGTGCGCCGCGACGGCATCGGCACGGCCATCACGTTCCTTGGCCAGCAACGCCGCCAGACGCATTTCCTGAAACAGGTCGAGGCGATTGTTGCTCGCCGCGCCGTCGGTGCCGAGCCCGAGGTTGACTCCGCGCGCGGCAAGCCGCGCGATCGGTGCGATGCCGCTGGCCAGCTTGAGGTTGGAACTCGGGCAGTGTGCCACCGAACAGCCATGCGCTGCCAGCAACTCGATCTCCTGCGCCTCGAGGTGCACGGCGTGTACGGCGATCAGCGTCGGGCCAAGCAACCCGAGGCGGCGCAGGCGCTCGATCGGTCGCACGGCGAAGCGCTGCAGACTGTCCTCGATCTCCTGCTGCGTCTCGTGCAGGTGCAGGTGCAGCGGCACTTCGATCTGTTCGGCGAGCGTCAGCACCTGCGCGAAGCTGCGATCGGCGACGGTATAGGGAGCGTGCGGAGCGAGGCAGAACGACAGCAGCGGCTGTCCGAGAAAACGGTCGCGCACCGCCAGTCCTTTCGCCAGATAGTCATCCGCATCGGCCGCGTAGTTGCTCGGAAAGTCGACGGTGATCAGGCCGATCGCAGCGCGGATTCCCGACGCCAGGGCAGCCTCCGCCGCCGCCGCGGGAAAGAAGTACATGTCGTTGAAACAGGTGATGCCACCGCGCAGCATCTCGGCACACGCCAGTCGGGTGCCATCGTGGACGAACTGCGCCGAGACGTGCCGCGCCTCGGCCGGCCAGACATGATCCTGCAGCCACCGCATCAGCGGCAGGTCGTCCGCGAGACCGCGCAGCAGGCTCATCGCGGCGTGTGTGTGCAGGTTGACCAGCCCGGGCAGCAACACGTGCTGCGGCAGGCACTTGCGTTTGCGCGCCCGGTAACGAGCGTCGACTTCGGCGCGTGGCACGATGGCGACGATGCGCCCGCCGTCGACGACGACGGCGTGCTGGTCGAGAACGGCCCCGGCCGGCTCGACGGGCACGACCCAGCGCGCCTCGATCACCAGATCGACCAGCGGCAGACTCGTCGTCATCGGCGAACGACCGCGCCAAGGCTAAAAAAAACCCCGCTTTCGCGGGGTTTTCTGCGCAGCGCGCCGGCCTTACTTGGTGCCGATGAGTTCGATGTCGACACGACGGTCAGGCTGCAGGCACTCGATGACCTGCTTGGTCGCCTTCTTGCCCGGGCACTGATCAGGCTTGGTGACCGGATTCTTCGGACCCTTGCCTTCGGTGTAGATGCGGTTGGCGTCGACACCCTTGCTCACCAGGTAGGTCTTGACCGCAGCGGCGCGACGCTCGGAGAGCTTCATGTTGTGCGCCAGCGAACCGAAACGGTCGGTGTGACCGACGGCCAGGATCACTTCCAGCTTGATCTGCTTCGCCTTGGCAGCCACTTCGTCAAGCTTCTTCTTGCCTTCCGGACGCAGCACCGCCTTGTCGAAGTCGAACAGCGCGTCGGCGGCAACCGTGATCTTGTCACCCGTCGGCTTCGCCGTCGGCGCGGCGGCGCCAGCCCTCGGTGCCGGCGGCTCGCAGACTTCCTTCGGCAGCAGGTCCTTGTCGCACTTGCAACCGGCTGGGTCCTTGGCGGCAGCGGCCGGCGTCCAGAAGCCCGTACGCCAGCACAGGCCGGTACCGCTGAGAACGACTTCACCGCGTTGATCGATCACGTAAACGCGATCACCGGCGGTTTGCGCCTGCACAGCGCCAGCCGCCGCGAAGAGGCCGATTGAGGCCAGCAGGGTAATGATGGTTTTCGATTTCAAGATGTTCCTCCTCGATTAATCTCTGTTACGTCCGAATGCGTGAAACGCGATGCGATTTTTGCGCAGTCAGGAAATTTAAGCATACAAACTTGATTTTCTTCAAGCATCGGCCCGGAATTGTGTAGTATTTATGCAACGAAACTGGGTGTCCGGCGGCACGTCGGCGCCGCCAGCCAGCCACCGCGAGTTCAGGCAAGGGAGGAGAAGATGCAAGCAGCCAGTCTCGATTCGCTCGCTTCGATGGTCCAGGCGGCGCGCCGGGTGGTCGTCTTTTCGGGTGCGGGACTGTCCGCCGACAGCGGCATCCCGACCTTCCGTGACGGTGCCACCGGCCTGTGGAACAACGTCGACCCGGACGAGGTGGCCAGCATCCAGGGTTTCCTGCGCAATCCCCGGCGCGTCTGGAGCTGGCTGCTGGAACTCAAGGCGCTGGTCGATGACCGACGTCCGAACCCGGGGCACCGGGCGATCGCCCGCCTGGAAGAGCTCTGCGCGGCGAGCCGGTTCACCGTCATCACACAGAACATCGACGGCTATCACGCGCTCGCCGGCAACCAGGACGTGCTCGAGGTTCACGGCACCATCCACCGCGTCCGCTGCCACCGGCATTGCGGCTATGCCAGCACTTGGGACCAGGCCGCCAGCGAGCCGTTTGCGTGCCCCGACTGCGGCGCTCCGGTACGGCCCGATCTGGTGATGTTCGGCGAAATGCTCGACGAGGAAGTCTTTGCCGCAGCCCAGGCGTGCAGCCTCAGTGCCGACGTCTTCTTCTGCGTCGGCACCTCGTTCACCGTCCAGCCAGCCGCCCACCTGCCGGTCTGGGCCAAGTACTCCGGCGCGACGGTGATCGAGGTCAACCCGCACCCGACGTCGCTCAGCGAAGCGGCCGACTACTCGATCCGCAGTGGTGCCTCGCAGTTCTTCTCGGCGCTCTGCAATCGACTCGCCCCCGACTGAAGGAAGAACGACCCGCAACGCCGCGGGCCGGCGGCGACGCTGGCCGGACCGAGGCATCGTCTATAATGCGCGGCTTCCGTTGCCCCGGGCCTGCACGCTTCGCCAGGCGGGCAAGCGCCAATCGCCACCTGAATCCAGAGCCGCCGTCCTTGTCATCACCGCTTCCCCCACTGCCCTTGCCAGCCACGGGCGAGCGCTTGCAGTGGCCGTCATTCGCCGGCTCGGCCGACGCGCTGCTTCTGGCGCAGGCTGCCAACGCCGCCCGCAGCCGAGCCCGGGGTGGGCTGCTGGCCGTCATCACCAGCAGCGCGAGCGACGCGCAGCGACTGCTGCAGGAAATTCCGTGGTTCGACGGCGGGCTACGGGTCCGCCTGCTGCCCGACTGGGAAACACTGCCCTACGACGGCTTCTCGCCGCATCTCGACCTCGTTTCCGAGCGCCTGGCGACGCTCTACGCGGTGACGCGTGGCGAATGCGACGTCCTGCTGCTGCCAGCGGGCACCGCTGTCTGCCGTCTTGCACCACCGGCCTACCTCGCGGCCTATACTTTCTTCCTCAAGCAGGGCGAGCGTCTGGATGGTGAGCGGTTCCGCGCCCAGATGACGCTTGCCGGCTACGCGCACGTGACACAGGTGGTGGCACCGGGCGAGTACTCGATCCGCGGCGGCCTCATCGACCTCTTCCCGATGGGCGCGCAACTGCCGTTCCGCCTGGATCTTTTCGACGACGAGATCGAGCACATCAAGACCTTCGATGTCGACAGCCAGCGCACGCTGTATCCCGTCGCCGAGGTCCGTCTGCTGCCGGCACGCGAGTTCCCGCTCGACGGCGCCGCACGCAGCCGTTTCCGGCAGCGCTTTCGCGAAGCTTTCGAAGGCGATCCCGCGCGCTCGTCGATCTACCGCGATGTCTCGAACGGCGTCGCCAGCGCCGGGATCGAGTACTGGCTGCCGCTGTTCTTCGATGCGACCGCAACGCTTTTCGACTACCTGCCGCCCAGCACGCTGCTCTGCCTGCACAATGATGTTGCCGAGGCCGTGCGCGCCTTCTGGCGCGAGGCGCAGTCGCGCTACACGCTGCTCGCGGGTGAACGCAGCCGTCCGCTGCTGCCACCGGACGAACTCTTCCTGGCTGAAGAACCGTTCTTCGTCGCCGCCCGCGCCTATGCCCGCCTCAGCCTGCGGGCAGGCGGCGACGGCCCGGCACGCCGCCTGCCCGAATTGGCGATCGACCGCCGCGCCGACGATCCCCTGCGCCGCCTGAAGACCTTCCTCGACGGGTTCCCCGGCCGCTCGCTGCTGCTCGCCGAGTCCGCCGGGCGACGCGAAACGCTCGCCGCGCTGCTCGCGGACTACGGCCTGCAGCCGCGCGCCTGCGGCAGCTTCGACGAGCTGCGCGCCGGCGAGGCAGCCCTTTCGCTGGGGGTCGGACCGCTGCACGATGGCTTCCTGCTCGACGGGCTGGCGATCATCACCGAGGCCGAGCTCTACGCCGGCAGCCCGTCGCGCCGCGCGCGCCATGTCGCGGCGCGACGGACGTCGATCGACAACTGGCTGCGCGACCTGACCGAGCTGAAGGTCGGCTCGCCAGTGGTGCATGAACAGCACGGCATTGGCCGTTACCAGGGGCTGGTCCATCTCGATCTCGGTGAAGGTGACACCGAGTTCCTCGAACTGCACTATGCCAACGATGCGCGGCTCTATTTGCCGGTGTCGCAACTGCACGTCATCGCCCGCTATTCGGGAACCGACCCCGACGGCGCGCCGCTGCATACCCTCGGCTCACAGCAATGGGAAAAGGCGAAACGCCGCGCCGCATTGCAGGCACGCGACACGGCCGCCGAGCTGCTGGCCCTCTACGCCCTGCGTGCGGCGCGGCAGGGACACGCCTGCGACTTCAAGCCACACGACTACGACGCTTTTGCCGACGGCTTCGGCTTCGAGGAAACCCCCGACCAGGCGGGCGCGATCGCCGCCGTGATCGCCGACATGCGGTCCGGACGGCCGATGGATCGTCTGGTCTGTGGCGACGTCGGCTTCGGCAAGACCGAGGTGGCGCTGCGCGCGGCCTTCTGCGCCGTCGCCGGCGGCCGGCAGGTGGCCGTCCTCTGCCCAACGACACTGCTCTGCGAACAGCACTTTCAGACTTTCGGCGACCGCTTTGCCGATTGGCCGGTGCGGATTGCCGAGCTGTCCCGCTTCAGGACGGCGCGTGAGGCCGCGCAGGCGCTGCAGGAGCTGGCCGACGGCCGTCTGGACATCGTCATCGGCACCCATCGCCTGTTGCAGAAGGACGTGCATTTCAAGCGTCTCGGCCTGGTGGTGATCGACGAGGAGCATCGCTTCGGCGTCCGGCAGAAGGAAGCGCTGAAGGCACTGCGCGCCGAGGTCGATGTCCTGACGCTGACCGCGACACCGATCCCGCGCACGCTCGCGATGTCGCTCGAGGGACTGCGCGACTTCTCGGTGATCGCCACTGCCCCACAGAAACGTCTGGCGATCCGGACTTTCGTCAGCCGCTTCTCCGACGGCATCATCCGCGAAGCCCTGCTGCGCGAATTCAAGCGCGGCGGCCAGGTGTACTTCCTGCACAACGAGGTCGAGACGATCGAAAACATGCGTGAGCGCCTGGGCAAGCTGTTGCCCGAGGCCCGCATCGTCGTCGGTCACGGGCAGATGAAGGAGCGCGACCTCGAGCGCGTGATGCGCGAGTTCACCCAGCAGCGGGCCAATCTGTTGCTGTGCACGACGATCATCGAAACCGGCATCGACAATCCGCACGCCAACACGATCCTCATCAACCGTGCCGAGAAGTTCGGGCTGGCGCAACTGCACCAGCTGCGCGGTCGCGTCGGACGTTCACACCACCAGGCCTATGCCTACCTGCTGACGCACGACGACGCGGCGCTCAACAAGCAGGCGAGGCAACGCCTCGAGGCGATCCAGATGATGGACGAACTCGGTGCCGGCTTCTACCTGGCGATGCATGACCTCGAAATCCGTGGCGCCGGCGAGGTGCTCGGCGCCAGCCAGTCGGGCGAGATGCTGGAAGTCGGCTTCCACATGTACAGCGAGATGCTCGGACGTGCCGTTGCGGCATTGCAACAAGGCCAGGATGCGGACCCGTCACAACCGTTGGCGGTCACCACCGAGATCAGGCTGCACGCGCCGGCCCTCCTCCCCGACGACTATGCGCCCGACGTGCACCAACGCCTGACCCTCTACAAGCGCCTGGCGGATTGCACGCTTGACGACGAACTGAGTCAGCTGCACGAGGAACTGGTGGATCGCTTCGGTGAGCTGCCGCCGCAGGCGCGCGCGCTGCTCGACAGCCATCGGCTGCGCCTGCTGTGCAAGCCAGTCGGCATCACCAGGCTTGATGCCGGCCCCGAACAGATCGTCGTGCAGTTTGCCGCGAATCCGCCACTCGATCCGCTGCGGATAATCCAGCTCATCCAGAAGGACCGCAACTATCGCCTCGCCGGACAGGACCGACTGGTCCTCAGGCGCGAGTGCCCGACCCTTGCCGAACGTGTCGCCGCGGTCAGGGAAATCATTCATCAACTCACCGCCGAGCGCCAGCCATGACCACTCTCGACATCGACAACATCAACGTCACCGCCTTCGACCCGATGCCCTCGCCTGACGATATTCTCGCCCTGCAGCCGCTGCCGACGCACGCCGCCGAAGTCGTCAGGAACAGCCGCGACGTCCTGCGGCAGATTCTGGATGGCAGAGACCACCGCCTCTTCGTTGTCGTCGGCCCGTGCTCGATCCACGATCCGGTGGCTGGCCTCGACTACGCCAGGCGGCTGCGGGCGCTGGCCGAGGAAGTCCGTGAAACGCTCTACCTGGTGATGCGCGTGTACTTCGAGAAGCCACGGACGACGACCGGCTGGAAGGGCTACATCAACGATCCGGACATGGACGACTCGTTCCACGTCGACCAGGGGATGAGCAAGGCGCGCCGCTTCCTCCTCGAACTGGCTGAACTGGGTCTGCCCGCCGGCACCGAGGCCCTCGACCCGATCGCTCCGCAGTATCTCGGCGACCTCATCAGCTGGACGGCAATCGGCGCCCGCACCACCGAGTCGCAGACCCACCGCGAGATATCCTCGGGTCTGTCGACCCCGGTCGGGTTCAAGAACGGTACCAGTGGCGACGTCGGCATCGCCGTCAACGCCATCGTCTCGGCGTCGCGGCCGCACAGTTTCCTGGGCATCAACGGCCAGGGCCGCACGGCGATCGTGCGCACGCGCGGCAACCGCTATGGTCACCTGGTCCTGCGCGGCGGCGACGGGCGACCGAACTATGACACGGTCAGCGTGCAGATCGCCGAACAGGCCCTGTCCAAGGCGGGATTGCCGGCCAACATCGTCATCGACTGCTCACACGCCAACAGCTACAAGAAGCACGAGTGGCAGCCGCTGGTGATGGCCGACGTGGTCAACCAGGTCCGTCTCGGCAACCGGTCACTGGTCGGCATGATGATCGAGTCGAACCTCGTCGCCGGCAATCAGGCAATTCCGGAAGACCTCTCGCAGCTCAGGTATGGATGCTCGGTCACCGATGCCTGCGTCGACTGGCCAACCACCGAACAGATGATCCGCAGTGCCGCCGGGCTGCTGCGCGAGGTGCTGCCGGGCCGCAGCCGCTAGGACGTCGCCTCGCCTGCCGGCAGCGCGCGATACAAGCGTCCACGGCTGACGCTTTTCGGCAAGGATCTCAGCGCCGCGCCGCCCGCACGGCGGCATCGCCATGCTGCCGCGTGAACGCCTCGGCCGCTTTCCCGACCGAAACGAAGAAATCCATCTTGCCGATCTCTTCTGAAAGACCGACCTTGGCCAGTTCCTCGAGGAAGGGCCGCGGGGCATCGGCGATCTTGACGTCAACCCCCTCGTCGGCGAGTTCGCGGTGCAGCTCGGCGAAGCGCTGGGCAGCGGTCACGTCCATGTCGTGGATCGCCTGTGCGTCGATGACCAGCCAGCGCACCGGCGCGTCGGCCGCATCGACCAGGGTCCGGATGCGGTTCATGACATGCCGGGCGTTGGCGAACATCAGCGGCGCGTAGAGTCGGTAGACCAGCAGCCCGGGCACGCTTTCCACACCCTCCTCGTCGTCCCGGCAATCATGGAACTTGCCGTCGATGAGACGCCGGCGCAGCACTGCGTCGTCGGGTCGCGAGATCTCGACGAGAACCGAAATCAGCGACAGCAACAGTCCAAGGATGATCCCCGGTACGACGCCGGCGATCAGGATCGCCAGCGTCACGCCCATCGCGATGCCGCACTCGACCCGATCGACCCGGTACAGGCCGCGCAGCGAGGCCAGTTCCAGCATGCCGATCGCGGTGACGATCAGGATCGCTCCCAGCGCGACCTTCGGCAGCAGGGCGATCAGCCCGGTGAGGAAAAAGAGGAACAGCAGCAGCCCAATCGCCAGGATCAGCTGCGCCACCTGTGTCCGACCGCCGGCCGAATCGACGATCGAGGTCCGCGACTGGCTGGCGGAAACCGGAAAGCCCTGCCAGAGACCGGCGAGGATGTTCGCCGAACCGAGGGCGACGAGCTCGCGATTCGGCCGCACCTCGTAGCCGTTCTTTTCGGCAAAGGTCTGCGCCAGCAGGATACCGTCCGAAAAGGCGAGAAAGGCAATCGCCACCGCCGCCGGCGCCAGCGCCGCGAGGTCTGCCCAGCGCACGCCGGGAATCGTCAGGCTCGGCACGCCCGAAGGCACGGCGCCGACCAGAGCGATGCCGTAGCTGCCGAGATCGAAAAGAAAGGTGGCGACGATCGCCACCGCACACACCGCCAGCGCGCCGGGAATCCGTGGCGCCCAGCGCGCCAGCCCGACCAGCAGGAGAACCAGCAGCACGCCGAGAATGAAGGTGGGAACCTGCGTCTGCGGCAGCTTCTCGATGACCGTGAAGACGATCTCGAAGAACTCCTCGCCTTCGGTCTTGATGCCGAACATCTTGCCCAACTGGGTGGCGATGAGGACCAGCGACGCCCCGTTCAGATAGCCGATGAGAACCGGTCTCGACAGCAGGTCGGCGATGACCCCGAGCTTCAGCCGGGCGGCGAGCAGCAGGACGCATCCCGACAGGACACCGAGGATCGCCGCCAGAACGACGATGCGTGCCGGATCGCCACCGGCGAGCGGCAGGATCGCCGAGCCGGCGAGCAGACCGATTGCCGCATCCGGTCCGGCGATGACGTGCCGCGAACTGGAAAACAGCGCATAGCCGATCGCCGCCGCCAGCGCCGCATAGAGGCCGGCGATCGGCGGCAGGTGCACGAGTTCGGCGTAGGCGATCACCGAGGGGATCGAGACGATGCAGGCGGAAAGACCGGCGATCGAATCCTTGCTCAGCCAGGCTAGGCGATACTCGCGCAACGTGGCGAGCAGCGGCAGGCCTGAATTAAGGAATCTGGAGACGATGGAAGCATTCATGTGCATGGATCCGAAAGAATCTGCTGCGCCGACCGGCGCCGCTCTGCCGTCCACCCGCCGGGTCACCGCCGAATTTGCTCGATCGCTCCAGCAATCCCTGGCGAACCATGACGAAGTATTCAAACCGGCAAAAGAATGCACCATAAGCCGGCACCAAGGCAAGCGGCGCACAAACCGGTTTTCGATGGGTTCGTCGAAGGCCGCGCCGCGCGACCCCGAGCAGCACGCGGCGTGCGTCGCGTGACGCTCGGTGCAGTAGCGCTACCGGGATGATGGACCACCATCGCGAGAGCAGGTAGACTTGCGGCCCGATCGCCGCGCCAGCCAGCTTCAGGGAGAACTTCGCCATGCAGATCAATGTTGAAACCAAGCCCGTCGGCTCCGCCGCCTACGACGCCCGCAAGAAGCGTCTGGTGGAAACGATCGACCGGCTCTACCTGCGCGAGGCGAAGGCACCCTTGCAGAAGATGATCTCGCGCATCCATCCGGCCGATATGGCGGCGATCCTCGATGACTTGCCGCCGGCGCATGTGGTCGACATCTTTCATGCCATTGCCGACACTGCGATGGCAGCCGACGTATTCAATCAGTTGCCCGCCGACCGGCGCACCCAGTTGCTGACCGAGTCGTCGATCGAGAAGATCGCCGGAGTCCTCGAGCATCTGCCGCCGGACGACCTCGCCGACCTCATCGGGGAGTTGCCGGAAGACCAGCGCGAGCAACTGATGGCCCTGCTCGGACGCGACAGCAAGGATGAGGTCGAAAGTCTGCTGCAGTACGACCCGAACAGCGCGGGCGGCATCATGACGACCGACTTCTTCTCACTGCCCCACAGCCTCAGCGTCGAGGAAGCGATCGAGAACATCCGCAGCCGTGAGGACGTCGAGATGGTGTTCTA
>NZ_JAMTDQ010000074.1 GCF_023806635.1 Accumulibacter sp.
CTCCGACACTGGACTTCGGATGATCTGCAGACTTGCGGGTAAAGGGCAGCCCTAGGCGGGCCAGAAGACGACGCCGACCAGCAGCGCGGCAAACAGTCCGCCCAGAACATCGAGTGTCCAGTGCGCCCGCAGGAGGATGACGAGCACCATCTGCAGGATGGCCAGCAGAGCCGCGAGCACGGTCAGCGCGGATATCCCGAGGGTCGCGACCTGCATGGCGCCGTACACAGCGAGCGCGGTGTGTCCCGAGAAGAAGAAATCGTTGCCTACGGAATAGGTCACGAAGAGCGAGGGAAAGCCCGGATCACGCCAGATGATGCCGGCCGGCGCCGGCAGGGCGACCAGCGCCTGGCTCAACTGGCGCAGGACAAACAGGCTGAGCAGACCGAGGAACGGGCTGAAGCTCGGCCCGATCAGGGCGAAGGCGAGGACGAAGAGGGTGACGACATCGATCGCCAGCGAGCTGCCGATCAGCATTGCCCGCGCCGCGCCGGGATGCTCGTGCAGCCAGGCGTTGCCACTGGCCGTCAGCCGGTGCAGATGATCGTACATCACGCCGTCGGCGAGACGGCGCTCACCGATCAGGCGCTGCGTGACGAACCAGCCGACAAGACCGCCGGCGACGGCGAGCAGCCGCCAGGCAACGACATCCCAGGCGGGCAGTTGCGACATCGCTCAGCCGGCTCCGCCGGGGGCGTCGGGGCGCTCGAGTTCAACCCGCTGCGCCGGTATCCCGGCCCAGGTTTCGCCAGCCGGAACGCGTGTGTTGGGGAGGACGAACGAACCGGCAAGAACCTTGGCACGCTCGCCGACCTCGACCCCGCCCATGACAATCGCCCGCAGGCCGATGGTCGCACCGGCCGCGATCCGGACTGGGGCGATCACCAGATAGCCGCCCTGTGCATAGTGCGCCATGATGCTGGCCGAGCCGCCGATCGTCACCCCGTCCCCCAGCTGGAGCAGCGATGGATCGGCGAGGGCAGTCGAATTGATCGTCACGTTGCGCCCGATGCGCATCCCCATCAGCCGATAATAGAGTTGGGCAAAGGGTGACGGCGTGACGAATTCGAGAAAGGAATAGCGGACCACGAGCGTCAGCGTGCAGTGCACATACCAGCGCAGGGCGGTCAGCGACACCGCCGAGCCGCGGTACGGCCGCAGGCGCCCACCGAGCACGAGGTTCAACAGCGGCGCGACGAAGAGCAGGGTCAGACCGTAGGCAAAGTAGCAGACAGCCAGCAGCAAACCGGTCAAAGCGTAACGCCAGACCGAGTTGCTGACCGCAGGCAGGCCCAGCGAGAGCGTGTCGAACAGCCAGACGGCCACCGCCAGCGACAGACCGGCGGCGACGATCGCCAGGCCAATGAAGGGCAACGGGCCGATGAGCGCGAGCAGTCTCTGCATCCTTCTCCTCCGGACGGCAGCTGGCAGGAATGGTCGTTCAGCGACGCCCGAGCTCTGCCTCGGCTTCGGCAGCAGTGCCGAAGCTGCGCGCGGCGATCTGCCGCTTCTCGAGGGCCTCGCGCAACCGGGCACGCAGGAAGGTGTTCGAGGTGAAGCGCGTCACATCGTCATAGCAGGTCTCCAGCAGGCCCTTGACCATCCCGATGTACTCGTCGACCAGCTCGGGCAGGATCGAGAATCGGTCATAGTTGACCACGGCATTCACCCGCCGGCCGACCGGCGCCAGCCGCTCGATGACCGCCCGGCGCACCGCCTCGATGTCGGCCGGGGTACGGATGTCGAGACCCTCGAAGTTGATGAACAGGATGTTCTTCGCCGCATCGTAGGAAAGGCGCTCGGCGAGCGGCAGCGCCAGCATTTGTGAACGCAGCTTCATCGGTTCGTCGCGGAAGATCCGCGGGTCCATCAGACGCGGCGCCGAGTGCATCACCGGAACGAAGTCCATCCGGTCGAGAATGTCGCGCTGCAGGTCGACACCCGGCGCGATCTCGACCAGCTCGAGCCCCTCGGAACAGAGGCGGAACACACAACGTTCGGTGATGTAGAGCACCGCCAGGCCTCGTCGCTGCGCCTCGCCGCCGCTGAAGGTCCTGTGCTCGACCTCGTTCACGAACTTCCTGGCCTGGCCATCGCGCAGGATGCGCAGGCGGCCCTCCTCGACCGCCACCTCGAGCTGGCCAGCGGTGAAGGTGCCGACGAAGACCACCTTCCTGGCGTTCTGCGAGATGTTGATGAAACCACCGGCGCCAGCCAGACGGGGGCCAAAGCGGGAGACATTCAGATTGCCCTGGCGATCCGCCTGGGCGAGACCGAGGAAGGCCAGGTCAAGACCGCCGCCGTCATAGAAATCGAACTGACTCGGCTGATCGATGATCGCCTGCGCGTTGGTCGCCGCACCGAAGTTCAACCCGCCCGCAGGGATCCCGCCAATCACTCCGGGTTCGGCGGTCATCGTCACCAGGTCGGAGATCTTCTCCTCCGCGGCAACGCTCGCGATCCCTTCGGGCATGCCGATCCCGAGGTTGACCACGGCGTTGGCCTGCAGCTCGAACGCCGCGCGGCGCACGATGATCTTGCGTTCGCTCATCGGCATCGGCTGAATCGCCGACAGCGGTACGCGGATCTCACCGGCAAATGCCGCGCTGTACTGCTCGCCGAAGGTCTGCATGTGGTATTCGGGCTTCTCGGCAACCACGACACAGTCCACCAGAACCCCCGGGATCTTCACTTGCCGCGGATTGAGCGTGCCCCGCTCGGCGATCCGCTCGACCTGGACGATCACCACACCACCCGAGTTTCGCGCCGCCATCGCGATCGCCTGTGCTTCCAGCGTCAGCGCTTCCCGCTCCATCGTCACGTTGCCGTCCGCGTCGGCAGTGGTGCCGCGGATGATTCCGACGTGAATCGGAAAGGCCTTGTAGAACAGGTACTCCTCGCCGTCGATCGGCAGCACGCGGACGAGTTCCTCGCTGGTCGACGCGTTCAACCTGCCGCCGCCAAACCGTGGGTCAACGAAGGTGCCGAGCCCGACACGGGTGATCGTCCCCGGCTTGCCGGCTGCGATGTCGCGAAACAGGTGTGCGATCACCCCCTGCGGCAGGTTGTACGCCTGGACGCGGTCGGCCACCGCCAGCGCCTGCAGCTTCGGCACGAGCCCCCAGTGGCCACCGATCACTCGCGCGAGCATCCCGTCGTGGCCGAAGTGGTTGAGCCCGCGCGCCTTGCCGTCGCCCTGCCCTGCGGCATACACCAGGGTCAGGTTGCGTGGTCTGCCGAGGCCCTCGGGGTCGCTGCCCTGACTGGCGAGAAAACGCTCCTCGAGAGCGATGGCGATGTTCTCGGCAAAGCCGATGCCGACGAAACCGCTGGTGGCGATCGTGTCGCCGTCACGAATCAGGCGCACCGCCTCGCCGGCGGAGACGATCTTGCCGGTATCCGAAGCACGCAGCGAAGAGGCCATGGGATGGGAGGATAAGGGCAAGGTCTGTCTCCTGAGGTGATCCGCTACCGGGTCAGGGCGGGGATTGGCGCCCGATAGTCCACACCCGGCAGTATAAGGCGATCCACGCGGCCATCGTCGAACCGGCTGGCCGTCGGGACCGCGCACCGGCATCGTCGACGCATGCGCCCGTGCTCAGCAACGACGACGACCGATTCGACGCAACCTGACGCGCGCCGGCCACTGCACCACCGGGCGTCCCGTCTCAGGCTTCGGCAACCGCCTCCTCCGCAAGTGAGGGATAGTCGATGTAGCCGCTTTCACCACCCTTGTAGATCGTCCTTGCATTGTAGGCCGCCAGGGGCGCACCGATCCGCAGACGGTCGACGAGATCCGGGTTGGCGATGAAGTGCTTGCCGAAGGCGACCAGATCGGCGTTGTCCGAGGACAATGCAGATTCGGCGCGCTGGCGGTCGAATCCGCCGCACAGGATGATGCTACCGCCGTAACACGCTCGCAGGTGCTGCAACAGTTCGTTGGCGGGATCGTGAATCCAGCTCGCTGACTGGTCATAGACGTGCAGGTAGCCGACGCGCATGCGAGCGAGCTGGTACGCCAGTTGGCCATAGCTGAACAGCGGCGCCGGATCGGGCTGCATCTCGTGTGCGACCCCCAGCGGCGAGATGCGGACGCCGACGCGCTCGCAGCCAACCACCGAGGCAACCGCCGCCACCGTTTCAAGGAGGAAGCGCCAGCGTCTTTCCGTCGTACCCCCATATTCGTCGCTGCGATCGTTGAGGTAGGGACAACGGAACTGATCGAAGAGATAGCCATTGGCGGCATGGATCTCGACCCCGTCGAAGCCGGCCGCCAGGCTGTTCGCTGCGGCACGTGCAAAGTCTGCGACCACCTCACGGACTTCGTGGGTGCGCAGCGCACGAGGTGGATGGCAGGGAACCAGAACCGGCTCGTGGCCGCCTGCAAGGACCGGCACCCGGTCGGCGCACAAGCCGATGGTACTCGGTCCGACGGGTGGCGAGCCGTCAGCCCGCAGGCTGCAGTGGCCGACACGCCCGACATGCCACAACTGCAGGTAGATGCGTCCAGCCGCCCGGTGCACCGCGCGTGTGACGTTGCGCCAGGCCGCAACCTGGGCCGGCGTGTAGATGCCCGGAGTGCGTGCGCAACCGCGGGCCTGCGGCGAGACCGGAGTCCCCTCGGCAACGATCAGCCCCGCCGACGCCCGCTGGGCGTAGTACAGGGCGCTCATCGCGGTCGGCGCGAGTTGTGTGTCGCTGGCACGGTTGCGGTTCATCGGTGCCATGACGATGCGATTGGCCAGGCGCAGCCCGGCGAGCCTATGGGGAGAAAACAGACTCTTGTGCATGTTCATGCATACCTCCGTAGAAACAAAAAGCGCACGGATTGAGCAAGCACGTTTCATGCCCGCTTGCCGCAGACACCTGTGCGCGCTGCTCGATCGACACCGACCGAACGGCCGGCGCAGCATCGCAGGCCGACATTGCGGTTCGATGGCGCAACCCGGCCCTGACCGGCCCGTACCGAGGATGACCCAGGGTCTGGGCGCGCGGTCAACGGCGAACTGGTGAGCAGTGGGGCGTGGCAAGGGCAGCGCCGACGACCGCAATTGCCCCACGGATCCGGAACAATTGGCGCCGCCGGCTTCGGTGCACGGGCGGGGAAGGGAATGTCGGTGAAGACGGCCGCGACCGCGGGCAAGGCGTGTTCCGCGGCGGGCAATGCGTGGTGCTAAAAGGTGCCCGCAGGCCGCGCGAAGCCGAAGAAGCCGAAACGCGGGCTCGGCGCGCGAGCGCCAACGGCCAGCGGTAGCAAACAGAGCCCGGCAATCGCGGCCACCCGACCAGCGGCTCGACCGACCACCATGCGACGGACCGTCAGTTCACAGACCCCAGACCTGGTTGGCGCGCACGAATCCCGTTTCGCCGTCGCGATGACGCACCTTGACCCAACCGCCGGAGGCTGCCTCGAGATAGTTCAGCGACACATTTCTGGCCGCCTCGAAGGCGATCGGTGCCGACTCCTCGGGACTCTGCCTGATCTGGGCGCGCGGCGTGGTGACGATGACCGTCCGCCGCTTGACGAGGTGCTTTGCCTCGATCCAGGCCAGCCCGCCGTCGGCATCGCGGACCTTTGACCATCCTTCGAGGTTGACCACAAGTTCCACCGGGGTCCCGCGCCGGATGACGAACGACTTGCCCCCCCTCTGCGACGGCGCGTCGTAAAGAACGGTCGGCACGTCGACGGTGCGATACTCGATGGCCAGCGATGGCGCCGCCAGACCGGCCGCAAGCAAGGCGCCGAGCAAGCGCGGCATCGTTCAGGCCGTCGCCTCGCCGGCCGCACCGCCGGCTGCTTCCTGCTGCTGTTGCAGGCGAGACATGTAGAGCGCTTCGAAGTTCACCGGCTGCAGCATCACGGGCGCAAAGCCCGCTCGAGTGACGGCATCGGACACCGCCTCGCGCGCGTACGGGAAGAGGATGTTGGGACAGGCGATCGACAGCAGCGGATCCATATTCTCGCTGGGCACGTTCTGCACGCGAAAGATGCCCGCCTGCCCAACCTCGACGAGGAAGACGGTCTTCTCCCCGATCTTGGAGGTAACGGTTGTCGTCAGCGTGACCTCGAAGATTCCTTCGCCGATACCCTGCGCATTGCTCTGCAACTGGATGCCGACCTGGGGTGACTCGCGCTCGAGAAAAATCTGCGGCGCATTGGGCACCTCCAGCGAAAAATCCTTGATGTAGATCTTCTCGATTGCAAATACGGGGTTCTCTTGTTCGCTCATGGTAGCTTTCGGCCAGGGGTGGGAAAAGGATCAACGAAACCCGGCAGCCAGGGCTCAGGCACTCTCGCCGGCGAGGAGTGGCAGCAGCTTGCCGGAACGATCGAGTGCAACCAAGTCGTCGGCACCGCCAACGTGGGTCGCGCCAATGAAGATTTGCGGCACGGTGCGTCGGCCAGTCCGCGCCTGCATTTCGCTGCGCCGTTCGGGATCGAGATCGATCCGCACCTTTTCGATCTCGTTGACGCCCCGTGCGCGGAGGAGCTGTTCGGCGCGGATGCAGTAGGGGCAGACCGCCGTCGAGTACATCAGCACCGGCACCCGAACGCTCATCGACGCGAGCCCTTCTTCAGCGGCAGCCCGGCTTCGCCCCACGCGACAATGCCCCCTTCCAGATTGTGCACGCGCACGAAGCCCAGTTTGGCCAGCGTCCCGCAGGCCACCTGCGACCGCGCTCCGGACTGGCAGACGAGAATCAGCGGCTTCTCCTTGAACTGCTCGAGTTCGCCAGCGCGCTCCGCCAGCGAGGCCGCCGGAATGTTGCGCGAGTCGACGAGGTGCCCGGCGATGTACTCGTTTGGGTCACGGATGTCGATCACCTGGGCGCTCTCGCGGTTGATCAGCATCGTCGCCTCGCTCGCCGTGACCGCTTTCGCTCCGCCCGGGCGGCGGAACGTCAGCACCAGCAACATGCCGCCACTGACTATTGCGATGGCAATGAGAAAGATGTTCTGTTGTACGAATTCCAACACAGGCTCCAGATACCGACGGCGACCACCAGACGCGACTGGCGCTGGCAGGGGTGTGGCTTGACGCGGGGGACCAAGCTGGCGCCTAGCCGCCGCAGAACACCTCGCGCATCATGCCGATGAGTTGCAATGTCCGCTCATCGCCAACCCGATAGAAGACACGGTGGGCCTCCTTGCGGGCAAGCAATATACCCTTTTCGCGCAGAATTGCGAGATGCTGCGAGATGTTGCTCTGCGAGGTGCCAACCGCCTCGACGATCTCCTGCACGCACGCCTCCTGGTCCCCGATCACGCACAGGATCTTCAGACGCAACGGGTGCGAGATCGACTTCAGCGCCCGTGCCGCTTGCTCGATGTGCTCCTGCTTGTCGATCAGACTGGTCTTTATGGGCACGTCTCGCCAGCATCGCCGTTTATCATATAATCGCGCATTATAAAAGAAAAGCCTGATCTATGGAGTGCCTCCGCAACTCAGGGGCCTGTGGCGCCTCGCGCAAGCGCTCGGGCACAGCCTTCTCACGTTCCTGCAGGACCGGCGTCGTTCATTGGCGAGCATCAGACAGACCCACGAGCACTTCTCGCGCACAACCGACGAAACTTTCTGGCGCGAACACGGCGGCGCGATCGTCACCTTGAACGGCTGTCGGCAGGCGGAAGCGGTGCGGAAGAGCCCAGCGAAGACGGCCAGAAGCGAAGCGCCGGCCGCCTTCGCAGCCTCGACCGGGCTCTGCGTGGGCCTTCTCGCCCTGCTGCTCGGCGCTCTGGCGCCGGCAGCGATGGCCAGCAATCGTCAGACGACGACCAGCGTGGACACGGCGTCCGCGGGCGAGGTGGCCGAAAAGCAAGGGAACCTGAAGTCGCTGCGCAGCCAGATCGAAGCGCTTCGCCGGCAGATGACCGCCGCCGAAGGCTCGCGCAGGGACGCCGTCGATCAGTTGCAGGAAGCTGAGCGCGCCATCTCGGCCACCCAGCGTCAACTGCACGAAACCGGAACCGAGACCGAGAGACTGCGGACTCGCCTCAGCGAACTGGAAAGACATTCGGGTGAGCTCGGCCGGGTCCTCAACGCCCAGCAGGAGCAACTGGCACGGCTCCTGCACCGACAGTACCTGCGTGGCAACCCCGATCCAGTGCGCATGTTCCTCAACGGCGATGACCCGAACCAGCTGGCGCGGGACCTCTACTACCTGGAGATGATCGGCCGCGCACGGCGCGAGATCCTGCGCGACATCGAGGCGACGTTGCAGCGCCAGCAGGCGCTCGCCCGTGACACCCGCCAACAGGGAGAGTTGCTCGCCGCCAGCGAGGCCCGACAGCGTGAGGAGCATGCCCGGCTGATGGCGCAGCGACAGCAGCGACAACTGGCCCTGTCCAGGGTTTCGGAACAGATCGCCGAGCAGCGGCGTGAGATCGGCACACTGCAGCGCGACGAGAGGCGCCTGGCTGAACTCGTCGACCGGCTGGCGCGAATCCTTGCCGCGCAGGCGGGCGACGCCCGCCGTGAAGCGCAGCGGCGCGAGCCGGCAAGACCGCCCGGGACTCGCGAGCCGGCATCGTCAGCGGAAGCCGCTGCCGGCGACGCGCGCGCGGCGTCGCCACCGGCGGCAGGCCGTACTGACGAAGCGGCCTCGACGACTGGCGCTGCTGGCCTGGCGCGGTTGAAAGGACAGCTGCGCCTGCCGACGCGAGGATCCGTCAGCAATCGCTTTGGCACCACGCGACAGGAGGGAAGCAACTGGAAGGGCCTTTTCATCCTCGCCAGCAATGGCAGTGAGGTCCGCAGCATCGCCGCCGGCAAGGTGGTCTTCGCAGAATGGATGCGCGGCTTCGGCAACCTGCTGATCGTCGATCATGGCGGCGGCTACCTGTCGATCTATGCCAACAACGAGTCGCTGTTGAAGAACGTCGGCGAGGAAGCGCGGTTGGGCGAGGTGATCGCGACCGTCGGCAACAGCGGTGGCAATCCGGAATCCGGTTTATACTTCGAGCTGCGCCATCAGGGCAGACCGCTCGATCCGATGGCCTGGGTCGGCGCCAGGCACTGAAGGCCGGTTGACAACCCGTCGCCAGCAGGCCCGGACGAAGGACGTGAGAGGGCAGGAACGCCTGTCCATCAGCCAGCTGACTTGCGCACGGTCCCTGCTCCCCCACTGGCGACGCAAACGAAATGATGCGCACTGGAGTGAGACGAATGGGCAAGTTGAGACAGGCCGGATTGGTCGGCGCAGGGCTGCTGGGCGGCGTGCTGATCAGCCTGCAGTTTTCGGCGATCGCTGACAAGGAGACCCGTGCCAGCCTGCCCATCGAGGAACTGCGCACCTTCGCCGAAGTCTTCAACGCCATCAAGAGCGGCTACGTCGAACCGGTTGAAGACAAGAAACTGATCACGCACGCCATCAGCGGCATGCTCTCCAACCTCGACCCCCACTCGAGCTACCTCGACGCCGACGCGTTCAAGGATCTGCAGGTGGGAACGCAGGGCGAGTTTGGCGGCATCGGCATCGAGGTGGGCATGGAAGACGGCCTCGTCAAGGTCGTCTCGCCGATCGAGGACACGCCGGCGTACCGGGCGGGGATCAAGACCGGTGACCTGATCTTCAAGATCGACGACACCCTCGTCAAGGGACTGACGCTGACGGAAGCCGTCAAACGCATGCGCGGCAAACCAAAGTCGCAGATCAGGCTGTCGATCGTCCGCAAGGGGGAGGCAAAGCCGATCAATGTCACCCTGACCCGTGAAGTGATCAAGGTGCAGAGCGTCAAGTCGAAACTGGTCGAGGACGGTTACGGTTACCTGCGCATCACTTCGTTCCAGGAGAACACGGGCGCGGCGGTGGTCAAGCACCTCAACGACCTCTTCCGGAATGGGCCACTGAAGGGTCTGGTACTCGACCTGCGCAACGACCCCGGCGGCCTGCTCAACAGTGCCGTCGGAGTTTCCGCGGCCTTCCTGCCGCCGGAGACTCTGGTCACCTCGACCGACGGCCGTGCACCCGATGCCAAGCACCGGTATGCAACCTCGCCGAGCGACTACTTGCGTGGCAGCCGGGACGATTACATCCGGAACCTGCCGCCGGAGGCGCGTACCGTACCGATGGTGGTACTGGTCAATGGAGGCTCGGCATCGGCATCCGAGATCGTTGCCGGCGCGTTGCAGGACCACAAGCGCGCCGTCGTCCTCGGCACCACCACCTTCGGCAAGGGATCCGTACAGACCGTCCTGCCGCTGCCGGGAAACACGGCGATCAAGCTGACGACCGCGCGCTATTACACGCCCTCCGGCCGCTCGATCCAGGCCAAGGGAATCGTTCCGGACATCGTCGTCGAGGAAAGCGCCAACGGCACCTCGGCCGAGCGCTTGCGCGAAGCCAACCTCGAGCACCATCTCGACAACGACAAGGAAGGCGGAGCGCCGGCCAGGGAAGCTCCGGCCAAGCCCGCCAAGCCGGCACCGGCGAAGCCGAAGGGCAGCACGCCGAAGGAGGATGCCGACGAGACTGCCGAGATGCCGAGCCGCGAACTGGCGTCGAAGAAGGACTACCAGCTCAACCAGGCACTCAATCTTCTCAAGGGCATGCAGATCATGAAGACGGCGCGCTGAGTCATGCCGGTGGACCGAGAAGGTGAAACGACCGACTGCGCCAGCCCCGCCACCGATCCGCAAGCAGCGGACCATCGTCTTCGCGCGGTTGCCACCCGGGCAGATCCCCGCGGCTGCCGCCTACCTCGGCAGCCTCGAGCAGTTGCTCGTCGAGCCGCACGAGCAGCAGCGCCAGATCGGCGTCGCCTATGACCTGCGGCAACACTCGCTGCAGGAACTGGAAACGTCTCTGGAAGAGCGCGGCCACCACCTCGACAACACCCTGCTCAGCAAGATGGTGCGGGCACTGATCTACTACGTCGAGGAAACCCAGTTGCACAATCTGCAGACCCCGGCACGGCCACTGAAGCGCTCGCAGTCGCAGGCCTATACCCATGCCTGGGAGCGCCACCCGCACGGTGACCACGACGACACGCCGCCGGAGTGGCGCGAGTACAAGTAGCTCCCGCGCAATGAACGACCGGCAGTTGCTGCGCTACAGCCGACACATCCTGCTCGACGAGATCGGCATCGCCGGCCAGCAGCGTCTGGTCGACGCGAGCGCGCTGATCATCGGTGCCGGCGGACTCGGCTCGCCGGCAGCGCTCTATCTGGCGTCCGCCGGCGTTGGCCGGATCACCCTTGCCGACGGCGACACCGTCGACCTGACCAACCTGCAGCGCCAGATTCTGCACAGCGAAGAGCGCCTCGGCCAGAGCAAGGTTGCCTCCGGACAGACGGCACTGCACGGGATCAACCCCGAGGTCCTGGTCGAAGCGGTACCCCACCGCGTCAGCGGTGAGGCACTGGCGGCGCTGGTCGCCGACGCCGACGTCGTCCTCGACTGCAGCGACAACTTTGCCACGCGACACGCCGTCAATCGGGCCTGCGTCAGCCATCGCAAACCACTGGTGTCGGGTGCAGCCATCCGCTTCGCCGGCCAGTTCGCCGTCTTTGACAGCCGTCGTCGCGACGGCCCCTGCTACAACTGCCTGTTTCCGGAAACAGGCGAAGCCGACGAGCTGCGCTGCGCCGTCATGGGCGTCTTTGCACCGCTCACCGGCATCATCGGCACGATGCAGGCAGCCGAAGCTCTCAAGCTGATCGCCGGCGCCGGCGAGGTCACGCTCGGGCGATTGTGGCTGCTTGATGGCCTGGCGATGGAGTGGCGCAGCGTCCGCTTCGGGCGCGATCCCCGATGCGCGGTCTGCGCACCACCGTCGACGGTCAGCCGAAACGCGCCAGCAGCCGCAGATCCTGGGCCAGCAGGCGAACGTCGCGAATGAGCAGCTGCTTCCTGTCGGCCAGCGACTCGAGCTGCGGCAGGGCGAACATTCCGCGCGCCGCATCGCCGACGAGACATGGCGCGAGATAGAGCAGCAGTTCATCGACCAGCCCCGCCTGCAGCAAGGCGCCGCTGAGCACGAAGCCGGCTTCGACGTGGAGTTCGTTGATGCCGCGCTTGGCCAGTTCGGCAAGCAGTGCCCGCAGATCGACCCGGCCATCCAAACCGGGCAGCAGCAGGACTTCGACGCCCAACTCGGCGAGCGCCGCGCTGCGGGCGCGGTCGGTCACGGCAGCCACGACCACAGTGCCACCACCCTGCAGCACCCGCGCGTCCGGCGAGACCTCGAGGCGACTGTCGACGACGATCCGCAGCGGCTGCCGGACGATCCCGGTTGACAACTCCGCGATCCCGCGGACATTGAGCTGCGGATCGTCCGCCCGCACGCTGCCGCTACCGGTCAGGATCGCGCAGGCACGCGCCCGCCAGCGATGGCCGTCCTGCCGCGCGGCCGGGCCGGTCAGCCATTGGCTGGCGCCGTTGCACAGCGCGGTCTTGCCGTCCAGGCTGGCGGCGAGCTTCAGCCGCAGCCACGGCCGGCCGCGCGTCATCCGGCTCACGAAGCCGATGTTGAGTTCCCTCGCAGCGTCGGCGAGCAAGCCACATTCGGCGCGCACGCCCGCCTGTCGCAGGGTCGCCAGCCCGCGACCGGCAACCAGCGGATTCGGATCCTCGATGGCGGCGACGACCCGGCGCACTCCGGCCGCCAGCAGCGTCTCGGCACAAGGAGGCGTGCGGCCGTGATGGCTGCAGGGTTCCAGGGTAACGAAGGCGGTGGCGCCGCGGGCCTTGTCGCCAGCCATCCGCAGCGCATGCACTTCGGCATGCGGGCCGCCGGCCCGCACATGCCAGCCCTCGCCGACGACCTGCTGATCGCGAACGATGATACAACCGACGCGCGGATTCGGCGTGGTCGTCATCAGGCCGCGCTCGGCAAGACGCAGCGCTCGCGCCATGAACTCATGATCCGCCGCGCTGAACGCGGGTTGCATCAACGACCGAGCGGCTGGGCCGACCGCGAGACCTCACGAATGACCTTGGAGAACTCGTCCACGTCCTCGAAATTCCGATAGACCGAGGCAAAGCGGACGTAGGCCACCTTGTCGAGCTTCTTCAACTCACGCATCACCATCTCGCCGAGCTTCTCGGAGGCCACCTCACGCTCGCCGAGCGCGAGCAGCTTCTCCTCGATGCGGCTGATCGCCGCCTCGACCGCCTGGCTGCTCACCGGCCGCTTGCGCAATGCCAGATCGAGACTTGCCGCCAGCTTCTCGCGGTCGAACTCGACCCTCGATCCGTTCTTCTTGATCACCTGCGGCATCCGCAGTTCGGCCCGTTCGTGGGTCGTGAAGCGCTTGTCGCACTTCAGACACCGCCGCCGCCGACGGACGACGTCGCCATCGTCACTGATCCGCGTGTCGGCGACAGTCGTCTCGGCAGCACCGCAGAACGGGCACTTCATCGTCCCTACCCGCCATAAACCGGGAATCTCCTGCACAGTGTGGCGACATCGGCCCGCACCCGGAGTCGGACTGCCTCGTCAGCCGGTGCATCGAGGACATCGGCGATCAGGTGCGCGACCTGCTCCGACTCGATCTCGGTGAAGCCGCGCGTCGTCATCGCCGGCGAGCCGATGCGGACACCCGACGTGACGAAAGGCTTCTGCGGGTCGTTCGGAATCGCGTTCTTGTTGACCGTGATGTGCGCCGCGCCGAGAGCGGCTTCCGCGTCCTTGCCGGTGATCTCCTTGGCGCGCAGATCGACGAGAAAGACGTGCGATTCGGTGCGGCCCGAGACGATGCGCAGCCCGCGCTCCTCGGCGAGGACACGTGCCAGGACACGCGCGTTGGCCAGAACCTGTTCCTGGTAATCGCGGAAAGCCGGCGTCAGCGCCTCCTTGAAAGCCACCGCCTTGGCCGCGAT
>NZ_JAMTDQ010000075.1 GCF_023806635.1 Accumulibacter sp.
AATCGTCCTGAACCTCACCACTCCCGGCCATGGGGGTCGAAATGAGAACTGGTGGTCTAGTGGCCGGATCCGCGTGGAGAGGGTGCGACCGGTGGTAGCGCCCCTCCGTGTGATCAGTCGAGCCCTTGGGGGGCTCGCACTGTCGCACTCGTTCAGGTTCAGCCCTGCGTCTTGCGCCGACCGCTTCTTGCGGTGCCGGCCGCCAGCAGGGCCAGGCCGACGAGCGCCAAGGTCGCGGGAGCCGGCACGGACACGACGTTGCCGCCTCGCACCCGGAAAATGTAGCGCCCGTCGACGTTGCTGTTGAGGCTGTTGCTAATCAGCGCGTTCGGGCCACCATCGATCAACGCGCCGTTGACCAACGAACCCGGCAGAGTGTAATTCGACGTCGGGCTCGTCCAGTAGCCGACGAGGGCCGAAGTGCCGCCCAGGCCACCTGGAGGCGCGTTGCTGGCGGTACCAGCCTCCCACAGGATCCTGTCGTAGTTGAACTCGATGTCGAAGTCGCCCGCCGCAACATCGCTGCGGTCGGTGAGGATCATCTGGAAGCTGTTCAGGATATTCTGCTGGGAGAACACGCCGACGTCGATGTAGTTGACACCGAAGACGTTACGGCCACCCAGGTTGGCGGCGCCATAGCGCACGACATCGGAAGTGTTGGCGCGGGTGTCCACATCGGCAAAAAAGGCAGCAATGATCGGACCGAAGGCGCCGCCGCTGATGGCTGCGGGCGTGAAGGTGCCGAGCGGATTGTTGAAGGTGACGTTGCCGTTGTTGTTGACGTACGTCTGGGTGTAAGTCGTGCCGTTGATCAGGGCCGAGAAGCCGAGGTTCACCTGACCCGTGGAGCCGTCGTCGTTGCGATTGAGGATGTTGGTGAAACTGGCAGCGTCGCGGATGGCAGCAGCGTGCACAGGCTGCGCCAGCGCCACGACGGAGAGAATTGCGGACAATGCGGCGAGTTTCTTCATGATGGATCTCCAAAAAAAAGGGCGAGCGTGACTGCAGAAACAACTAAGCAGAAACCGTGCCAATCTCCGCAAGTCATTGTCGGAAAACGAGTCCTCAAGGATCTACGCCTTCGGGATCGCCGGAGTGTCAATTTTTTCGACACTTCCCGTCAGGGTATCGGCGCCAGCGCATGGCACCTCTTTGTAGAGCCGGCTTCGGGTCAGGCCTGGTCTTCTTCCCCCGCGGCGCCTATTTCTACTTCGTTAGATTGTCACTCGATCTGATGCCGCGAGCATGGCGGTTTGCTTTCTATAGGCGGACTCCATGGCTTGGCGCCGCCGTCGATGCCTGTCGATGATGGATTCGGCGAGGTCGTGGTCGGTGACGATCTTGGTGGGTAGTCGGTGGCGCATGATGTCCACCAAGTCGCGGCAGGAGAGCAGTTCAGCGGTCTCACGATGGGCCATGCGCTCTTTGGCCAGGAACGTGGTCGCGATCATGACCAAGGCCATGTGATGGTGCCACGCCTGCCAGCGACGGACCTGATGCTCGGCCATGCCGCAGGCGCTCTTGGCCTCGCGGAAGGACTGCTGTTAGTGGCTGCGAAGAAGCGCGGATATCTGGCGCGCCAAGATGGCGGAGAATGGTTGACTGTTGGAGTGGACATAAAAAGAGGCCGACGGAGGCCCCTTGAAGTCTGAGCGATCGACGATGTTCGGAACGGCGCCTCGCCATCCCAGACCCACACCCTTTGAGTGAGATGGTCGGCCATCACCTCACCCTTCTCGCCGTTACGGATCGACAGACGCCCCCAGGCGGATGCCGATTGCGCGGCTGCCCACTCGGCGACCGTCATCGACACCGCCGTCGTCTGCGTCGACGAGGCGATCGACCCTTCGACGAACGACGAGCCGGCACAGCGGGGGCGGGATCCTGGAGATAGATCGCCTGATCCGAATGCACCTCGGCGAAGAAGGTCTCTCCCTCGCGGTCCAGTTCCCCGAGCAGCCAAGGCAGGTGCCCGTAGCCGCCATCAAAGGCGATGATAGAAAAGTGCAAGCCTTCCCGCCTCAGGCGCCTCACCATGTCCAGGGCGATCTCGCCCTTGCTGCGGAATGCCTGTGCCGCCTCAGCGCGCACCGATCCCACTCGGACTCGCTCAACATATGATGCAGTGACTGATAGCGGCTGTCGGCCACGGTTTCCGCCATGCACTCCATGTTGCGGCGCGAACTCTGGAACAGCCCGTGCAAATACCGGCGTGCCGCCTCTCCTACCGAACGGGTTCGGCTCTGAAAGCAACGACGATATGCCGTGAAGTGCGAATCGAAGTGATCGAGCGCCGAGGCGACCAGGGAAGATACGTCCTTGCAATACTGGAGTTGACATGGTCATTTACAACTCCATGAATAAATGGACTAATTAGAACCAGCAGCATTCTACCACATGACGCACGCAACTGATCAAGGACCAATCTGACAAAGTAGAAGTAGTCAGCGATGTTTTCTTGCGCCCGGAAGCCGGATTGTTTCACATTAATCCACTCGACTGGATCGCCGCCTTCATGGCGCGAGCCGGCGATCGACGCCTGTAGGAATTTCCGACACTCTTGCGGGCGCTCTCGTGCTCCCGTGGTCCCGAATTCCTGGGGGCGGTGGCAAAGTGGCGCAGCGAGAGGAAGCGACAGCGCGGTGGTTTCGCTCGACTTCCCGAATGCCCCGGGCGGCGTCGCGTGTTCCGCCTGACGCCGCGTCGCACGCGACAGCGGCGGCCTGCAGGCCCTACAATCGTCGTCGATCCACAACAGGAGACCGCAGATGACCAGGGCACGATTCCGTTGGGACGACCCGCTGCTGCTCGACGCACAACTGGGCGAAGACGAACGCTTGATTCGCGACGCGGCACGTGACTACTGCCAGGGTCGGCTGATGCCGCGGGTCACCGAGGCCTTCCGCCATGAGCGCAGCGACCCATCGGTGTTCCGCGAAATGGGCGCGCTCGGCCTGCTCGGCCCGACCATCCCGCCAGACTACGGCGGCGCCGGGCTCAACCACGTCGCCTACGGCCTGATCGCGCGCGAGGTGGAGCGCGTCGATTCCGGCTACCGCTCGATGATGAGCGTGCAGTCTTCGCTGGTCATGTGGCCGATCTTCCGTTTTGCCCGCGAAGCGCTGAAGCGGCGCTACCTGCCGAAACTGGCGACGGGCGAGTGGATCGGCTGCTTTGGCCTGACCGAGCCGAACCACGGCTCCGATCCGGGCAGCATGGAAGCGCGGGCGCGCGCCACCGACGGCGGCTACCGCCTCAGCGGCAGCAAGACGTGGATCACCAACGCGCCAATTGCCGACGTCTTCGTCGTCTGGGCCAAGGACGACGCCGGCGCCGTCCGCGGCTTCGTCCTCGACAGAGGCATGGCCGGACTGGCGACACCGGTGATCCACGGCAAGGTCGGGCTGCGTGCCTCGATCACCGGCGAGATCGTCATGGACGAGGTCTTCGTGCCCGAGGAAAGCGCCTTTCCCGACGTGCGCGGACTCAAGGGGCCGTTCGCCTGCCTCGACGCGGCGCGCTACGGCATCGCCTGGGGCGCGCTCGGCGCCGCCGAATTCTGCTGGCACGCGGCGCGGCAATACACGCTCGACCGCAGGCAGTTCGGCCGTCCGCTGGCCGCCAACCAGCTGGTGCAGAAGAAGCTGGCCGACATGCAGACCGAGATCACCATCGGCCTGCAGGGCTGCCTGCGCCTCGGCCGCATGAAGGACGAGGGCACGGCCTCGGTCGAGATCACTTCGATCATGAAGCGCAACTCCTGCGGCAAGGCGCTCGACATCGCCCGCACGGCGCGCGACATGCTTGGCGGCAACGGCATCTCGGATGAGTTCGGCGTCATCCGCCACCTCGTCAACCTGGAGGTCGTCAACACCTACGAGGGCACGCACGACATCCATGCGCTGATCCTCGGTCGCGCGCAGACCGGCATCGCGGCCTTCTGAAGCAGAGCCGTGCGGCGCCCGCGCCCGACCCGCCCGCACGCACTGCTCGAGCGCTCGCGCCGGTCGCACGCATCGCGCGCCGGCGCCAACGATCGCCTGGCGCACAACCCTGCGCCAGGGAGCAAGCGACGGGACGAGACGCTCTCGTCGTTTCTCGCCTGCCCGAGCGCCATTCCGCCTGCTCGGCCGGGGCACCGAGGTCGGCGCCTTCACCCCGAGCATGCGGCCGGCAGCACATGCCACCGGCCGCAGGGCGCGTGCTACGGCACCTGAACGATCGCCGGCGGCTGCCACGTCCCTTCGCCCGCGGGCAGGATCGACGGCGGCGTGTCCTTGGGCCAGTACAGGCGCATCGCCAGGTAGACCTCGCCGTCCGGCGCCGGCAGCCAGTTGGCTTCCTTCTCCTTGCCCGGGTCATGGGTGACGAACTGGACGCGGCAGCGGTCGTGCGACCGACCCGGGTGCACGCCATCCGGCGATAGTCGGGGCACTGGCGAAGCTACCGATGTTCGCCCGCTACCGTGTCGGCGAGGCGGTGATCGGCGTCGTTCATGGCGACGCCGACTCGCTGGCCGGCTGGCGCTTCGCTGCCGCCGCGCTCGACGACGCCGGCAACCGGCAGTGGATCGACGAGGCGTTTGCCGCTGCAGCGGTCGATGTCTTCGCCAGCACGCACACCTGCCTGCCGGCGCTGCGCTGGTTCGGCGGCGGCCGCCGGCCGCGCGTCGTCATCAACAACGGGGCGGCGGGGATGCCCAACTTCATCGGCGAGCCGGATGGGCTGTTGACCCGGGCGCCGGCGTGGCGCACCGCAGCGGCCAGGGCCTCAGCCGCCGCTGCCGACGAGGCGGGCAACCTGGTCGAAGAACAGGCAGTAGACGGTGATCGGCAGCGGCAGGCCGAGCAGCGTGCCGGTGAGGTAGGCGCTAAAAGGGATGCCCGACAGGCCGAGGGCGACGTTGAGCGCCGGCATCGTCTGGAACATCAGCCGCAGACCGGCGACCGCCAGCTCCGGCGAGGAATCGAGCTGTGCGAACAGGCGGCGCGCCCACGGCTGGTGGAATTCGCGCAGCGCGTCGCCGCCGATCCGGCGAACGACGAGGAAGGTTGCGACGCAAGCGGTGGCGGCAGCGAGATAGGTCACCACCCCGCCGTGCGCCGGCCCGAGCGCCACCACCGCCGCCGCCAGGAAGAGCCAGCCGGGCACCTGCAACAGGTTGCCGAGGGCGAAAAGGCCGACGTAGATCAGGAAGCCCCACACCGGGTGCCGCAGCAGCCCTTGCTGGATCGTCTCGGGGCTGAAATGCGCGTCGGCGCCGAGAAGTTCGAAAGCGGCGACGAGCAGCGCCAGGAACGTGAGGACGGCGAGCAGGCGACCGTGTCGCGCGAGGAGCAGGCTGCCCTGCCGGCCGGCGGTCATCGCGCCGTCACCGGCAGCGGCCGGCGGCGGGCAGCCGCGGCGGACAGGCCCGGCAGCTACCGACATCCGGACGACGCGCTTGCCGCCCGAGCTGGCGGCCGTCGCTCATGTGCGCAGCGCCGGCAGCGGCGTGCCCTTCGGCACGAAGGCCAGCGCGACGCCGTTGTTGCAATAGCGCTTGCCGGTCGGCGGCGGGCCGTCGTTGAAGACGTGGCCCTGGTGCCCGCCGCAGCGCGCGCAGTGGTACTCGGTGCGCGGGTAGATCAGCTTGTAGTCGGTCGAGGTGCCGAGCGCCCCGGGCAGCGACTGCCAGAAACTCGGCCAGCCGGTCCCGCTGTCGTACTTGCTGGCGCTGTCGAACAGCGGGTTGGCGCAGGCAGCGCAGATGAAGGTGCCGGCGCGCTTCTCCTCGTTCAGCGGGCTGCTGCCGGCGCGCTCTGTGCCCTCCTCGAAGAGCACCTGGTAGGCTGCCGGCGACAGCAGCCGCTGCCACTCGGCACGGCTCTTCTGCAGCGGGAAGCTGCGACCGGCCGCTGCGCCCGGGCCAGAGGGCAGCATGCCCAGGCCCAGCAGGGCCGCGGCACCGGTGATCAGTCGTCTGCGCTTCATCATCTCTCTTCTCCGGTTGGGCAGGACGGCCCCTGTAGCGATCGCCACTTGGACCGCGCTGCAGTGCGAATGGTGCCGTCTTGTCGCCCGCGCAGGCTCTTTCCTTACAGGGCACAGCACACGATGGCGTGCTTTCGCTACACTCGCAGCCTCGACCCGAATACTGCCACGGCAACCAGCCATGCCCTCCCGCGAATCCGGCGAACCAGACGAGATCCTGCTCGTCGGCGGCGGCCACAGCCACGTCATCGTCCTGCGCGAACTCGGTCTGCGGCCGCTTGCCGGCGCCCGCGTGACGCTCGTCTCGAACGCCGCCCGCAGCCCCTACTCCGGCATGCTGCCCGGCTACGTCGCCGGCCATTACGACTTCGCCCAGGTGCACATCGACCTGCCGCGGCTCGCCGCCTTCGCCGGCGCCCATTTCGTCACCGACGAGGTGGCCGGCATCGATCGCGCCGCCCGCCTGGCGCTGTGCCGTAGCGGCCGCCGGCTGCCATGGGACCTGCTGTCGATCAACGTCGGCGCGACGCCGCGCATCGAACTCGGCGCCACCGGCGCCGCGCATGTCGTCCCGGTGAAGCCGATCAGCGGCTTCAACGAGCGTTGGCTGGCGCTGCTGCAACGCGCGCGGCGGCTCGCCACTGCCGGCGATGCTGCCGCACGAACGCTGACGATCGCCGTCGTCGGCGGCGGTGCAGCCGGCGTCGAGCTGCTGCTCGCCATGCAGTGCCGCCTGCGGCAGGAGTTCGCTCGCCTGCGCGCCGACCCGCAGCGGCTACGCTGGCACCTGCTGACGCGCGACCCCGACATCCTGCCGACTCACTCCCGGCGCGTCCGGCAGCACTTCCGCCGGCTGCTCGCGGAGCGCGGCGTCCGACTCCACCTCGGCGCTGCCGTCGATGCCGCCGGCGCCGGCTGGCTGCAGTGGCAGGGGCCGGGCGGCGCCGGGCGACTGGCCGCCGACGAGGCAATCTGGGTGACGCGCGCGCGCGGCGCCACGTGGTTGCGTGACAGCGGCCTCGCCGTCGATGGGGACGGCTTCCTGCGCGTCGGCGACACGCTGCAGGTCGCCGGCGAGGCGCACATCTTCGCCGCCGGCGACTGCGCGTCGATGATCCATCACCCGCGCGAGAAGGCCGGCGTCTTCGCCGTCCGCATGGGCCGGCCGCTGGCCGAAAACCTGCGCCGCGCCGTCGCTGGCCGCGCCCTCGTCGGCTATCGCCCGCAGCGGCGCTGGCTGGCACTGATCAGTACCGGCGACCGCCGTGCCGTCGCCTCGCGCGGCGCCTTCTCTGCCGCCGGACGCTGGGTCTGGCACTGGAAGGACTGGATCGACCGCCGCTTCATGCGCCGCTTCGCCGACCTGCCGGAACGCCGGAAGTGAGGCCAGGACCCGGCACGCTGACGGCAGGAGGAAACCGGGAATGAAGACGATCGGCCTCATCGGCGGCATGAGCTGGGAATCGACGCTGCCCTACTACCGGCAGATCAACGAAGGGGTGCGCGCGCGCCTCGGCGGCCTGCACTCGGCGAAGCTGATCCTCTACAGCGTCGATTTCCACGATGTCGAGCAACTGCAGGAGGCGGGCGACTGGGATGCGGCCGCTGCCCTGCTGGCACGGGCCGCAGTCTCGCTGCAGGCTGCCGGGGCCGAATTCCTGCTGCTGTGCACCAACACCATGCACCGTGTCGCTGGCGAGATCGAAGCGGCAGTGGCGATCCCCCTGCTGCACATCGCCGACGCGACGGCAGCGGCGGTGCGGGCATCCGGCCACGCCACCGTCGGCTTGCTCGGCACGCGTTTCACGATGGAAGAGCCCTTCTACCGCGACCGCCTGCAGCAGCTGCACGGCCTGCGCGTCATCGTTCCCGCCGCCGCCGCACGCGCCGCCCTGCATCGCATCATCTACGACGAATTGTGCCGCGGCATCATCCGCAACGAGTCGCGCGCACTCTACCGGCAGGCGATCGGAGAACTGGCGGCGCGGGGGGCGCAGGCGATCATCCTCGGCTGCACCGAGATCGGCCTGCTCGTCGGCACCGGCGACTCGACGCTGTCGCTGTTCGACACCGCCGCCCTGCACGCGCAGGCGGCGGTCGATCGGGCGCTGGCCTGAGCCGGGCGGCGAAACCTCTTGGCGGCGGCACCCGGCTGCGCGCGCCGAACGGCTGCATGGGGCGCGGCAGCGCCCGCAGGCGGTCAGCGGCGGATGTCGACCTTCCAGCCCTCGCTGGTCCGGGCGAGAAACTGCACGGTGAGGACGTTCGGGCCGTCGCGCGCCTCGAGCATCGCCTGCTCACCCTTCACCTCGACCTTCTCGATCTGCTTGCGGCGCGCGGCGCCCTGCGCTCCGCCCCGCAGGCGATCGAGGAACTGCCGGAAACCGTCTTCCCCGAAGCTTTTCCGCATCCCCTCCAGCTCGTCGAACTTGGCGGGCGTCATGTAGGGCCGCGCACCCTCGAGCCCGCCGGCGAGCAGCGCCTTCTCGTAGGCGAGGAAGGCGTCGGCCGGCGGCGATTTCTGCGCCTGCGCACCGCTCAGGGTTTGCGCCCGGGCAAGGGGAATGGCCAGGACGATTGCGAACAGGACTGCCAATACCCGTATCATCCGTCTCATCAGGGTCTCCGGCGATGGTGGGGAACCCCAGGGGGCCGGACGAGTATAGGCGCCGGCCGCGCAGCGAGTCAATCCCGGGCATGCCACCGGGCGCCGCTGCGCGGCCTTCGCTGCGGGTTCTCGCCGGCGCCGGCGCAAGCAACGCAACAGGGCACGTAAGTTCTCGCCGGCGACGGCGACGAAACATCGGCCCCCATCCCGGGCAAGCCGAGCCACGCCAGCCTGGCGCGGCCGACGGCGGCCAACCGAGGAATCCGCATGAACAGCAAGAAGATCGTCATCCTCGCCCTCATCGTCGTCGCCGTCGTCGCCTACTTCCAGCTCGGGCTCGGCCAGTACCTCGACCTGGATGCCCTGAAGACGCAGCAGGCGGCGCTCGGCGATCACTACCGGCAGCACCCGTGGCAGGTCGCCGGCTTCTACTTCACCGCCTACATCGCAATCACGGCGCTCTCGCTGCCAGGCGCGGCGCTGTTGACGCTCGCCGGCGGCGCCATCTTCGGCCTCCTGTGGGGAACCGTCATCGTCTCCTTCGCCTCGTCGATCGGCGCCACCCTGGCCTTCCTCGCCGCGCGCTTCCTGCTCCGCGACTGGGTCGGCGCGCGCTTCGGCGAACGCCTCAAGGCGGTGGACGAAGGCATCCGGCGCGACGGTGCGTTCTACCTGTTCACCCTGCGCCTGATCCCGGTCTTCCCCTTCTTCCTGGTCAATCTGCTGCTCGGACTGACGGCAATGAAGGCGCGCACCTTCTACTGGGTCAGCCAAGCCGGCATGCTCGCCGGCACCGTCGTCTACGTCAACGCCGGCACGCAACTGGCGCGCATCGATTCACTGGCCGGCATCGTCTCGCCCGGCCTGCTCGCCTCGTTCGCTCTGCTCGGGCTGTTTCCCCTGCTGGCGCGCAAGATCGTCGACACGGTGCAGGCGCGCCAGGTCTACGCCGGCTGGCGGAAGCCGAAGCGCTTCGACCGCAACCTGGTGGTCATCGGCGCCGGCAGCGCCGGGCTCGTCACGGCCTACATCGCCGCTGCCGTGAAAGCCCGGGTGACCCTGGTCGAGAAGCACCGCATGGGCGGCGACTGCCTGAACACCGGCTGCGTGCCGTCGAAGGCGCTGATCCGCTCGGCGAAGCTGCTGTCGCACATCGCCCGCGCGCGCGAGTTCGGCATTGCCGAGGCCGAGGCACGCTTCGACTTCGCCGAGGTGATGGAGCGTGTGCAGCGGATCATTCGCACCGTCGAGCCGCACGACTCGGTCGAGCGCTACCGCCAGCTCGGCGTGGACGTGGTCGCCGGCGCGGCTCGCATCGTCTCGCCGTGGCAGGTCGAGATCAGCCGCGACGACGGCACGACGCAGACGCTGAGTACGCGCAGCATCGTCATCGCCACCGGTGCGCGGCCCTTCGTGCCACCGCTGCCGCGGATCGAGGAGGTCGGCTACCTGACCTCGGATACCGTCTGGGACCTGCGTCAGCTGCCGCGCCGCCTGCTCGTTCTCGGCGGCGGGCCGATCGGCTGCGAGCTGACGCAGGCCTTCGCCCGCCTTGGCGCGCAGGTGACGCAGGTCGAGCGTGGTCCGCGCATCATGCCGCGCGAGGATCCCGAGGTGTCGGCGATGGTCGCCGGGCGCTTTCGCGCCGAGGGCGTGCGGCTGCTGCTCGAGCACCAGGCGAAGGAATTCGTCATCGAGCAGGGCGAGAAGATCCTGATCGCCGAACATGCCGGCGGCGAGGTCCGCATCCCCTTCGACGGTTTGCTGGTGGCGCTCGGCCGCGTCGGCAACCTCAGCGGCTACGGCCTCGAGGAACTCGGCATCACCGGTGAGCGCACGGTCGCGATCAACGAATTCCTGCAGACGCGCTACCCGAACATCCATGCCGCCGGCGATGTCGCCGGGCCCTTCCAGTTCACCCACACCGCCGCCCACCAGGCATGGTACGCCGCGGTCAACTCCCTGTTCGCACCGTTCCGCAGGTTCCGCGCCGACTACTCGGTGATCCCGTGGTCCACCTTCGTCGAGCCCGAGGTCGCCCGCGTCGGCCTCAACGAACAGGAGGCGAAGGCGCGCGGCATCGCCCATGAGGTGTCGCGCTACGACCTCGACGACCTCGACCGCGCGATCGCCGACGGCGAGGCGCATGGCTTCATCAAGGTGCTGACCGTTCCCGGCAAGGACCGCATTCTCGGCGTGACGATCGTCGGCGAGCACGCCGGCGACCTCATCGCCGAGTATGTCCTGGCGATGAAACACGGCATCGGGCTGAACCGCATCCTCGGCACGATCCACATCTACCCGACGCTCGCCGAGGCAAACAAGTACGTCGCCGGCGTCTGGAAGAAGGCGCATGCGCCGGCGGCGCTGCTGCGCTGGGTCGAGCGCTTCCACACCTGGCGGCGGAGCGGCGGCTGAGCGGCCGAGTGGCGCCAGCGGACCAGGGAGCACAGTACCCGCAACCAGGACTCACTCCGTTCGCCCGATCTGCCCGTACCACATCACGATCCCGAGCGGGCCGGACCCAGCAGCGAGGGCGATCAGTCGCTGCCGCTCGGCTTCTGGATGGCCGCCTTGAGCTGCTCCTCACCGATGTCGGGACAGACCTTCTCGATGAACGCCAGCGCGTAGCTGCGCAGATAGATTCCCCGGCGCACGGCGAGGCGCGTCGTGCTGCGCGGAAACAGCTGCGGGGCCGCGATGAGAGCCAGCTCGCGGTCCCTGAAACCGTCGTAGGCCATCGAGGCAACGATGCCGACGCCGAGGCCCAGTTCGACATAGGTCTTGATGACGTCAGCGTCGATCGCCGAGAGCACGATGTCGGGAACGACGCCAGCGTCGGCAAATGCCCGGTCGATCAGCGTCCGTCCCGTGAATCCCTCCTGATAGGTGATGATCGGGTGCTCGGCGATCGCCTCCAGCGACAGTTCTTCTATCTGCCGCAACGGGTGGTCATGGGGAACGATCAGTGCATGGTGCCAGTGATAGAACGGAAAGGTCACCAGTTCGGGGACCTGATCCAGCCGTTCGGTGGCGATCCCGACATCCGCCTCGCCGGCCACGAGCAGGTCGGCGATCTCGCAGGGGCTGCCCTGATGCAGCGCGAGGTGTACCTTCGGATAGTCGGTCTTGAACCACTTGATGATCTGCGGCAGCGCGTAGCGCGCCTGCGTATGGGTGGTGGCGACGACGAAGTGGCCCGTTTCCCGGCTCGCGAACTGGTCGGCGATGCGGCGCAGGTTGTGTGTGTCGAGCAGGATGCGGTCGACGACCTCGGCCAGTTCCTTGCCTGGCTCGGTCAGACCGAGCAAGCGCTTGCCGCGGCGCACGAAAATCTCGATGCCGAGTTCGTCCTCGAGGTCCTTGATGTGCTTGCTGACACCGGGCTGCGACGTGTACAGCGCGTTCGCGACCTCGGTGAGGTTGAAATCCTGCCGCAGGGTCTCGCGGATGATGCGCAGTTGCTGGAAGTTCATCGAATGGCCTCAGGCAGCACGGGCGTCGTCCTGGAAGACGCGAATGTTGCGTGGACGAAGGGAGACCTGATCACCCTCGGCGAGGCCGAGCATCTGGAAACGATCCCGGTCGATCGTCACCTCGATCAGTTCCCCGTCGACGCGGCTGAGTTCGATCTGCGTACTCGGTCCGACCGCCGCGACGCGGACGATCCTGGCCGGCAGACCGGTGCCGGCGCGCAAGCCTGGAACGATGTCGAACTCGTGCGGCCGGACGAAGGCGACGGCGTTGCCGTCGCTGCCACCGTTCTCGCCAAGCGCCAGTGCGTGCTCACCGAGATGCAGGCTCCCCTGCTCGATGCGGCCATGGAACAGATTGACCGAACCGAGGAAGTTGGCGACGAACGGGGTCGCGGGGCGGTCATACACCGATTCCGAAGTGCCGATCTGCTCGACCTTGCCGTTGTTGATCACCACGACCCGGTCGGAGACCTCAAGCGCCTCCTCCTGGTCGTGCGTGACGAAGACGCTCGTCACGTGGATTTCGTCGTGCAACTGCCGCAGCCAGCGCCGCAACTCCTTGCGTACCTTGGCATCGAGGGCGCCGAAAGGCTCGTCGAGAAGAAGCACTTTCGGTTCGACTGCCAGCGCACGTGCCAGTGCGATCCGCTGGCGCTGGCCGCCGGAAAGTTGTGGCGGATAGTGATCCGCCAGCCAGTCCAGTTGCACCAGCTCGAGCAGCCGCCGCACCCGCCGCCTGATCTCGGCTTCCGTCGGGCGCTCGCGCCGCGGCTTGACGCGCAGGCCGAAAGCGACGTTTTCCGCGATGCTCATGTGGCGGAACAGCGCATAGTGCTGGAAGACGAAGCCGACGCGTCGATCACGGACATGGCGTGCGGATGCATCATCGCCGTCCAGGAGGATCTGGCCGTGATCGGCATAATCGAGACCGGCGATGATCCGCAGCAACGTCGTCTTGCCGCAACCCGAGGGACCAAGAAGGGCGACGAGTTCGCCCGACGGGATGTCGATCGAGACGTCGTCGAGCGCCTTGAAGGCGCCAAAGCGCTTGCTGATGTGGCGAATGGAAATGCTCATGGCTCACTCTCCGGATGCTTCGGTGACTTCCTGCAACTGCCGCCGCGTCTGCCTCTCGACCAGCGTCTTCAGGGCCAGCGTGATGATCGCCAGCAACGCCAGCAACGAAGCGACGGCAAAGGCGGCAGCGTAGTTGTATTCGTTGTAAAGGATCTCGACGTACAGGGGCATGGTGTTGGTCTGGCCGCGAATGTGCCCGGAGACCACCGAGACCGCGCCGAACTCGCCCATCGCGCGGGCGTTGCACAGGATCACCCCATACAACAGCCCCCACTTGATGTTGGGCAGCGTGGTGTACCAGAATACCTGCCAACCGGAAGCGCCAAGAACCACGGCGGCCTCCTCCTCCTCGCTGCCCTGGGCCTCCATCAGAGGAATCAGTTCGCGGGCGACGAACGGGAAGGTGACGAAGATGGTCGCGAGGACGATGCCGGGCACCGCGAAGATGATCCGGATGTCGTGCTCCTGCAGCCAGGGGCCGAACCAGCCCTGGGCGCC
>NZ_JAMTDQ010000076.1 GCF_023806635.1 Accumulibacter sp.
GCCGTTGGGCGGGCCGGCAGCGGCGCGGCCGGCGCGGTGCGCCGGGCCGGCGCGGGTGCCGCGGGGCGTTTTCACACCTTCATGGGGCGGACGCGTGATTTCGGGCTGCGCAGCGCGCTGTCCACCACCGCTGCCGGACGTGCCGCGCGGGCGATCGGTCGTACCGGCCTCGGCCGCGTCGCTGGCGGCGCTCTCGGTGCGGTCGGCGCGCGCGCGCGGGCGCTGCTCGGCAGCGCGCCAGGCCGCCTGCTTGGCGGGGCAGCGACGGCCGGCGCGAGCGGGCTGCGCCGCTTCGGCCGCGGCGTCGCTGGATCAGCCGCCGGACGCTGGGTCGCCGGTTCGCGACTGGGACGCTACGCCGGTCGCGTGTACGGTGAGAACCTCGATCTGGCACGCCTGCTGTTCGCGCGTTCGGAGCGCGCGCACCACGGCTTCGTCGGTGCGCGCCTGCGCGCCGAGCTGGCCGGTGCGCAGAGCGCCGGCGCGCTGACCGAGGCCGCCGCACGCGCCCGCCTGCAGGCACGCATGCCGGCATCGGAGTTCCCCGAAATCAATTTCAACGATCTCGCCCTGCGTGCCGACCCGGCCGCTGGCGGCCGGCTGGTGTTCGGCCGGCCCGGCAACCGATTGCAGCGTTTCCTCGATGGCCTGCGGCGGAATGAGGCGACGACGATCAACAACGCCATTGCCGCCAATCCATCGATCAGCGATGCCGACCTCGCGCGGCAGCTCAATGCGCGGCCGAATGCCCCGGCGCAATGGACCGAGGCCGAGATCGCGGCCTTCCGGCAGCAGGCGACGCGCAGCGCGGTGTACAAGACGCCGCATCACACCATATCGGTGCTCGACGCGCCGCATGTCGCCTACGATCCGCGTTACATCCAGCTCGGCAATGCGCCGCTGGTCGTGCCGCCCGGTACGACACGGGCGACGTCGCCGTGGACGCTGTTCGGAACACGGGCGGCACGCCGGCCGCCCGGTGGCAGCGGCATGCCGCTCGACGTCCCCTTCGTCCGCACCACCGGCGAAGCCGAGGCGCTCGCCCGTGGCGGTCCGGCCTTCGCGACCGGCGGGCCGTCGCCGACACCACTGACCGGCAGCTTCGACCCGGACTACTTCCGCAGCGAGGCGTTCTTCGAGGCGCTGCGGCGCGAGGGAAATACCGGCATCTGGGTGAACCCGAACGACCCGTCGCAGCGTCTGCTGTTCGACGCGCATTTCGTCGCCGGTCATCGCTGGCAGACCGGCGAGGCGGGTGCGCGCGCGCTCTTCGGCCCGACGGTCGACTTCGCCGGCCGTTTCGCAGGCGTCGTGCCGCGCACGCTGCTCGACCGTTCGATTGCCGGCATCGGCAGGCTCGCCGTTCGCGGCTCGGACGACGTGCAGATGCAGAGCCTGGCGCTCGGCGACTGGATGCTGGCGCAGCTTGGCGTTCCGTCTGCGTCGGGCGAGGCGGCGGCTGCGGGCGGCATCACCGAGCCGGCGGCCGCGAGCGCTGCCGATTCGGCGGCGGCGACCGCCACTCCTGTCGCCAGCGGGACTCCCGCTGCTGCGGGCCCCGGCGACGAGCCACCGGCCGTCGACGACACGCTCGTCGCCGGCGGCGGCAACGGCGGCGCAACCGCGCTGGGCGAGGGGGCAGCCGCGCCCGCGCAACCGCCGACACCGGTGTCGTGGAGCCCGTCTACACTGGTGTCGATTCGTGAACAGCGGATCGACATCGCCAGCGCGATGGAAGTCGTGAGCGGCTGCGTTGGCGAGACCGTGGACGCCGAGCAGCACAACGTGGCAGCACGGGCCGCGGCCGCAACGCTGCAGGGGCGCAATGCCCGGCAGGCGGACCTTGCCGGGAGCGAGCGCGCGACGGTGGCGGCAGAGCAGGGCAAGCTCGACCAGGCCTCGGCGTCGCAGCAGGAGATGTCGGCACAGGGGGCCGAAGCCTCGGGCGAGGCGGCGCGCGGCGAGCAGGAGGCGGGTGCGGTCCAGTCCGAGGGGCAGGGGGTCAGCGTCGAGGCCAAGCCCGAGGAGCCGCGTTCGCGCAGCTGGCTGGAGCGCGCCTGGGATGCGACTGCCGGCGCCCTCTGGGATGGGCTCGTCGCGCCGGCAGTGCGGGCCGTGCGACGCAAGGTCAATCAGGTGATGCAGTCGATCAACGAGTTCATCATGGGCATGATCAATCAGGCACTCGGCCTCGACGAGATCGAGGCCGAACTCGACGGAGGCGGGCAGGACATCGCCGCGCGCAGCGGCAGCCTCGACGAAACCGATGCCGGCCTGGAAGCGGTCGGCGAGCAGGCGGGCGAGGAGCAGGAACGCAATCGCCAGTCGATGGATCAGGCCGACGCGAACATCGACGACGCACGGGCGGCGCGCGCGGATGCGCTGGCCCTGCAGAACGATCTGGCGGCCCACGACGATGTGCTCGAGGCCGAGGAGATGGCGGGAGAAAGCTACATCGTCGATTTCGCGGCGACCTACCGGCCGTACTTCGCGGCGATGGGCGAGGGCAGCGTGCCGGCGCCGGTGGACGAGGGCGTGGCGGGCGAAGCCGCGAGCGCGGCCGAAGGCGCGGAAGGTGAAAGCGATGAAGCAGCGCTCGTCAGCTGATCTCGAGCGGGCAACCGCAAGCCTGCTCGGCGATCGCCTGCTGGATGTGCCGATCGCGCGCGCCAGTGGCCCGGCCCGACTCCGCCTCGGCACCCTGCTGCGAGCGGCATGCGCGCACCCGGTGTTCGCCGGCTGGCCGACGCCGGTCGATGACTGGCTCGACGAGGCCGCACGACTGGCGGATGAGCTGGCCGACGCCGATGCCCGCTGCCGCATCCTGCTGCGGCGCGCGATCGTCCGCATGCGGCGGCTCGATCTCGATGCCGCGCTTGCCCTGCTGCAGCAGGCGAGCGACGCCAATGACGCCCCTGGCGGCGAACTCGCCGCCTGCTGCGCGATCAGCCGCGTGCGGGTGCTGGTGCGCCAGCAGAGGCTCGACGAAGCCTGCCAGGCATTGCAGGCCATCCGGCTGGCGCCGCAGGCCGCGTCGGCGTCTGCGCTCAGGCAGCTGGCGCTGGGCGAGTACCAGATCGAGGCGAACGAGGTCGTCGCCGCACGCGCGGCGCTGACGCAGGCGCTGGCGCGCCTGCCGGAGGAGCTGATCGAAGAGCGCATCCAGGCCAGCCAGTCGCTTGCCTTCGTCTTCATCAGCCTGGTCGATCTGCCGCGTGCCCTGCGGTACCTGCAGCAGGCGCGCGCCATGCTCAGGGGAGCCGGCGTCTGGCGCGAGGTGATCCAGATGGATGTGGCGCTGGCCAGCCTGCTGACGGCGCGTGCCGAGCACGCCGGCGCGCAGGCGCTGTTCGCCGAGGCGGCGGAGCTTTGCCGGGCGCATCCGCAGCCGGAACTCGCCATCCTGATCGACCTCGGCAGGGCACGCTCGAGTGCCGCGCAGCAGCAGGGCGGCGACGCGGTCGCCGCCTGCCTGCGGGCGGCGCGAGGCTATGCCGAGGAGGGGAACCTCATCGGACTGGTGAGCATGGTGGTGTTCATGGCCGGCATCCAGACCGCGGGCAAGGCCTTCCCCGAAGCGTACCGGACGCTGGCGACCGGTCTGGCGATCGCCCGCCACCGCCGCTGGCCGGCGGCGGAGGCAGTGTTTCGTGCGCACATCGATCGCCTGCGCGATGAACAGCTCGGGCCGCAGGCCTTCGACGAGATGGTGGCACGGATGGTGAGCGAGATGAGGGCGAGATAGATGAGCCGGACTTACGATCGAAGTGGCGGGCCGTCTGCTCGCCGCACCCTGCCGGCGACAGCCGCGCCGGCCAGCGGGTCGTCTGCGCTGCTGCCGTCGGCGGTGCCGGCGGCGCAGGGCGTGCCGCGATTTCTCGCCGCGCGTGGTGTGCCCGTCTCGCAGCCGGGCGACGCGGGCGAGCGGCGGGCAGAGGCGATCGCCGGGGCGGTGATGGCGCCGGCAGGGTGTGCCGGCTGCGCGCCGCTGGCACCCTGCGCCAGTTGCGCTGCGGGAATCCAGCGCTCGGCGGCGGGCAGCGGCCCGCCGTCGGCATTGCCCGGCCTGGATGGCGGGCGACCGCTCGACGGCGCCACGCGCGACTTCTTCGAACCGCGCTTCGCTCGCGATCTCGGCGCGGTGCGGGTGCACAGCGGGCCACAGGCGGCACGGGCGGCGCGTTCGCTGTCGGCGCACGCGTTCAGCTTCGGCAACGACATCGGCTTCGCCGCCGGCCGCTACGAGCCGGGATCGGACTCGGGGCGGCGGCTGATCGCGCACGAACTGGCGCACGTGCTCAGCGGCGATGCCGCGCGGATCGTTGCCCGCGCACCGGACGGCGGCGTTGCTGCCGCTGGTACGCTGACGCCGGACGCGGCGGCAGCGGCGGCCGCCACCGGCGGCGGTCCGACCGACGCCGGCGCGGCGCTGCCGGCGGGCGTTGCGGCGCCGTCGCAGCCGCTGTTCGATTCCATCTTCGGTGCCTGCCTGACGCCCGAGGAGGGTGTCCGCCGCGACGCCTTCGCGCTGCGCCACATGCACCTCGAACGCTACATTCCCTCGACCACCTTCGGCATGTTCGACGCCGACTACTTTCCGCTGATCGGCCTGATGCCGGTGACGGTGAAGATGAAGTTCAACTTCGTTGCCGCGGACAATGCGCCCGGAGTGTTCGACATCGTGCGACGGGGGCTGGCTGGTGAGGACATGAGCCGCTTCTTCTGGAGCGACAGCGAGAAGGCCGATTTCAAGCGCGACTTCATCGGTCGCGTCAGCGCGCGCTGGAGTGCGCAGCACGTCCTGCGCTCGAGCAAGCCGTGCTGGGACTTCCGGGCGATGCCGCTGGTGACGCCGGTGGAGGTCGATGACGACGCGGCGGCGCATTACGTGACGACGGTGCACAAGAGCCCGGGACCGGGCATCGACTACAAGTCGGGTACCAATGACCCCGACCCGGCGCATCCGGAGCGTCCGGCGACCGCCGACCTCTACCAGTCCGACGTCCGGGAGAATCCCGATTTCAACAGCGGCAGCGTTGCGACCACCGAGCGGCAGCGGCTGGAGACGGCGCTGGCGGCGGCTGCGGCGTCGCCGGTGCTCTTCGCCAACGATTCGGACGTCATCGAACCGGCAGCACGCCCGGCGCTGACCGCCTTCGCCAATGCAGCACGGCAGAAGAACCCGTCGGACCCGTTGGTTCCGCTCAAGGTCGACGGCTTCGCCAGTCGCGACGGGGAAGCGACGCACAACCAGGGCCTCTCCGACCGCCGTGCCGCTGCGGTGCGCAGCTTCCTCGCCGGTCTCGGCGTGCCGCAGCCGATCGGCGTCCTTGGCCACGGCGCCGTCGGTAGCGCCGGCGATGCCGGCAACCGTCGTGCCGACATCTCGGTCGACCACGCTTTCGAGACCACCTATGCGGCGAATCGCTACTCGGTCGGTGAGCATGAGTTCGGCCACATGCTCGGCCTGCCCGACGAGTACCAGAACAACACCACCGGCACGCTCGGCACGCAGCAGACCCTGTATTCCGGCCTGGTCACCGCTGCCGGGGTGCCGGGTCCGGCGGTCTGGGGCGTCCGGACCTCGAGCCAGATGTCGAACGGCATCGATGTGCTGCCCCGTCACTATGTCACCCTCTGGGAGGCACTCGGCCGCATGACGGCGCCCGACATCGCGCAGTCCGAGTGGCGCATCGGATGAAGGCGGCGATGACCGATCCGCCGCTCAGCCTCGAGTTCCGGCGCGTGCAGGCGATCTCGAGCCGCGGCAACCAGCGCATCCGCGTGACTCCTGCCGGCGAGGTCTTCGCCTATCTGGAACAGCGTGACTGTCCGCCTGGCGAGGACTGGAGCGCGCCGTGGCCGGACGCACCGTTGCGGCGACTGTCGCCCGGCGAGCAGCAGGAGCTGGCGCGGACGCTGCTCGCCAGCGGCTTCCTCGAACTGCCCGGGCGGATCGTCGTCGCCGGCCGCGACGGCTTCCGCGACGAGATCGATGCCGCTCTCGGCGCGCAGCAGCACTCGGTGCGCATCGAACGTGCCCCGGCGCCCGTCGCCTTCGCCCGCGTGCGTGCCGCGCTGCTGGCGGTCGCCGGGCCGCCTTTCGGCGCCTGAGACGGGGATGATGAAGCAGCCTGTGGCCGCCACCGGGTGCTGCCCGTGGCCGCGGACGACGGTGGCTCCGGCGCAGCGGCAAGCGCCGGGACAGGAGAGTGATTCCCACCCACACGATCGATCTCGCCGGTGGCGGCTTCAAGAAACAGGTGACGAAGCAGATCTGCGACCAGATCCTGGGGCAGGGCAAGTCGCTGCTGTGAAGTGCAGGATCGCCCGTCCCTGTGGACAGACCGTGGCGGCTCGCAGCTTGTCCCCAGCAATTGCGGACAAGCTGTGGGCAAGGCCTGTGCAGGCGGTGGAAAACTGCCGCGAAGCGCCTATTGGCAAGGGATTCCACCGGCCGCTGAAATCTTGGGCGATGCGGGCGCGGCAGCGCGCTGCACCGCGGGCCGCAGGACGTCGGCGACACCGGCGCCCGGAGTGCTGCGGGAATAGCGGCGACGGCGTCGCCATTTGGTGAGCGAGGAGGCGTCATGACTTTCAAGTCGCGAGCCCGTGCGACGACGGGCGTTGGGGTGGCCATCGGCGATGCCGCTGGCGGTGGCAAGGCAGGCCGCGGCATGCCCCGCTTCCTTGCCGGGCGACGGAGTGTCGCGGCCGCAGCGGGCGCCCCGCAGACGGCGGCAACGGCAACAGCGGCGGCAGCAGGCGGTGTTCCCTCCTTCCTGCCGCAAGTGCGACCGGCTGCGACGACGCCGCTCGCTGCGCCGGGCGACCGCCACGAGTTCGAGGCGGAGCGGGCGGCGCGGCAGATCGTCGCCGCGACGAGCGGCGAGCCAGCGGAGGCAGGCACCCCGCCTCGCCGCGACGTGTCGCCAGCCGCACCGGCACACGGGCCGGCAGCGCTGCTCGGCCGCCAGGGGCGAGCGCTCGACGCTGCGACGCGCAGCTTCATGGAGCAGCGCTTCGGCGCCGACTTCGGTCATGTGCGGGTGCATGCCGACGCGCAGTCGGCACGACTGAATCGCGACCTGCACGCCAATGCCTTCACCCACGGCAGCGACATCTTCTATGGCGCGGGCCGCAGCCCGGGGCGTGACGAGCTCACCGCCCACGAACTGGCGCACGTCGTCCAGCAGTCGGGTGGTTCACGCGACGGCAGCGCGATTCCGCTGACCGCGCACGCTGGCCCGGCGCCGATCCAGTGCAGCTTCGCCGGCACCTACATGATCCCCGGCAGCGCCAGCCTGTTCGAGATCGACCTGCAGACGCGCGAGGGTGCGCTCGCCGCCTCGCCAACGAAGAGCGGACTCGACGGCTACCTGCGCTTCGTTCCCGGAATCGGCGAGCCCAACTCGAGCGTCATCGGCATCTGGCAGGTGAACAGCACGATCGATGCCAGCGGTGCCGACGTCAACGCGGCGTCGATGCCGGCGGCGCAGGCGCCTCGCGGCGCGCTCGGCGATCCGGGACTGCGCACCGAGGCCGATCCGCTGCGCGGCATCGAGGGCGGCTTCAAGACCGACGTGCTGCACCGGCCGAACGCCGCCAGTCCGGGGGTGCCGGCGGGATCGGCGCTGTCGCCGCGCTACGCCTGGGGGGCGGCGGCTCCCGGGACGGTCGGTTTCGGCGGCTCGACGCAGCAGCCCGCGTCGCGCGGCGGCGGCATCGGCGCGAATCCGCTCGGACAGGTGGCGGGCTACAAGCGCTCGGATGATCCGGCCGACATCCGCACGGCCTCGCTGTACGATTTCCCCGGCACCAGCAGCCCGACCGACGTCATCACCTGGACCTTCGAGAGCGCGGCCATCGGCGAAGACACGATGGTCACCTACGGCGCGGTCAACTGGGGCTTCACGGTCGATGCCGGGCACGTCAGGAACGAGCATCTGCAGGTCGAGGCCGGAACTTCGGCGACCTTTGACGAGGCACTCGAGCGCCATCGCGACTTCTACGTGCACGAGCCGGTGACCTTTTACTTCGATTTCAACGACGACGTCCTCAATGCCACCGAGGCGGCGAAGATCGATACCTTCCTCGCCTACCTGACGCGCAATCCGGATGTCGAGCTGGCGCTCGAGGGCTTCGCCGACCAGGTCGGCGGCGCCAGCCAGCACAACCGCGACCTGTCGCTGCGTCGCGCGCACGCGGTCGAGGCGGCGCTGCTGGCAAAGGGGGTCGCCGCCGCACGCATCAACGGCATCATCATTGGCCACGGCGCCTCGACCGCCGCCACCAGTGACGCCGGGACCGGCGACGAGGGCGGCGACGCCGCGGTCGGCGCCGACCAGGGCCGAGAGGCCAACCGCTGGGCCAACCGGCGGGTGATCCTGACTTTCAGCCATGTCCCCGCGGCCCCGTGACGGGCGCAGCGCGGACGAACTGGTCGCCGCCCTGGCGGCGAACCACTTCAACGAACGGGCGCTGGCGCTGGCCGGACTGGTGAGCCGCGGCCGGGCGAGCACTGCGGCGCTGATCGCCGCACTGCCACGGGCGGGCGGCAGGTTGCGCGCCCCGATCGTCCAGGGGCTGGCCGAGATCGCCGACCCAGTCGCTGCGGAGGTGTTCGTGGAACTGCTCGGCGACGCCGACGAAGAGGTGCGCGCGCGTGCCGCGCAGGGGCTCGCCCGCATCGGCGACGCACGCGCCGTCGATGCGCTGCTGCAGACCATCGACGATTATCCGGACATCCTGCGTGAGCCCGACACGCTCGCCACCGACGGCCTGACCGATCTCGGGCCGGCGGTCCTGCCGCGCGTCGTGCCCTTGCTCAAGGCCCCCGGACTGATGACCCGGTCGCGCGCCTTCCTCGTCCTGCGCCGGATCTTTCCCCGGCTGGCTGGCGGCAGCGACTGGCAGTCGCTCTGGGTCGAGTTCGGGCGCTATCTGCCTGCCGCCGAACAGCCGCAGCGGGATGCGGCAGCCGATCGGTGGATTGCCTGGGTCGAGCGGCAGGCGCTCTGAGCGGCGAGGCAACCCGGCGAGGACGGTACGGGAGCTGCCGCGCTTGGCGAACGGCAGCGGATCGGCATCGTGGCGCGCCTGATCGACTCCGTGGATGGGCTGACGGCCAGTGGCTTCAATTTCCCTGGCGCTGCCTTCGACTACCGGGAAAGCTCGCCAGCGAGCCTTCCGTTCACGGCGGTTCAGGACAACGCCTTTGGCGTCGGGCCGGGCAAGGCCAGCATGGCGGTGGCCGATGGCTGGCAGGGGGGCTTCGTGGCCTGACCGCCGGAGATCCGCTGGCGCCACGGGCGTCGCTCGAGGGCGCGATGGAGTTGCCGCGGAAGACGCGCGACAGCGCCCGGACCGGAGACAGGAAGCTGCGTCTCAGCGACCGCCAGCCCCCGACCTGGTCGGCTGGAGCAGTTCCAGATCGAGGTGTGGCCGATGCGGTGTGCACGCGCCAGGTGCCGTCCGCGGCGCTCGTCGTGCGGCGCTACTTCACCGCTTCGAGCGGGAAGCCGGCACCCTTCCAGGCATAAAGGCCGCCCGGGAAGCGGTAGACCTGCGTGTAGCCCAGTTTGCGCGCCCACGTCGCTGCGTTGTCGCTGCGCGTGCACTTGACGAAGCCGCAGTAGAGCACCACCGGCTTGTCCTTGTCCGCACCGAGCAGGGCCGCGAAATCAGCTTCGGTCCTTCCGTCGGTTTCCCTGGTGTCCCACGAGGCCATGCGTGCTATGGGAAAGAGGAAATGCCTTGCCCCTGGCAGGTGCTCCTTTCTGTAGCTGGCGTCGTAGGGCATCGTATCGACCAATACCATCGGCTTCCCTTCATCGAGCATCTTCTTCAGTTCGGCAGCGGTCAGCAACTGATAGCCGCCGGCCTGGGTATCGCGGGCCAGGCTGACCGCCTCCGTTTCCCTGGCGGTCTCGGCCTCGAACCTGTCGTCGGCGATGGCTGGGCCGGGCAAGAGCAGGCAGCACAGGACGGCGGGGGCAAGTTCCCTGATTTTCATGTAAATCCTTGTCATCGTTGCTTGGACGGACAGGAGTGCGGCTGCGTCACGAACGCGCGCTGATCCGCTCCTGATCGTGGCGGCGGGTTCGGGTCTCCACTGTGACGGCCACTGATGATACATCCGGTGATGGCGAGCGTGTGCGACCCTCAGGCGTGCTGTCCCGTGGCGCCGGTCGCCGCAGAGTCCAATGAGCCCCGGCGGACCGCCCCGCGGATTGCAACAGCGATTCCGGACAGCGCGGAATAAGCTCAGAAGCAAAGATTCCTTCACGACAGCCTGCAGGCTCCGTAGACTGCACGCCCCACCCACTGCAACGGTACCGCGATGAAACTCCGATGTCTCCTGGCCAGCGTGCTGGCCAGCGCCCTGCTGGTCGGCAACGCGCTCGCGACCGACGTCTCCCTGCTGAACGTTTCGTACGACCCGACGCGCGAGTTCTACAAGGAGTTCGACGAGGCGTTTGCCCGACACTGGAAGGCGAAGGCCGGCTCGGCGATCACCGTCAGGCAGTCGCACGGCGGTTCCGGCAAGCAGGCCCGCGGCGTGATCGACGGCCTGCAGGCCGATGTCGTGACGCTGGCCCTGGCCTACGACATCGATGCCATCGCCGACGCGGGGCTGATTCCGAAGGATTGGCAGAAGCGTCTGCCACACAACTCGTCGCCCTACACCTCGACGATCGTCTTTCTGGTGCGCAAGGGCAATCCCAAGGGCATCAGGGACTGGAACGACCTGGTGAAGCCGGGCGTCGCGATCATCACGCCGAACCCGAAGACCTCGGGTGGTGCGCGCTGGAACTACCTGGCGGCGTGGGCGTTCGCACTCGAGCAGCCGGGCGGCAACGAAGCCAAGGCCAGGGAGTTCGTCGGCCAGCTCTATCGCAATGTGAAGGTGCTCGACTCGGGAGCGCGCGGCTCGACGACGACCTTCGTCGAACGCGGCATCGGCGACGTGCTGCTCGCCTGGGAGAATGAGGCCCACTTGTCGCTCAAGGAAGCCGGGGCGGACAGGCTGGAGATCGTCACGCCGTCTCTGTCGATCCTCGCCGAGCCGCCGGTGACGGTTGTCGACAGGGTGGTCGACAAGCGTGGCACGCGCAAGGTGGCGCAGGCTTACCTCGAGTACCTGTATTCACCGGAAGGGCAGGAACTTGCCGCCAGGCACTTCTACCGCCCGACCGATGCACAGGTCGCCGCGAAGTACGCGAAGCAGTTCGTCAGGACCAGGCTGATCACGGTTGACAAGGCGTTCGGCGGCTGGCGCAACGCGCAGAGGGTCCACTTCTCCGACGGTGGCGTCTTCGACCAGATCTTCGTTCCCGGCAAGCGCTGATGCGCTTCCCCGGCTGGCCCGCACGTTTCGACCCGATCAACCACCGGCGAAGGAAGTCGGCATGACCCAGCTGGACAGCAAGAATGATTCCCGCCCCGCTTTCGCTACCCGCACCGTCCATGCCGGACAGAGTCCCGACCCCTCCACGGGTGCGATCATGCCCCCGATCTATGCCAATTCGACCTACGTCCAGGAGAGTCCGGGGGTACACAAGGGGCTCGACTATGGTCGCTCGCACAACCCCACGCGCTGGGCGCTGGAGCGCTGCCTGGCTGACCTCGAGGGTGGCGCCGCGGCCTTTGCCTTTGCTTCGGGATTGGCGGCCATCGCCACGGTCCTCGAACTGCTCGATCACGGAGCACACGTCATTGCCGGCGACGATCTGTACGGCGGCACCTATCGCCTGCTGGAGGCGGTGCGTGGGCGCAGCGCCGGGCTGACATGCAGCTTTGTCGACCTCTCGGATCCGACAGCCCTCGCCACGGCGGTCCGGCCCGAGAGTCGCATGCTGCTGGTGGAGACACCGACCAATCCGCTGCTGCGCCTGGTCGATCTGCGGGCACTGGCCATCGTTGCCCGCCAGCACGGGCTGCTGGCGGTGGCCGACAACACGCTTGCCAGCCCGTGGATACAGCGCCCACTGGAACTCGGCTTCGACATCGTCGTTCATTCGAGCACCAAGTACATCAACGGTCACTCCGACGTCATCGGTGGCGTTGCCGTCGTCAGCAGCGACGAGCGCAACGCCGGGCATCTCGAACGTCTCCGCTTCCTGCACAACGCCGTCGGCGCCATCGCCGGCCCTTTCGACAGTTACCTTGCGCTGCGTGGCGTCAAGACCCTCGACTTGCGCATGCAGCGGCACTGCGAAAATGCGCAGGATCTGGCTGCCTGGCTGGAGCGTCAGCCGCAGGTGCGACGCGTCGGCTACCCCGGCCTCGCGTCGCACCCCCAGCATGCGCTGGCGCGGCGGCAGATGCGTGCTTTCGGCGGCATGATCGCGGTCGAGCTGGCAACCGATCTCGCCGGCACGAAGCGCTTCCTGCAGGGTTGCGAACTGTTCACACTGGCTGAGAGTCTCGGCGGTGTCGAGAGTCTCATCGAGCATCCGGCGATCATGACCCATGCCACGATCCCGCCGGAACAGCGCAGTCGTCTCGGGATTGGCGATGCGCTGCTGCGCCTGTCGGTCGGCATCGAGGATGTCGAGGATCTCCGACGGGATCTCGCTGGGGCGCTGGCGCGCATCGACCCGGGCGCCGCCTGAGGGAGCCCGCTCAGCCGCCGCCCCGGCGCCAAGTGCGGGAGCGATCGAGCCAGCGCAGCACTTCTGCTGGCGCGTGCGCCTTCTTGCAGACGCCGGCGACATACTTGTTGGCCTCGGCGAGCGTCGGGTAGATGTGGATCGTGCCGAGGATGCGGTCCCTTCCGGGAACGGTCAGCACCTTGATGAAGCCATGTGCCTCGCCGTCGGCGATCGCGCGATCGAGGTCGTCGAGGTCGTTGCGCGACAACTCATGGGCGATGCCGCGCCTTCGCCTCCTGCTCGTTGAGGCCGGCGCGGGCGACCTCGGGCTCGCCGAAGGTGGACTAGGGGATCACCGAGTAGTCGGCCCGGAGTCGGCGGAACGGTGCGAAGAGGGCATTGACCGCGGCGTACCATGCCTGGTGGGCGGTGTTCTCGACCAGCGTCACCTGCGCCTTCGCGGCAGCCGCGCTGCGTGTGGTGACGACGCGCCCGGCGCTGTCGGCGCCGATGACCGGCAGCTTCCGGTCCAAGCGGTTCAGCGCCCTTTCTTACGCAGTGTTTGCCACGGCCCTTCTTCGCAGCTAGCTGGCCGGCAGTAGAGTCCCGCCGCCACGGGCGCCGGCCGCGGTGGCGGCGGGTGATGCAGCCCCGGGATGCACGCGGCACGCCGGGGCGCTTCTCTTTTCCCACTCCTCGGCCGGCTAGCCCTGCCCTTTACCCGCAAAATTAGGTCTGGACTTTTTTGGTCGAAC
>NZ_JAMTDQ010000077.1 GCF_023806635.1 Accumulibacter sp.
AGAACATCCAACTTCACGCCGGCTCACGGCGACCACTTTCAGGTTGGCCGCGACACAGACGGCGATGTCGGTTAGAATTCCGCCACCATGAGCGGATCACACCTGCACCAGCACGACGCGCACGCACGGGACAAGGGCGGGCACGACCACGACCATTCGGGCCACCGACATGGCGAACATGCGCACCGGCACGCAGCGGACGCCGGCCCACGCCTGCTCTGGGCGTTGCTGCTGACGCTCGGTTTTGCCGGCGTCGAGGCTGCCGCCGGCTTCTGGTCGGGTTCGCTGGCGCTGCTCGGCGACGCCGGCCACATGGTCACCGACAGCGCCTCGCTTGCCCTCGCCGCCTTCGCCGCCTGGCTTGCGCAGCGGCCGCCGACGCAGCGCCACACCTACGGCTACGGTCGCGTCGAGACGCTGGCAGCGCTCCTCAACGTCCTCTTCATGGTCCTCGTCGTCGTCGGCATCTCGGTGGCGGCGGTCGAGCGCATCCTGACGCCGGTCGCCGTCAATGGGGAAACCGTGACGCTGGTGGCTGCCCTCGGCCTGCTCCTCAACATCGCCGTCGCCTGGCTACTGATGCATGGCGAACAGACGATGAACACCCGCGGCGCACTGCTGCACGTGCTCGGTGACCTGCTCGGCTCGGTCGCCGCGCTGGTCTCCGGTGCGGTCGTCATGTGGACCGGCTGGACCGCCGCCGACCCGCTGCTCTCGTTGCTGATCTGTGCGCTGATGCTGGCCTCCAGCCTGCGCTTGCTGCGCGAGGTACTGCAGGCGCTGATGGAGGGCGTACCGGCCAGTCTGTCGACCGAAGAGGTGGCGCACGTGCTGGCAGCGATTCCCGGCGTCGCTTCGGTCCACGACCTGCACATCTGGACCCTTTCTTCCAGTCGCGTCGCGCTGTCGGCGCATCTCGTCGTCGACTCGCTGGAGCAATGGCCGACCGTACTGGCCGCCAGCCGGGAAGCGCTGGCCGCCAGCGGCATCACGCACGTCACACTGCAGCCGGAACCGCTTGCGGCGCCGGTGCGCTGGCTGCCGCGCGCCGCTGGTTGGCAGCCCGGCGCAGCGCGACCGTCATGAGCGCCCTGCTGCCGGAGCCCGCTCTGGCCGGCGATCTGCCCGATCTGCTGGCCCTGCTCGCCGCCTGTTCCCTGCCAACGGCCGACCTTGCCCAGCGACACCTGGCGGATTTCCTCGTTTGCCGCGACGGCGAGAGAATCGTCGCCAGCGTCTGCCTCGAGCGGCACGTCACGGCAGCCCTGCTGCGGTCGCTGGCGGTGGCAACAGCCTATCGCCAGCGCGGACTCGCAAGCCGACTGGTCGATGAAATCGTGCAGCACGCGTGGAACCGCAAGCAGCGCGAAATCTTCCTCCTCACGACGAGCGCCGCCGGTTTTTTTGCCGCCCGCGGCTTTCAACCCTTCGATCGCCGCCAAGTGCCCCCCGAACTCGCGCAATGCAGCGAGTTCCGCGACCTGTGTCCGGCATCGGCGGTCTGCATGCGGCGCACGCTGGCCAACGGCGGCACCGCATGAGGGTCGTCGTGCAGCGGGTCCGCGGGGCGCGCGTGGAAGTCGCCGGCAAAACCGTCGGCGCCATCACTGCCGGTCTGCTCGTCTTCGCCGGCTTCGAGGAGCGCGACGGCGACGGCGACCTCGACTGGATGGCGGGCAAGCTGACCCGGCTGCGCGTCTTCGCCGATGCTGCCGGACTGATGAACCGCAGCGTCATCGACATCGGCGGCGAGGTCCTCGCGGTCAGCCAGTTCACCCTCTTCGCGTCGACCCGCAAGGGCAACCGGCCATCGTGGCAGCGCGCCGCAGCGCCGGCGGTCGCACAGCCGCTGTTCGAAGGCTTCGTCGCCCGCCTCGAGAACGCCCTCGGCCGCCCGGTGCCGAGCGGCGTTTTCGCCGCCGACATGCAGGTCCATCTGGTGAACGACGGGCCGGTGACGCTCCTGATCGACTCGCACCAGCCGGAATAGCGGCGCGGCAGCGAGCGCGCGGCTCGCACCGGGACCAGGTACCCTTTCTTCCGGACCGGATCCGCGGACGCCGCGCGGACGCTGCCTGCCGGTCCGACCCGGCGCGGGGCCATGCTCAGCAGCGCCGCGCGGTCCCGCCGGCGCCCTCTCCGGCCCATCAGGTGCGGTCCGGCCAGCCGGCGAACCACTCGCCGAGGGTGCGCATCTCGCCCAGGCCGGCGAGCTGGCGGTCGATGGCATCGTGGTTGCCCCAGACGACATCGGCCAGCGCGCCTGCGGCGACGCGCTCCTCGATGTCGCGGCAGTACAGACCCCGTTCGCGCTGCACGTAGAAGCCGTAGCTGCGGCAGGCGACGGGCCGCCAGGCATAGACGCTGCAGGCGCCGCTTGCGCGGTCGAGCAGTGGGCAGACGAGCGGACCGTGCCGCCAACCGTCGAACATCGCCACGGCTGCGCGGATGTGCTGCAGGCGTCCAGCCGGCAGCCCGGCCAGCCCCTGGCACAGCAGATCCCACTCCGCTGCCGTCAGACGCGTAAGCGTTCAGCGCGCCCACCCCTGACGCGCAGGCTCAAACTGGCTTTTTGAGA
>NZ_JAMTDQ010000078.1 GCF_023806635.1 Accumulibacter sp.
CCGACAGGTCGCGCAGCGACTCGGGCGTGCCGCCCAGCCGCTCGACGAGCTGGCGACTGAGCGCCAGGCTTTCGCGGTACACCGCCTCGGCCTGCGTCCAGTCGCCCTGCGCCTGTGCGACGCGGCCGAGATTGTTGAGCGACACCGACAGGTCGCGCAGCGACTCCGGCGTGCCGCCCAGCCGCTCGACGAGCTGGCGACTGAGCGCCAGGCTTTCGCGGTACACCGCCTCGGCCTGCGTCCAGTCGCCCTGCGCCTGTGCGACGCGGCCGAGATTGTTGAGCGACACCGACAGGTCGCGCAGCGACTCCGGCGTGCCGCCCAATCGCTCGACGAGCTGGCGACTGAGCGCCAGGCTTTCGCGGTACACCGCCTCGGCCTGCGTCCAGTCGCCCTGCGCCTGTGCGACGCGGCCGAGGTTGTCGAGCGACACCGACAGGTCGCGCAGCGACTCCGGCGTGCCGCCCAGCCGCTCGACGAGCTGGCGTCTGAGCGCCAGGCTTTCGCGGTACACCGCCTCGGCCTGCGTCCAGTCGCCCTGCGCCTCTGCGACGCGGCCGAGGTTGTCGAGCGACACCGACAGGTCGCGCAGCGACTCGGGCGTGCCGCCCAGCCGCTCGACGAGCTGGCGACTGAGCGCCAGGCTTTCGCGGTACACCGCCTCGGCCTGCGTCCAGTCGCCCTGCGCCTGTGCGACGCGGCCGAGGTTGTCGAGCGACACCGACAGGTCGCGCAGCGACTCGGGCGTGCCGCCCAGCCGCTCGACGAGCTGGCGACTGAGCGCCAGGCTTTCGCGGTACACCGCCTCGGCCTGCGTCCAGTCGCCCTGCGCCTCTGCGACGCGACCGAGGTTGTTGAGCGACACCGACAGGTCGCGCAGCGACTCCGGCGCGCCGCCCAGCCGCTCGACGAGCTGGCGACTGAGCGCCAGGCTTTCGCGGTACACCGCCTCGGCCTGCGTCCAGTCGCCCTGCGCCTCTGCGACGCGACCGAGGTTGTCGAGCGACACCGACAGGTCGCGGTCGCTCGAACCATCGGGTTTCGCCTGGGCACGGCGCCTGGCCAGCGCCAGTGCGCCGCGGGCAACATGCTCGGCGTCGCCGGGCCGTCCGGCGGCGAGCAGTTCCTGGCTGGCTGTCCAGGCAGTCGGCAGGAAGGCCTGCTCGGCTGCCGATGCGGTCGCCATCCGTTGCCATTCGGCAAATGCCGGCAGCGAAACGTCCGCTGCCAGCGGCGTTGCCAACGGCTCCACGCCAACCGCTACGGGCGTCGGCACGGCGTCGGGCAGCCAGCGCAGCTCCTCGCTGAGGTCCCGCTTGTGCCAGATGTCCGGGGCCATGGCGCGCGTCTCGGCACGGAAACGCGCCGGCAGGACCAGCACCAGCGGCCGCTTCAGGTCGCGCTCGAGGAGGAAGCGGCGTTCGTTGAGGCGCGCGAGGAACAGCGTGCGGGCGCGGTTCCACTGCGCGTCACCGGGATGGCGCTGCATCGCGTACCACACACCGCCCGGCTGCGCCGACAGTTCGGCAAGATGGCCGACCAGCACGTCGACCGCCGCCTCCGGGTCCCGCACGAAGCTGTCTTTCGCTTCCTGCCGATGCAGCGCCCGGCCCTGCATCGCCAGCCGCTGATCCAGCCAGTCGGCGAGTTGCAGCGAGGGGCCGACGTCGGCGAACACGAAGACCAGCGAGAAGCCATCGTGCTGCCACTCCAGGTGACGCAGCAGACTGACGGCAACGCGTTCGGTCGGCGCGTCAAGCGCCAGTGCGGGCGACATGGGCGTCGACCAGCTCGCGCAACAGCGGATGCACGTCGTACCAGTCACTGCCATTGCGGTAGTTGAGCACCAGGCGGTTGTCGAGGAAGTGCGCCAGTGTCGGCAACTCGCTGTCCTTCTCGAGACAGGTGTCGTGGGTCCTGGCGATGCGCTGCAACCAGAGCAGGTGCTCGCCCGGGATCGGCAGCATCTCGCTGCGCGCCGCATTCTCGGCCGCCTTGACGGCACTGGGCGACAGCGGCAGTTGCGACTCGTCGCGGACCGCCGGTAGACAGAGCCGGATCAGGCGGAAGAATTCGCGCAGGTCACCGCCGGAGCTGATCGCCAACTGGTCGAGAGCCGTCTGCTGGAACAGCCGTGACCAGTCGGGATGGCGCTTTGCGACGACGGTGCGCAGCACGGCCAGCCCGTCGGGATCGGGTTCGCGGCTGCGGTCCCTGAAGACGTGCGTGCTGACCAGCCGGCGCGGCACCGCACCGCCCATCAGAGCGCCGGCGCCGGGGCCGAGTACCGACAGGTATGGTGGAATCGTATAGACGATGTGCAGCAAGGGCACGCGCAAGAGTTCGGCGTGGCCGAAGAAGAGATTGCGGACGCTCTCGTAGACGGCCATGGCCTCGCTGCCGACACCGCGAATCCGCTCGACCGAATCGATCAGCAGGACCACCTTGCGCGCCGGGTCAGACTCTCTCTCGCGAACGAAAAGCACCGCCTCGGCAAGGAAATCGTGCGCCTCGCGCGCCAGTTGCGCCACATGACCGCGAGCTGCTTCCTGCACGCGCTGCTTGAAATCCGGATCGCTCTTCAGGGCTGCCTTGATGTCCACCCCCGGCAATCGGGCGGCGAATTCCCTGATCTCGACTTTGCTCTGCATGAACTGACGGAAGCGGTCCCAGTAGCTGCGATTCCCCGGCGACGCACCGTACACCGCCTGCACCCTCTCCGACATCGCGCCTGCCACCGAAACCAGGAAATCGCTGATCTCGACCTCCTTGGTGAGCAACAGGAACTCCGACAGGTCGGCGTAGAAGACCACCGTGCCGCCATCCTCGAGGCGCTTCTTGAGGCGCTTGAGCTCGGTGCTCTTGCCGGTACCGCGCTGGCCGGTAAACAGGCACACGCCACCGCCATCCTGCCATTCGATCTCGGTGGCGATCTCCTCGACCGCATCGCTGAAGCCCTGGCAGTTGACCTGCGCCACATAGACCGGATCACCGGGCTCGAGCACACGATCGGCCAGTGCGTTGTACAGCGTCTTGAGTTGTTCGCGGGCTTCGGCGCTAAGGGCCATCGATCAGTCTCCGTGCAGCCCTGCAGCCTGAGCCATCGACCGAGGAGTGCCCTGGGCAAACGCAAGGCACGGGAATTTCGGCAAGGATAGGAAATTCAACCGCCATGGCGCGAGTATCTTCGCTCCACCCGCCGCTCGTCAATCCTGGATTTCCGCCTTGTTCCCCGGCGCCCGCGGAATCTCGCCATCCTCCCCGTGCCTGAGGGCGTTCAGAGGCGTCATTCCCGGACACCGCCATCGACACGATGCCCGCTCACGCACGATGGCCGGCGCGATTCTCCCGCAACGACGGCGCGCCCGCGTCCCGCGACGCGGGCGCGCGACGCCGCTCAGCCGTAGCGCCCCTCGATGTAGTCGGCCGTCTCCGGATGCACCGGGGTGACGAACATCTCCTCGGTGCGCCCGTGCTCGACGACCCGGCCCATCAGCATGAAGACGCACTCCTCGCTGGCGCGCCGCGCCTGCGCCATGTTGTGGGTGACGATCAGGATGGTGTACTGTCCGCGCAGTTCCCAGAGCAGTTCCTCGACCGCTTCGGTTCCCTTGGGGTCGAGCGCCGAGCAGGGTTCGTCCATCAGCAGGACCTTCGGCTTGACCGGCAGCAGGCGGGCGATGCACAGCTTCTGCTGCTCCTCGAGCGACAGTTCGGTCGCCTTGCGCTTCAGGCGGTCCTTCACCTGATCCCAGAGGAGAACCTGCCGCAACGATTGCTCGACGATCTCGTCCGGCGTTCCCTGCGCCACCTCGCCACCGCCCTTGGCGTGCAGCCGGTGGCTGAAGAGGATGTTGTCACGGATCGAGATCGGCAATGGGTTCGGACGCTGGAAGACCATCCCGACCTGCTTGCGTACCTGCACCAGTTCGACCTGCGGATCGTAGATGTTCTCGTTCATGACGTGAATGCTGCCCTCGATGCGCACGTAACCGAGGCGCTCGTTGATGCGGTTGACACTGCGCAGGAACGTGCTCTTGCCGCAGCCCGAAGGGCCGATCATCGAGGTGATCAGTCCTTCCCGGATGCGCAGATCGACGTCGTAGAGCGCCTGGAAGGTACCGTACCAGAGATTGAGCTTCTCGCTGGCGATGGCATGGCGGGGAATCGGCTGCATCAGTGCAGCGGTCTGTTCGTTGTTCATCTTGCGTGGGTTCCGTGTCCTTGGTGGGCTGGCGCCGGCGTCGCGGCGGCGTGCCGGCGCCAGCTGGCTAGCCGAAGCGGCCTTCGACGTAATCGCGCGTTCGCTGGTCCTTCACCTCGCCGGTGAACAGGTCTTCGGTGACGCCGATCTCGACGCACTCGCCGCCGAGAAAGAAGGCCGTGCGGTCGGCGAGACGCCGCGCCTGCTGTACGAGGTTCGTGACGAGGATGATCGTCACTTCCTGGCGCAGTTCCTTCAGCACGTCCTCGATGCGCATCGTCGTCACCGGGTCGACAGCGATCGAGAACTCGTCGAGCATCAGCAGATCAGGCTCCTGCGACAGCGCGCGGGCGATCGTCAGGCGCTGCTGCTGGCCGCCGGAGAGCAGGCTGCCGAGCGCGTTCAGACGGTCCTTGACTTCGTCCCAGAGCGCGGCGCGGGTCAGGCAGCGCTGGACGATGACGTCGAGTTCGGCCTTTTCGTTGATCCCGCGCAGGCGTGGCGACAACGCGACGTTGTCGTACACCGTCATCGGCAGGCCGACCGGCAGCGGGAAGACGACGCCGATGCGGCTGCGCAGCGCATAGACGTTGTTTAGGTGGCGAGTGTCGCGGCCGGCGAAATGGATCTCGCCCTCCACCCGCATGCCGCTGGTGAACACATCCATGCGGTTGATCGCCTTGAGGAACGAGGTCTTGCCGGCGTTCGCCGGGCCGATGATGCCGAAGATCTCGTGCTCGCGAATCGACAGGCTGACGTCGCGCAGCGCCACATCGCTACCGTAGCGGATCGTCAGGTTGCGCACCTCGAGCTTGTTCGGGACGGCGGCGACCGCCTGCTGGCTGGCGTCTGTGGTCGCCGCCCGGGTTGCGAGCTCTACCATTTCTTCTTCCCCCTGAGCCACATGCGGAAGGCGATCGAGACGCTGTTCATGGTCAGCACGAGACCGATCAGAACCAGCGCGACGCCGAAGGGAACGTGCTCCTCGATGCCCGGTACCTGCGTCGCGGTGACGAAGAGGTGCAGCGACAGGGCCATCGTCTGGTCGAAGACGCTCTGCGGCAGGAACGGCGTGAAGAAGACGGCGCCGGTGAACATGATCGGCGCCGTCTCGCCGGCGGTGCGCGAGACTTCGAGAATGACGCCGGTGAGGATGCCGGTCAGAGAGTTCGGCAGGACGACGCGACGGATCGTCTGCCAGCGTGTCGCGCCCATGTTCCAGCACGCCTCGCGGAACGCCTGCGGCACCGCCTGCAGCGACTCGCGCGTGGCGACGATGACCACCGGCATGGTCATCACCGCCAGCGTCAGGCTGGCGGCGAGGATGCTGGTGCCGAACTTGAAGAAGATGACGAAGGCGCCGAGCCCGAACAGTGCATGGACGATCGACGGCACGCCGGCGAGATTGATGATCGCCAGGTTGATGATGCGGGTGAACCAGTTGTCGCCGGCGTACTCGCTGAGATAGATCGCCGCGAAGATGCCGATCGGCACCGACAGCAGCAGGGCGACGGTCACCAGCCAGACGGTGCCGAGCAGCGCCGGAAAGATTCCGCCAGTGCGCATGCCGTCGGTCGGCGCCGAGAACAGGAACTCCCAGGAAATCGCTCCGCCGCCCTTCGCCACCAGCGTGCCGAGGATCAGCAGCACCGGCGTGATCAGGAGCAGGGTCATGAGCCCGAAGAGCAGTCGATAGCGTCGCTGCACGCTCTCGTTGTGCCGGTTCAGGTCGCTCGCCTGAAACAGCGCGGGGTTGGCCGTGTTCATTGTGCTTAACCTTTGCGGATGCCGCGCACGATCAGATCGGCGCTGAGGTTGATGATGAAGGTGATGAGGAAGAGAAAGATGCCGATGGTGAACAGCACCTGGTAGTGCTCGCCGCCGACGACCGCTTCACCGAGTTCGGCGGCGATCGTCGCGGTGAGTGCGCGCACAGAATCGAAGATGCTGCTGGGTATGTTGACCGCATGGCCGGTGGCCATCAGCACCGCCATCGTCTCGCCGAAGCCGCGGCCGACACCGAGCAGGACACCGCCGAGCAGGCCGTTCTTCGCCGCCGGCAGCACCACCTTGTAGATCACCTGCCAGCGCGTCGCGCCCATCGCCTCGGCGGCTTCGCGATAGCGGTCGGGAACGGCCTTCAGGGCGTCCTCGGCGATCGAGGTCATGATCGGTGCCGCCATCAGGCCGAGGATGACGCCGGCGTTGAGCACGGAAAGGCCGACCGGCACGTCGAACCACTTGATGAGCAGCGGATTCATGATCACCAGGCCGATGAATCCCCAGACCACCGACGGGATCGCCGCCAGCAGCTCGACCAGCACCTTCAGCGCCTCGCGCGTCTTGCCAGTGGCAAACTCGGCGATGTAGATCGCGGCGCCAAGCGAGAATGGCACCGCGACCAGCATCGCCAGCCCGGTGACGCTCGCCGTTCCGGCGATCAGTGCCAGGATGCCGTGTTCCGGATCCTCGGCATCGCTCGGCGACCAGTAGGGCGTCAGGAAGAACTCGCGGAAATCCATCTTCTCGAAGACGAAGCCGATTCCCTCCCTGGTGACGAAGAAGAAGATGCCGAGAACGAAGAGGATGGCCGAAATGCCGCAGACGAAGACGAGGCCGGCGATCAGCTTGTCGACGTACCAGTCCGCGTTGCGGCGGTCGAAATTCCCGGCGACTGCTGCAGTGGTGGCGCGATTGCTCAGCGCCTGCGTACCGGTGTTCATCTCAGCTGCCCTCCTCGCCACGCAGGACGCCCATCAGGTTGCTGACGCGCAGGGCGATCTCCCGGCCGAGCGCCCGCAGGTCGGGCGGCGCGCCAGCGGACCGGCCGACGTCCCAGTCGAGCGCCACCGTGTGGAAGGGAATCTGCTCGACGTAGGACTTGACCGCTCCCTGCAGGCTGACGATGATCTGGTAGGTGGCGAGTTCCTGGTGGTGTGCCGGCATCGCCTGCGGCTGGTGGCCGCCGAGATCGATCCCCAGCTCCTGCAGCAAGGCGATCGCCTGCGGATCGGCGACACCGGCAGTCCGGCCGCGGCTGTGGTACTCGCCAACTTCGGGGAAGTTCTTGCGCGCGATCGCCGCGGCAATCGGCCCGAACAGGCTGTTGTCCTCGTCGAGGAAGAGGATGCGGAAGAACTTCGGTCCCTTGGCCTGGCCGGTGACCGCGAAGACCGTGTCCTCACAGATGTTCTTCGCCTGGTCGGAAACCCGCTCGAGCGAGTTGAACACCGTCAGGTAGGCGAACAGGTCCTGGATGTTGAAGTGATCGCCCTCGCCGAGCAGGTCGCTGAACGCCATGTCAAAGGTCCGCTCGACCTGGTCGGCGATGACCATCGTCGCCTTCGCCTTCTCGGCGTTGCCTTCGAGGAAGGCATCGACGGCCTGCTTCAGCATCTGCCGCGACTCGTTCGCCATCAGTTCGATCTCGCGCGCCATCAGCCCCTGCGGGCGACCGAGACGCACCGCCTCGCGGCAGATGGTGACGGCGTAGTCGCCGATCCGCTCGAGCGCGACGTTGGTGTGGACGACGGCCCCCATCAGGCGCAGGTGGCTGCCGGTCGGCAGGTGCACGCCGATGAACGCCATGCGCATGCGATCCAGCTCGTTGCTGACGGCATTGATCCGGTTGTCGGCCAGGATCGTGGCGTAGGCCAGCGGGTCGTCGTCGGCGAGCAGCGCGTGTACGGCGTCGGCGAGTGCCTTCTCGACGAGGCCGGCGAGCAGGGCCAGCTGTTTCTTGATCTGGGACAGGTCTCTTTCGAGACGTTCTTCGTAGTGACTCATCGCGGTCTTCTTCCTCAGGCGCGGGAACACGGGCGCCGGCGGTGCGCCGACAGCGTCGGCGCACCGCCGCCAACGGGACTTACTTGCACTTCACCTTCTTGATCGGCGCGTAGCCTTCCTTCTCGATGATGCACTGGCCGGCGTCGCTCTTGATCCAGTCCATGTACTTCTTCACCTCGCCGGTCGGCGCGCCGTTGGTGTACATGAACAGCGGCCGGGCGATCGGATAGGTGCCGTCGAAGGCCGTCTGCTCGGTCGGCTTGACGCACGGCTTGCCGGCCTCCGGTGCGACGCAGAGCGCCTTCATGTGGTCGGTGACGTAGGCGAGACCGCTGTAGCCGATCGCGCAGGGCGTCTTCTCGACGAGGTCGGCGACGTCCTTGGAACCATGCAGGTCGAGCGTCCCCTGGCGGAACTTGCCCTTCTCGCCGAGCACCGCCTCCTTGAAGTAGGCGTAGGTGCCGGAGTTGTTCTGCCGGCTGACGACGACGATCTCGCCCTTGCAGCCGGGAATGGTGATGCCGAGGTCGGCCCACTTGGTGGCGCCGCCGTCACGACCGTAGATCTTCGCCAGGTCGGTGACGGTGATCGAATCCTTCGGGAAGTTCTTGTGCGCATAGATCGCCAGCGCGTCGTAACCGATGATGTGCTCGACCGGCTGCCGGCCCTTCGCCTGCGCAGCCTGGAGCTCCTTCGCCGACATCTTGCGGCTCGAGTTGGCGATGTCGACGGTACCGTTGATCATCGCCGCGATGCCGGTGCCCGAACCGCCACCGGAGACCGCCACCGCCACGTTCGGATTGATCTTGCCGTACTGTTCGGCGAGCGACTGCGCGGCGTTGACCAGCGTGTCGGAGCCCTTGTTCTGGATTTCGGTCCGGGCGGATGCGCCGGCGGCGGCCGTCACGCCAAGGGTCAGGACGGCAAGCTTGCACCACATCGAGCGAGAGTTCATCTGTCTTTCTCCGGGTATCGTTGGATTGCTGGAATCGTCGCCTGCCGATGACAGGACGGCCCATCATTGCAGGCTTTCGCGCGGCTGAAAATTCGGGCAACGACGTAAGCGATGCTGCCAGCGTCGGCCGCCAGGCGGCGCGCGCAGACCGCCGGCGCAGCGGGCATTCCGGACGCCCGTAAGGGCAACCCGTACGTAGTCTTCCCTATTCCCAAAGTGCCGCGGCGGCGGCAGAATGGGCGCTCGATCAACCCGCGACGGCCCATCATGCCGAAATCGGCGACCCGACGACCCGGTTGGCGTGACGCACTGCTGCTCGTCGGCGGCTACGTTGCCCTCGACTGGGCGAGTCACATCCACCGCCTGCACGGACTCGATGTCACGCCCTGGAGTCCGGCACCGGCGCTTGGCCTGCTCTTCCTCGCCCGTTTCCGCGGCCGCGTCGCGCCGCTGCTGGCGCTCGCGATATTCGTCAGCGACGCCTGGGTGCGCGCACCGCAGCTTCCCTGGCTGCTCGCCTGCGGCCAGGCCTTGCAGCTCACCGCCGGCTACTGGCTGATCGCCGAAGTCCTGCGACGCCGGATCGGCAGCAAGGGAGTCTTCGCCAACCGGCCGGGGCTGATCACCTGGGTGACGATCATCGTCGTCGGCAGCCTGCTCAACAGCGTGCTGCTGATCGGCGGGCTGACCCTCACCGGCCATCTGCCGCAGGCAGCCGTGGGCGAGACGCTGCTGGCGCACTGGCTGGCGGACGTCACCGGCATCCTGATCTCGATGCCGCTGCTCGCGATGCTGCTCGACGAGCGCAGCCGTGGCCGCCTGCGCCAGCTGCTGCTCGGTCGCGAATCGCTGAGCCTGCTGACCACCGGCGGCGTTCTCGTCCTCACCTTCTTCGCCGGCGAAATGAGCGAGCTGCGCTACTTCCCGGCCCTCTTCCTGCCGATCGCCTGGGCAGCCGCCCGCCAGGGGCTCGCCGGCGCCGTGCTGACGATCGGTCTGACGCAGGTCGGCGTCGTCGTCGGCACCTACCTGCTCGGTCTCTCGCCGCTGGCGCTGATCGAACTCGAGGTGCTGATCCTGGTGCTCGCACTGTCTGGCTTCTTCATCGGCGTCGTCGTCGATGAGAAGCAACGGGTGAGTGCCGAGTTGCAACAGACGCTGCGGCTGGCAGCGGCGGGCGAGATGGCCGGGGCGCTGTCACACGAGCTGCATCAGCCGCTGACGGCGCTGCTCGCCTACACGCGCGCCTGCCAGCAACTGCTCGCACAGGGCGAAGCGGGCGACCGGCTGCGCGACGTCATCGATCGCGTCGTCGCCGAATCGCAGCGCGCCGCCGACGTCGTCAGCCGCCTGCGCGATTTCTTCCGCACCGGCACGACGCGGCTCGAGCGCATCTGGCTGCGCGAGCTGCTGTCCTCGGCAGCTGCCCGCTTTGCCACCCAGGCGCGGCAACAGGGCATCGAGCTGTCGCTGCTGCCGGCGCCGCCCTGCGCCCTGTTCGCCGACCGGCTGCAGCTCGAGGTGGTGCTGCGCAACCTGCTCGCCAATGCCTTCGAGGCAGCTGCCGAGAGACCGCCGGCAGAGAGACTGGTGCGCCTGTCGGCAGAGCCGGAAGGCACCGCGCGTGTCTGCATCACCGTCGAGGACAGCGGTCCGGGGATCAACGAGCAGATGGCGGAGCACCTGTTCGAGGCATTCCAGTCGTCGAAGGCCAGCGGCCTCGGACTGGGCCTGGCGATCAGCCGGGCAATCGTCGAGGCGCACGGCGGCGCCCTGTGGGCCGAGGTCGCCGACCGCGGCCTGTTCCGCCTGACGCTGCCGATCGAGGAGGCAACGGGCGATGCCGCATAGAAGCAATACCGTCTTCATCGTCGAGGACGACCCGTCGGTGCGCGACGCGCTGGCGCTCCTGCTCGGCCTGAACGGTCTCTCGGTGGTGCTCTTTGCCGACGCCGAGAGCTTCCTGGCGGCGCGCCGTCCCGACTGGTACGGCTGCCTGCTGGTCGACATCCGCATGCCGGGAATGGACGGTCTGACGCTGCAGAAGCGCCTGCGCGAGAGCGGCTCGTGGCTGCCGGTGATCGTCATGACCGGCCACGGCGACGTCGAATCGGCGCGCCAGGCCTTCCGCAGCGAGGCCGTCGACTTCCTCGAGAAGCCGATCGATCACAGCCGGCTGCTGTCGGCGATCGAGGACGCCTTCGCGCGACAGCATCTGCGGCAGGACGATGCCGAACGCGACGCCGCCGTCGCCAACCTGCTGCAGACGCTGACCCCGCGCGAGCGGGAGGTCATGGCGCAGGTGGTCGCCGGCCGGCACAATCGCGAGATCGCCCGCCAGCTGGCCATCAGTCCGCGCACCGTCGAGGTGCACAAGGCGCGACTGCTGGCCAAGCTGCAGGTCGGCAGCATCGCCGACCTCGTCCGCCTCAGCCTGCGTGCCGAGAATGATCGCCGCTGAATTCCGGCAGCCGCGGCCGTCGCCGCTGCGCAGTCTTCGCCGCGCGCGACTAGTCGTCGATCGCATGCATCCGCTGCACCACCGCCGCGAGGACGGCCGTCGACCAGCCGAACATCAGCATGCCGGTCATCGCCTCGAAGCCACCGAAACCGGCCCAGCCGTCGGGCAGCTTGCGCACGCCGACGCCGAGCGTCGTGTAGTACTCCATCGAGTAGTACATGGCGATCTCGGTCGTCGGCACCAGATCGAGCAGCCGGAAAGCGACGGCCCAGACGACGATGCCGGAGAAATGGGTCAGCACCATGACGCCGACGACGCCGACGGTGAACAGCGTGCGCGCACCACGGTCCCTCTCCCGCTTCAGCAGCGGCTTGCCGAAACGCTCGAAGCTGTTGCGCACCAGGCCCATGCCGACCCCGTGCAGGGCGACGGTCAGCGCCATCGGCCCGAGCGCTGCCAGGATCTGCGTCAGATACTCGAGATCGACCATCCCCGTCCGCGGCCTCCGCTGCAATGCGTGACTGGCGACACCGATGGTGCCCGCCGGCAGCACGCAGTTGCCGGCGGGCCACCGGTCATGGTTCCTCGCGCCCGGCTCAGGTGGCGGACGTTTCCTTGTCCTTCGCTTCCTTCACTGGCTTCGCCGGGCAATAGGTGTCGTACAGGGTCTGCATCCGGCGCAGCTTGAGCACGCCGTGGAAGACCGTCACCAGCATGGCGATCACCAGCAGCGAGACGAAGCTCTTCTCGAGGTCGTATGCCCCCTGCCGATTGGCGACCGTCGCGGCGACGATCAGCGCGACGATGCCGAGGTTGATCGCCCAGTTGAGCGGCCGCGAAACGACGAAGTGCAGGGTGCCGATGCCGGCAAGCTGATAGAGCATGAACGGCAGGATGGCGATGGCCGGGATCAGCTCGGAGGCGCCCAGCGACACATTGACGGCTCCCGGCGCCATGGCGTGCAGCAAGCGGCTGTTCGCCAGCTCGTGGAACAGCGAGGGGATCGCGCAAAGGATCGGCACGACCGAGAGCAGCTCGAGAATCAGCGCGCCGCTCCAGGTGCCGATGCGCGACGAGTGGTCCGACCCCTCCTCGTTCGACTGGGCGCCGATGAACAGCCCGCCGACGATCGCCGCGATGCTCGACAGCATCAGCAGCTCGACCGAAATCCCGAAACCGGCCGGTTCGCCGGTCTTGATCAGCAGCAGGGCAAGGAAGCCGGGGGTGTAGAACATCACGCGCACCAGCCGCGCCCAGACGCGCGCATCGCGCTCCGGCGGCAGGACAGGCAACGCGACGCCGTTGGTGCCGATCGTCGCTCTTTCCTTGGACATGTCGAAGCCTCCTGGCAGAGAACAAGAGAAGGGCGGCAGGATAGCACGAAACCCTGGCCATTTCAGGCCCCGGCATGGCCTTCGAGCCCTCGACGACGAAGCGTGCGACGATGCCGTTACGGCGCGCCGGCCAGTCCCGCAGCACCGCATTGCCGGCGCCGAAAACGCTGCGCCGGAAGGCCAGCGCGAGATCGTCGCGGCCGCAGCTCCGGCCCCGCGAAGAGATGCCAGAGCAGTGCGCATGGGCGTTCGACAAGCCTCCGTCGCTGCGGATATACTGCCGCTCGACGAACCCTTGCCGGCGGCACGGCGGTCACCGCCGGCCAGAGACGGCGTCCTCGCCGACCGTCTCCGACAGCGGCGCAGGGGCCGCAGCGATACCCTTCCTTTTCGCCAGGAGCGCCAGGTGGACAAGCTATCGAGCAGATTGCGGATCGGCGAGAAGATCGGTCTCGGCTTTGCACTCGTCGGCCTGCTGCTCGTCGGTGTCATCTGGCACTACCACCAGACGCTGCGCTCGGTGATCGACGACTACCAGCAGTTGCAGCGGGTCTTCGAGGTCCGCAAGTCGCTCGCCGTCGGCATCGAGATCGAGATGGCGGCCGCGCGTGACGCCGAAAAGAGCTTCCTGCTGCTGCATCAGGAGCGCTTCGCCGCGGACTTCGATCAACACCTGCAGGCGATGCGCGAGAAGGTGAGCGCGTTGGGTACCGTCGATGAGCAATCGCAGCGCACCGCCGGGCAACTGCAGGCGCTGATGGACGTCTACCAGCAGCGTTTCACCGCCGTCGCCGAAGCGTGGCGAGCGATGGGCCTGGACGAGAACTCGGGCATCCAGGGCGCCTTCCGGCAGAAAATCCATCGCCTGCACGAACTGTCGGCGCAGTACAACGTCGACCGCCTGCTCACCACCCTGCTGCAGATTCGCCGCAACGAGAAGGATCTGGCACTGCGCCAGGACGCCGCTTACCGCGACAGTGTGCGCCGGCTGCTGCTCGAGTTCCGCCAGCTGGTGGACACTTCGGAACTGCCCGCGGCGACGCGGCAGAAGCTGCTGGCCGAGTTGGCGGCCTACTCGAAGAGCTTCGACAGCTACGCCGTGAGCGCCCTCAAGCCGGGCTACGACGGCGCCGGCAGGGGGCCGTTCCGGGACGCCGCGCAACGCATCGAGGCGATTCTCCGCGAGCACTATGTACCCAATCTGGAGACCAACATCCTCAAGCTGCGGCGCCGCGAGAAGGACTTCCTGCTGCGCGGCGATGAGTCTTACCCGCCGATGGTGGTGGAAATCGCGCGCGCGATCCGCGCGCAGATCGGCGAGTCCGCCCTCGCCGAAAACGACAAGGCGCAATTGCTGGCCCTGCTGCGCGATTACCAGCGCAGCTTCCTCGTCCTCGTATCGCAACGAGCCAGCATCGCCGCCCTGACCGCCGAGATGAACGCCGCCGCCGACCAGGTGGCGCCACTGATCGAGGCCAACGTCGCGCAGGCCAACGAGACCATGGTCAGACGCGCGCGCGAGATCGACGACGATGCGCAGGCCAGCGTCCGGCTGGGCCTGATCGTCGCCGCGTCGACGCTGCTCCTCGCCGCCCTGCTGGCGCTCGGCATCACCAGCCGCATCGTCCGCCCGGTGCGCCGGATGGCCGGGCTCCTCGACGACCTGGCGTACGGCACGCCGACCGAGCGCGTCCCGACCGTAGCCGGAGGACGCAACGAGATCAATGCCATGGGTGAGTCGCTGAACGCGCTGCTCGATCATCGCGCCACCTTCCTCGGCTGGTGGAAGGCGTCGATGGACGAGCTGATCGCACGTCGCGCGCTGCTCGCCAGCACCGGCGACGAGGAACGCGACGAAACGCTCACCGAGCTGCGCGCCGCCAGCATCGTCAAGGTGCAGAAGCTGAATGCGATCCGCAGCCGCCTGCTGCAGCACGCACACGGCATGGTCGAGGTCGGCCGCCGCCTGTGCGCTGCCGGCAGCCTGCCGACAGGCGACGCCAGGAAGCTCGAACATTCGGCGCAGGCGATGGCGTCGCTGCTCGACGTGCTGGCGGTCGAGGAGGCGACGCCGGGTGCTGCCGCGAACAGCATCGCCGGCAGCACCGACGACCGCAGCCGCGGCGCGTAGAACGCCGGTCAGCCGCCCGGCTGCACCGGCAGATCGCGCCAGCGACCGTCGACGAGCCCTTCGATCGGCCGGAAACCCGCCTTGTAGGCCATCTTGCGGCTGTCGCGAATCCAGTAACCCAGATACAGGTAGGGCAGCTCGTTGGCCGCGCACTGGGCGATCTGCCAGACGATGTTGTAGGTGCCCAGACTCGCCGCCGGCAGCGTCGGGTCGAAGAAGGTGTAAACAGACGACAAGCCGTCGCTGAGCACATCGACGATGCTCACCATGCGCAGAACCCCGGCATCGCTGAATTCGATCAGGCGCGTATCGACCCGGCTCTGCAACAGGAAGTGGGTGTATTGCTCGTGGCTGTCCTGGTCCATGCCGCCACCGGCATGGCGCGCCGACTGATAGCGCAGGTAGAGCTGGTAGTGCTCGTCGCGAAAGGCGAGCGGCAACTCGCGCGCCTGCAGGCCGCCGTGCAATCTGAGGCTGCGGCGCTGGCTGCGCGATGGCGCGAAGCGATCAACCGGCACCCGCACCGGAATGCACGCCTGGCAGTGGTCGCACTTCGGCCGGTAGGTGAAGACGCCACTGCGGCGGAAGCCACCGCGCACGAGTTCCCCATAGACCTCGCTGCTGATCAGGTGGCTCGGCGTCGCCACCTGCGAGCGCGCCGATTTCCCCGGCAGATAGCTGCAGGCATACGGTGCCGTCGAGTAGAACTGCAGCAGAGAGAAAGGCAGATTGGAATCGTTGAGTCGCGACATTCGTCTAGGTCCACGGTTGGCCGGCGGCATCGACCGGCCAGTGGCCGGGCTCCCACGCCTGGCTGACGAGGCTTCGCAGGCGCTCGAGGAAGATCGTCCGCGGCATCTCGCGAGCGCCGAGCGAAGCCAGGTGCGGGGTGCTCATCTGGCAATCTATCATGCCGAATCGCTCCTCTTCAAGGAAGCGGGCGAGGTGGGCGGCGGCCACCTTCGAGGCATCGGCAGCAAGCGAGAACATCGACTCACCGTAGAACATGCGACCGATCGCCAGTCCGTAGAGACCGCCGACCAGCTGGCCGTCGCGCCAGGTCTCGACCGAGTGGGCGATGCCGAGCTGGAACAGCTTCCAGTACGCATCCTGCATCGCCGGCGTGATCCACGTACCGCCCTGACCGGCGCGCGGCACCTCGGCACAGGCGCGGATGACGGCCACGAAATCGCTGTCCAGCCGCACCTGGAAACGCCCCGAGCGGAGGCAGCGGCGCAGCGAGCGCGAGATGCGGAACTCCGTCGGCAGCAGCACCATGCGCGGGTCCGGGCTCCACCAGAGGATGGGCTCGCCGGGTGAGAACCAGGGAAAGATGCCGCGCTGGTAAGCAGTCAGCAGCCGCGTCGGCGACAGGTCGCCGCCGGCACAGAGCAACCCGTTCGGCTCGCGCAATGCCCGTTCCAGCGGCGGAAAGGCCGCGCCCCGCTCGAGCCACGGGATCATCGAGCGAAACGGATCGGCTGCCGGACGTCGGCCACTTGCCGGGCCGGCGTCTTGAAGGCGACGACGTGATCGACGTCGAGGCGGATGCCGATCCGCTCGCCGATCGCGTGGTCGTGATGCGAGGGCACCAGCGACAACACCTCGACGCCGCTGGCAAGACGCAGCGAGTACAGGATCTCGGCACCGCGGAAGGCCTTGTGGCGGACTTCCGCGCGCAGCGCTGCCTGATCGTCGTGAACCACGTCGTCCGGACGCAGCAGGACCTCGACGCCACAACCCTTGCCGCAGGCGGCACATCCCTGGCTGCATTCGAGCGGCAGGCGCGATTCGAGCACTCCGAGTTCGACCCGCACCCGGTTCTGGTCAACGACGACACCCGGCAGAAAGACGCCCTGGCCGACGAAGTCGGCGACGAAGCGGCTGCATGGCTGGTGATAGACGCGATAGGGGGTGTCCCACTGCTCGACCCGGCCTTCGGCCATGACGCCGACCTCATCCGCCATGGCAAAGGCCTCGTGCTGGTCATGCGTCACGAGGACGGCGGTCGTCGCCTCGCGCCTGAGGATCCCACGCACTTCCAGCGACAGGTGCTCGCGCAGATCGACGTCGAGGTTGGAAAACGGCTCGTCGAGCAGGATCAATCGTGGCCGTGGCGCCAGCGCCCGTGCCAGCGCCACGCGCTGCTGCTGACCGCCGGAAAGTTCGTGCGGGTAGCGCCTGCCATGGCCGCTCAGGCCGACCAGATCGAGCAGTTCATCGACCCGCTGCTGCCGCTCCCTGCCGGCAGCAGCAGCGAGACCGAAGCCGACGTTGGCGGCGACCGTCAGATGCGGAAACAGCGCGTACTCCTGGAACACCATGCCGATCCGCCGCCGCTCCGGCGGCAGCCGGTACCCGGCGCGGCTGAGCACCTCACCGTCGACGCGGATCTCGCCGGCAACGATGTCCTCGAAACCGGCAATGCAGCGCAAGAGGGTCGTCTTGCCGCAGCCGGAGGGGCCGAGCAGGCAGGCGATGCTCCCCGACTCGACACGGAAACCGACCGCATCGACCACGGTATGCGATCCGTAGCGCTGGACGACGCCCTGCAGTTCAAGCTGTGCCATCAGAACCCGCTCATCAGTTGACCAACCCTGCGCCGCGCCGGCCGCGCGCCGCCGACGGCGGCAGGGAGCCCGAAACCAGCGGCCCGTCAATTATAATTCTCATTCACCCGCCGAGCCATGACCAGCCGCCACCTCAACCCCCTGCTCCTTGTCGCCGTCGCCATTGCCGCGCTCGTCGGCATGCCCGTCGTCAGCGTCCTGAGCAACGTCCTCAGCGGCGGTACCGGCGACACCTGGTCCCATCTGGCGGCGACGGTGCTGCCGGATTACGTTGCCAACACGCTGCTCCTGTGTGTCACCGTCGGCATCGGCGTCATCGTCGTCGGCGTCAGCAGCGCGTGGCTGACGGCAATGCATGAGTTTCCCGGCCGGCGGGTCTTCGCCTGGGCGCTGGTGCTGCCGATGGCGATGCCGGCGTATGTCCTGGCCTATGTCTACACCGATTTCCTGCAGTTCGTCGGTCCGCTGCAGACCTGGCTGCGCGACACCTTCGCCTGGAACAAGGGAGACTACTGGTTTCCCGAGATTCGCAGTCTCGGGGGAGCGGCGGCGATGTTCGTCTGCGTCCTCTATCCATACGTCTACCTGCTGTCCCGAACGGCATTCATCGAACGCAGCGGCGGCATGCTCGAAGCCGCCCGCACGCTCGGTCTCGGGCCCTGGCAGAGCTTCTTCCGCATCTCGCTGCCGCTCGCACGACCGGCGGTCGCCGCCGGTGCGACGCTGGCCCTGATGGAGACGCTCGCCGACTATGGCACGGTCTCCTATTTCGGCGTCCAGACCTTCACCACCGGCATCTACCGCGCGTGGTTCTCGCTCGGCGATCGCGTCGCGGCGGCACAGCTGTCTGCCGCACTGCTCGCCTTCGTCGTCGTGCTGCTGCTCGTCGAATGGCGCTCGCGCGGCCGTTCGCGCTTCCACAACACGACCGGCCGCCGGCGTCAGCTCGCCGAGCGACGGCTGTCGGGCTGGCGCGCGGGGCTGGCCACTGCCGCCTGCGCGCTACCGCTGGGCATCGGCTTCGTCCTGCCGGCTTGCCTGCTGCTGCGGCTGACGCTGGCCGACAGCGAGATGCCGGTCGGCGCACAGTTCGTCACCCTGGCGCGCAACAGCTTCCTGCTCGCCGGACTGACGGCCTGCGTCGCGCTGGCGCTGGCGGTCCTTCTCGCCTACGGCGCCCGCCTGGCGAAGGGGATCGTGGCGCCGACGCTCAACCGCCTGGTTGGCCTCGGCTACGCCGTCCCCGGATCAGTCATCGCCGTCGGCGTGCTGATTCCGGTCACCAGGCTCGACCACTGGCTGGCGGCAACCTGGCAGAACTGGTCGGGAGAGAATCCCGGGCTGCTGCTCACCGGCGGCATCGCGGCGCTGGTCTACGCCTACCTCGTCCGCTTCCTCGCGGTGGCACTGCAGTCCGTCGGCAGCAGCCTGGGCAAGATCACCCACAGCATGGACGATGCGGCGCGCAGCCTCGGACTGGGACAGACGGCGACACTGCGCCGGGTGCACCTGCCGATCCTGCGCAGCAGCCTGTTCACCGCCGCCCTGCTGGTCTTCGTCGACGTCATGAAGGAACTGCCGGCGACGCTGGTGATGCGCCCCTTCGACTTCGACACCCTGGCGACGCAGGCCTACACGCTGGCGGCCGACGAGAGACTGGCGGAAGCGGCGCCGGTCTCGCTGGCCATCGTCCTCGTTGGCCTGCTGCCGCTGATCGTCCTCTCGCAACAGATCTCGCGTCGCCGCGGCTGACACGGACGGCGCGCCGGCGCCGCCACTGGCTGCCGTCAGCGATGACCCACGCGATCGAAAATCAGTTGTGCCTTGGCGCGGTAGGTTGCCAGCGAACCGACCGGCAACCTGTCGGCCTTGAAGGCGCCGAGCTTCTCGAGTGCCGGATTGCCGACCTTGACCCCGGGCACCACCGGCCATTCGTTGTTGCCATCGGCAAAGTAGCGCTGTGCTTCGTCACTGGCGAGGTACTCGAGGAACTTGACTGCCGCTTCCCGGTGTGGCGCCGTCTTCAGCATGCCACCGCCGGAGACATTGACATGCGTCCCGCTGCCGTTCTGGTCGGGCCAGACGACACCGATCCGCTCGCTGGTCCTGCGGTCCTCCGCCTTGTCGGAGCGCATCAGGCGCGCCAGGTAGTAGGTGTTGGCGAGCGCGACGCCGCATTCACCGGCAGCCACCGCGCGAATCTGGTCGGTGTCGCCGCCCTTGGGTGCGCGCGCGAAATTGGCAACCACCCCGCGCGCCCACTCCTCGGCCTTCGCCTCGCCCTGGTGCGCGATGATCGACGCCAGCAGCGACAGGTTGTAGGGATGCGAGCCGGAGCGTGAACAGAGCTTGCCCCGCAGCCCCGGGTTGGCCAGGTCGGCGTAGTTCTGGACCGTCTGCGGATCGACGACGCCTTTCGCGTAGACGATGACGCGCGCGCGCAGCGAGAAGGCGAACCAGTCGTCGGTGCGCAGGTGCGCCGGGATGCGCGTTTCGAGCAGCTTCGAGCGCACCGGCGCCAGCAGGCCCATCTCGTGCGCCACCGCCAGACGGGCGGCATCGACCGTCAGCAGGACGTCGGCCGGACTGTTCGCGCCCTCGTTGCGAATCCGCTCGAGCAACTCGTCCTCCTTGCCCTCGATGCGTTTGACGGTGATGCCCGTCTGCCGCGTGAAGTTGCTGTACAACGCCTCATCGGTCTGGTAGTGGCGGGCCGAGTAGAGGTTGAGGACTTTCTCCTGCGCCTGTGCGCCAGCCAGCGAGACGGTGGCCAGGGCGACGGCGAGGAAGGAACGCAAGAGCGGGAAGTGCATGGTGCTGCCTCCGGAGTGGGCGATGAGAACATGTTTCCAGGCGCCGATGATAGCAGCGGCCGGCACGCGTGTAAATGCGAATCGTTCTTGTTGGTTCCGAAAAAAAAGCGACGGCCACCGTCGCTTTCGCAACTTCCGGCGCGAGCCGGATCAGCGCGTGAGGAGCCGGCGGGCGCCGTTGTAACGCTGCACCCAGTAACTCTGCCGCATGTCGTCGACGCGGATTGCGGCACCGGTGCGCGGCGCGTGCAGGAAGCGGTTGTCACCGAGATAGATGCCGACATGCGAGAAGGCATGCCGCATGGTATTGAAGAAGACGAGGTCGCCGGCCTTCAGTTCGTCGCGGTCGATCACCGAACCGACTTCGCTCTGCTCGCGCGCGCTGCGCGGCAGCAGGATGCCCATGGCTTCCTTGAAGACGATCTGGACGAAGCCACTGCAGTCGAGCCCGGTATCCGGATTCGTACCGCCGAAGCGGTAGTTGATGCCGATCAGCTCGAAGCCCTTGAGGATCAGATCCTGCGCGCTGTTGCTGTAGCGCTCGAGCAGCGACGGTTCCTCGAGTGCCACCTGCGCTTCGCTGGCGTGGACGGAGCCGAACCCGGCGGTACTCAGCAGGGCGGCGCTCAAGACGGTGCGGAGGAGATGTTTTCTGAGCATGGGACCGGAATTTATGTGAAAAAAGTCACACTGTAAACCCCCTTTGGTCAAATGTCGCTCTCCGGAAGCGCCCCACCGCCGCCACTCAGGAGCACCAATCGAAGGAGAAAAGCAGCCGGCCGCCTGCTCCACGGGAGCATCGTGCGGCATCCGCGCTGGCCGCTTCACTGTCGCTGGCATCGGTCCACGCCACTGTTCTGCCCGCAGGCGGGCAGCCGGCGCCGGCACGAGGCACGCTCAGGCACGCTCGGAAGAGGACCGTACCTACCATGGTTTGTGTTTATAATCGCCGCTCTGCCAGCCCATTGCCGGGATGTCGCAGGCGCAACCGTCGCAACCGATCCACTTCATGGAGTGCGCATGAACCCCTTCAAGGCTTTTCTGATCGAGGACCGCGACGGTCGCACGCACGCTTCTCTGATCCGGATGGATGCGGCGCAGTTCGATGCCGGCGAAGTGACGATCCGCGTCGCCTACTCGAGCGTCAATTACAAGGACGCTCTGGCCGCGACCGGTGCTGGCCGGATCATCCGTCGTTATCCCTGCGTCGGCGGCATCGATCTTTCCGGAACCGTCACCGACAGCAGCGACCCGCGCTTCCGGCCGGGCGACGAGGTGATCGCCACCAGCTTCGACATCGGTGTCGCCCACCACGGTGGTTACGCCGAGTATGCCCGCATCCCTGCCCGCTGGGTCGTGCCGCTGCCGGCCGGGCTGTCCCTGCACGACGCCATGGCCCTCGGCACGGCGGGCTTCACCGCCGCACTCGGCGTGGTACGGATGGAAGAGAATGGCCTGCGGCCCGACAAGGGCCCGGTCGTCGTCAGCGGCGCGAGCGGCGGCGTCGGCAGCCTGGCGATCGACATGCTGGCCGCGCGCGGCTATCAGGTGACCGCACTCACCGGCAAGGAGACCGAGCGCGACTATCTGCTGCGGCTCGGCGCCAGCGAGGTGATGCTGCGCGCGCAACTCGACACGACGCGCATCCGGCCGCTCGACCGGACACTCTGGGCGGGCGCCGTGGACAACCTGGGCGGCGACGTGCTGGCCTGGATGGCAAGCACGATGCGTCAGGGCGGAACGATCGCCAGCATCGGTCTCGCCGCCAGCCACGAACTGAAGACGACCGTGATGCCCTTCATCCTGCGCGGCGCCTGTCTGCTCGGCATCGATTCCGGCTACATCGGCGAGCCGTACCGCAGCGGCGTCTGGCAGCGCCTGGCGAGCGACCTGCGGCCGCAGCACCTGCAGCAGATGACGCGCACCATTGCCTTCGACGACCTGCCACAGGTCTTCGATGACTTCATCCGGGGCCATGCGCATGGCCGCGTCGTTGTCGCCATTGCTGGCAGCTGAGGCGATCAGCAGCGATCGGGACACGTCAGGCGCGATGGAAGATCCAGCCCAGAGCCCGCGCATCCTGATCGTCGACGAATCGCGCATGGCCCGCGCGGCCCTGATCAAGCGTGTCCGCGAACGCTACGGCTTTCGCGAGGAGGTCAATGGCGAGGCTGCCTGGCAGGCCCTCGTGCTCGACCACTCGATCCAGCTGGTGATCTGCTCGCTGACGCTGCAGCTGCTCGAAGGTGACGGGCTGCTGGTCAGGGTACGCGCCTCGCGACTGGCGCGACTGCGGCAGATGCCGGTCCTGGTGATCGCCGGTGACAACCAGGAGGCCAACCAGAGGGCGCGCGAGCTCGGGGCGTCGGATCTCGTCAGCCGCAGTATCGACGGCAACGAGCTGCTGTCGCGCATCGCCACGCTGATCGATCTTGCGCAGGTGGAAAGCGAGCTTGCCCGGCAGGCGACGAACCCGGCGCAGCACCCGCTGACCGGGCTGCCGACGCGGCAGCACATCGAGCTGCAGGCGGCGAGCGCCCTCACCCATGCCCTTCGGCACGACGCTCCGGCGAGTATCCTGGTCATGGGCTTCGACCGCTTCGACGCCCTGCGCATCGAACACGGCGACGACCTGGCCGGCAAGCTGCAGCAGAGGCTGGCCAGCATACTGGCGCAGAAGGTACGCAAGGAAGACACCCTCGGCCACTATTCGGACGGCGAGCTGGCGGTCGTTTCGCCGGGCACTCCGTATCCGGCGTGCGAGGCTTTCGCCAATCGCCTGCGCGAGGCCTTCGCCGTCGCCCACATCGCGGTGCACGGCCAGCGACTGACCCTGTCCGTCAGCGTCGGGGTCGCCAACACGCCGGTCGATCGGGCAGTATCGGCCACGTCGTTGCTCGCGCTGGCGGGCGAGCGACTGAAGACGGCCCGCCAGGCGGGCGGCAACCGGGTCCTGGCCTGCGTCGACCAGGCGCAGACGCGGGCGCCGGTGCCCCGGCTCGGGCACGCGATCGACCTCATCCGCGCCGGGCACGCCGATGCAGTGGTCCCGCATCTGGCGCAGCTCGGCAGGGAAATACTGCCCTTTCTCGAGTTGCTGGAAAGGGAGTGGAAGTTGGGCCTGCCTCTGGCAGGCATTCGTGAACGCATGCTGGAACGGGAGCGCGATTCCGAAGACACCCGGCAGGCATGAAAACCATTGGTGCAGGTGGTACATCTTTTTGGAGAGGGAGTCACATGACGACAGTCAAGGAATTTCACAAGCACTCGATCGACAATCCGGAGGAGTTCTGGGGCGAACAGGCGAAGCTGGTTTCGTGGCACAAGCCGTTCACCAAGGTGCTCGATTTTTCCCGGCCGCCGTTTGCCAAGTGGTTCGTCGGCGGCGAAACCAACCTCTGCTACAACGCCGTCGACCGGCACGCCGAGAAGCGCCCGAACGACCGCGCACTGGTCTTCATCTCGACCGAGACCGACCAGGAAGTCGTCTACAGCTTCGCCGAACTGAAGAAGGAAGTCATGCGCACGGCGGCGATCATGCAGAGCCTCGGCGTCGGCAAGGGCGACCGCGTCCTGATCTACATGCCGATGATCGCCGAAGCGCTGTTCGCCATGCTTGCCTGCACACGCATCGGCGCCATCCACTCGGTCGTCTTCGGTGGTTTTGCCTCCGGCTCGCTGGCGACGCGCATCGACGATGCCGCACCGAAACTGGTGGTCTCATCCGACGCCGGCATGCGCGGCGGCAAGGCGGTACCGTACAAGGACCTGCTCGACGAAGCGATCACGCTCGCCCAGCACAAGCCGGCCAAGGTGCTGATGATCGATCGCGGGCTCGACAAGGACTTCAACAGGGTCGAAGGTCGCGACGTCGACTACGCAACGCTGCGCGCGCAGTTCATGGATGCCGAGGTGCCGGTCACCTGGCTCGAATCCTCCGAGCCGTCGTACATCCTCTACACTTCGGGCACCACAGGAAAACCGAAGGGCGTGCAGCGCGACACCGGTGGTTACGCCGTCGCCCTCGCCTCGTCGATCAAGAACATCTACTGCGGCAACGAAGGCGAGACCTACTTCGCGACCTCCGACATCGGCTGGGTCGTCGGCCACTCGTACATCGTCTACGGCCCGCTGATCGCCGGCATGGCGACGATCATGTACGAGGGAACGCCGCTGCGCCCCGACCCCGGCATCTGGTGGCAGATCGTCGAGAAGTACAAGGTCAGCGTCATGTTCTCGGCGCCGACCGCGGCCCGTGTCCTGAAGAAGCACGACCCGGCGTACATGCACAAGTACGACCTGTCGAGCCTGCGCCACCTGTTCCTCGCCGGCGAGCCGCTCGACCAGCCGACGCACGAATGGATCATGGGCGAACTCGGCCGACCGGTGATCGACAACTACTGGCAGACCGAGACCGGCTGGCCGATCCTGTCGGCGATGCCCGGCGTCGAGAAGACCGAGATCCGCTTCGGCACGCCGAGCTTCCCGGTCTATGGCTACAACCTGAAGATCTTCCGCGAGGACGGCACGGTCTGTGATCCCGACGAGAAAGGCATCGTCGGCATCCTGCCGCCGCTGCCGCCGGGCTGCCTGTCGACGGTCTGGGGTGATGACGCGCGCTTCGTCTCGACCTACTTCACGCTCTTCCGCGAGCCGCAGGTCTACTCCTCGTTCGACTGGGGCATCAAGGACAAGGATGGCTACCACTACATCCTCGGCCGCACCGACGACGTCATCAACGTCGCCGGCCACCGCCTCGGCACGCGCGAGATCGAGGAGGCCATCCAGGGCCACTCCGCGATCGCCGAAGTCGCCGTCGTCGGCGTTGCCGACCAGCTCAAGGGGCAGATGCCGATGGCTTTCGCCGTCGTCAAGAGCGCCGACAGCATCGCCACGCCCGAGTTGGCGGCAGCGCTCGAGAAAGCCGTCATGAAGCAGGTCGACGACAGCCTCGGCGCCATCGCCCGTCCGAGCCGCGTGCACTTCCTGACCGTGCTGCCGAAGACCCGCTCCGGCAAGCTGCTGCGGCGCTCGATCCAGGCGCTCGCCGAAGGCCGCGATCCGGGCGACCTGACGACGATCGAGGACCCGACCGCCCTCGAGCAACTGCAGCGCGCGCTCGGCACGAAGGCCTGAGCCAGCGCAGCGGCGCTGCCGGCGAGTCGCCGGCAAGGCCTGCCCCCGCCAGGGGCAGGCCTTTTTTTGTCGGGCCCGCCAGCGCGTACTCGCCCGACGAGGGCAAGGGCCAGCCGAACGGCAGGCCAGCCATTGGCAGCGGGCGAAGGACCCGATCAGCGTCGCGACGCCTGCCTGGCCGACGTCCGAACGGCAGTGATGGGAAGACTTCCCGGCAAGCCTGTGGAGTTGTAAAATGACGGTCGAAAAGTGCCGATTGATGATCATTTCACAGTTTACCGGCACTTCTTGACCTCTTATAGAAATCCATGACGGCGCACAGTTTCTCAACCCCGAACGAACTCCAGGAACTCCTGGGCGAGCGCCTGAAGCGCTTGCGGCTGAATCGCAATCTGGATCAGCGCAGCACGGCCGAGAAAGCCGGCGTTTCGGAAAAAGCCCTGCGCAACCTGGAGTCGGGCCGGGGCTCGACGGTCGAGACCCTGCTGCGCGTCTTGAAAGCGCTCGACCACCTGCAGGGACTCGACATGCTCGCCCCCGAAATCAGCGTCAACCCGCTCGACCTGCTCCGCAAGCCGAAGGCGCGAATCCGTGCGACGCCGCGCGCCCGGTGGGTCAGCAAGCCGCTCAACGAAGGCTGATCGATGGATACCCCGGTCATCGAAGTCCGCCTCTGGGGCCAACGTGTCGGCGCAGTGGCGCCCGATCCGCGGCTCGGCTGTTACGTTTTCGCCTTCGATCCCGCTTGGCGGAAGACCGGCATCGAACTGGCGCCATTGACCATGCCGCTGCAGGACACCCGCCAGAGCTTTGCCTTTCCGGAGCTTGCCGAACCCAGCTACAGACGCTTGCCGGGGCTCCTTGCCGATGCCCTGCCCGATGCCTTCGGCAATGCCTTGATCGACGCCTGGATGAGTGCCCGGGGTGTCGACAGATCGGCCGTCACCACGCTCGACCGCCTGGCTTACATGGGCAGGCGCGGCATGGGCGCGCTCGAGTTCAGGCCGGCGCGCGGTGCGCATCGCGAGAGCGCCGAGCCGCTGCAGATGAAGAACCTCGTCGAGGCAGCCCGCCGGGTGGTGCACGGCGACCTCACTGGCGATGTGCAGGCGCAGGCTGCCCTGGCCAACATCATCCGGGTTGGCACCTCCGCCGGTGGCGCGCGCGCCAAGTCCGTCGTTGCCTGGAACCCGAAGACGCAGCAGATTCGCAGCGGCCAGTTCGACGCCGCACCCGGTTTCGAGCACTGGCTGCTCAAGTTCGATGGCGTCGGCAACGACCTGGAGCTTGGCGCACCGGCTGGCGGGGCCGCCTACGGCCGCATCGAATATGCCTATCACCTGATGGCGCAAGCCGCCGGCATCCACATGTCCCCCTGCCGCTTGCTGCTCGAAAGCGGCCGTGCCCACTTCATGACCCGCCGCTTCGACCGCGACGTGGTCGACGGCCAGAGCATCAAGCACCACGTCCAGACGCTCTGCGCCATGAGTCACCTCGACTACAAGCAGCGGGCCACGCACGCCTATGCCCAGCTCTTCATCACCATCGCCCGGCTCGACCTGGGCGACGACGCCATCGGCCAGGCTTTCCGTCGCATGGCCTTCAACGTCATGGCGAAGAACTGTGACGACCACAGCAAGAACTTCGCCTTCCGCCTGCAGCAGGGCGGCGCCTGGGAGCTGGCCCCGGCCTACGACGTGACCCACGCCCACAACCCCAGGGGCGAATGGACGTATCAGCACCTGTTGAGCGTCAACGGCCGGTTCGCGGGCATCACGCGTGCCGATCTGCTGGCCGAGGCCGACCGCTTCGGCGTCCGGAGGCCGCAAGACGCGCTCAAGGAGGTTCGCACCGCCCTCGACCACTGGCCGGACTTCGCCAGACAGGCCGGCCTTGGCGAGAAGGCGATCGCCGCAATCCACGGCGACTTCGAGCCAGCATGAACATCGTGGCCTCCCCGGACCACCGCAAGATTCTCGAAACCGGGCGACGAACGCGCGGAATCAGTCCTGTCGAACCAGCGATGGGGATAGCTTCTCCTCGATCCACTCCCACCGCTTGTCCTTGACCATGACGAAGCGACAGCGCCCCTCGGACAGGTTCGCCCACAGGCCGCCGATCAACCGGTCGTCCTCCGCGCCGGCCCAGCGATCCGCGCCCTTGTACTCGACGGCCAGGATCGGGCCGGGCTGGTCTGCGCTACCCGGAAGCTGACACAGGAAGTCCGGGTAGAAGCGCCCGTCGGCCTTCTGCAGGAAGAACGAAGTGCCTGCGCGCCGAACGAGGTTGCGCAGCCAGAAACAGATGCGCCCCTGCTGCGCCTGAACGTCCAGCCAGCAGGCACACTCGAACTCCTCCTTGCTGTCGAAGTCGCCGAGGCGTCCATAGAAGTGCTTGCGGAAGGCGAAGTGCCCGAAACGGCCGTCGTAGTCACGGCTGGGCGCGTAGCCTTGGCGCGGGAACTCGAAGGCGCATTGATCCGTCACCGCGACGCGCGACGCTGCGGCATCACCGAACAGCGCCTGCTGGAACGCCTTGCCCACCGCCTGCCGGCGCAGATCGCGGATGCGCGCTTCCAACAGGTTGCGCAGCAGGAACTTCTGCAGATTGGCACGGGCGAGCGTGAAGCCCTCGCGGCGCAGCAGTTCGCTCAGCCACTTGGCCACGAAGGCTTGCTTGCTGGCGTGGGTGAGTGAAGGCTCCGGCAGGTTCCGGCACAGCCACGTTGCGAGACGCACCTCATCCCAGTGCTGAGGCGGATAGACGAGGCCCAGATCGCGCTGCAGGTCGGGCAGGAAGCGCGAGATGACCTGGCCGCTGGCGTCATCGACATCGATCTCGCCGCCCTCGGAGACCTTGAGGCCCGCGCCCAATGCCGTGATCTCGGCGCCATTCGGCGCGGCGTCGTACGTTGACAAGTCCCACGGATAGTCCAATAGCTCCGGGTCGTCGAACAGTTGCAGCTCACCCTGCACGCGCAAGGCCAGTTGTGGCGCGCGGAAGCGCTCCCCCAGTTCGGCCGCTGTCTGGAAGAAATCAGTGGCCGTGGTACGGCTGATCGCGGCTGCCTCGACAATGGCCGCGGCCGCCGAATCGCTGCTGACCGAGGCCTTGAGCACATCAGCCTCGTCCTCGGTCAGCGGCGTCGTGATGGTCAGCGTGTTGAGCCTTCCATCCCAAGTGACCTTGTCGCGCACCGGCTTGGGCACGCTCTTGAGATCGGGTTTCTCGGTCAATGTGATCGCCAACGGCCGAACGACGACGCGCCCGGCGTGACCATCCAGGTCCAGCCGGCCCTGCCCTGACTTGGCGGCGGCGACGAACTCGGCCACCTCGCGTCGCTCGAACCCTGCGCCTGCCACCAGTCGGTCTCGCAGCGCGCCTGCCGTGTCGGCGAAGTTGTGCGACACCACGAAGGCATAGGATTGATTCAACGCCGTGGCCTGCCGATGACTGGCGCCGGGTTGGCGCAACACGCGCCCGAGCAACTGCTCCACCGCCGTGGCCGACGAGAGCGAGGCCACGCTCACCAGGATGTAGGCGAAGGGGCAGTCCCAGCCCTCGGCCAGCGCCTTCTGGGTGATGACGAAGTTCACCGGGCAGGCCGGGTCGGCAACGCCCAGCTTGTAGTCGGCGTCGATCTGCTGCAGCCCCTTTTCCTCGCCGGTGGCGACGACGATCTCTCTGGCCGGGATGCCGTGGTTGGTCATCAGCTCGTTCTTCACGCGCAGGGTGTGCAGTGTCTCCACCCCCGAGCGTCGTGGCTCCGCCTGAATCAGGACCAGCGGTCGCAGGTAGGAGCTGCCCGCGCGGCGTTCCTCATCGGCCAGCTCGTGCAGGGCGTTGCGCCGGCCAACGGCGTCGGCCAGACACTGCTGCCAGTTCGGCTCGGTCGCCAGCACGACGGGCAGCTTGATCATTTCCTCCGCCTTCAACTCGGCGGCGGAAACGCTGTGCAGGACGTTGCTCGGCGTACGTTCGAGGTCGGGCGTGGCGGTCAGCTCCATGACGCCGCCGGGGCCGAAGCGCGCCAGCATGTCGAAGGCCAGTTCCGTGCGGCTGTTGTGCGCCTCGTCCACCACCACGAAGGGCCGGCGCAGGCGCAGTACGTTGGCCAGCGAGCAGGGAGTCGTGCGCTCGGCGCCCTCACCTTCGCTCAACAGGCCGTCGCGCTGCGTGCGCGACAGGTTGTCGAAGTGGTGCATCAGCGCGCCGCTGCTCTGGTAGACCTTGCGCGACTCCTCGTCCTCCACCTGAAATGCCTGCCGCGTGGCGACGACGATTGCGGTCGAGGTGTCCAGCGTCGCGCGGGTCACGCTCCTGGCCTCGTCGAGGTCCATCACCGTGATGGGCCCGGCTTCGCGCAGCGCCGTGTGATACGGGTGCAGGCGGTCGCGCAAGGAGCGCAGGGTCTGCTCGCGGATGGCTTTGCTCGGCACCAGCCACAGGATCACGCTGTGCTCGCAGCGCAGCAGGTGCATGTTGACGAGCGCCACGCTCCTGGCGGCCAGCCAGGTCTTGCCGCCGCCGGTGGGCACACGCAGGCAGAAGTACGGCATGTCGGGCGGAAAGCCCGACAGCGGGTTGTATGCGCTGCCACGACCCCACAGGCGCTCCGTGGTGGCGGTGAAGGCGATCGCCGGCGACGGCAGCTCGTGGCAGGCCTTGAAATAGGCCTCGACGCTGTCGAGCACCTGCTGCTGGTAGGTCTTGGGGGCGAACGTCGTCATGGCTTGCCCTGATAGGGGGCGGGGAGCTCCTGCACGGCCTCGGCGGGCTGCCATCCCGGCGCCTGCGGCGTGAGTGTCTGCACCACACCCCGGTGGCTGATGACGATGGCGGTGCCGGTCTGCAGCGCAAACGCGCGCGCGCTCTGCGCGGCGCGCTGCAGCGCACTCCCCGACAGGCGCAGGTCGGCATCGCGGGCGGTTTCAATGGGTCGCGGGTTCAAGGCTTCTCGCTCCAGTCGAGCAGCACGGGCTGAGCGCCCGCGTTGTCATACAGCGCCCAGGCGTCGACCAGCGGCGCGTACAGGCGTTCGAAGTGTTCCAGGCCGGCGGCAAAACGTCTTCGGATCGCGATCTCCGGAACGTGGTGTCCGCCCTGCCGCACCCGCTGCGCGACGCGCGCGATGGCCGCCTCGGGGGTGTCGAGTTGCAGGAAGATCAGCTTCACGCGGTAGCCCGCCGCCTGCCAGGCGCGGATGTGGCGCAGGTAGCCGCGCCCGGCGAGCGTGGTCTCGAAGGCAAAACTCTCGTGGGCCGCGAAATGCCGGGCCAACTCCTGCAGCATCAGACGGCCGGCCTGCAGGGCAGCCGTCTCGGGTGCGAACGGCGCCAGTCCAGCCGCGATCAGGTCGGCGTTCACGAACACCGGGCAGCCCGCCTCATTGGGCAGGAATTCGCGGGCGAAGGTGGTCTTTCCCGCGCCATTGGGGCCGGCGATGATGATGACCTTGAGCCCAACGGGCATCGCTACAAGTCCAGCGCGTAAGGGGTTTGCTTGAAGGTGATGCCCTCGCGGGCCGCGCGGCCACCCATGCGGTTGGCAGCGGCGTAGATCACTTTGGGGCCGGCGAACTTCGGCAGCACATCGAACACGGGGCCGGCGAGCACGTTGCCGCCGGCAACCGAACGGTCCATGAGGATGCCGTTGTAGAGCAGGTAGACGGCGCGGCCCTCGTGCACCCCGAGCAGTGGCGAATCGGCGGCGCCCGCGTAGCCGGTGCCGGTCTCGGCAAACCAGACGAACTCTGCCAGTTGAGCGAAGCACACGTCGCGGCGGATCTGGCCGTCGGCGTCGAACAGAGGCTCCGCCGAGAGGCGGCAGAACTGGAAATCGCCGCCGAGACCATCAATCGCCTCACCCTTTGGGCCTTGGAAGCCTTGAGCAACCCGCTTCACTCGTTCCGCAGTAACAGGTGCCGCTATATCGCTGCTCATTTCCACGAGGATGAACCTCCGACAGCCCCCGTCGGCGCTGTTGAGGCGCAGGGATGCGTGACCGGTGGTGCCGGACCCAGCGAAGCTGTCCAATATGAGCGAATCCTCATCCGTGGAGATTTGCAGCAGACGCTGGATGAGCCGAGAAGGCTTGGGCGTGGTGTCGAAGTTGCTGACGCCTCCCAAGATGCCCATGAGTTCCTTGGTTGCCTCGTCTGTATGCCCCACTTCTTCGTGTGTCCACCACGTCCAAGGCACTACCCCTTCGACCTCGCTCAGGTAGCGGATGACGTTTGGTTGTGAGTTTCCGTTCTTCCCGAAGTAGATGCGCCCCTCGGCTCTGAGCCTGTTGAATGTCGCTTCCGCCAGGCCCCAGCAGCGACCGGGACTCGGCTTGAATTTCTTCCCACTCGGGGCTGTGATGACATAAAACTGGTCCTCGGTCGCGTGTCCGGCTTGCGCAGTCATGGGAATGGGTCGCCAACGACCCTTGGGGTCGTTATTCGGGTTGCGGTAGACCTTGGCCTGCTTCTCATCGATGGGAACCTTGTTGCGCGTGTCCTTGAACTTCAAAGGGTTCATCGCGTAAACGAGCAGGTACTCATGCACATCGCCAATGGCTTCTCGGTTCTCACGGGAATAGCGCTTCTGCCAGACGTTGCACGCGATGAACTTTGACGCTCCAAAAACCTCATCCATCAACGCGCGAAGCAGGTGTACCGCTGCATCGTCAATTGACACCCAGATGACACCGTCGTCGCGCAGGAACTGCTTCAGCAACACCAGTCGCGGATACATCATGCAGAGCCAGCGGTCGTGCCGGTCCAGCGTCTCGCCTTCCTTGCCGACCACCACGCCCAGCCACTTGCGGATCTCCGGGCTGTTGACGTTGTCGTTGTAGACCCAGCCCTCGTTGCCGGTGTTGTAGGGCGGGTCGATGTAGATGCACTTCACCTGGCCGGCATAGCGCGGCAGCAGTGCCTTGAGCGCGTGCAGGTTGTCGCCCTGCACGATGAGGTTGCCGCTTCCGCTTTCGCCGCAGGAGAGGTCGGGCACCGGCTCCAGCAGGCGGAAGGGCACTTCCTTGTGATGCCTGACGACGGCTTCCTTGCCGATCCAGTTCAATGTGGGCATGGCGCCTCGCGAGCTTCAGTGCTTGCGGGCGGCGCCGCCGCCCGTGCCTTGTCCAGCATCCGCGCCCCGGCGCGCACCGTGTCGTCCACCTCGGACAGCTTGAACTTCCTCTGCCGCCCGACGCGATGCGCCGGCAACTCCCGGTGCTTGCGCCAGCGGTAGACGGTGTCCTCGGTCACATCGAGATGCCGGGCGACCAGCTCGACGAAAATCCATGGTTCTGTGGTCATGACGTCCGCGCTGCCCAATCGGATGCGTCTCAAGTCGATCAAAAATGGATGCGAGTCTATCAGGTGGAATCGCGTTTCCCAACATGACTCGCGGCAGATCCCGATCCGCCAGGATCGTGCGACATCGAGCCAGGCTGCGCCATCGCCGTCAGGACTCGACGAGCGATCCGACCGGTCTCGTGGTTCGCTCGCGCCTGGTCGCTCGGGATGGCCGAGAAGGCGTTTTCCCAACCTGCAACGGGTTGACCGCGACGCGGCTGGGGTCGAACGGGGCGATGACCCGCCGCCCCGACGGCGAGTCGATCAGGGCATCGCCGGCAGGCCGCCGGCAACAGCCGCCGCCTCCTGCCAGAAAGCCCGGTGCTGCGCGACGCTGCGCCGGCGATCGATCGGCACCTCCAGCAGCGTCGGCCCGCCGCGCTGCAGCGCGCGCCGCAGCGCGCAGGCGAACCCGCCGAGCGATGCACAGCGCTCGCCGGCAACGCCGAAGGCAGCCGCGGCGGCGACGAAATCGAGCTTCTGCGGCGTCAGCCAGGCGCGCTCGAACTCCGGCAGGGTCGCCATCGGCAGGTACTCGAAGATGCCGCCACCGCCATTGTTGATGACGACGACGACGATGTCGCGACCGCCGGCGGCGGCCAGGGCAGCCAGGTCGTGCTGCAGCGTCAGATCGCCGAGCAGCGCGACGCACGGGCCCGTGCTGGCGACGCCGAGGGCGGTCGACAGGTTGCCGTCGATGCCGCTGACGCCGCGATTGCCGAAGAACTGCAGCACTTTCTCGCCGCCGCCCGAGAACGCATCGAGATCGCGGATCGGCAGCGAGTTGCCGCAGAAGACGCGATGACCGGCGGGCAACTCGTCGAGCAACGCCGGAATCAGCGCGCCCTCGAAGTCGTCCCGCGAACGCCAGGCGGCAGCGAGCGCGGCCACCTGCCGCTCGGCGTGCAGGAATGCTCCGCGCCAATCGGGCGCCGCCGCCCGCAGCGGCATCGCCTGCCAGTCGTCAAGGACCGCCAGCGGATCGCCCTGGATCAGCACGGCGGCACAGTGCAGCGGGTCGCGCCAACGGCCGTCGGCGGCGAGGACGATCTGCCGCGCGTCGCGGTTCGCGCGCAGCCATTCCTGCAGCGTCCGCGTGACGGGAAAGCTGCCGCAGCGCAGCAGCCATTCGGGTCGCCTGGCGGCAAGCGGCGATGGCGGGCGCAGGAAGGCGTCGTAATGGACGCAGATACGGCTGCGATCGTGGCCGCCGAAACGCAGGTTGGACAGCGGTTCGGCGAGCAGCGGACAGTCGAGCTGCCGCGCCAGCGCGCAGACCGCTGCGGCGAAAGCAGGCGGGTTGTCGTCACCGCCGCAGACGATGACTCCTGGCCGGCCGCTGATCGCCGCCCCGCTGTCCGCCACCAGTTGCCGGTCGGGCAGCAGGCGTGGCCGGCCCACCGCCAGGACCGCCGGCCCACCCGTGACGTCGCCGGTGGCCAGCGCGCCGGCCGGCAGCAGCGGCTCGCGAAAGGCGAGATTGAGCTGCACCGGGCCGGGCAGCGGCGAGCAGCATTCGCCCAGCACGCGCCTTGCCAGACTGCGCAGGTAGTCGACCGCGAAGTCGGGCGCCGGTGGCCCGGGCGCATGACAGGCGCGCAGGTGGGCGCCGAACAGCCGCTGCTGGTCGATCGTCTGGCTGGCGCCCCAACCGACCAGCTCCGGCGGCCGGTCGGCAGACAGCAGCAGCAGGGGGACCGCGGCGAGGTCGGCCTCGACGACCGCCGGCAACCAGTTCGCCACTGCCGAACCCGATGTCGCAAGCAGCGCCACCGGCCGCCGGGCTGCCTTGGCGATGCCGAGTGCAAGGAAGGCGGCGCTGCGTTCGTCGACCAGGACATGGCTGCTGATCGCTGGCTGGCGCAGGAAAGCCAGCGCCAGTGGGCTCGAGCGCGAGCCGGGCGAGAGGACGAGGTCGCGCAGGCCGGCCGCGCGCAGGCCATCGACCAGAGCCTGCGCGTAACGCAGGTTGAGCAGGCCGTGCGCTTGCGGCTGCGTCACGCGCTGGCCGCCCGTTCGGCAAGCGGCCGGCGGCAGCGTGCGTGCCGCAACGCGTCGGCGATCACCGCCAGCTTGACCTCGGTCTCGGCCAGCTCCTGCGCCGGATCGGAACCGGCAACGATGCCAGCGCCGGCAAAGAGTTCGGCCTGCCGGCCTTTGATCCGCGCGCAGCGCAGCGCGACGACGCTGTCGCCATCCCCGCTGCGATCCAGCCAGCCGATGCCGCCGCTGTACCAGGCGCCGCGCCGTTCGCCGTGCGCCCGCAGCCAGCGGCCGGCGGCGGCCACCGGCCAGCCACCGACGGCCGGCGTCGGATGCAGGGCGGCGAGCAGTTCGAAGAAGGCCACACCCGGCTGCAGGCAACCGCGAACCGTCGTCCGCAGGTGCTGCAGGCCGCCGGAATGCAGCACTTCGGCCGGCTGCGGTGCCGACAGGGCGCTGCACGCGGGCGACAGCGCGGCGCACACGGCGTCGACCACCACCTGCTGCTCGCACCGGTTCTTGGCGTCGAGCAACGATGGCGATGCTGCCCTGCCGCTGCCGCCAGCATGCCAGGCGGTGCCGGCCAGCGCGTCCACCTGCACCGCACCCCGCCGCAGGACCAGCAGGCGCTCGGGAGTGGCGCCGACGAAGCTCTCGCCCGCGTGGGCGATGCCATAGATCGTGCACCCGGGATGCCGGTCACGCAGCGTCGCGAGCAATGGCGCCAGGTCGATCGCGTAGCCGGTGGTCCAGCGCCGGCTGCGCGCCAGAACGACCTTGTCCAGGCGACCCTCGCCGATCGCCCGCAGCGCGGCGGCGACACGGGCCATGAAAGCCTGCTCGGCAAGTGGCCCGAGCGTCTCCGGCAGCAGCAGCGGTGGCGACCGCGACGGCCGCAGCGAACGCAACGGCAGAGCGTCGAGCCACCCCGCGACTGCCGTCTCGCCAGCGGCAGCGACGCAACTGAAGGTCGCCGTACGCCGCCCGCCAGCACTCTGCAGGAGGATCGCCGGCACCACCAGTCGAGCGTTCGGCCAGCCGTCGGCGCCCTCACCGGCGAAGGCGAAACCGAAGTGCGCCAACGGGCTGCTTCCGGTCGACTGCGGGTCGTCGTGCCGCCAGACCGCCTGCAGCCCGGCGAAAGCAGCCTGCAGGGCGGAAAAGCGCGCCTCGCCGGTGCTCCGGAAGTCGATCACCCGACCGATCGCCAGGCGGTACTCGCGGCCGCCGGCGGTGGCCGGCGCAGCCCACCAGTGGCAGGCAGTGCGCGCCAGGTCGACGCCGGGCCAGGCGCCGTCGTCGACACCGAGCCAGTCCTCGTCGCCGCCACCCAGGTCGAGGCTGATGCTCAGTAGGTCGTTGCTGCGCGCACCGACGAGCAAGGCGCGCAGCCGGTGGCCGAGCAAGGCGATCTGCGCCGCGTCGAGCAGCCGGCGTGGCATCAGCCATCCTCCGCAGCCAGGCGACGCAGTGCCGCCCGTTCGAGCTTGCCCATGGCGTTGCGCGGCAGGCGGTCGACGCAGCGGAATCGCCGCGGCCGCCTGGCGGTCGGCAGATGTTGCCGCGACCAGTCGCGCAGCAGTTGCAGGTCGGGCTGTCCGACCACCAGCGCCAGCAGCGAATCGCCCCATTCCGGGTCGCTGGTCGCCGTCACCGCCACGTCACGGACCCCCGGACACGCGGCGAGGCAGTCCTCGACCTCGGCGGGATGGACATTGACACCGCCACTGACCAGCAGCTCGTCGGCGCGGCCGCGGATGCTGAGGCGACCAGCGGCATCGATGTCGCCGAGATCGCCGGTGATCAGCCAGCCGTCGGCCAGGCCGAGGCCCGGGCGCCGCTGCGGATTGAGGTAACCGGCCATCACCTGCGCACCGCGCAGGCAGATGCGCCCGTCGGCAGCGATGCGCACGGCGAGTCCGGGCAGCAACTCGCCAACCAGCCCGGGCCGCCAGCCCAGCCCGGGCTGCAGCAGCGTCGCCGCCTGCGCCGCGCTCTCGCTGAGACCCCAGCTCGGGCGGATCGGCCAGCCAGTCGCCAGCGCCCGCTCGCAGAGTGGCCGGGACAGGGCGCCGCCGCCGATGAGCGCATGTCGCAGGCTCGCCGGCGGCGGTCGGCCGCCGGCAACGTCGAGCAGGCGCGCCAGCATCACCGGCACCAGCGAGATGTGGCTGACCGCCTGTTCGTCGATGTCCCGCCAGACTTCCGGCGCCGAGAAGCGGCTGTGCAGCAGCAGCGTGGCGCCGGCACGCAGGCAGCGGTAGAGCAGCGCGATGCCGCCGACGTGGTGCAGCGGCAGGCAGCCGAGCCAGGTGTCGCCGGCGGTCAGCGGCAGGCGCCGCTGCGACGCGGCGACCGCGGCGGCGAGGTTGCCGGCGGTCAGCATCACCGCCTTCGGCTCGCCTTCGCTGCCGCTGCTGGCGATGACCAGTGCCAGCCCGTCGGCGTCGACGGCGGGTGCCGGCGGTGCCCGATCCGGCGGCCAGTCGCCGGAGGGTGTGCGCAGGCAGTGCAATCGCCCGCCTGCCAGCTCCTGCAGGCGTGGCCAGGCGGCAGCGGCGGTCAGTGGGTCGAGCGGCAGCAGCGCCGCCCCCGCCGCCGAGCAGGCCACGGCAGCCAGCGCCAGATCCGGTGCAGCGGCGGCACAGCCGACGATCCCGCCAGCAGCGATGCCGCTGCGCCGCAGGCAGGCTGCGCCCCGTCCGGCCAGTGCCAGAAGCTCTCCGTACGCCCATTCGCCAGCCGCCGTGCGCAGGGCGCAGGCGTGCGGATGTTCGCCCGCAGCCTCGGCCAGCCAGGAGGCGAGCAGGCTCATTGGCGACCGGAGCTGCGCTCGTTCATGCCGCGCATGTTACGCAACACCCGCGGCCCGCAGCTTTGCTGCCGATCAAGAATCGGCCGCGCCCGCGATTCCCGTCTAGCCGCCGACCCGGATATCGATGGCCGTCGCCGGACCGTCTCCCGGCGGCGTCCTCGGCACCGGCTGGCCCTCGAAATAGAGCCCGATCTGACGCTCGCGACGCAGCTTCAGGCCGCGATGCTCCTTGCCCATGACCAGGGTCCAGCGCCGCAGTTCGGCCGGGACGCGGTCATGCTCGCCAGCATTGATCAGCTTCAGCAGGGTCGAGTTCTGCAGCTTGGTCGCACCGACGTTGTAGGTGAAGTCGCAGAGCGCGGCGTACTGGCCGTCGCTGAGCTGGGTCTTCACCAGGCTCATCACCGCCCGCTGCGCGCGCCGCAGGTTTTCGGCCAACATCGCCTCCGCCTGCGCCTCGCTGATGCCGCGGCGCAGCGCCGCTGGCTCGGCGCCGGAGCAGGCTTCCTGCCGCACCACGTGCCCGTAGCCGATGCTGCAATGGTTGTCGGCGTTGGTGTAGAGGCGGGGCACGAAACCTTCCGACAGCCGCGTCAGGCGCTGGCCCTTCTCCGGGATGCGGCGCAGCCAGGCCCCCTTGGGCAGCGCCAGGTCGATCTCGCCTTCGAGCAGCAGACCCGGCGTCAGCCGCTCGGCGGGCGGCGGCGAACCGGTCGCCGGCGCCAGGCTCGCCACGTCGCAGGTGCCAGCGGGCGCGCACACCAGCAAATAGGAGACCCCGCCCTGCAACGGAGCCGTCCGTGGCAGGCCGGTGAAGCTCCGCGCCGCCAGCTTCTCGATCTGCGTACGGGCTGCCGGCAGCAGGCGCGCGAACGCGTCGTCCGCTGCCGACGCTCCGTCGGGTCCGCTGCCACTCGGCTGCAGGTCGAGTGGCTCCTGACTGAGAAAGGCGGCCAGCAGCGTCACCCCGGCAGGCTTCGCCAACAGCTCCGGCGACTGCGGTGGCTCGCCCGGAATGCGGAATGTTCCTGCAGCCACTCGGTTGTCGGTCTGCTGCCGATTCGGAAAGATCAGCGTCGCGACATCGTCCGGGCCGACACTGACGAGGTTCAGATGACCGGCGCGCGGCACGTCGATGCTCAGCGTCACCGGCTCGCCTTCGCGATAGGTCGCCCTGCCCAACCTCACGGCCAGCCCACCGGCAAGGTTGGCAGCATCCTCGATGCTGCGACGGAAAGGCTGCCGCGGGAGCGGCGCTGCTGCAGCGGCCGCGGTCTCAGCCGCCGCCACCGCCGCAACCGGCGGCGGTTCCTGCGCCCGAGCGGCATCCGCCGACAGCAGCAGAAAGGCGCCGATGGCGCCGGTTAGTGCCTCCCGGCCGACTACTGATCTCATTCTTGACCCCTCCTTGCAGGCATGCAGTTCGCGCGCACCGGCGCAAGTATAGCTACACATGGCGCCATGTGCGGACGTTATGCCCTCGCGACGCCGCACTCGAGCCGGCGACCGTCGCCGTCGTGGCAGCGAGCGCACACGACAGCCGGGACAGTAGCCCCCGTTCCGGCGGTACGTCCGGTTTTGTAGCATAATCGCGCGCACACCCCGGACCTGAGGCCTGCTTGATCCACTTCGTCCCCCCACAGCGCTATGACTCGATGAAGGCAACGGGCAAGTTGCCTTCACCCAAGGGTGTCGCCTTCTCGATCATCAAGCTGCTGCAGCGTGACGATTTTCGCGTCCCCGATCTGGTGCAACTGGTGCAGTCCGACCCGGCGATCGCCGGCCGCCTGCTGAAGTTCGCCAACGCCGCCGCCTTCGGCCGCACGCGACCGATCGTCTCCCTGCAGCGGGCGATCGTTGCCCTCGGCGCGTTCCGCGTGCGCGAGCTGGTGATCAGCCTGTCGGTGATGCATACGCACAGCAGCGGGCAGTGTTCTGCCTTCGACTACGGTGCCTTCTGGGGACACTCGCTGGCAACTGCCATCGCCTGCCAGGAACTCGCCCAGTTTGCCCAGATCTCGAGCGAGGAGCTATTCACCATCGGCTTGCTGGCGCGCGTCGGCGAGCTGGCGATGGCCTCGCTCTACCCGGAAGAATACTCCGTCATCCTGCTCAAGGCGAAAGAAGGCGGCGCCAGTCTCGCCAGCCTCGAACGCGATTGCCTGGAGATGGACCACCAGCAGCTGGGCGCGACGATGCTCGCCGAATGGGGTCTGCCGGACTTGCTGATCCAGGCCGCCTACCATCACGAACAGCCGGACCTCGCAGGCTTTCGCGACGGCTCGCGGGTGCAGACGCTGACCCACTCGCTGCACTTCGCGCGCGCGCTGGCGGAAGTCTGCATGGCCGAAGAGGATGCGCGCTGGAGCCTGCTGCCCGGCCTCCTGACTCGTGCTGCGCGACTCGGCATCAGCGGTGACGCACTGAACGACATGGCTGACCGGACGGTCCGTCGCTGGCGCGAGTGGGGCGCCATGCTGCAGGTGCGCACGCACGAGATGCCCCCTTTCGCCGAGATCCTGGCGGCCAGCCCGCCCAGCCGGCGGGTCAGCCCGGCCACCCAGGAACCGGACGGCAGCCTCGGCGCGCCGCGCCTGCACGTGCAACTGGTCGGCATCCCGGTGGCGGAACTGCCGACGCTGATGCAGCAGATCGAAAGCCTCGGCCACCAGCCTGTGCTGGTCGACAGCCACATCGACGACCTCAAGCAGGTCCTCCGCGAGCCAGCCCAGATCGTCATTGCCGACATGGCCATGCCCGGACTGAAACCGGCGGTCTTCTGCCGCATCCTGCGCCAGACGCCGGCGGGCAAGGAGAGCTACGCACTGCTGCTCGCCTCGCCGGGCAGTGAAGCACACGTCCTCGAAGCCATCGACGCCGGTGCCGACGACGTCCTCGTCAAACCGGTGGGCATCCATACGCTGCGCGTCCGCCTCAACACGGCGACGCGCATGCTGCTGCTGCGCGAAGAAATCCAGCGTGAGCGACGCGGCATCATGCGCTCGACCGACGAATTCGCCGTCACCCACCGCCGCCTGCTGCGGGACGCGCTGACCGACGCCCTGACGCAGCTGCCGAACCGTCGCCACGGCCTCGACTATCTCGCCTCGGAGTGGGCATTCGCCCAGTCCAACGGGCTGCCGATGGCCTGCCTGCTGCTCGACATCGACCACTTCAAGCGCATCAACGATGGCTACGGACATGCCGCCGGCGATGCCGTCCTGCGCCAGCTCGCCGACCTGCTGAAGCGCGCCTCGCGCGTCGAGGACCTGGTCTTCCGCTACGGGGGTGAAGAGTTCGCTGCTGTCCTGCCGAATGCAAGCATCCGCGCTGCGGCGCAGATCGCCGAGCGCATCCGCACCGTGGTCGAGAAGTACGCCTTCATCTGGGAGCAGCAGGCGATTCCCGTCACCCTCAGCATCGGCGTCGCCAACCTGTCGAGCGGCTCCAGGGACAGCCAGGAGCTGATCGAGGCGGCGGATGCCGCACTCTACGAAGCCAAGCGCGGCGGACGCAACCGCGTCGTCGTCGCCGCCTGAGCGCTCGTGAGGAAATCGTCGCGGGCAGGCCGGGATGGCAGGCGCGAGCGAGCGAAGGTCGAGACCCATCAGATGGATCGGCGAGGAGTGAGCGCGTTTCCGTGCTGGCCCGAGACCTTCCCGTCGACCCGTTGCCTTGCGGGCACGCAGGCGGGACCGGCGTGGTCGGTCGACCAGCAGTTCCTCGGTTTCGCGCCGCAACTGCAGCCCGACCAGATGTCCCGGCGAGTCCGCCGGAAGCGCACGCGCGGCGCGACGGGTGACGCCCTGATCGCCCTCGAGGCGACGGACGAGCTGCCGCCGGGCGACCGCCTGCTCGGCGAACTGCAGCTACCGACCGCGACGCGTCTCTGCCATTGCGCCGCCGCCAGCGCGCCGCAGCTTGCCGAGCTGCCGTCGCGCATGGCGAGCTGGGTCAACCGCTCGCAGACGCACGCCGCTGGTGGGCCACGGCAACTGGCGAGCGAGTGTCCGCTCGGCTACCTCGAGCTGATCCGTGCGCTGGCGGCGCGCGACATCGCGCTCGCCAATCGGCCGCTCGGAGTGGCCCGCTACCAGTGGCTCGCCGACCCGAGCGGCGGCACCACCGACCAGGCGCGCAGCGATCTACATGGCGCGGCGACGCAGGCCCTGGCGGCGCTGCCGCCCACCGGCGTCGCGCTCCCGGCGACGACGGGCTGAGCCGGTCGTGAAGTGCCGGCGAACGGCTGGACGGCGATGACGGCTGCCCTCTTCGACCGCAGCGAGCCCGATGCAGCCAACGGCTTCCAGCAGGCAAGCGCACGCCTCATCGTCGCCAGCCATGCACGCCTGTTGCACCGCGAGCTCCTGCCGGGCCGCACGGCGGACGATCTCGGGCGGCGGCTCTACGGCGCGCCCTTCATCGTCCTGGCGCATGATGCAGCGCCCGATCCGCTCTTCTTCTACGCCAACCTCGCCGCGCAGGAACTGTTCGCGATGTCGTGGCGGGAGATCGTCCGCCTGCCGTCGCGACTTTCCGCCGAACCGCTGGCGCGCGAGGAACGGCAGCGGCTGCTCGATCGCGTTGCCCGCGACGGCTTCATCGCCGATTACGGCGGCGAGCGGCGAGCGCTTCCGCATCTCCGGCGCGACGGTCTGGAATCTCGTCACCGACGCGGCGACGTGCGTCGGGCAGGCGGCGACCTTTGCCAGCTGGGAGACCCTGCGCTGATCGCCGGCTGCCGCCTTGGGCGGCTCAGAGGTTGTGAATAAATCTACTGCGCGACCGATCTGCTGCGTTGCCCAGTCGCTCACTCCTCGCCTATCCACTTGATATGTCTCGTCGTTCGCTCCATCGCGCCTTGCATCTCGGCCTGCTCGCGACGATTTCTTCACAACCTCTCAGAACAGGATCACCGAACGGATGCTCTGGCCGGCGGCCATCAGCTCGAAGGCCCGGTTGATGTCCGCCAGACCCATCGTGTGGGTGATGAAGGTGTCGAGAGGAATCTCGCCCCGCTGCGCGCGCTCGACGTAGCCCGGCAACTCGGAGCGGCCGCGCACACCACCGAAGGCCGAGCCCCGCCAGACGCGTCCGGTCACCAGATGGAAGGGCCGCGTCGAGATCTCCTCGCCGGCGCCCGCGACACCGATGATCACCGACTCGCCCCACCCCTTGTGACAGCATTCGAGGGCGGCACGCATGACCGAGACGTTGCCGATGCATTCGAACGAGTAATCGACACCGCCGTCGCTCAGTTCGACGATCACTTCCTGGATCGGCCGTGCGTGTTCGGCCGGATCGATGCAGTCGGTGGCACCGAGCTGTCGGGCGATGGGAAACTTGGCCGGGTTGGTGTCGATGGCGATGATGCGCGCGGCACCGGCCATGACGGCGCCGATGACGACCGACAGGCCGATGCCACCGAGGCCGAAGACGGCCACTGTCGCTCCCGGCTCGACCTTGGCGGTGTTGCGCACGGCGCCGATGCCGGTGGTGACGCCGCAGCCGAGCAGGCAGACCTTCTCCAGCGGGGCATCGCGGGCGATCTTCGCCAGCGAGATCTCCGGCAACACGGTGTACTCGGAGAAGGTCGACGTCCCCATGTAGTGGAAGATCGTCTGGCCGTGCCGCGAAAAGCGGCTGCTGCCATCCGGCATCAGTCCCCTGCCCTGCGTCGCGCGGATCGCCTGACAGAGGTTCGTCTTGCCCGAACGGCAGAACTTGCACTTTCCGCATTCGGGGGTATACAGGGGAATGACATGGTCGCCGACGGCAACCGAGCTGACGCCCGTGCCGATCGCCTCGACGATGCCGCCGCCCTCGTGTCCGAGGATGCTCGGGAAGACGCCTTCCGGGTCGGCCCCGGAGAGCGTGAAGGCATCGGTATGGCAGACGCCCGAGGCGACGATGCGCACCAGCACCTCGCCCTGACGTGGCTCGGCGACATCGACCTCAGTGATTTCCAGGGGCTGCCCGGCAGCCCAGGCAACCGCAGCACGCGACTTGATCATCAGTGACCCTCCCACCAGTTGGCGCCGCCGGCAGGCGGCAATCGGTCCCCGCTGCCGGGCAAGCTCGTGCCGTGCCGCCGGCTGTCCACAGCAGCCGCGGCGCGGCCGTCAGTGCAGATCACCCGCCTTCACCCGCTGCAGACGGAACACCTCGATTCCCTCGTCGAGCAGTTCCTCATATTCCTCGGCAGTGGCGACGCCACGAATCGAACGCTCGGGCGCCTCGACGTAATGAATCCGCCGCGCTTCCGCGGCGAACTCGTCGCCGACATCCTCGCACTGGGCAAGCAGCATCTCCGTCAGATGGCGAAGGGCCGGCAGCGACCCGGCACCGCCACCGACTGCCGGCGCAGCGACCGGCGGTGGACGGCGAGGCGAATCCGCCTGCGTGCCGGAACGTCCGAGATGCACCGTCGACGGCACGCGCCGAATCTCGACCGAGCCACAATGCGGGCAACTGACGAGACCGGCTGCCAGCTGGCTGTCGAAATCCTCGCGTGACTGGAACCAGCCCTCGAACTGATGGTCGTGCCGGCATGCAAGGTCAAAGATGATCATCGGGACCCGGAGCGCGAAGCGCGCAACAAGAGACGTGGACGTGGTACCCGGAGCCGGGGTCGAACCGGCAAGGCCGCAAGGCCGAGGGATTTTAAGTCCCTTGTGTCTACCAATTCCACCACCCGGGCGCCGCAGGCCATTATACCTGCCCCGAAATGGAAGAAGGGAAAGCGCCTGCGGCACTTTCCCTTCGCAATCTGGAGCGGGAAAAGAGTCTCGAACTCTCGACCTATACCTTGGCAAGGTATCGCTCTACCAACTGAGCTATTCCCGCGTACAACGCCTGCCTGCGCCCGGAAAAGGCGCCTCGCCGATGGCCGCACCGCCACCGCCGGACAGGAGCGGCACGGATTATCCACAGGCGGGACAGCGCTGTCAACCCCTCGACACCCCGCGACGGCCCGCCCGCCCTCCCAGTTGGACCGCCGCCGATGCGCGTCTTGCCCTGGCCCGCGATGGCCGCAGCGGCACGCGGCTGGCGTAGCGAAGACGGAGCACGTGCACCAGCCCGATGCGGGCCCCACCACCGGCCGCGGCAACGGGCAGGCGCCCGATCCCGCGGCCGCGGCGTGCAGATGCAAGACGGCGGGTGTTTGGGCATAATGCCGTTCCGGGGGGAAGTTGGCAGCCGTCAGCAGCCCTTGACGTCACCATCAGCGAATCGAAAGGAGAAGTACCGATGCCCTTGCCCAGTCCGCAGCGTTCTGCACGGGTCGCACTTGCCACCACCGCCGGCCTGCTGCTCGCCGGCTGCGCCCAGATGCAGATGGGCTCGCCCGACGCGAAGACGACCGCCACCGGTTCCGCCGCTGGCTCGACCACCGAGAACGCCAGCAGCCAGCTCGAGAAATGTGCCAGTTCGCTCGGCACGGTGGCCGTCTACGAGGACACGAACGCTCCCTGGTACGGCATCCTGACCGGGCAGATGAAACTGGGATCGACAAGCCCGGTGCTCAAGCTGCTGATCCAGCAGTCGAACTGCTTCGTCGTCGTCGACCGCGGCCGGGCGATGAACAACATGATGCAGGAGCGCGCCCTCGAGCAGAGCGGCGAGCTGCGCCGGGGCTCGAAGTTCGGCAAGGGGCAGATGGTCTCGGCCGATTACACGATGAGCCCGACGATCACCTTCAGCAACAACAACGCCGGCGGCATGGGCGGTGGCCTGGGCGGCCTGAGCCGTGGCGCCGGGGTACTCGGCGCGGTCGCCGGCGCGGTGAATGTCAAGGAGGCGAGCACGCTGCTGACCCTGGTCGACAACCGCTCGGGCGTGCAACTGGCGGCAGCCGAGGGCAGCGCGCGCAACATGGATTTCGGCGCCATGGGGGCGCTTTTCGGCGGCGGCTTCGGTGCCGGCGGCGGTGGTTATACGAACACTGCCGAAGGCAAGGTGATCGTTGCCGCCTTCACCGATTCCTACAACAACCTGGTGCGCGCGGTGCGCAACTACAAGGCACAGGAAGTCAAGGGCGGTCTCGGTACCGGCGGCAACCTGGGCGTCCAGGGTGCCCAGGAAGCGCAGGGCGGCAAGGGCAAGAAAACGAAGTAGGCGCGGGCACGGCGACGGCGCTCCAGCCTCCGCGTATCGCGACAGCTGCCTCAAAGACCGGCAGGCCAGTCATGCCAGACGATGCGGCGGGCGGCAGGACCGCATCCCGGCCGCAGCGGCCGGCCGCCCCTGCGGCCGCCGCCGAACACGCGGCCGCAGGGTGCCGGCTGTTCCTTGCCGTCTGGCCGGCGGTCGCCGAAAGGGACGCACTCCTGCACCGGCAACAGCAGTGGTCGTGGCCACCCGGGGCGGCAGCGATCGCCGGCGAGCGCCTGCACCTGACGCTGCACTTCCTCGGTTCGCTGCCACGGCAGCGACTGGCGGAGCTGGGCAACGGCCTGCAGGTCGCCTTCGAGCCATTCGAACTCGTCCTCGACCGCGCCGAGATCTGGCCGAACGGCCTCGTCGTGCTGCGTTCGGGGTCGCCGGCGGCTGCGCTGCAGGCCTTGCACGGCCGCCTCGGCGACGCACTGCGGTCGCTCGGCCTGATCCCCGAGAGGCGCCGCTTCCGGCCGCACGTGACGCTGGCCCGCCGCGCCGCCGGCAGCATCCCGCCTGTCGCCGCCGCCGAAGTGCGCTGGCAGGTGAACAGCTACGCGCTGGTCGAATCGCTGGCCAGCGGCGCCGGCGGCTACCTCGTCCACCGGCGCTACGGCTGCGGCCACCGCGCCGCGCCGGGGGGCGACGATGCCTTCTTGACGAACGGGGAAACACGGCCCAATGCCGAGCTTTCACCACCGCTGCGCGACGCCAGCGGCTGAAGGAGTGCCGATGTCGCACGCTCGTGCGGTCAGCCTGATGATCCTGGTCACCCTGCTCTGGAGCATCGCCGGGGTCGTCGCGCGCCACCTCGACAGCGTCCACAGCTTCGAGGTCACCTTCTGGCGCAGCCTGTTCAACGCCCTCGCCCTCGGCTGCGCGCTGAGCCTGCTGCGCGGCCGGCGATTGTGGCGCAGCCTGGTCGACGGCGGCTGGCCGCTCTGGTGCTCGGGTGTCTGCTGGGCAGTGATGTTCACTGCCTTCATGCTGGCGATCACGCTGACCAGCGTCGCCAATGTCCTCGTGGCGATGGCCATCGGGCCCCTGATCACCGCCCTCTTCGCCCGCCTGTTCCTGCAGCACCGGCTGCCGGCCCGCACCTGGCTGGCGATTGCCGCGGCCGGCGCCGGCATCGCCTGGATGTTCGGCCAGGAAGCCGGCACCGGCCTGTCGCTGACCGGCAGCATCGTCGCGCTGGCGGTGCCCGTTGCGGCGGCGCTCAACTTCACCACCCTGCAGCATGTCGGACATCGCCGCCGCAGCGAAGACGCGGCGGTGCCGCAGGACATGCTGCCGGCGGTCTTCATCGGCGCCGTGCTCTCGGCCGCGTGCACCCTGCCGCTCGCCCATCCGCTGCAGGCAACGCCGCATGATCTGGCGTTGCTGGCGCTGCTTGGCGTCGTCCAGTTGGCGATTCCCTGCCTGCTGGTGGTGCGCCTGTCGCGCGAACTGGCGGCTCCCGAGATTGCCTTGCTCGGACTGCTCGAAGTCGTCTTCGGCGTCACCTGGGCCTGGCTCGGTGCCGGCGAGCAACCGAGCGGCAGCACGCTGACCGGTGGCGCGCTGGTTCTCGCGGCGCTGGTCGGCAACGAAGTGCTGGCGCTGCGCGGCCTTGCCGGCAACGCGCCGCCGCGTTTCGCCGGCGGCTCGCCGGCCGCCCGGCGCGACGGGACCGGAATTCGCTTCCCTGCTGCCGGCGATCGCCACCTGTAAGGCGGCCCGGCTCAGGCAGCCATGTATCGCCCCGGTCGATGGTTGATCGCCAGCGTCAGGTTCAGCGTCGCCGCGCCAAGCAACGAGACGAGGATTCGCTCGAGCGGCAGCATGGCCAATGAAGCAGCGATGATCGCCAGATCGATCGCCAGCTGGAGGTAGCCCGCACGCCAGCCGAAACGCTCCTGCAACCAGTGCACGACGATGTTCAGCCCACCGAGGCTGGCCTGGTGACGGAAAAGGATGATCATCGCCATGCCGGCCAGCAGTCCGCCCATGACCGCGGCGTAGAGCGGGTCGACGCCGGCGAAGCTGACGCAGCGCGGCAGCAGGTCGGTGGCCAGCGACAGCAGGGTGATCGCGCACAGCGTCTTGACGGCAAAGGCGTGGCCGACCCGGAACCAGGCGAGCGCCATGAACGGCAGGTTGATCGCCAGGAACAGGGTGCCCAGACTGATGCCGCTGGCGTAGTGGGCGAGAAAGGCGAGTCCGACCGTGCCGCCGGTGATCAGCCCGGCCTGCTTGAGCAGGCCGAGGCCGAGCGACCCGACGAGGGCTGCCGCCGCCAGCGCCTGGACGTCCTCGAGCAGGCTGTGGCGCGGCGCAGTTTTCATCGGCGGCAGCGGCGCCGGCGGCTGGCGGCTCAACGAGGACGTCGCCGCGACAGGTCGAGCCCGATGCCGCCGGCATCGCTGGCGGGGTAGCTGGCAGCGTAGCGGTAGCGGCGCTGCAGGGCGCTCGACGACCACATCTCGTTGAACTCGCTGCGGTAGTTGAAGTGCAGGCGGACGTCGCCGCCGCCGTCACGCAGCACGCGTGCGATCGCCTCGCCATCGGGATGGCGGAACTGCTTGCCGTTGCTCGACACCAGCCAGTCGCGACAGTGCAGGGCGCGCACCAGTTCGCTGCTGGTGTTGCCACGGCTGCCATGATGCGACAGCTTGCAGGCGTCGACGGCCAGGCGGCCACCGCCGTTGCCGGGCAGCCGCGCCAGCGAAGCGAGCAGCACTTCGGCGAAGGCATCGCCGGTGAGCAGTGCGCGGCGCCCGGCGTACTCGGCCAGCAGGGCGATGCTCGAGCCGTTCGGACGTGCGCGATCGGCCCTGTAGGGCCGCGCCGCGAGTTCCTCCGGATCCGGGTCGCCGAGCAGATCGTCCGCCTCCGGCGTGGCATCGTCCTCATCGAGACGACCGGCGTCGTCGGCAGTGGCGACGCCGGGGACGATTCCCGCCTTGCGACACGCCGCCTCCCAGGCCGGCCGGAGCGCGTCGAGCTGCTCCTGGTACGGCGACAGCAGGGTCAGCCGCATGCCGCCCGGCAGGGTCAGCTGCGGCAGCGGTCCGCTTTTCGGCACCAGCAGCGCGCCACCATGCACGACGGCATTCCAGCGCTGGCGACCGTGGGCGACGATCAGGTCGCTCAACTCCTCGCCCTGCAGCGGCCCGAGCGTGTCGTCTGCGGCAGCCGGGACGACGCCGCCCGGGCTGAGGTGCATGTAGCCGTTGAACCAGATCTCGCCGAAGCTGACGCCGAGGCGGGCACTCTCGCGCAGGAGGGCGAGCGTGCCGCCGATGTGGTCGTTGTCGACGTGCGTCACCAGCAGCAGCTCGAAGTGGCGCTGGCCCTCCGGCAGCGCCAGGATGCGCTCGCGGATGCGCGGGTAGACCGCCGCCGTGCCACAGTCGATCAACAGGCGATTGATCCGCCGCCCTTGACCGTACTCGAGCCAGATCGCGTCGCCGTACTCGGCCGGCAACAGTTCGATGCGATACATGTCGTCACTCCTCGTCGGCGCTCGTGGCGCCGCTTCACAACCGCCAGCCGACGTCGCCATAGGCGGTCAGGCTCAGGGCGAAGCCGTCACCACCGGCAAGCAGGCGCCGCCGCGTGGCGAGAAAGACCTCGCCGAAACTCTCATCGCCGCCAGCCGCCGCCTGCAGCGCCGCCAGCAATTCGGCGACGAAGGTGACGGCGCGCCGGCCGCGGATCGTCGCCAGCGTGCCGATCACCAGGGCGGCGCGCTCGCGCTTGAACGCCTCGACGAAGTTGAGGAAAGGCACCTCGCTGAGTTGCGTGCTGCAGCCGAGCAACAGCACCACCGGCGCCGCCGCGGCCGGCCCGGCAACGTACGAGCTCTCGAGTTCGGGACGGGTCAGCAGCACACCGCCGATCTCCAGCCCGCTGATCCCGGGATGCGCCGGGTCCTCCTGCGAATGCGGCAGCAGCAGGAGCAGCGACGGCGAATCCGCGGCGATCGCCCGCTCCCATTCGGCCCAGTCGCGCACCGTCCGCGCGCTCTTCGCGGACTGGCGGACGGCGTCGAGGAGGCCGCCGGGGTCGCCGAGATCCTGCGCCCGCACCCGCTTGCTGGCGCCGACGAGCACCGAACGCAGGACATCGAGGCGATCGCCACCAGGCCGCGGCAGGCTGATCGTGTAGTCCGCTGCGCTCGTCGCCGCCATTTCCGGCTGCCGCTCGATGACGCAGCTAAGCCCCCAGAAACGCAACGGACAGTGGACGCTGCGATCGTCGCGGTGCGCACACTGCTCATGGCTGCCCTCGCCGAGCAGCGCCGCGCGTGCGTTCGGACAGAGGGTCGCGCCGGCCTGTGGCAGCGGTGCGGCGTAGAGAATCTCGACCGGCAGCCAGGCACCGGCACGCGCCTCGACGATCTGGATGCGCGCCCCCTCGGGCACCCGGCCCTGCAATGGCGCCGGCATCGCCTTCAGGAGCGAACGCCCGTAACGCGCGAGTGCGTCGAAGAGCTGCAGCAAAGCCGGATCGTCGAGCGAGCCGCGCGCGGCCGTGAAGCTCGCCTCGGCGGAAAGCAGCGCCTTGACCTCGTCGACCAGCCGGTCGATGCCGAGCGGCTCGCGGAAGCTGACCTCGCTGCCGACGACGGTGGTGAAGCCCGCCTGGCCACTCGCCGCGTGATTGACGACGATGGCGGCATCGAATGGCGGCGCCGCCGGTGACGGGTCGAAGGACGCCGCCACCCGGTTCTCGACGGTCAACGCCAGTCGTCCGTCGGTTCCGGCGAGCGGCGAGGAAAGGATCAGCGTCTGCAGGATCCGTGTCTCATGGACGATCAGGATGCGAGCCCGGTACTCGTCACGCACCCCATGCGTGCGGAAGCTCAGGCGACAGGCCTGGCTGTCGCCCTCCGCCGGCAGGAACAGGCGCCCCTGCTGCGGCGTGTGCAGGCGGCCGCTGGCGCCGCGTACCAGCGGAACGAAGAAGAGGTCGAGCCAGTGACCGGCGTCCGATGGTGGCAGACGGCCACTCGGAAAGACCTCCGGGGCGCTGAGCACCTGCGCCCGCGGCAGCCCGATGTCGAGATCGATGACGTAGGCCCGGTCAACCGCCAGGCGATCCTCGACGCGCAGCGGCCGGGCCGCGTCGCTGACGTCGATGACACAGCCGTTGAGCCGCCGCTGCTCGCCGACCCCGCTCGCGGCATCGCCGGCGCCGTCGCGGGCCGCCGCCTGCGCCGTCAGTTGTTCCCCGCGCGATCCGCCGAGTCGACCCGCGAGCGCACTGCGCAGGCGAGCCAGTTCGCTGGCTTCACCGGCATCGTCCGCCCACGAGGTGCGTGCCGTACTGGCGGCCAGCGACCGTGCCAGCGCCGCCACCTCGTCGCCGAGCGGCCCGCCGCTGCCGTCCGCCGGCGACCGTGCGCTGGCTCCGCCGACCGGTGACCGGGCTGACGACAGCAGCCGATCGACCTGCTGCGCCAGCCGCTGCGCCACCGCCGACAGGCGAGCTTCGCTTGCCAGCCGGCGCGAGGCGATGAGCAGCGCCGGTTCGCCGCCGGCCTCATCCTGCGCCGCCGGCAGCGCCCGCTGCAGCGCAACGTCGAACGGCAGATCGCGGGCGAGGTGCGCCAGCAGCGATTCGATGGACTCGCCCTGCCGCTCGCGCTCGACCGCGGCAACGCCGACGCCACCCGCCGACACCTCGGCGCACAGGGCAGCGGCGAGCGGCAGGATGCGCTCGCCAACGGTGCCGGCGCCACCGAGCACCAGCACGCTGGCGGCGCGCAATCGTCGCGTCGACTGTAGCACCCGCGCCAGGCCGCGCCGCAGATCCTCCGGCAGCAACAGCAACTGGCAATCCTCGCCGGGCGCGACGATGCGCAGCAGCTCGGGCCAACGGCTGGCCGCCAGCGCGGCCGCCAGATCCGCGGCGCGCGTGTCGCCGACGATGGCGATGCGCAGCGGCCAGTCCCAGCAGATCGCTCGCTGCGGCCCGTCGAGACGCAGGTAGGCCGAACTCGCGAGATCGCCGCCATTGCCGAGGAGCAGTCCGAACAGCCACGGCAGCTCCGGCATCATCGACCAGCGGTCGGCGCCGGATGGCGGCTCGATCTCGAGCCGCAGCAGCGGGCGCCCGCCATTGCCTGCTGCCGGCCGGGACTCGCTGAAGCCCTGCCAGGCAGCGACGAATTCCTCTGCCGGCGGCAGAGCGAGGCCACCGTCGGCGATCGCCGACAACACGGCAGCGAGACGCTCGAGCCGCAACACGGCGATTTCGCCAGCGGCGGCGCCCAGGCTGCGCGCGGCGGCGAGCGGGGGCGCATGCTCGCGCCCGACACCGAGCAGGGCCGCGGCGGCGACGGCACGGGCGAACGACTCCTGCGGCAGAGCGGCACCCCAGGCCCCGAACAGCGATCGGCTCATCGTTCCCTCCCTGCCAGACCTTCGTCATCGCCATGCGGCCGCCAGGGCACCGGCAGCCGCGCTCCCGCCTGCCGCCGGCCCTGGACTGCGCTGTCACCCGGCGGCGGCACGCGGCAGGCCAGATTATGCGGCAAATCGACGATCGTGCGCGCCGGCCACCACCGCCGGCAGCCAGATGTGGCAACGCCAGAAACGAGAAATAGTCCCTGTCGGAGCGGACGCGCTCCCCTATACTCGCCGCGCTCCTCGAAGACCCGGAGCGGCTGTTCTGTTCCTCGCCGGGCTCCTCGCGCTGCCCCGCTGCCTGCGCTGGATCGACCGCCGTTGGACAGTGCCGACGACGGCCGATCGATCGCTGCCGGCCGCGCTCCTCGCCCGCCTGCAGGCGGTCATCGGCGTGCTGCGCGGCATCGGCGAGACCGACCTGCTGCTGGCGCTGCTCCTGTCGATCGCCTTCCAGTTGATCGACATCGTCGTCGTCCAGACCATCGGCCGCGGGCTCGCCATCGACCTCGGCCTGCCGACCCTGCTGGTGACGATGCCGCTGGTCTACCTGGCGACGGTGCTGCCCCTGTCACCGGGCGGTCTCGGTGTACGCGAGGGAACGATGGCGCTCGTCCTCGCCCAGTCCGGCGTCAGCTCCTCGGCCGCCGCCCTGGTGGCACTGACGGTCTTCCTCAATCGCGTCCTCGTCGGCGCCGTCGGCGGCCTCGCCCATCTCGCCGGCGGCAGCAGGCTGGCGGACGCCAGCGGCGGCGGCCAGCGCAATCCGCCTGCCGGCGGACGGCCGGGCGACTGAAGCGACGGCGGCTGCCGGCAACGGCAGCGAGCCATGCGGCGGCGCCGCGTCGTCGTGGGCAAGCGACCGGCGCCAGGCTCCTGCGCCCGCCTGCATCCCGGTCGTCGCAACCGCCCGGAGGACGCGGTCGCGCCATGCCGCTCGCGGCCGCCAGCCGCCAACGGCAACAAATGTTGCAGTGCAGCTTGCCAGACCCGAAATCCGCCTGTATGGTCACGCCTCGCCGTTTATATCGTATACGATATTCGGAGTTTAGCCCCTTGCCGACGCCTTCAGCCCTCGAGTTGGTCGCTGCGCAGAAAGTGCCTCGCCTGAGCGCGTCGGATCATGTCGCTCAGACGCTGAAAAAGGCGATCGTCGATGGCCTGCTGCCGGCCGGAGAACTGCTGCGGCAGGACGAGATCGCCGCCCACTTCCACGTCAGCAAGATTCCCGTTCGCGAAGCGCTGAAACACCTCGAGGCCAAGGGCCTCGTCACCTTCCTGCGCAACCGCGGCGTCGTCGTCGCCTCGCTCTCGGCGGCGGAGATCAACGAATACATGGAGATCCGCGCGCTGCTCGAGGCCCGCGCGGCACGCCTGGCGGCACCGCTGATCAGCCAGCCGACGATCGACGAGGCGCGCCAGCACCTGGAGGAATTCTCCCGCGCCGGTGACGGCCGCCGCTGGGGCGAGCTGAACTGGCTGTTCCACTCGACGCTCTATGCGGCAGCCGCGCGCCCGATCCTGCTCGGCGAGATCCGCTCGCTGTACAACCGGGTCGAGCGCTACGTGCGCGCCCTCCTTTCGGTCACCACCGAAATGCCGAAAACCAGGCAGGAACACGCCGAGATCCTCGACGCGTTCGCCCGCCGGGACCCCGACGCGGCGGCAGAACTCACTCGGGCGCACGTGCTCGATGCGGGTGCGTCACTCGTCACCTATCTCAACGACCACCGTAACCAAGGAGGAAACACATGAAGAAGCACATCCTGGCAGCCAGTCTCGGGCTGCTCTCACTCGCCGCCACCAGCGTCTACGCCGACATCGTGGTCGCCATTGCCGGCCCGATGACCGGCCAGTATGCCTCGGCCGGCGACCAGATCCGCAAGGGCGCGGAAATGGCGATCGCCGACATCAACGCCAAGGGCGGCGTCCTCGGCCAGAAGCTGAAACTCGAGGTCGGCGACGATGCCTGCGACCCGAAGCAGGCGGTCTCGGTGGCCAACACGATGGTCAACAAGAAGATCAGCTTCATGCATGGCCACTGGTGTTCGAGCTCGACGATCCCCGCTTCCGACGTCTACAACGAGGCGCAGATCCCGATGGCGACGGTCTCGACCAACCCGCAGGTGACCGAGCGCGGACTGAAGAACATCTTCCGCATCATGGGCCGCGATGACCAGCAGGGACTGGTCGCCGGCACCTTCCTCGCCGAGAACTTCAAGGGCCAGAAGATCGCCGTTGTCGACGACAAGAGCGCCTACGGCAAGGGCCTCGCCGACGAGATCGCCAAGGCGATGGAAGCCAAGGGCGTCAAGCCGGCACTGCGCGAGTCGATCACCGCCGGCGAGAAGGACTACTCGGGCCTGGTCAGCAAGCTCAAGGCGGCCGGCGTCAGCGTCATGGCGTTCGGTGGCTACCATACCGAAGTCGCCCTGATCCTGCGTCAGGCGCAGCAGGCGGGACTGAAGCTGACGGTCATGGGCGGCGACACGATGACCAATTCGGAACTCGTCACCGCTGCCGGCCCGGCTGCCGACAACGTCATCTTCACCTTCGCGCCCGACCCGCGCAAGAACCAGGCGGCTGCCGGCGTGGTGAAGAAGTTCCGTGACGCCAAGGTCGAGCCCGAGGGCTACGTGATGTATGCCTACGCCGCCATGCAGCTGTTCGCCGAAGCGGCCACCAAGGCCAAGAGCACCAGGTATGCCGACATGGAGAAGGCGCTGCGTGAAGGCAGTTTCGACACCGTCATCGGCAAGCTCAGCTTCGACGGCAAGGGCGACAACAAGCTGCCGGGCTTCATGGTCTACCAGTGGAAGGGCGGCCAGTACGACTACGTCAAGAAGTAAGACCTTGGACCGCCGCCGTGTCGCGCCCGGCCGGGCATCGCACGGCGGCGCCCGCATCGCCCCGCCGCTGCGCCGGCCGCGTCGCAAACAGACCGGCGGCGCGGGCCGCCGGTCAGCAGGCAACGGCGACCACCGGCGGCCGGCGGCACCATGGCCGATCCCGCGCGACGCCCGCTGGCGTCGGCAACCCGACTGGACAGCAGCATGAGCGAAGCCCACACCCCAGCCCGTACCCGACTCCTGCGCCAGCGGCTGCGCGAGTACCACCGCATCGATGAAGCGCGGGTCGTCGATGAACTCGTCGCGCTCGCCCGCTGCAGCAGCTCCGAGCAGCAGGGAATCCACGCCCGGGCGGCACCCTTGGTGCAGACGGTGCGCGACAGCCGTCTCAAGACCGGCGGCATCGACGCCTTCCTCGCCACCTACGACCTCTCTTCACGTGAGGGCGTCGTCCTCATGTGTCTCGCCGAGGCGTTGCTGCGCATCCCCGACGCGGCAACCGTCGATCGCCTGATCCGCGACAAGATCGGCAACACCGAGTGGGAAAAGCGACTCGGCGCCTCGCACAGTACTTTCGTCAACGCCGGCACCTGGGCGCTGATGCTTACCGGCCGCATCGTCAATCTCGACAACCAGGACCGCAATCTCGGCGGCACGCTGAAGCGGCTGGTCGCGCGCGCCGGCGAACCGGTGATCCGGCAGGCGGTGATCACCGCCATGCGCATCCTCGGCCGCCAGTTCGTCATGGGGCGCAACATCCACGAAGCGATCGAACGGGCGCGCGCTGCCGAGAAGGCCGGCTACCGCCATTCCTACGACATGCTTGGCGAGGCGGCGCGCAGCAGCGCCGACGCGCTGCGCTACTTCGAATCCTACAGCGACGCGATCGCCGCCATCGGCGACGCCGCCGCCGGCCGGCCGGCCTTCGAGGCGCCGTCGATCTCGATCAAGCTGTCGGCACTGCACCCGCGCTACGAGGTCGCCAACGAGCGGCGCGTACGCCACGAGTTGCTGCCGGCGGTCAAGGAACTCGCCGTGCGCGCCAGGGCACGCAACATCGGCTTCACGATCGACGCCGAGGAAGCCGATCGCCTCGAGATCTCGCTCGACCTCATCGAGGCGCTGGCGCTGGACTCCGAACTCGCCGGCTGGAACGGCCTCGGGCTCGCCGTCCAGGCGTACCAGAAACGCGCCCTGCCGCTGCTCGACTGGCTGGCCGACCTCGCCCATCGCGGCAGCCGGCGGCTGATGGTGCGCCTGTGCAAGGGCGCCTACTGGGACGCCGAGATCAAGCTGGCGCAGGAGCGCGGGCTCGTCGACTATCCCGTGTTCACCCGCAAGGTGTCGAGCGACCTCTCCTACCTCGCCTGTGCGCGCCGCCTGTTTGCCGATCCGCAGGCCTTCTACCCGGCTTTCGCGACGCACAACGCGCACACGCTGGCGGCCGTCGCCGAACTGGCGATCAGCGCCGGCGGCAGCGACGAATGGGAGTATCAGCGGCTGCACGGCATGGGCGAGGAACTGTACGACCAGATCGTCGGTGAGGACCGATGGGGGCGCGCCTGCCGCGTCTACGCGCCGGTCGGCAGCCATGAGGACCTGCTCGCCTACCTGGTTCGCCGCCTGCTCGAGAACGGCGCCAACTCATCGTTCGTCAATCGCATCGCCGACGCCGATCTGCCGATCGACACGCTGCTCGCCGACCCGGTCGACAAGGCCGCCGCACTGACGGACAAGCGGCAGACACGGATTCCCCTGCCGCGCCACCTCTTCGGTGCCGAGCGCGCCAACAGCGAAGGACTGGACATGAACGACAAGACGACCCTCGAGGACCTGCGGCACGCGATCGAACACAGCACGCGCGTCAGCTACGTCGCCGCGCCGCTGATCGACGGCCGGGCGCGTGCCGGCGCCAGCCGAGCCGTGCGCTCGCCGAGCGACCAGCGCGACATCGTCGGCCTGGTGATCGAGGCCGGCGAGGACGACGCCCGCCAGGCGCTGACGACGGCGCAGCAGGCCTTTCCGGAGTGGGAAGCGAAGCCGGCCGGCGAACGCGCAGCGGCACTGATGCGCGCCGCCGACCTGATGCAGGGACGCCTGCCGGAACTCGTCGCGCTGATTGTCCGCGAAGGCGGCCGGACGCAGGCCGACGCCGTCTCCGAGGTGCGCGAGGCGATCGACTTCTGCCGCTACTACGCCGCGCAGGCGAAGGAAAGGTTCTCCGCGCCGATCCTGCTGCCGGGCCCGACCGGCGAACGCAACAGCCTCTCGCTGCACGGCCGCGGCGTCTTCGTCTGCATCAGCCCGTGGAACTTCCCGCTCGCGATCTTCGTCGGCCAGGTCGCCGCGGCTCTGGCCGCCGGCAACTGCGTCGTCGCCAAGCCGGCGGAGCAGACGCCGCTGGTGGCGGCGCTGGCGGTCGAGCTGCTGCACAGTGCCGGCATCCCGCCGGCGGCGCTTGCCTTCCTGCCCGGCGACGGGCGCATCGGCGCAGCGCTGGTCGGTGGCCGCGAGTGCGCCGGCGTCGCCTTCACCGGCTCGACCGAGGTGGCGCGCCTGATCGCCCGCACGCTCGCCGCCAGCGAGGGACCCTTGCTGCCGCTGATCGCCGAAACGGGCGGGCAGAACGCGCTGATCGCCGATTCCTCGGCGCTGCCGGAACAGGTCGTGCGCGATGTCGTCGCCTCGGCCTTCAACTCCGCCGGCCAGCGCTGCTCGGCGCTGCGCGTGCTGTTCATCCAGGCCGACATCGCCGACCGCGTCTGCGAATTGCTCGCCGGCGCCATGCAGGAACTGCGCATCGGCAACCCGGCCGACCTCGAAACCGACGTCGGGCCGGTGATCGACGAAGCGGCACGACAGGTGCTGCAGGCGCACGCGCGCTGGCTCGACAGCTTCGCGCAGCCGATCCACACCTGCAGCGTCGACGAGGAAGCGACGCGGCACGGCACCTTCTTCGCCCCGCGCGCCTACGAGATCGACAGCCTCGGCCGCCTCGAGCGCGAGGTCTTCGGGCCGATCCTGCACGTCATCCGCTGGCGCGCCGAGGACCTCGACGCCGTCTGCGCCGCCATCGCCGGGACCGGCTACGGCCTGACGCTGGGCATCCACAGCCGCATCGACGAGACCATCCAGCGCATCACCAGCCGCCTGCACGTCGGCAACACCTACGTCAACCGGAACATCATCGGCGCCGTCGTCGGCGTGCAACCCTTCGGCGGCGAGGGCCTGTCGGGAACCGGGCCGAAGGCCGGCGGCCCGCACTATCTCTACCGCTTCGCCTGCGAGCGCACGCTGAGCGTCGATACCACGGCCGCCGGCGGCAATGCCGGGCTGATGGCGCTCGACGAGGGAGAGTGAAGCACCAGCCGCGCTGGCAGGTTGCCCGCCCGCGTTCCCTTGTGGCACTCTGCAGCCATCTGATCACTCCATCGGGAGAAAGCCATGTCCGCCACCGTTGAGGAACTCGAGGCCGAAGTGCTGCGTCTGCCTGCTGTCCTACGCGCTCGCCTGGTGGAAAAGCTGATCGCCAGTCTTGACGTTGAGCCAGACGTTGAAAACGCCTGGGCTGAAGAAGTTGAAAAACGCGAGGGAGAGATTGAGAATGGAACGGTGACGCTGCTCCCAGGCGCTGAAGCGCTTTCCCGCTTGCGCGCCGAAATTCAGTGACTTCTTGGCTTCACCCGGAGGCGGAATCCGGGAGCAAAGCCGGCTTTCCATCGCAGAGTTGAACAACATCATGACCCCACAGACGACAGACAAGAGACAAGCGGAGTTTGTACAGTGGATGCCGTACATACTCGACGCACTGCGGGAATTGAACGGATCGGCTACGCCGAGAGAGGTTTACAACTCGGTCGCCCGGCTTGCGCATGTTCCAGATGAAAAGCGATTTGCCAAACTCGGGAGTGGCAGTTTGCGGTTCCCGAATCAGGTCGCCTGGGCTCGTCAATATCTTGTTTGGGAAGGGCTACTGTCGTCACCAAAACACGGAATCTAGATGCTCACACCATCCAGCCAGTCACTCCACCTCACCTACGATCAAGCACGCGAAATAGCCAGAAAGTGGGGATCCATTCGTGCCGACAAACGGGCAGAAGCGCCGAAACCTCTGCCAGAATCTGTCGACGATCAGCCGTCTGTAACAAGTCCGCCGAACGGATATGCTGAAGAGTTACTCGTCCAACTCCAAGCGCTCTCATCCGAATCATTCGAGAAGTTTTGTGCCGATCTCCTCAAGCATCTCGGTCTAGAAAGAGTCAGAGTCACTGGGGGTACCGGTGACAACGGCATCGACGGCGAAGGATACCTTCCCTTGGGACCAATCGTCACAGCCAAAGTTGCCTTTCAATGCAAACGTTACTCCGGTCCGGTCTCTTCAGGAGAAGTGCAGGGTTTTCAGGGTGCTGTTGGCGATGCCGAGAAAGGAATCTTTTTCACCACAGGCTACTTCACTGACAATGCTCGGGATGCTGCCCGCCGTCCGGGTTGCAAACCCATCGAATTGATCGACGGCGATCGCTTGATCGAGCTGCTCGAAAAGTATGAGTTCGGTTTATTGCCAGCAAGGACCTACCAGATCGATTACAACCTGATGTCGAATTATGAAAAGGACCCAAAGAAGGCAGTCCACCTTCCGCTCGGCAATGACATCCAACGAACGCCTCGCAAACGACGGACATCTCCGTCGTGACATCTTGTTTCTACGGTCAGCATTGGCTACTCACTCCCAGTTCAAGACCGTAGGCTTGTTAGCGGAAGTCGTTCTTGCGCCAGCTGGTAAGAGGGATCCATGGTTATTGCGTGAATTTTGAAGAGCGTTAGCGCACTGAAAGCAGTTATCGATAAGAAATGGGCATTCGTGAGCAAGAAGCGTTTGGTGCTGTACCGCACTGGGGCAGTTGCAGCTATCCCGAAAGGCGAAGTACTCCTGAGAATCCGGAATAGATTTGCAAGATGCCCGAGTTACCGCTAGCCCAGTGAAGCCGCGTCACCTGCGGTCACGTCGCATGCAACAAGGAGAAGGATCATGGCTCTGGCCTTGCAACAACTGATCAACGGCCTCACCCTGGGCGCCGTCTATGGCCTGATCGCCATCGGCTACACGATGGTCTACGGCATCATCGGCATGATCAACTTCGCGCATGGCGACATCTACATGGTCAGCGCCTTCATCGCGGTGACCGCGTTCACGCTGCTCGCCGGCTTCGGCATCAGCTCGATCCCGCTCGCGCTGCTCCTCGTTCTCCTGGTCGCCGTCCTGTTCACCTCGGTCTACGGGTGGACCGTCGAGCGCATCGCCTACCGCCCGCTGCGCGGCTCGACGCGGCTCGCGCCATTGATCTCGGCGATCGGCATGTCGATCTTCCTGCAGAACATGGTGCAACTGACGCAGGGCGCGCGCGTCAAGCCGATCTCGCCGGTCCTCGTCGGTGGCATCGACCTGCTGACGATCGACGGCTTCACCGTCCGCCTCGCCTATACGCAGATCCTGATCGTCATCGTCACCATTGCGCTGATGGCCGCCTTCACCTGGCTGATCGGCAGCACCTCGTTCGGCCGCCAGCAGCGATCGTGCGAGCAGGACCGAACGATGACCGCGCTGCTCGGCATCAACGTCGACCGCACCATCTCGCTCACCTTCATGCTCGGTGCGGCGCTGGCCGCCGTCGCCGGCGTCATGGTGACGGTGTATTACGGCGTCGTCGATTTCTTCATCGGCTTCGTCGCCGGCATCAAGGCCTTCACCGCCGCCGTCCTCGGCGGCATCGGCTCGCTGCCGGGCGCCATGCTCGGCGGCCTGCTGATCGGCCTCATCGAGGCCTTCTGGGCCGCCTACCTGTCGGCCGAGTACAAGGACGTGGCGACCTTCAGCATCCTCATCCTGGTCCTCATGTTCCGCCCCTCCGGCCTGCTCGGCCGGCCTGAAGTGGAGAAGGTCTGATGAACACGCTGGTCATTGCCCGCCAGCCGACGTCGCCGGCGGAACGCCTCAGGGACGCCGCCGCCACCGCCCTGATCGCCCTGCTGCTCGGCATCCCGATGATCGGCCTGACCACCGTCGACCAGGGCGGCGTGCTGCGTGTCGCCAGCCGCTGGCCGGCCCTGCTCGCCTTCGTCGCCGCCTGCTTCGCCGGCCGCCTGTTGCTGCGTTACGCCAGCGACCTCCTGCGCGCGCGCCGGCTGGCGCGCGAAACGGCAGCCGAGGCGACCACCGGTGCGCGCCCGGCGGCGGGCGGTGCGCTGCTCACCGGGATCGGCTGGGCCGCGCTCGCCGTCGCACTGCTGCTGCCGATCGTCTTCTCCGACAACCGCTACGTCGTCGACACGGCGACGACGGTGCTGATCTACGTCATGCTCGGCTGGGGCCTGAACGTCGTCGTCGGCCTCGCCGGACTGCTCGACCTCGGCTACGTCGCCTTCTACGCCGTCGGCGCCTACACCTACGGTCTGTTGTCGACGCAGCTCGGCTGGGGCTTCTGGCAGGCGCTGCCGGTCGCCGGGGCGATGGCGGCGGCCTTCGGCATCATCCTGGGCTGGCCGACGCTGCGCCTGCGCGGCGACTACCTGGCGATCGTCACCCTCGGCTTCGGCGAGATCATCCGCGTCATCCTGGTCAACTGGACCGAGATGTCCGGCGGTCCGAACGGCATCACCTCGATCCCCCGGCCGTCGTTCTTCGGGCTGCCGTTCAAGCCGCCCGGCGACGCGCCGACCTTCGCCTCGTTCTTCGGCCTCGACTACTCGCCGAACCAGCGCCTGATCTTCCTCTACTACCTGATCCTCGGCCTCGCGCTGCTCACCAACCTCTTCGTCTCGCGCATGCGCAGGCTGCCGGCCGGCCGCGCCTGGGAAGCGATGCGCGAGGACGAGATCGCCTGCAAGGCGATGGGCATCAATGCGCGCAACGTCAAGCTCTCGGCCTTCGCCATCGGCGCCATGCTTGGCGGCTTCGCCGGCGTCTTCTTCGCCGCCCGGCAGGGCTTCATCTCGCCGGAATCCTTCACCTTCAACGAATCGGCGATCATCCTCGCCATCGTCGTCCTCGGCGGCATGGGCAGCCAGCTCGGCGTCGTCCTCGCCTCGCTGGTGCTGGTGCTGCTGCCGGAACTCGGGCGCGACTTCGCCGAGTACCGCATGCTGCTCTTCGGCGCGGCGATGATCCTGATCATGATCTGGAAGCCGGGCGGCATCCTCGCGCACCGCGAGCCGACGCTGCGCCATCGCCGGCCGGGAGACGGGCGATGACGCCGGCGACCACTCCGCTGCTCAGCGTCGAACGGCTGACGATGCGCTTCGGCGGCCTGCTGGCGATCGACGACCTGTCGCTCGACGTCGGCGCGCGCCAGATCACCGGCGTCATCGGCCCCAACGGCGCCGGCAAGACGACCTTCTTCAACTGCCTGACCGGTTTCTACAAGCCGACGACCGGCAGCATCCGCCTCAACCATCCGCGGCGCGGCAGCATGCGCCTCGAGCAACTGGCGAGCCACGAGGTGGCGCGCAAGGCGCAGGTCGTCCGCACCTTCCAGAACATCCGCCTGTTTCCACAGATGACGGTGCTCGAGAACCTGATCGTCGCCCAGCACAACATGCTACAGGGCGCCTCGCGCTTTTCGCTCGCCGGCCTCCTCGGCCTGCCCGGCTACCGCCGTGCCGAGCAGGCGGCGATCGACCGGGCGGTCGGCTGGCTGACACGGCTGCAGCTGATCGACCAGGCCGACACCGCTGCCGGCGGCCTGCCCTACGGCATGCAGCGCCGCATCGAGATCGCCCGCGCGCTCTGCGTCGAGCCGCTGCTGCTCTGCCTCGACGAGCCGGCCGCCGGCCTCAACCCGCGCGAGTCGGCCGAGCTCAACGTCCTCCTGAAGCACCTGGCGAGCGACGAGGGCATCGCCATCCTGCTCATCGAGCACGACATGAGCGTCGTCATGAATGTCTCCGACCACATCTGCGTCCTCAACTACGGCCGCAAGATCGCCGAGGGAACGCCGGCGGAAGTGCAGCGCGACCCGAACGTGATCAAGGCCTACCTCGGTGAGGAAGATGCCGACGAGGAACTTGCCGCGGGGGTACGCCCATGATGCTCGAACTGGCGGGCGTACACGCCCACTACGGCGCCATCCATGCGCTGCACGGCGTCGACCTGTCGGTGCAGGTCGGCGAGGTGGTGACGCTGATCGGCGCCAACGGCGCCGGCAAGTCGACGCTGATGATGAGCATCTTCGGCCAGCCGCGCGCCTCCGGTGGGCGCATCGTCTTCGACGGTGAGGACATCACGCGCCTCGCCACGCACGACATCGCCCGCCGCGGCATCGCGCTGGTCCCCGAAGGGCGGCGCATCTTCCAGCGCATGACGGTGCTCGAGAACCTGCAGATGGGCGCCGTGCTCGGCGAGGAAGCGAACTTCGCCGTCGACCTGAAGCGCATGTACGCACTTTTCCCGATCCTCGAGGAACGCAGCCAGCAGCGCGCCGGCACCCTTTCCGGCGGCGAGCAGCAGATGCTGGCGATCGCCCGCGCGCTGATGTGCCGGCCGCAGTTGCTGCTGCTCGACGAGCCCTCGCTCGGCCTGGCGCCGCTGTACATCAAGAAGATCTTCCAGATCGTCCGCGAACTCAATCGCGAGCACGGCATGACGATCCTCCTCGTCGAACAGAACGCCCACCACGCGCTGCGCGTCGCGCACCGCGGCTACGTCCTGCAGCACGGGCAGATCGTCCTCGCCGGCACGGGTCGCGAGCTGCTCGAGAATCCCGAGGTGCATGCCGCCTATCTCGAAGGAGGCCATGCCGCCCGGGCCACCTGAGCAGGCAGGCGCGCCGCCACGCTGGCTACCCTTCCTCGTCCTCGCCGTCGGCCTGCTGGCGATCTCCTTCGGCGCCATCCTGGCACGCTTCGCGCAGGCCGAGGGGCTGCCGTCGCTGGCCATCGCGACACTGCGGCTGGGCCTCGCGGCGCTGATCATCACGCCGCTCGCGCTCTGGCAATCGACGCGCACGCTGCGCGCGCTGGGCGCGCGGCAGGCGCTGCTCACCGCCGGCGCCGGCTTCTTTCTCGCGCTGCACTTCGCGACCTGGATCAGCTCACTGGAATACACCTCGGTGGCGAGCAGCACGGCGCTGGTGACGACCAACCTGCTGTGGATCGGCATCGCCTCGTTCCTGCTCTTCGGCGAGCGGCCGAGCCGGCTGATGGGCGTCGGCATCGCCATCTCGCTCAGCGGCAGCCTGCTGATCTTCTGGAGTGACAGCCGCGGCAGCGACGCCGGCAGCAACCCGCTGCTCGGCAACTTCCTCGCCGTCGCCGGCAGCTGGTGCTTTTCCGCCTATCTGCTGCTCGGCCGCCGGCTGCGCGCCAACCTGCCGCTGCCCGCCTACGTCTGGCTCGCCTACGGCAGCGCCGCGCTCTTCCTCGTCCTCGCCTGCCTGGGCAGCGGCACCCCGCTTGCGGGCTACAGCTCGGCTGCCTATCTGGTCGCCGTCGGCATGGCGGTCGGCCCGCAACTGCTCGGCCACAGCTCGTACAACTGGTCGCTGAAGCACGTCTCGCCGACCTTCATCGCCGTCGTCACCCTCGGTGAGCCGGTCGGCAGCGCACTCCTCGCCTGGCTCTTCTTCGGCGAATCGTTCGCCTTCGCGCAGGGGGTCGGCTTCGTCCTCCTGCTCGTCGGCATCTACCTCGCGGCGCGCGGCGAAGGGCGCTGATGCGGGCACCCGTTGGCGTAACGCCTCCCGCAGCGCGGCGCCAACATGCCCGGGCCGAGGAGCTCCATCAGCGCGAGAAGGTCGAGTACGACGACAAGATGGCGCTGCGCACGGCCAGGCTTGAAAGCTTGCTTTCTTTATTGACGAATGCCATACATTCATTTCATGAGTCTTGAAGGCGCGTGACGCGCCTGGCTTGCTGGCAGGCTGATCGCCTGATGGGCTGGTCGACAGGCCGCTGCGCCTGCACCTGCCCGCGGCTTCAACGGTGGAGGAACGCAACGGGCGCGCCGAGCGCGCGAGCGAGTTCGCTTTCGAGTGCGGCGTCATCCGGGTCGTCGTTCCTGATGACGGTCGCGCTCAGGTAGCGGGTCGCCAGTTCGACCAGGCAGCCTTCGATGCGCTCGGCGCGTTCCGGGTCGGCGAGCATGTAGTGGTCGAAAGGATCGACGGTGCCCGATTGAATCCGGGCGGCAATCCGCCGGCGGCGAGTCTCCGCAGCGACATCGAGCACCGCGACCATCGTTCCGGGCGGCGCCGCCGCACGCAGGGCCCGTGCCAACGTCGGGCGACGGGCGAGGGCGATCCTCCCGTCGCGCTGCTGGCCGAGAACCAGCGCCAGCAGCCGCAGCGCGGTATGGCTGACCACCACCAGGGGAACGGCCGACGGCCGAAAGCGGCGCCGGTCGCGGGCCAGGAGCCAGCCGGCCACTGCCGGCAGCAGCGGGCGCAGCAGCGGGAACAGGCCGAGGAACGCGCGCTCCTGAAACCGACCCCAGCTCCCCTTGCGTTCGCTGCTGGAGCGGGCGTCGGCGGCCGGCGCAGCGAAGCCGCCGGCGCGCTTCTCGACGCGATGGCCTGCCGCTCGCCAGCGGCGGATCAGGAACTCGGCGACATGGTCCTTGCCGGCGGCGTCCGTGCCGAGGATCAGAACGACGGCTGGGGGCGGAGGGAGCATGGAGGACTCGTTGCGGCCACTACGGCGACGCACTGGATACGCAGGCGCCATCGCCGTCCAGCCGCTTCACGCCGCAGAGGGTCGGGTGGAACGTCACAGACTGGCAATGCGGCACGTCCCGAGTTCGGCGACGGCGTGTGCGACTGCTGGCACATGGGCGCCCGCTCATCATCCATCGGTTCGAGGCGACACCGTTCGCATCGCGTGAGTCCTGCACAGCGTCCGTGACAGCGGGACAGCCTCCTGACGGTTGACGAAGCGTCCCAGCGCCACGAGGGCCGGCACGCGCAACCATGATCCGGCGAAGGATGGGCGCGTCGCCAGCGGGCTGCCGAACGTCGGCTTTCTTTACAGTAAAGCCGTAGACAAGAAATCAATTCCATTTATAACAGGGCACTGCAATACTGGCACGAAATCTGCTTTGTGCTCGACATGAGCAGCACGCCAGCAAGCAACGACGACCACATGCCTGCAACGACCGCAAGCGGTCGGCAGGGTCAGGGCGAGGCGCCGGCGAAGCCGGCGTCGATCGCGCTCCTCGGCATCGCCGCGCTCGGCGGCCTGCGCAAGCGCCGCAGCGTCTGAGCATCCCTCCCCAGCCGGCCCCCCAAAGGGGCCGGCTACCCGATCCGCAAAGGAAATCGCAAGCCGGCCCCCCCAAGGGGCCGGCCGTCTGATCGGCGCCGGGCCGCCGGCCAGCCGATGGCGGCCGCGGGCTCTCCGCGGCCCACCTCCGTCTCAGCCAGCAGCCAGCACTGAACTCGCGTCGTGGTACGCGTAACCGAGGTCCTCGGCGACCTCACGGCAGGTCACCTTGCCGAAAGCGACGTTCAGCCCGTTGCGCAGGTGCTCGTCGTCCTGCAGCGCCTGCCGCCAGCCCTTGTCGGCAATCTGCAGCGCGAACGGCAGCGTCGCGTTGTTCAGGGCGTAGGTCGAGGTGCGCGGCACGCCGCCCGGCATGTTGGCGACGCAGTAATGCACGACGTTGCCGACCATGTAGGTCGGTGCGGCATGCGTCGTCGCCTTCGCCGTCTCGCAGCAGCCACCCTGGTCGATCGCCACGTCGACGATCACCGAACCCGGCTTCATCGCGTCGACCATCTGCCGGCTGATCAGCTTCGGCGCAGCGGCGCCCGGAATCAGGACGCCGCCGATGACGAGGTCGGCGCGCAGCACGTGCTGCTCGACGTTGTCACGGTTGGAAAAAACGGTCATCACGCGCGCGCCGAGAAGCCGGTCCATGCGCCGCAGGACGTCGATGTTGCGGTCGATCACCACCACCTGCGCGCCGCTGCCGACGGCGATCTGCGCCGCGTTCGAGCCGACGACGCCGCCGCCGAGAATGACGATCCGCGCCGAAGGCACGCCGGCGACGCCACCGAGCAGGACGCCCATGCCGCCATGCGCCTTCTCCAGGCAGTAGGCGCCGGCCTGCACCGACAGCCGGCCGGCGACCTCGGACATCGGCGCCAGCAAGGGCAGACCGCCGCCCGGCTGCGTCACCGTCTCGTAGGCGATGCAGACGGCACCACTCTGCACCAGGTCGGCACACTGCTCGGGATCGGGCGCCAGATGCAGGTAGGTGTAGAGGATCTGCCCCTCGCGCAGCATGGCGCGCTCGCCCGCCTGCGGCTCCTTGACCTTGACGATCATCTCGGCAGTGGCAAAGATCTCCTCGGCGGTGGCTGCTATCACCGCCCCGGCTTTCTGATAGACTTCGTCGGTCGCGCCGATGCCGCGTCCGGCGCCGCTCTCGACCGTCACGCGATGACCATGCGCCACCATCTCCCGTACCGATGAAGGCGTCAGGCCGACGCGATATTCGTGGTTCTTGATCTCCCTGGGTACGCCGATATGCATCTCCGTCTCCTCGAAACTGGTTCATGGGGCCAGCCATGTTATGCCAAATCGCCGGCCACGACGAATGTTTCGCTGCCGCGCGAGCGCGAACCGGAGACGCATGGACATGCGCCTGCTGATCGTTGACGACGAGCGGACGAACCGCAACCTGATTCTCGCGATGCTGGCAGGCATCGACCTGCAGGCCGATTGCGCGCGCAGCGGTGAAGAGGCGGTCAGCCTCGCCACAGACACGCGCTACGCACTGATCCTGATGGACCTGCAGTTGCCGGTGATCGACGGCTTCGAGGCGACGCGCCGCATTCGCCAGCTGCCGCAGTACGCGTCGGTTCCGGTCATCGCCCTGAGCGGCAGTGCCCCTGACGACGTGGCCGACGCATGCCGGAACGCCGGAATCAACGATTTCGTCGCCAAACCGTTCTCGATCGACGCCCTGCTCGCTGCCGTCACGCGCTGGCTGGACGCAGCGCCCCCCGCCTGATGCTCTGCCGCAGCGAATTCAGCCCCGCTCCGCCGTCGCCGCCGGCCGCTCGCCGGACGATGGCAGGAAGGCGGCCACCTCAGTCCCTCCCGCCGCGCGATCGACGACCTGCAGATGGCCGCCGTAGTGATGCACCAGCGCGGCCACCGCGGTGAGCCCGAGACCGAGCCGCGAACCGCGCTGGTCGCAGCTGAAGAAGGGCTCGAAGATCCGGTCGCGGATCGCCCCCGCTATCCCATGGCCCTCATCGCTGACCGCCAGGCGAACGAAATCGCCGCCAAAGCCACTGTGACACGCGGCGCACCGTTCACCCTCGACGACGCCGGCCCGGCGAGCGGAAAGGACGACGGTACCGGCATCGCCCATCGCCTGGCAGGCATTGCGGCACAGGTTGGCCCAGATCCGGTGCAGGTGCGAGCGATCGACGGCGATCGGCGGCAGCTCGTCGTCGATCGCCACGACGATCGCCACCGTGTCCGCCACGCTGCCGGCGAATGCGGCAGCCACTTCGCGGCCAACCCCCACACATGCCGCCGCGTCGAGCCGTGGCTCCCCCTCGCGTGCCAGCGCCGCCACCTGTCGCACGAGGAGTTGCGCGCGCTGGCCGGCCGTCTCGATCTCGTCGACGTACGAAAGCACGCGCTCAGTCTCCCCGCCGGCCCGCAGAAGCGCCTTCGCCAACCCGGAGAATCCCTGGATGGCAAGCAGCAGATTGTTGAAGTCATGCGCCAGACCGGCTGCGACCGCGCCCATCGCCAGCAGACGCTCGCTCTCGCGCGGCGGCGCCGGCGGCCGGGGCTCAGGCGCGCACGCCACGACCGTGCTCATCGCCGGCCCGCCTCAGCCCGGCCGGCAGCGACACCCGGAGATCGTCCGCAGCACCAGCGAGAAGCGTCTGCCGGCAGTGGATGGAAGCTCCAAAAGTCGTTAGAATCGGCCAGGAAGCCTTCCTGGGATTCAGCCATGCCCTCCTTCCGCGCCTCATGACTGCATCCGGCAAGCAGACGGTCTGCATCGTCGATGACGACGCGCAGATTCGCCGCTTTCTCAGCGAAGTCCTGACGAGCATCGGACTGGTCGCCGAAGAGTACGCATCGGGCGAGGATTTCATGCGCCGCTGGCAACCGGCGAGGGCCGCCTGCGTCCTGCTCGACATCCGCATGCCACGAATCACCGGACCGGAAATCCACGACTGGCTGCGCGAACGGGAACCGCATCTGCCGGTGATCTTCCTCACCGGCCACGCCGACGTGACGACTGCCGTGCGCGCGATGCGCCTCGGCGCCTTCGACGTCATCGAGAAGCCCTTCAACGTGCAGCAACTGATCGAGCGGGTAAACCAGGCGCTGCGCCGTGTCGCCGAAGCCGCGGCGGCGACCGCCGGCAACGGCGGCTGGCAGCAGGCGCTGACGACGCGCGAGAAGGAGGTGCTCGCCGGCATCATCGACGGCAAGCGCAGCAAGGTCATCGCCGCCGAACTGGGCATCAGCGAGCGGACGGTCGAAAGCCACCGCGCCAGCATCATGGCCAAGGCCGGTGCCGGCACGGCGGCCCAACTGGTGGCGATGGCGATCGGCAAGCGGCCGCCCGGCTGAGCTTCCGGCGGCTGCCGCGCGGCCAGCCGCGGCTTGCCATCAGCGGCCCGCGGTGGCTTCTGCAGCACCGATCGGAGTTTCCTGCTTGACATCGCGCGACCTCCGGGTGGACAGGCACGAGCCTGCAGTCTAGCCGAAACGACGCCGGACCGCGACCGGCGCCTGCGATCCGGCACTGCCGCCGGCAGCGCGCTCCCCTCCGTATTTCCACGGATCCTCCCGTGAATTTCCGGATGGCGACGCGACAGCGACGCCACTACGCTACTTCCTCATCGAACAGGACGCACGGCGGCAGCCGGCAGCAACCGATGGAGGGCTCAACGTGGCAAAGACAATCTTCCTCGTCGACGACTCGGCGACCATCCTGCTCAGCGTGTCGAGCATCCTCGGCAAGGCCGGCTACACCGTCGAGAAGGCGGCCAGCGCCGAGGAAGCGCTGCAGAAGTTCAGCGCCGGCGTCAAGGTCGACCTGTTGATCACCGATCTCAACATGCCGGGAATGAACGGCATCGAGCTGATCAAGAAGGTTCGCTCGCTGGGCCCCTACCGCTTCCTGCCGATCCTCTTCCTGACCACCGAATCACAGCAGAGCCGCAAGCTCGAAGCGAAGGCGGCGGGCGCCTCGGGGTGGATCGTCAAGCCGGCGACTGCAGACGACCTGCTGAACACCATCAAGCTGGTAATCCGGTAAGCGTCGGCGATGAACACCCCGGACAACCCGCCCTACCGACAGTTCCAGCAGCGTACGCTGATCACCGGCATCGCCGCCGGCGTCATCGCCGTGATGCTCGTTTTCCTGACGCATGCCTGGTACGACGACCTCCTCGGCCAGCGCCTCGACCTCGGCAACCGCAGCATCGACACGCTGCTGGCTGCCAGCAGCCTGCTGCTCTTCGTCGCCCTGCAGCAACTGATCTCGCGCGGGCTCTATCACGACAGCCACATGGGGATCGACGGCAGGCTCCGCGACGAACGCCCGGCCTGCCCCTCGAACAAGGTCTGCCAGCGTGTCGCGCTGCCCGAACTGAGGGACATCCCGCCGTTCAACAGGGTCCTCGTCGGCCACCTGCGCAGTGTCGTCGAACAGACCGAGAAGGCCGCGTATGAGGTCACCTCGCGCCTGCAGACGATCGACGAGGTGGTCAACGAGCTCAACCGCTTCGTCTCCGGCGCCACCGCCGAGGCGGAGTCGATGGCGCGCGACTCCGAGGACACGCTCGGTGCCAATCGTCACCTGATCGACAGGCTGAAAGCCTTCATCGCGCAGCGCATCCAGGAAACCATGCAGGATCAGGCGCGCAGCGCCGACGCCGTGCGCGAAGCCAGAGCCCTGCAGGCTCTGGTCGACCTCATCCGGCACATCGCCGGACAGACCAACCTGCTCGCCCTCAACGCGGCAATCGAAGCCGCGCGCGCCGGTGAGGCGGGACGCGGCTTTGCCGTCGTCGCCGACGAAGTGCGCAAGCTGTCGCAGGAGACCGAGACCGCGGTCAAGAAGATCAACGACGGCATCGCCGCCGTCGCCCACATCATCGAGAGCCAGTCTTCCGACCGACTCGAACATTCGCACATCGACGAGGAGCGCCAGAGTCTCGAGCACTTTGCCGAGCAACTCGCACTGCTTGGCGACAGTTACGAGCACCTCAGCGCCCGCGAGCGGACGATTCTGGCGACGATCAACGAGAGCAGCGGCAAGCTCGGCGCAATGTTCATCGATGCACTCGCCAGCGTTCAGTTCCAGGACGTGACACGACAGCAGATCGAGCAGGTGATCGGCGCCATAGAGCGTCTCGACCGCCACGCCGGGACCCTCGCCGGAGTGCTCGAAGCAGGCGTCGACGTCCGCCGCGAAGACGCTGTCGAACCGCTGGGCCAGCAGATGCAGCAGGTGTTCTCGTCCTATGTCATGGCGCAGCAGCGCGATGCACACGCGCAGGCGATGGCCGCAACACGCAGCCACCCGGCCACCCGCGCCGCAAGCGGAGCGTCGCGCGCGACGGCGGCCATGTCGCCCGCGGTGGCGAGCAGGACATCGAACGTCGAGCTGTTCTGAGCCGCCGCACCGACGACCACGAGGAAAACCGATGAGCACTCCGACAGGCAGCCGACTGACCCTTTGCGACGACATGACGATCTACCAGGCCCAGGCACAGAAGGAGCAACTGCTCGCTGCACTGGCGGCGACCCCGCACCTCGAACTCGAACTCTCCGGCGTCGGCGAAATGGACACCGCCGGCCTGCAGCTGCTGCTCCTGCTCAAGCGCGAAAGCGTGCAGCAGGGCAGGCAGGTGACGATCAGCGGCCACAGCCCCCGCGTCCAGCAGATTCTCGATTTCTGCGATCTCGTCGGCGTCTTCGGGGACCCGATGGTGATCCCCGCGAAAGCCTGAAAGCCCTGCACACAGCACTGATGAGGTAGCAGAATGGATGAGCTGACCAGCACCTTCGTCAATGAGAGCCGCGACCAGTTGACCGCGATGGAAGACGGCCTGCTGCGCCTCGAGCAGAATCCCGGCGACACCGACAACCTGAACGCGATCTTTCGCGCGGCGCACACGATCAAGGGCGGCTCCGGCGTCGTCGAGAGCACGTTCATCGAAGCCTTCACGCACAGGGTCGAGAACGTCCTCGACAAGCTGCGCAACGGCGAAATCCCGGTCAGCGGCGAACTGTCGACCGTGATGCTCGAATGCTGCGACCACATCGGCGCACTGCTGGCAGTCCTCGCCGCCGGCCTGCCGCAACCTGCGGCCGAACTGCAGGCGCGCGGCGATGCATTGCTGGCAAGGCTCAGCGAGCAGTTCCTCGACGGCAGGCAGGCGGCCGGCGGCGCGCCAGGCGCCGAACTGCCGGTCGAGCACGGCAGCGATCTCGAAGCGTCGGGCGGCGTCGTCGTCCATACCGACGCCTGGCACATCTCGATACGCTTTGGCACCGGTGTCCTGCGCAACGGCATGGACCCGCTCTCCTTCCTGCAGTACCTGAGTTCGCTCGGCGAGATCATCGCCATCACGACGCTGGCCGACGGCATGCCGGCGGCGGCGGAGATGGACCCCGAGTGCTGCTATCTCGGCTTCGAGATCCGCTTCCAGACGCGCGCCTCGAAGGCGCAGATCGAGCAGGTCTTCGAATTCGTCCGTGACGACTGCGCGCTGCGCATCCTGCCGCCACACTCGAAGATCAGCGAATACATCGAGCTGATCAATGCGCTGCCGGAAGACCCGATGCGCCTCGGCGAAATCCTCATTCGCTCGGGTGCGCTGACAACCGCCGAACTCGAAGAGGGATTGGCGCTGCAGACGGGTACCCACACCGTCACGGCCGACGGCGCCGCAGCACGGCCGCTGCCGATCGGCGACATCCTCGTCGACCAGAAGGTGGTGCACCGGGAACTCGTCGACGCCGCCGCCAGCCGGCAGACCGTCATCGCCGAGAAGAAGGCCGTCGAAGCGCGCATGGTGCGGGTGCACGCCGACAAGCTCGATCAACTGATCGACCTGGTCGGCGAAATGGTCATCGCCGGCGCTGGCGCCAACCTGCTCGCGCAGCGCAGCGGCCAGTCCGACCTGATGGAATCGACCTCGATCCTCCTGCGGCTCGTCGAGGACATCCGCGACTCGGCGCTGCAACTGCGGATGGTACAGATCGGGGAAACGTTCAACCGCTTCAATCGCGTCATCCGCGACAGCTCGCGCGAACTCGGCAAGAGCATCGATCTCGTCATCACCGGCGCCGAGACCGAACTCGACAAATCGGTCGTCGAGAAACTCGGCGACCCGCTGATGCATCTGGTCCGCAATGCCATCGACCACGGCATCGAGGGAGCGGCGCTGCGCGCCGAACGCGGCAAGCCCGAGAACGGAACGGTGCAGCTCAACGCCTATCACGATTCCGGCAGCGTCGTCATCGAAGTCAGCGACGATGGCGGCGGCCTGCCGCGCGACAAGATCCGCAACAAGGCGATCGACAAGGGTCTGCTCGACGCCAGCGCGACGCCGAGCGACCAGGAAATCACCAACCTGATCTTCGAGGCCGGCTTCTCGACCGCCGACCAGGTGACCAACATCTCGGGCCGCGGCGTCGGCATGGACGTCGTCCGGCGCAACATCCAGTCCCTGCGCGGCAGCATCGAGGTCGCCTCGATCGAGGGCGAAGGCTCGACATTCACCATCCGCCTGCCGCTGACGCTGGCGATCATCGACGGCTTCCTGACCGGCGTCGGCAAGGCCTCCTACGTCGTGCCGCTCGACTCGGTCGTCGAATGCATCGAACTCGCCGACGTTCCGGGCGAACGCAACTACCTCAACCTGCGTGGCGAGGTCCTGCCCTTCGTCCGCCTGCGCGAACTGTTCGACATCGGCGGCGAGGCTCCCGCTCGCCAGAACGTGGTCATCGTCCAGTACGCGGGGCACAAGGCCGGCCTCGTGGTCGATGCGCTGCTCGGCGAGTTCCAGACCGTGATCAAGCCGCTTGGCGCGCTGTTCAAGCACCTGCGCGGAATCGGCGGTTCGACCATCCTCGGCACCGGTGACGTCGCGCTGATCGTCGACGTCGCGGCGCTGGTCGAACGCGCCAGCGCCCGCGAAAGCCAGCGCCTGTCGCAGCGCCTGCCGGCGGCGATTGCCTGAAGGAAGCCGTGATGAAGAGCGCTCGCGCCGACCGGAATCGCTTCGCGACAGAGCATCCGCGGTACCGCCCGCCCTGACCCGAGACCAGCGCCAGTGCCGCCATGACGGGATCGTCCAACCATCCTTCGCTTCATCCTCAGAGAGGTCTCCCCATGCTTTCCAATCTCAAGATCGGCATCCGCCTCAGCATCGGCTTCGGCATCGCCCTGTTGCTGCTGGTCGTCGTCGCCGCCATCGGCGTCAGCCGCGTCGGTGACCTGCAGAATGAAATCGCCGGGCTGGTCAAGGACAAGAACGTCAAGACCAAGCTCGCCAACGACATCATCGACGGCATCAACGGCGTCGGCCGCTGGCATCGCAACATGCTGCTCCTGAGGAACGACGAGGCGACCCGCAGCGAGATCGAGAAGATCGCCGAAGGACGCAAGCAGGTCAGCGCCAGCTTCGACGCGCTCGACAAGTTCAGCTACGGCGACAAGGGCAAGGCTGCACTCGATGCCGCCAAGGAGGCCCGCAAGGGCTTCGTCACCGCCTCGCTGAAGCTCGAGGAGATGGGCAAGGCGAAGCAGTGGGACGAGGCGGTCAGGTATTTCAACGAGAGCTACCGCCCCGCCTTCGACGCCTACGTCAAGGTCGTCAACACCTTCATCGACTACCAGACCGAGCTCGCCGAGAAGGTCGGCGCGGAAGCGGAAAGCCTCGCCGCATCGACCCGCAACCTGATCCTCGGCCTGAGCGCCTTCGGCGTCGTGATCGGCAGCCTGCTGGCCCTCCTGATCACCCGCTCGATCACCGGCCCGACCAGCAGGATGGTCGCCGCCACCAGCAGGATGGCGACCGGCGACTTCGACTTCAAGGTCGATATCGACAGCCGGGACGAGGTCGGCCAGCTGGCGAAGGGGGTGGAGTCGGTGCAGGCGGCCGTGCAGCGGATGATCGCCGATGCCGACCTGCTGGCCCGCGCCGCCGTCGCCGGCAAGCTGGCGACGCGCGCCGACGCCTCGAAGCATCAGGGCGACTTCCAGAAGGTGGTCCAGGGCGTCAATGACACCCTCGACGCAGTCATCAACCCGCTCAACGTCACCGCCCGCTACGTGGACGACATCGCGAAGGGCGTCATCCCGCCGCTCATCAGCGACAGCTACAACGGCGACTTCAACCTCATCAAGACCAACCTCAACAACATGGTGCGGACGATGACCGACCTGCTGGCGCAGACCGACCTCATCATCCGCGCCGCCGCCGACGGCGAACTCGACAAGCGCGCCAACGCCGATCTCTTCGTCGGCGGCTGGAAGCAGCTCGTCAAGGGCGTCAACGACACCATCACCAACATCGTCAACCCGCTCAACGTCACCGCCAACTGCGTCGACCGCATCTCGAAGGGCGACATCCCGCCGAAGATCAGCGACACCTACCGCGGCGACTACAACATCATCAAGCACAACCTCAACGCCTGCATCGACGCGGTCAATGCGCTGGTCGCCGACGCCGCCATGCTCGCCGCGG
>NZ_JAMTDQ010000079.1 GCF_023806635.1 Accumulibacter sp.
AACTGACTCGAAATATCGCATACAACGGTATGAACAATCAACGATATCGCCTTAGCTTACGGCAGCGCGACTGCAATGCTTGAGCGCGACGGTCGAAGGCAGCCCGCGAACGCTGCGATGCTGCATTGCGGTAAGTTAGAATGCGTCCTTTGGCAGCCGCCGGGAACATGCATGAACGCACGCCTGCGCGAGATTCCCTACAACTACACCTCGTTTTCCGATCGCGAGATCGTCATTCGCCTGCTCGGCGAAGAAATGTGGTCGCTGCTCGACCAGCTGCGCGCCGAGCGGGTCACCGGCCGATCGGCACGCATGCTCTACGAGGTGCTCGGCGACATCTGGGTGGTGCAGCGCAACCCGTACCTCGAGGACGATCTGCTGGCGAGTCGCCCACGCCGCAAGGCGCTGGTCGAGGCGTTGCGCCATCGCCTGCGCGAGATCGAAAAGCGCCGCCACGGCAACAGCCGCGTCCAGCAGTTGCTGGTCGCCGCAGGCAAGGCGGTAGACGACTTCGAGCAGCACTTCGCCGGGACGGCCCGGCTGCGTGCCCGGGCCGCCCGCGTCCTGGCGAGGCACACGCGCCGCGACAACATCGCCTTCGATGGGCTGGCGCGCGTCTCGCACGTGACCGACGCCACCGACTGGCGCGTCGAGTATCCTTTTGTCGTCCTCCATCCGGACAGCGAGGCGGAGATCGCACCGCTGGTGCGTGACTGCATCGAGCTCGGCCTGAGCATCATCCCGCGTGGCGGCGGCACCGGCTACACGGGTGGCGCGATTCCCCTGACCCCACTCGCCGCCGTCATCAACACGGAGAAGCTGATCGACCTCGGCGCCGTCGACGAGCTGACGCTGCCCGGCTGCGACAGGCCGTGCGCGACGATCCGCACCGGCGCCGGAGTCGTCACCGCCCGCGTCGCCGAAGCCGCCGCTGCTGCCGGCCACGTCTTCGCCGTCGACCCGACGTCGGCCGAAGCCTCGTGCATCGGCGGCAACATCGCGATGAACGCCGGCGGCAAGAAGGCCGTACTCTGGGGCACCGCCCTGGACAATCTGGCCTGGTGGAAAATGGTCGACGCCACCGGGCACGAAATGGAGATCACCCGCCTTGATCACAACCTGGGCAAGATCCACGAGCAGGAATCGGTCCGCTTCGAGATCAGGCGCCTGCGACGCGACGGGCGCACCCCGCATGGCGAACCCGAAATCCTCACGGTGCCCGGGCGGCAGTTTCGCCGCAGCGGCCTCGGCAAGGATGTCACCGACAAGTTCCTCGCCGGTCTGCCGGGCGTGCAGAAGGAGGGAACCGACGGCCTGATCGTCGCCGCACGCTGGGTGTTGCATCGGATGCCGCGACACACGCGGACCGTCTGCCTCGAATTCTTCGGCCAGGTCCGCGAAGCCGTGCCGGCGATCGTCGAGATCACCGATCACTTCAAGCCGGACGGCGCCGGCAGACGAAGCGGCGTCCTGCTGGCCGGTCTCGAGCACCTCGACGAGCGCTACCTGCGCGCCGTCGGCTACGCCACCAAGGCCAAACGCCGCGCGGAGACGGCCGGGCGACCGAAGATGGTACTGCTGGGCGACCTCGTCGGTGACGATGAAGCGGCCGTGATGCGCGCCGCGTCGGAGGTCGTGCGCCTGTGCAACCTGCGTGGCGCCGAGGGTTTCATCGCCGTCGACGGCGAAACACGGCGCAAGTTCTGGCTCGACCGCGCGCGCACGGCTGCCATCTCCCGCCACACCAACGCCTTCAAGCTGAACGAGGACGTGGTCATTCCACTGCCGCGCATGGGTGAATACTGCGACGGCATCGAGCGCATCAACATCGAGCTGTCGCTGCGCAACAAGCTGGCGCTGTGCGATGCGCTGGAGCGCTTCCTGCGCGGCAGCCTGCCGCTGCATCAGGGCGACGCCGCGCTGGACGCGGAGGCACTGGTCGGCGAGCGGCGTGCGGCGGCACTGGAGGCGGTCAGCGGCGTGCGCGACCGCTGGCAATGGCTGTTCGACCACCTCGACCTGCCGCTGACGACAGCGGAAGAGCAGTTCGGCAGGCTGGGCATCTCTGTCGGACCGCTGCAGAACCAGGCGCCGGCGCCAACGCTGTTCCATCGCCTGCAGGATTACTCGCTGCGCGTTTCGTGGAAGACAGAGCTCAGGCCGCAGCTCGCGGGAATCTTCGACGGGCTGGTCTATCGCCCGGTGCTCGACGAGATCGCGACGATCCAGCGCCGGGTCCTGCGCAGCCGCCTGTTCGTCGCCCTGCACATGCACGCCGGCGACGGCAACGTGCATACCAACATACCGGTCAACTCGGATGATTACGAGATGCTGCAGGCGGCCTACACGGTCGTCGAACGCATCATGCACCTCGCGCGCGAGCTCGATGGCGTCGTCTCCGGCGAGCACGGGATCGGCATGACCAAGCTCGAGTTCCTCAGTGAAGCGGAGATGCAGCCCTTTCGCGACTACAAGTCGAGGGTCGATCCCGCCGGTCACTTCAACCAGGGCAAACTCCTTCCGGGCGGCGACCTGGCGCGGGCGTACACCCCTTCGTTCTCGCTGCTCGGAACCGAATCGCTGATCATGGAACAATCCGAGATCGGCCACATCGCGGCGATGGTCAAGGACTGCCTGCGCTGCGGCAAGTGCAAACCGGTGTGCTCGACGCACGTCCCGCGCGCCAACCTCCTCTACTCGCCACGCAACAAGATCCTGGCAACCTCGCTGCTGATCGAAGCCTTTCTCTATGAGGAACAGACTCGCCGCGGCGTCTCGCTGCGGCATTTCGACGAGTTCAGCGACGTCGCCGACCACTGCACCATCTGCCACAAGTGCGTCAACCCCTGTCCGGTCGACATCGACTTCGGCGACGTCTCGATCGGCATGCGAAACCTGCTGCGCGAACAGGGACGAAAGAAGTTCGTTCCCGCCAAGGCGGCGGCAATGGCTTTCCTGACGCTGCAGGATCCGGTGACGATCAAGCTCGTGCGCAAGCTGATGATCGACTGGGGCTACCGGGCGCAGCGGCTGGCACACCGCGGCGCGGTCTGGCTGGGGCTGCTGCGCGGCCAGACGCGACAGCCGCCAACGACAGTCGGCACGCCAACGCTGCGTTCGCAGGTCATTCATTTCATCAACAAGCCGATGCCCTCCGGTTTGCCGAAGCGCACGGCGCGTGCGCTCCTGGACATCGAGGACCAGCGCATCGTGCCGATCATCCGTGACCCGCGAAGACTTGCCGCCGCCGATTACGACGGCGAGGCGGTCTTCTATTTCCCGGGCTGCGGCTCGGAGCGTCTGTTCTCACAGGTCGGACTGGCGACGCTGGCGATCCTCTGGGAGATCGGCGCCCAGACCGTCCTGCCGCCGGGCTACCTGTGCTGCGGCTATCCACAGACGGCGGCCGGCGAAGCCGACCAGGGCCGCCGGATCACGACGGACAACCGGGTGCTTTTTCATCGCGTCGCCAACACGCTGAATTACCTGGATATCAGAACCATCATCGTCTCCTGCGGCACCTGCATGGACCAGCTCGAGAAGTATCACTTCGAGCAGATCTTCCCCGGCTGCCGCCTGCTCGACATTCACGAGTATCTCCTCGAAAAGGGTATCCGGCTCGCCGGGATCAGCGGCAGCCGCTACCTGTACCACGACCCGTGCCATGCGCCGATGCGCACGATGCCGGGAATCAAGGTGGTCAACCAGCTGCTGGGCCAGGCAGTCGAACTGTCCGAGCGCTGCTGCGGCGAGTCCGGTACGCTGGCGGTGACGCGCCCGGACGTCTCGACGCAGGTCCGCTTCCGCAAGCAGGAAGAGATCGAGAAGGCTGCCGCCAGGCTGCGCGGTACGGGTTTCAGTGGCGAGGTCAAGATCCTGACGGCCTGCCCTTCGTGCCTGCAGGGACTGTCGCGATACAACGGCGACGCCGACACCGTCGCCGACTACATCGTCGTCGAGATCGTCCGCCGCCGGCTCGGCGAGGACTGGATGGCGCGCTACCTCAGTGCCGCCAGCGATGGCGGCATCGAACGGGTTCTCGTCTAGCCAGCGGGTGCGGGCGCACACGCGGCGACGTCGGCTCACCGGGCAGGGCTCGATGCGCGACGACTCGTGACGTTTGCCACAGGCTTGCGTCTGTCGGTTCCCCGTCCGTGACCTATTTCCTAACGCTGGTCCACCCGCGTGCGTATCGTTCGCCTCAAACGGGCGCAGAAGCGCCGCGTGATCGACGAGGAGTCTGCAGGTGGCTGAACACCGTATCGAGGATTGTGAGCTATGCCAATCACCAGGCGGAGAGGTGATCTGGGAGAGCGAGCTGTGTCGCGTCGTAGCCGTCGGTGATCCCGACTACCCCGGCTTCTGCCGCGTCATCCTCAACCGCCATGTGCGCGAGATGACTGATCTCAGTGAAGATGAGCGGATAAGGCTGATGCACGTGCTGTTTGGCGTCGAGAAGGCGATTCGCGCCCTGTACCAGCCCGACAAGATCAATCTCGCGAGCCTCGGCAACATGACGCCGCATCTGCACTGGCACGTGATTCCACGCTGGCGGGATGACCCGCACTTTCCGCAGCCGGTCTGGGCAACGCCGCAGCGCGCGCCGGCGCCGCACCGCCGCGAGGTCGACGGTCGTCACCTGGCGGACCAGATCATCCACGCACTACGCACCCGCTAGTCTTGGCTTCATGGAAGAGAAAGAGGAGGACATCATGAATGCAGCCCTCGCGGAAGCCCGAGCAGGAATGAGGATTGCCGACCTGCAAAGCGGCTTCGAGCTTCTTTCCCGCCTTCCCCTGGCCAACTCCGAGCGCGCCGAGTGCGAGATCAACCACTTCCTCGACAGCCTGTTGCAGAGCCCCCCGGCTGCCGAAGTGTACCTGCAACTCCTCGAGCAGACGCGCATCTCGCTTTGCTTCATCGAGGAGGAACTCGCGCGCCGCTACACGAACAAGGCGCTGCCGCTCGGTCGCAGCGAGGAGGAAGCCTTCCGGCAAGTGGTCGGAACCTGGCTCAAGGCCGCTCGCGCCTACGCCCACTGCGCGCAACTGCAGGGTCCCGGCGACAGCGCTGCGCAGGCCGAACGCCTGGCGTTGATCCTGCATCGCTGCATCTACTACACCGGCATGGCCATCACCGAGCACTTTCGCGCCCGCCGACAATTGCCGGCAGGCTTGTGGCTGAACCTCCACGGCTACTACGCCAGCGCCGAGGAATGGGGCATCGCGACCCTGCCGGTCGCCGATTCTCTCGATTGCCATGGGCGCAGCACGCATTGCATGGCGGCCACCGTCGCCCTGCTGCTGCTCGAACTCGCCGGCCCCTACAGCCTCTCCGCCGTCGATCTCGGTCTCGTGCGCCGCTGGGCAAACAGTTGGGCACCACTGGTCAGTCTGCAGCCACCTGTCGCGGGTGAGCCACTTCCGGCGCTGGTGGTCGATCTGATGCACGATGGCGGCCTGCGGAGCCCGGTCGGTGGCCAGGTCACCGACCACATCCGCCGCCTCGACAGCTCTCGCCTGGCGATGCAGATCAGCGCCGCCAGGACGCAACTGCAGCAGCGCATGGCACCGGCACAACTTGGGCTTGGTGAAGACTGCAGTACCGGACAGTGCCAGCGTCTCCTCAACCGGCTCTATCGGCCGTGGTGCCTGATGCGCTCCGGGCGCCGCTTCCGTCGACACGATGCCGCAGGTACCGCCAGGGTGTGTACCGGCTTCGTCGGCATGCACTTCCACATCTCGGGCAGCGAGTTCAGTCAGCCGGACAGTGGCAACACCTATTCACGCCAGGATTTCGACAACCTTTTCGCCTTTCGTCACATGCTGGACCCGACCCAGGTTCTCGAGGTCCGTCAGTCCCAGTTGGGGCTCCACCTCGACAACTGGACGGTTGTCGACCAGTGCGCCAACGGCTTCCGCATGCTGCGCTCGCTCGCTGGCACGAGGATCGAGGGAGGCCAGTTGCTTGCCCTTTGTCCCCATGATGGCCACTCCTATCTGCTGGCGCAGGTCGTCTGGCTGATGCAGGAGAGCGATGACAGCCTGACGGTCGGGGTCGCAGCCCTGCCCGGCAGGCCCCGGGCCATCGCCGCCCGCATGCTGGGCATCGATGCCGATGCATCCGCGCTCTTCAGCCGTGCCTTCCTCCTGCCGGCGCTGCCGGCGATGGGTTCGGAGCCGACGCTGATCATTCCCCGTGGCTGGTATCGCCCACAACGGGTGCTCGAAGTCTACGACGAAGGACTGACGCGCGTACGGCTGCAACACGTGGTCGGCGACGGCCCGGATTTCGAGCGGGTCAGCTTCGTCGCCTTCTAGCAGCGACGGGCAGCGGCCCACCGACCTGAGGTTTGCCGGCGACGCCTCGATCCGGCCGCCGCTGGCGTTCCACTGCGGCCGGTGCGCCGCTTTTGCGTTATCATGTGGCGTCGTCAATCCTCACCGAGACCGCCATGGCTGGCCTGGACGCAAGTACCAGAATCCCGACCGAGATCAAGCTGCACCAGAAGTCGCGCCTGCTTGAACTGAGCTTCGATGGCGGCGAGTGCTTCCGGTTGAGCTACGAGTTCCTGCGCGTCTTCACGCCGTCGGCGGAGGCACGCGGCCATGGACAGGGGCAGGAGGTCCTGCAGGTCGGCAAGCGTATGGTGGACATCGAGCGAGTCGAGGCGGTCGGCAATTACGCCATCCGGCCGGTCTTCTCCGACGGGCACGACAGCGGACTGTATTCGTGGGATCTGCTGTATGACCTGGGCAGGAATCATGACACGCTATGGCAAGGCTACCTGGATCGCCTGCGACTCGCCGGCGCGAGCCGCGATGACGCGGCGCAGCCCGCTGCACGGTCCGTCAAGGCAACTGGCGGCTGCCGGAAATCCTGACGACGAGCACGTTCCGGGACGCGGTGATGAGCAGCGACAAGAGCATGACCCACTTCGGGTTCCAGGAGGTCGCCGAAGACCAGAAGGCCCGGCACGTCGCGGATGTCTTCGATTCGGTCGCCGAGCGCTACGACCTGATGAACGACCTCATGTCGGCCGGCCTGCACCGCCTCTGGAAAGCGTTCACGATCGCCAGGAGTGGCGTCCGCCCCGGCTGGCGCATACTCGACGTTGCCGGAGGGACCGGCGACCTGTCGCTGGCATTCGCCCGGAGGCTGTCTGGCGAAGGCGAGGTGTGGCTGACCGACATCAACCACGCCATGCTGGCTCGTGGCCGCGATCGCCTGGCCGACAAGGGTTTCATCGTTGCCGTGGCGCAGTGTGATGCCGAGAGGCTGCCGTTCCCGGATGAGCACTTCGATTGCGTGACGGTCGCCTTCGGTCTGCGCAACATGACCCACAAGGACGTGGCGCTGGCCGAGATGCGGCGCGTGCTGCGCCCCGGCGGACGACTGCTCGTGCTCGAGTTTTCCCAGGTCTGGAAGCCAATGGCCCCAGCCTACGATTTCTACTCCTTCAAGCTGATTCCGCGCCTTGGCCAGATGGTCACCGGTGACGAGGCGAGCTATCGCTACCTGGCCGAGTCGATTCGTGTTCACCCCGACCAGCAGGCTCTCAAGGCACTGATGGAGCGGGCCGGACTGGAAAACGTCGAATTTTTCAACCTTGCCCTTGGTGTCGTGGCGCTGCATCGCGGCTTCAGGTTCTGAAGCTGGCCGCCGCGCGATGATCGCCCCGGTCGTGCTGCCTTTCGCCAACCACCTGCTGGAAACGGACGACTGGGCACGCGAACGCCTTGCCGCATTTGTCGGCAAGTCCGCAAGCCTGCGCCTTGGTGGACGAGAGTTCCTGCGGGTGGTCATAGACGAGCGGGGGCTGCTGCAACGCGACGCGGCCGGAACGAGCGCGACGGTCGCGACGGTCGCAACGGTCAGCATCGAACTTCCCGCAGACACTCCGGCACGGCTTCTTGGCGACCGGGCTGCGGTGTTCGCGGCGGCGACGATCGCCGGCTCGGCCGATCTGGCGCAGACCCTGAGCCAGGTGTTCGGCAACCTGCGCTGGGATATCGAGGAGGATCTGTCGCAGTTGGTCGGCGACATCGCTGCCCGTCGCGGCCTGCAGCTCGCCGGACACGTCGCCCGCTGGCACTGGCAGGCGACAAGCAGGCTGGCGGGCGCGGTCGCCGAGTACCTGACCGAGGAAGCGGCGGAGATCGCCAGCCGACGCGACATCCAGGGTTTCTGCGACGAGGTCGATCTGCTTCGTGACGACCTCGCGCGCCTGGAGAAGAGGTTGAGCAGGCTGGAAGCGAGCCGCCAGACCCCGTGACGAAGAAAGGGCAGCCGCGGTGACGGCTGCCCCTGCCCTGCTGGCTGCTGTCGCCGACAGCAGCTGCTAATGACGGTTGCGCAGTTTCTTGATGGCCTGCAACTGGGCGACCGCCTGTGCCAGTTCCGCTTCCGCCGTCGCCAGATTGATCCCCGAGGTACGATCGCGCAGTGCCTCCTCGGCCCGACGCTTGGCCTCCGCCGCCTTTGCTTCGTCCAGGTCGTGCGCCCGGATTGCCGTGTCGGCCAGCACGGTAATCAGTTCCGGCTGGACTTCCAGCATGCCTCCCGAAACGTATACCAGTTCGTACTCATCGCGGTCCGGGACTTTCAGACGGACTGTGCCGGGCTTGATGCGCGTCAGCAACGGGGTGTGCTTCGGGTAGATGCCCAGCTCGCCGGCCTCGCCGGGGAAGACAGCGAAATCGGTCTGGCCGGAAAAGATCAGTTCCTCGGCGCTGACGACATCAACGTGTACTCTGATTGCCATGGTAGTTCCTTGCTGTGTCCCGCCGCCGGCCGAAAGCTGGTGGCGCGACGTTGCCCGATCGGCGCCTTAAAGGGTCTTGGCCTTCTCGAAGACCTCCTCGATGCCACCCACCATGTAGAAGGCCTGTTCGGGGATGTTGTCGCACTCGCCGTCGACGATCATCTTGAAGCCCTTGATCGTGTCCTTGAGCGGAACGAACTTGCCCGGCGAGCCGGTGAAGACCTCGGCAACATGGAATGGTTGCGACAGGAAGCGCTGGATCTTGCGTGCCCGGTATACCGCCAGCTTGTCCTCGGGTGACAGCTCGTCCATGCCGAGAATGGCGATGATGTCACGCAGTTCCTTGTATTTCTGCAGCGTCATCTGGACCGCACGCGCGACCGCGTAGTGCTCTTCGCCGACGACCTGCGGATCGAGCTGGCGGGAGGTCGAGTCGAGCGGATCGACGGCCGGATAGATACCCAGCGAGGCAATGTCGCGTGACAGGACGACGGTCGAGTCGAGGTGCAGGAAGGTGGTGGCCGGCGACGGATCGGTCAGGTCGTCGGCAGGCACATAGACGGCCTGGATCGACGTGATCGAACCGACCTTGGTCGAGGTGATCCGCTCCTGCAGGCGCCCCATCTCTTCCGCCAGCGTCGGCTGATAGCCCACGGCAGAAGGCATCCGGCCGAGCAGCGCCGAGACCTCGGTACCGGCCAGCGTGTAGCGATAGATGTTGTCGACGAAGAACAGGATGTCGCGGCCGTCGTCGCGGAAACGCTCGGCCATGGTCAAGCCGGTCAGTGCGACGCGCAGGCGGTTGCCGGGCGGCTCGTTCATCTGGCCGAAGACCATCGCCACCTTGTCAAGCACGTTCGACTCCTTCATCTCGTGATAGAAGTCGTTGCCTTCACGCGTCCGCTCGCCAACGCCGGCAAAAACCGAGAGACCCGAACGCTGCTTGGCGATGTTGTTGATCAGCTCCATCATGTTGACGGTCTTGCCGACGCCGGCGCCGCCAAAGAGGCCGACCTTGCCACCGAGGGCGAAGGGGCAGACGAGGTCGATGACCTTGATGCCGGTCTCCAGCAGGTCGACCGACGGCGACAGCTCGTCGAACTTCGGTGCCAACTGGTGGATCTCGCGCCGCTCGTCGGTGGCGATCGGGCCCGCCTCGTCGATCGGCCGCCCGAGGACGTTCATGATCCGGCCGATGGTCGCGTCGCCTACCGGCACGGAAATCCCGCTGCCGGTGTTGTTCACCTTCATGCCGCGGCGCAGTCCATCCGACGACCCCATGGCAATGGTGCGGACGATGCCGTCGCCGAGCTGCTGCTGCACCTCGAAGACCAGATCGGCTTCGCACATGTCCGACTCTTCCGCCTTGTCGAGCTCGAGCGCGTCGTAAATCCTGGGCATTGCGTCACGCGGGAACTGGATATCCACCACGGCGCCGATACACTGAACAATGTTTCCTTGACTCATCGTCGTATCCCTAAACAATAAACTGATTATCCGTGGTCAGACAGCCGCTGCGCCGCCGACGATCTCCGAAAGCTCTTTGGTAATCGCTGCCTGGCGGGCCTTGTTGTAAACCAGCTTGAGCTCGCCGATGACGTTCTTCGCGTTGTCCGATGCCGACTTCATCGCAACCATGCGGGCGCTCTGTTCGGACGCCATGTTCTCGGCGACGGCCTGATAGATCATCGCCTCGACGTAGCGCACGAGAAGATCGTCGATCACCGTCTTGGCATCGGGCTCGTAGAGGTAGTCCCAGCGGTTGCCCGGGCCGCCGACCAGATCACCCGCCAGTGGCAACAGCTGGTAGAGCGTCGGCTCCTGCTTCATGGTGTTGATGAAACGCGTGAAACCAATGTAGAGAACGTCGATCTCGCCCTTCATGTAGGCATCGAGCTGCACCTTGACCGGGCCGATGAGCCGCTCCAGGTGCGGGGTATCGCCGAGTCCGGTGAGCTGCGAAACGATGTTGGCGCCGGCACGCTGCATGAAGCCGAGGCCCTTGTTGCCGATCGCCGTCACCCGCAACTTCTTGCCTTCGGCGTCCCACTCCTTCATCTTGGCCAGGGCGAGGCGCAACACGTTGGTATTGAGGCCGCCGCAGAGTCCCTTGTCGGAGGTGATGGTGATCAGGCCGACCGACTTCACCTGCTCGCGCACGGTGAGGAAGGGGTGCCGGTAGTCGGTCAGGGCGTGCGAAAGATTGCCGGCAACGACACGGATCTTCTCGCCATAGGGGCGGGCGGCCCGCATCCTGTCCTGCGCCTTGCGCATCTTGGACGCGGCCACCATCTCCATGGCCTTGGTGATCTTGCGCGTACTCTCGACGCTCTTGATCTTGGTGCGGATTTCCTTGCCGCTGGGCATGGCGATCTCCTCGCTCGATCAGGCCAGAGTGGCCTTGAATTCCTCGATCGCCTTGCTCAGCTTCTGCTCGGCGTCGGCATCAAGATCCTTGCTCGTCTCGATCTTCGTGATCAGGTCCGGGTACTTCTGCTTGACGAAACCGTGCATCTGCTTCTCGGTGGCGAGCGCCTTCTTGACATCCAGGTCGTCGAAGTAGCCCTTGTTGACCGCATGCAGCGTGATCGCCATCTCGGAGATGGTGAGCGGCGAATACTGCGGCTGCTTCATCAGCTCGGTCACCAACCGGCCCCGGTCGAGCTGCTTGCGGGTGGCCTCGTCGAGATCGGAGGCGAACTGGGCAAACGCCGCGAGTTCGCGATACTGGGCAAGCGCCAGGCGCACGCCACCGCCGAGCTTCTTGATGACCTTCGTCTGCGCCGCACCGCCAACCCGGGAGACCGAGATGCCGGCGTCGATGGCGGGACGGATACCGGCATTGAAGAGGTCGGTGTCGAGGAAGATCTGGCCGTCGGTGATCGAGATCACGTTCGTCGGCACGAATGCGGATACGTCGCCCGCCTGGGTTTCGATGACCGGCAGGGCGGTCAGCGAGCCGGTCTTGCCCTTGACCTCGCCGTTGGTGAAGCGCTCGACCCAATCGGCCGAAACGCGCGCCGCGCGCTCGAGCAGGCGCGAGTGCAGGTAGAAGACGTCACCCGGATAGGCCTCTCGACCCGGCGGCCGGCGCAGCAGGAGCGAGACCTGGCGGTAGGCCCACGCCTGCTTGGTCAGGTCGTCGTAGATGATCAGCGCATCCTGGCCGCGATCGCGGAAGTACTCGCCCATCGTGCAGCCCGAGTAGGGCGCGATGTACTGCAACGCTGCCGACTCGGAAGCGGTTGCGGCGACGATGATGGTGTACTCCATGGCGCCGTTCTCTTCGAGCTTGCGAACGACGTTGGCGACCGTCGAGGCCTTCTGACCGACCGCAACGTAGATGCAGATGAGATCCTGGCCCTTCTGGTTGATGATCGTATCGACGGCAACCGCGGTCTTGCCGGTCTGCCGGTCGCCGATGATCAGTTCGCGCTGGCCGCGGCCGATCGGCACCATGGCGTCGATCGACTTGAGGCCGGTCTGCACCGGCTGCGAAACCGACTTGCGCCAGATGACGCCGGGGGCTACCTTCTCGATCTTGTCGGTCAGCTTGGCGTTGATCGGACCCTTGCCGTCGATCGGCTGCCCGAGCGAGTTGACCACGCGGCCGAGGAGCTCCGGTCCGACGGGCACCTCGAGAATGCGGCCCGTCGTCTTGACGGTATCGCCCTCGCTGATCTGGTCGTATTCGCCGAGGACGACGGCGCCGACCGAATCGCGGTCGAGGTTGAGCGCCATGCCGAAGGTGTTGCCCGGGAACTCGAGCATTTCACCCTGCATGACGTCGGTCAGGCCGTAAACACGGCAGATGCCATCGGTCACCGAGACGACGGTGCCCTGGGTGCGCAGATCGGCGCTGATCGCAAGATTCTCGATCTTGCTCTTGATCAGTTCGCTGATTTCGGAAGGATTCAACTGCATGGAAATTCTCCTAATTCTTGAGCGCCAACCGCAGGCTCTCGATCTTTCCGAGGACGGAGGTATCGAGCACCTGGTCGCCAACGACAATCTTGACGCCGCCGATCAGCGATTGATCGACGACCA
>NZ_JAMTDQ010000080.1 GCF_023806635.1 Accumulibacter sp.
TCCCAGAGATCGTGCGAGGGTTTTTTAGGCATCCGGACTGCGCTCGTACAATATGAACTGCAGTTGTTTATGGCTTAGTATCGCCGTTTTCCGCGACGACTATCGGGCTCATCTGACCCTGCGCTGGCGCGGCGGCCGATTGACCGAAATGGATGTCCATTTGCCGCGCTCTCGCCCGGCCACCGTTCGCACCGATGAAGAGACCTTGGCGCTCCTGCGCCGCTTGGCAGCTCGCCACCCCGACGGTGTCATCGCCGGCATTCTCAATCGGCAAGGCCGAACGACGGCACGGGGCTTGCCCTTTACCGCCAACCTGGTCGGCAATACCCGCCGGCAGTGGCACATTCCGCGCTACGAGCCCCCCGCACACCCGCCTGTGGGTGAGCTTCTGAGCATCAAACAGGCCGCCGTTGTCCTGAACATGGCACCCTCGACGCTCCATCGCTGGGTCAACGACGGATTTGTCGTCGGCGAGCAGGTCACACCCGGCGCGCCCTGGCAGATTCGCCTGTCCGATGCGCTGGTCCAGCAGTTTGTCGAGGGCGCTCCTGAAGGCTACGTGGTGATGCAAGAGGCCACCAAGCGCCTCGGCGTCTCACGACAGACGGTGTTGCAGCGTGTCAAGCGGGGCGAACTGGAAGCCGTCCATGTCTGCCAAGGACGCAGAAAAGGTTTACGAATCCGAGTGATAGAGGATACACCCGACCTCTTTTCCCACACCTCATGAACCAGGGGGCATTGTGAAGCCGTATCCAAGAACTTCTCCAAGTCCACGTCGACCACCACCCGGTAGCCGTCCTGCACGCAGCGCCGCGCAGTGAGCACGGCGTCGTGCGCACGGCGTCCCGGTCGGAAGCCGAAGCTGTATTCGGAGAACGTCGGATCAATCATCGGCTGCAAAACCTGCAGCAGGGCTTGCTGGATCAGCCGACCCGTCACCGTCGGAATCCCCAATTCCCGCCGCCCGCCACCGGTCTTCGGAATCTGTACGCGCCGCACCGGCTCAGGCCGGTAACTGCCGTTCAGTAACGCCTCCCGAATCCGGGGCCAATGCGTTCTCAGGTACGCCGCCGTCTCGGCAATCGTCCGTCCATCCACCCCAGCACTGCCGCGATTGGCGTTGACGCGTTTCCACGCCATCACCATGTTCGCTCTCGCGAGCGCCTGCGTGAGCAGGTCATCTCGTCCTGAACCTTCAAGTCCCCGTTGCGCCGGCCGTGCTTCATCACGCAACGCTTCGGGCTTGGCTTCACCTCGCCCTCCCGCCTTGCGCCCCGGTTGCCCGAGCGTCTGATGCACTGCACTTCCAAGCAACATGGCCGTCGGCCCTCCTACTCGTTCGGCCCTTCGCCCCTTGCCGGCAGCTACTATGGCCTCTGCTGACTTCTCGCTCCGGCTTGGCACCGTCGGCCTTTCAGCCATGAGGCGAGATCTCCCCAGGTAAGTACGCACTCCTTCGCTGCACAACCGCCGGATCTACGCCGCTTCGCCTTGATCACGAGAGCTTCGCGGCCCATGGCCCGCTCGGCCTGCTCGGCAGCGCCTTCTATCCGATTCTTGTTCATCGGCTCGCAGCCTCGCTCCACGCTTCCTTCCCACACTCAGTCACCCTTATGCAGTTGCGCTTCGCTTCGCTCGCTGTGATCAACTTACGGTGGGACTTCCACCCACAAGAGTGCGCCCATGCTGGGCGCACCACGAAAAGGGGCGGCCGCAGCCGCCCCATTGCTGGCGAGCTTCGCGGCTCAGTCGCGATCGCCGCTGAAGACCATCAGCAGGTTCAAAAGGCTGACGAACACGTTGTAGATGTCGAGATACACCGCCAGCGTCGCCGAGATGTAGTTGTCCTCGCCGCCGGTGACGATGCGGCTGATGTCGTACAGGATGTAGGCGGAGAACACCAACACGGCAACCGCCGAGATGGTCAGCGAGAGCGCCGGAATCTGGAAGAAAATGTTGGCCACCGCTGCCAGCAGGACAACGATCATGCCGATGAACAGGAACTTGCCCATGAAGCTGAAGTCCTTCTTCGTCACCGTCGCCACACCGGCGAGCGAGAAGAAGATCACACCGGTGCCACCGGCCGCCATGGCGATCAGCGAACCGCCATTGCTGAAGCCCAGCGCCACCTGCAGGATGCGCGACAGCATCAGCCCCATGAAGAAGGTGAAGGCCAGCAGCAGCACGACTCCCATGCCGCTGTTCTTGGTGCGCTCGATGCCCCACATGAAGCCGAAGGCGATGCCGAGAAAGAGCATGAACGACAAGAAAGGACTGCCGGCGAGGAATGAGAACTGCAGTTGCACGCCGACCAGAGCGCCGATGACCGTCGGCACCATGGTCAGCGCAAGCAGCATGAAGGTGTTGCGCAGGACGCGGTTCTGTTGCAGCGACAGGGTCGCAGTCTGCTGCGCGCTCATCTGGTACTGGGGTTGCATGGTCTTCCTCCTGAGTGACGAAATGCGGTTACGCGGCTAAGACTAGCGAAAGATTGGGAAAGTTTCAATCGTGACGGCCCGTGACGGCCGTGACTGGCGCTGCGGCCGCGCCGTCGATGGCTTGCGCGTGTCGACGCGTGCCGACGAGGAAGCGCCTGCCGGGCTGCGCCGTGCTATGATCCGCGCCATCGCAGACGCAAGGCGGCACCCGTTTCGTTCGGGCCAGCCGGCAATGCCCTACAGCGTCGCCCGGGAAGCGTGGCAGAGTGGTCGATTGCACCGGTCTTGAAAACCGGCAACGGGCAACCGTTCGTGAGTTCGAATCTCACCGCTTCCGCCAGAAACAGCGAACAACACATTGTTTATTAAACGTAATGCTGTTTCGCCATGGGAACGACCATCAAATTGACTATCAACCTTGTCGTTGATTGGTTGGTCGCTGCCCTGTCATTTCAGTGTCACCAGTCTGCCGCGGGTCGTTGGTCTACATTCCGCCGCCGAGTCATACCGCCCACCAATGACCCAGCGCCTCCGCCCCGCGAAGCGTTGGCACTGTACTTGGATGACACCCCGGAGCGAGCATTCCATCGTCTGCCATTCGCATTCGCCGGGGCAGTTCAACTATCGAGACGCGCTCATGGCCAAGCTGCCAATAGAGTCCGGCGAAGTCGAAAGCGCACACCGTTACGTCATCCAGGACCGCCTCAAGCGGGCCGGCGCCTGGTGGAAACTGAAAAACGCCAGGCACATGCTGGCCCTGCGCGTCTGCCGTGCCAACCAGGAGTGGGACAGCTATTGGCAATCCAGACGACAACAGGCAGCCTGATCCACAGTCGCACTTTCGATTGCACCCGCATTCGCCGCCGTTGTCTGTCAAGTCCAAAATTTGCTGTCAATTCGGTCGGTCGATTCGATGACTTTGGGTTGTCGGTGCTTTCTTCGTTCGCCCGGCAAATGTCAGTCGGTGAGTCGTTCGCGCCGGGCGTTCTGGCGGGTTGAGGGCGTCGCGGGCGCGGTCAAGGGTGGGCGAAGCCCGGCGTAGCGGACCCTCGACGGCGACGGCAACCGGACGGGTGCGCGACCTGCAGACTGGGACACCCTGATTGGCCTGGCACGCCGGGCAAGGCTGCTTGGCGTACTCGCCCAGCGCATCCAGTCGCACGCGGGGCACCTGGCTGCCGTGCCCGACTGCGTCCGTGGCCATCTCGATTCGGCGATCATCTATTCGCCGTATCGCGCCCAGTTGCTGCGCATGGAACTGAGCGCTCTGGCCAGGCTACTGCGTCGCGAAGTGCGCGTCGCCGTCCTCAAGGGTGGCGCCTGCGTCATCCAGGATCTCGCGACGGCGCGCCGTCGCCTGCCCAAGGACGTCGACCTACTGGTCAGCCGCGATGATCTGCGGCGCAGCGAAGCCGCCCTGCTCGCCGCCGGCTGGCAGGTTCAAGCTGTGGATGACTACGCCGATCGCTACTACCGCAAATGGAGCCATGAACTGCCGCCGATGCGCTTCCCCGGCACCCGATGGAAGGCGACGTCGATCACTCGATCAGCCTGGTCACCAGCCGCCTGCAACCCGACCGGACGCTGCTCTTCGCTGACCTGCAGGACGTTGACGGACAGCGCTTCCCGGTGCTGCACCCTGCCGCGACTTCCCGAGCCACACCCACCCATGGCACGCAAAAATCGCGGTGAGCATCGGAATCGGCCGCTACCAGTGGCTGCGCATGCCCCCCGGACTGCTCCTGCGCCATCTCGGCCACAAGGGCGCGCAAGCGCTGCGCCGGCGCCCGGCGACGGGCGACAGCACCGGATGAGCCCAACGCGCGTCTGCCGCACCGTTTCGACCGCAGCGTCTGCATTCCCCGCAACAAGTCCGATGCGATCCGGCCGGTCCGCCTGACGAGGCGCGTCGAGCCTGCAGGGCCGCAGTCGCCGTGGCCGTCGCGCCGCCACCGACCCACGCGACCGGCCGTCACGCCTTCTGCCTCCGGCACCCGATGCCGGAGGCAGCGCCACCGGTACGGCCGCTGCGGCTCGGCACGCTGCAGCCGACTGCGACCAGCAAGAGGCGAGACGGGTTCATCCGTTCGACTGAAGGAAAAGCCTTGCCGGCAAACGGACAGCGCTGGGAAACGGGAGAGCGGCAACGCTTGCGGCGCCACGGGGAAACCGCTGGCGCCCCGCCACGTCCAGCGCAGCAGCAGTCCCTGCCGCGCATGAACGGGCCGCCGTGAGGTAGTTCATAACAGCCCCTCGACCTGCAGGCGGATACTCCCCCCGCAAGTCGAGTCGCTGCACCGCAGCCGGCATCGCCGCAGACGACACAGCCACCACCGCGCCCGCCTCGCACGCGGACACGCAGGAGCTGTGACCCGGTTCTGGCACTGACCTCGCCACTGCCCTGCCCGGCGGCCTGACCCGCACCTACTCACCACCAACCATGGAACCGACAACTGAATGGATAATACCACCAAAAGGACTTTCCGCAAGGCCCAAGCCACTGCCCCAGCCGCGGCGCCCCCTCCCCCCGGCGCCGGCGGCGCGCGCCGCCTCCTGCCGGCGATGCTGCTCAGCCTGGCCGGCATCGCCACCGTGGCCATCGCTCCCGGCAACGCCAACGCCGCTGTACTCTACAACGGCTGGAACTACGCGATCGACTCGTTCAACGACGGTTCGGGCGGAACCGGCTTCGAGGAGCGTGCGCTAGCCTTCCGGCAGATCGGGCAGACGGGTCATTTCGCCATCAGCGGCGACATGCCGTTGACCGGCACGCCATACTCTGCCCGCAATGGAAGCGTCGCAGTCGGTGACCTGTTCCTCAACTTCTCAACCCACAACCTAGAGGTACAGAGCAAGTTCACCGACCCGGCAGTGTTCGGCATTCGCTTCAACCAACACAACGACTCGTTCGGCAACCTCAGCGGCAGCAACACCACGCTCGGCCTGTTCAGAGACATCAGCGTGGTTGACCTCGCCTCGCCGCAGAATGGCGGCTACAGCACGCTGCAGGCCTACTACGACGCCGGCTTCGGCCGTCCCCAGAAGAGCATGGGCGATCTCGACACGCCGACCAACGTCATCGACTACCTTGGCAACGGCGACATGTACGCGAACATGGCGAGCGGTACGCTCGTCTCGGGAATCATTGCGCTGAGCACCGTCGACCTGGGCAACCTCGGGCTCGATCTTGGCCATTTCGGCGCCGGTGCGGTGGGCACCGCGCCGTTGATCGGTTTCTCTGTCGACCTGTCGGCCCTGCCACGCGGAGGATTCACCGCCCACTTCTTCGAGGAATGCATCAACGACGGCATCGCCCTGCGCGCGCAGGTGGTCCCCGAACCGGCCACCTTCGCACTGTTCGGCATCGCGCTCGCGGGCGCCACAGGCCGTCTCCGCCGCAAGGGATAGCGACGGCCGATAGACCACTGCAGGGCGAAGGGCGCGTGGGACTACGACCACCACACCGTTTTCCACGGCGCTCACGAGTTGCACGAGCGGCCGGCAGCAAAGGCTGAGCCCGTCGCCCAATCCCGGCCTGCCGGCGCAGGCGGGTAACGCTCGTCGCTCGGCGGCGGCCTTTCTCCCGCAGCGGCTCAGCGTGATCGCGCCAGGTCGAAGTCGGCGCGGTTGCGCTCGTCGGTGAACAGTTGCGCCGCTTCCGGCTCGTCGCCATGGCGACAGGTGACGATGACGTTGGCCAGCACCTGCCGCTTCTGCAGCACTTCGACCGCGCAGCGGCCGTAGACGCTCTCGATCGTCGCCAGGAGGTTGCGCGCATAGGGGGTGGCGAGCGCGCTGTCGAGGATCAGGTTGGCGATCAGCAGGCCTTGCGGGTCGACGACGCGGCGCGTCGCCTGCCAGAACTCGCGGGTCACCAGGTGACCCGGAATCGACGAGTGGGCGCCATAGACATCGACGAGGACGGCGGCAAAGCGCTGCTCGCTGCGGCCGACGAAGCGACGCGCGTCGTCGGCCACGAAATCGCCGTTTGCCTTCTCGCGCAGGAAGTGCTTCTCGGCAATGTCGCGAACCGCCGGGTCGATGTCGACATAGGTGTAGTGATTCTCGGGCTCACGGTGTGACGCGGTGAAGCCGCCGGCACCGAGGACGAGGATCCGGCGCCCGCGAAACTGCAGGTCGTCGAGGAGCATGCCGCGGATGTGCCTGATGTAGCGCGCGTAGCGCGGCGGCTCGGATTCGTCGATCAGCGAGGCGAAGGAATTGTTGTTGCGCAGCGCACGGCCATCGATCGCGCCATCGTAGGCAGCCGCTTCGACCACATAGCTCGCGTAGGCAGTCTCGATCTGCGGCCGCAGCCAAGCGTTGGCCGTCACCGTCGCGATGCCGACCAGCAGCGCGACGAGCGCAGCCGACCAGGCGCGTGCGCACAGCAGGGCGTGCCCGGCGAGCAGCAGCAGCGCGCAGAATGCAACCGCAGCCGAGACGCCCAGCCACTGCATCAACAGCAGCGACAAGGACAGCGAGCCGAGAAAGGAGCCGAGCGTCGAGTAGTAGAGTGCCTCGCCACTCGCCTCGCCAACGCGCTCGTGCTGCAACAGGTTGCTGAGGATCGGCACCGTCTGCCCGAGCAGCCAGGCCACGGGACAGAGTACGCCGGCGATCAGCAGGAGATAGGCGATTTCCGGCGGGTTGATCGCGGTGAAGACGAGATCGACGGCGGCGCCGGACAGCCCGACGCCGATCAGCAGAGCGGCCAGTAGGAAGTTCCTCGCGACGACCGCGCGGTAGCTGGCGGCGACGCGGCCGCCGGCGTGGTAACCGAGGGCGAGCGCGAGGAGGAAGAAGCCGATCGTCGGCGCGGTGACGACGATCGAACTGCCCATGTGCGGGATGATCTGGCGCAAGGCGATGACTTCGGCGCCAAGCGAGCAGAATCCTTCGATGAAGACGACGGCAAAGAGCCGGCAGCGGGGCATCGGCAACTGGGGGGGTTGCCGGACGGAGTTCGCCAACTAGAGCCCCGTGCGACCTGGCACGCGTTCGTCTTCCAACAAGCGCGGCAACACAGCCGGTGGCACCTGCAGACGATGCAGCAGCGTCTCGCGGTTGATGTGCAGCAGATCCTGCACGGCGTCCAGATCATCCGCGATCGCCGGGTCGCCCCAGCCGTCAGCCGTATGGCGGGCGAGATCGACCGCCAGCTTGACGTTGCGCACGCGCGGCAGGTACGCATTGCCGTCGTCCATCATGGTGAGCAGCAACTCCGGCAGCCGCCAGGCGTGACATAGGGCGAGCTGCAGTTCGGCCAGCGGAAAACCGAGAACGGCTTGCTGCACCGCGCTGCTGCGCAGGCTGTGGTCGGCCTGCTGCCGCTGACGCATCTCGATCGCCATCTCGGGCGCGGTGCACCAGACAAGGATTTCCGCGGTGTCGTGCAGCAGCGCCGCGAGGGCGACCTCCTCGACGTTCATGTCATGGCGGGCGAAGGCCCATTCATGGGCGTAGCGCGCCGCCCGCTGCGTGCGCAGGACGACCTGCAGGACACCGAGCAGGGCAGCCGGCTGCGCGCCAAGCCTGCCCTCAAGCGTCTGCGGTCGGTCAAAGGCGCGAAAGAACGGCTCGACGCCGAGCATCATCACCGCGCCGGCAATATTCGTGATGTCGCCGCGCAGGCGGCGGCTGCCGACCGACTGGATGTAGGCGAGAACACGCGCCGCCAGCAGCGGATCCTGCAGCACGATTTCGGTGATTTCGCGACCGCCGACGCGCTCGAGGTTCTGCCGCGCCTCGTCGAGCCGGCGGACGGTCTGTCGCAGGACCGGAATCTCCTGGCTGGCGATCAGGCTGAGCCAGGCTGCGAGATCACGGGGGGGGCGCTTGTCGGGCATGATGGCTGCCTCCAAATCCTGACGACTTGCTGCGAAAGGGTGCTGCCGAACGGGAGACGGCATGATCGCCCGGATGGTAGCCGCAGCCGCCGCGGATCGCAAGCGCGGCGACGTCGACCGTCGCTGGCGGACGGATCAGAAGCGCTCGTCGGCGCGCAGGTAGCGCCAGGTGCCGGGCGGCAGCCTGCCGAGCGGGACGCTGCCGATGCGCACGCAGCGAAGTTCGCGCACGCGCAGTCCCAGCAGCGCGCACATGCGCGGGATCTGCCGGGGCAGGCTCTGGCGCAGGACGATGCGCAGACGGTCTTCGGCGAGCCACGAGACGTCGGCCGGCCGCAGGCGGATGCCGTCCAGCACCAGCCCATGCCGCAGTCGCTCGATGCCGCCCGCCGCCAGCGCGCCCTCGACCAGGACGTGGTACTCCTTCTCGACGCGCGCATCGCCACCCGCCAGACGCCGCGCCACGCTGCCCTCCTGGGTGAACACCAGCATCCCGCCAGCGCTCGCGTCGAGCGCGCCAGCCGGTGCCAGCCCGCGCAGGTGGGCGAGGACGAAACGCTGTGCAGGGTCATCTTCGACCCACCGATTGTCGGCACGGATGCGGCCAACCGCGGTCTCGCGCCCCGTCGGCGCCAGTGCATCGCCGGCAGGAGTCGGCTTGTGGAACAGGATGCTGACGCTCGCGCTGCGGTGCTTGCTCGCCGCATCCCGGATCTCGATCGTCGCCTTCGGGCTGACGCGGGCGCCAAGGCGGCTGATCACCACGCCATCGACGCTGATCCAGCCGTTCTCGATCCATTCGTCTGCCTCGCGGCGTGAACATCCCGTCAGTTGGCTGACCCGCCTGGACAGCCGCGGCGGCTCCCTGGCCAAGCCGGGGTGAGCCGAGGCCACCGCAGGCTCGCCCGGCGGCGGCTCGGCGGCAGGCTCCGCCGGCCTCGTCCCCGGTTCAGTCATACCGTTGCTGGCGGTCACTGCCAAAGCCGCAGGCCGCGACGGTGGGCAGGCACGTGCGCCGGTGCTGCGCGCCACGCCGCGTGGCGGATGCTGCTTCCTTGGCGTGTCCGGCAGTGGTCCGGGCGGCCGCCCGCCGGCCACCGCGCCGCCGCCTGCCTTGCTGCCGCTGGCGCCGCGTGCGTCCCGCCCTTCTGGCGGCGATGCACCGGCGCCACGTCCGGCTCCTGGCGGCGACGTGCGGGCGTCCTTCGCCTTGCCGGCGAACGCCACATCCCGTCCCAAATCCGGAAGCTCCGGCCGCGCCACCGGAGAGCGCCGCGGCGAAGCCGCCACCGGTTCCGGCCGTGGCAACGGCTGGCCTGCAGCCGGCTGTGCATCAGATTCGGAATGCCGCCGGCCAGCATGTCTGACCACCGCCCCCTGCCCACGAATCGGCCGCCGGGGACGGCCACTCGCTTCGCCGGCAGCGACATCGGCGGCAGTCTTTGCGGGCAGTTTGAGGGTGGAGCGGGACATGGCTCGAGCTTTCGTGGCGACGGGTGCTGCAGTTTACGCCAGAAGTCGCCCAGCGGCGCGCCGCTTCAACGTGCCGGGGGTGCCGGGGGTGCCGGCGGCGCGCCGCGCGGCGGCAGTGGCGCGGCTGCGGCTGGCGGAGGCGGCGGTGGTGGCGCTCCACGCGGCGGCGGTGGCGGCGGCGGCAGGGCCACCGCCGGCGGACCGCCAGCGCCGCCGGCCCGCAGCGGGTAGCCAGCGACGACCGGAACCCGGTGGCCACGACCATACATGCACTGCAGATAGCTCTGGTCGTAACGCCGCTGCAGCTCGTAGGCCGATGCATTCCCGGCAGCGGCACCCGTGGCGCTGCCGGCGAGCAGGCCGACGCCGGCACCAACGGCTGCGCCGCTGGAGCCGTCGATCGCAGCCCCGACGGCGGCGCCGATTGCCGTTCCCAGGACGGCGCTTCCGACCGCCGCATCGACGGCCGCGCCTTCCGGCGTCTGCGGACCGAGCGAGCGCGCGGCGTAGGCCCGGCAGAGCTGGTCGTCAAGACGGAACTGCTCGAAAGTCCGCCCGGATCCGGGCAGCGCCATGACCCCAGGCCCTTCCGGAGGCAGGCTGACGCAGGCGGCGAGAAACAGCGCAGAAAGCAGTGGGGCGCAACGGTAGCAATGCATGATCGCGGGCGTGATGGTGGTGATTCGAGGAGCGCTGCCCGTCCTGCTCTTGCCGACATTGCTCGGGCTCGCTCGACAACCTGCATAACGCTGGTCGAGTGCAATGGCTGACACGCCTCCCGCAGGGCTCGCCGTCCGTCAGCCGACTGCTGCCAGGCCGCAGCTGGCGCCTGCGCTCTAGAGCCCGTCCACTGCCCCCGGGGAATGCGGCAGGACGTGCTGCAGACCGCTGCCGCCGGACGGCATGTAGCGGGCAGCGCTTTCTGGTACGCTAACGGCAACGGCTCCGACGACAGGCAGTCCACACGGTCGTGCCCTGGGCCGCGATGCTTGCACGAGCAGGCGCCCGCGTTGCGGCGCAGCAAATTGACCGGGATCTGACTGCCAGAATGCCACAACATCCGGAAAGTGCCATCGGCAACCTCGCCGATCTGGAAGCCGGGCAGATTGCCCTGTCGCGCTTCATCGCGCAGCGTGCCGACGGGCTTTACGTGCAGCCGACGCGACTCGAAACGGCAGCCGACTTCGCCGACTTCGTCAATCGCGTCTTCGACACCGGACTCTATTTCCGTGGCCTCGACTACGCCCGTTTCGCGTCGCTGCTCTACGGTAGCTCCAGCGACCCTGACCGCGAAGCGACGGAAGAGGTGCTGCTGGCCGCCGACATCACCTTCTTTCGACCGGAACGCCGCGCGCTGTACAGCACCATACTGATCGACGGCGACGAGGCGGCCTATCTGTTCGAGCCGCTCTACCGCAACGCGGGCGACGGTGAAGTCGCGGCCGAGACCCGCATTCGGCTGGATATCGACGAGTTCATCGCCAGTGCCTGGACGCAGGGGGTGCGATTCGGCATCGACATCGCTGCGACCTGCGCCGGCTTCGAGGTGGACAAGGCCGAGCGCCGCGTGATCGCCCACAGCCTGCCCTTCGTGCCGGGCAAGGACGCAGAGGTGTGCGAGCTGGCGCCCGGACTGCACCGCAACAACGCGCCCCGCCGCCTGCTCGGCGACCGGGTCGATCTGCGTCAGTTCGAGACGCGTTATCCGCAGGTCGCCGCCGGCCTGCGCCTGGTGCAGAAGAAGCCGCGCGCTGCGGGCATCGATGGGCGCAGCCTTGCCGGCCAGGCACTGCCAGCGCCGCTACCGAAGGACTTCGATCTCGCGAGTCTCGCCGGTCCCGGCACCCGCATCAGCCACGAGGACGGCGCCGAATACCTGCTGGCGACTGTCTGCGGCTTCCTCAGCATCGACCGCCAGAGCAACCAGTTTTCGGTGACCGACAAGATCGTCAGCCATGAGGGCGTCAGCGTCCGGACCACCGGTGACCTTCTGCTGACCGGCGAGGAGTACGAACAGCACGGCGAGATTCAGGAGAAACGCGTCGTCCAGTGCCGCAGCATCACTGCCTACGCCGACGTCTACGGCAGAATCATCTCCAGCGGCGGTGTCGTGCGGCTGAAACGCAACCTCGTCGGCGGCAGTACGAGCAACGAGGACGGGGACATCACCGTCGAGGGGATGGCTTCCGGCGCCACCCTGACCGCGCTTGCCGGCTGCATCAACGTCAAGCGGGCGGACAACTGTGTCCTTGTCGCTCGCCAGGTGGTCGTCGGACAGGCGACGAACTGCCACATCGTCGCCGAGGAACTGGCGATCGAGGTCGCCGAAGCGAGCGCTCTGGCGGCCCGGACGGCAAGTGTCGGCGCTGCGCGGGCACGGCGCGAGCTCGATACCGTGCTGCTGATGCTGCTGCCCGACCTGAGCACCTTCGATGCCAAGCTGGCCACCCTGCGCGGCAAGCGGGTGGCGACGGAGAAGGCGATCAACGCGCACCGCGCCCGCATGGATGTCCTGCGCAGCGACAAGGAGGTCGCCAATTACCTGGCGCTCGCGCAGCGCCTGCGCAATCACGAGGCGACGTTGACCCCCGAACAGCAGGTGGGCTGGCGCCGGCTGTCGGCACTGGTCGCCCCGACCCTGCGCTCGCTGTCGCAGTTGTTCGATCTGGTGAAGGAACTGGCTGCCGAGTCGGACGCCTGCAGCAAACAGATTGATGCCTTGCTGGCGGCACGGGAAGATGCGTGCGGCAACGTCAACTGCACGATCGCCCACGTCGAGGGGGAAACCCGTGTCAGTGCGCTGCTGCCACGACCTGCAGAACTGCCGCTGCATGCCCTGCCGGTCAAGGAACTGAAGGCACGCATGCGCCGCACCGATGCGGCAACCCGGCTGCTGTTCGCCGGCCATGCCGGCCCGTTCTCGTGGAGCTACCGCAGCCGCCCCGCCTGAGGCGCAATGCCTACTGTGACAGGTGCGGCGCGCCTCGCCTAGCCCTGCCCTTTACCCGCAAGTCTGCAGATCATCCGAAGTCCAGTGTCGG
>NZ_JAMTDQ010000081.1 GCF_023806635.1 Accumulibacter sp.
TCACCCCGGAATAGCTCGGGACGGAGAGGCTTGAATAGGGCGGGACGTAACAGGCCTGCACATGGCCTGGAATTTCGTCCAATCGGGCGTGTTTTCCGGTGTCGTCTCCGGCGCCGTCAACCATCCCGGCCTGTTGAAGTCCACCGTGGAAGGGCCCGCCATCCTCACGGGCGGCACCTTCGGCCTCGAAGCTTCCATCGTTGCCGTGCTGGTCTGCATCGCCGCGGGCATCTTGATGCTGGTCCTTGCCATCCGCCGCGGCCACCTCGTGCGGCCATTCTGGCAGCGCAATGGCTGATCTGGCGCTACTCGCTTGCGGCCCGACGGGTCAGGATGGATCGTGCGAAGCCACGATCCATCCGTTGTGCGCACAGCATGGGCGCGAGTTGCCACACGCATTCGTCGGGCGCACGAACGCGCCCGCCAGGATCGTTGCCCGCTTCGCACCATTGCCCGTGGCGCCAACCACGAGAACGGGATGGCAAGGCCTACGCAGCCAGGTCGAAGACCAGCACCTCGGCGTGGCGCCCCTCGCTCAGGCGCACTTCGCGCTCGCCGGTCAGGGTCAACGCGTCGCCTGGCTCGAGCGGCTGCCCATTTACCGTCAAGGCGCCACGCACCAAATGCACATGACACGGGCGTTCCGGGTCGATGCTCTTGTTCACTGACTCGTGCCCATCGAAAAGGCCTGCATACAGCCTGGCGTCCGCGCGAATGCTGACCGAACCCTCCGCCCCGTCGCGCGAGGCCACCAGCGCCAGCTTGCCGCGTTTGAGCGAGGAATCGAAGAACTTCTGCTCATAGCCCGGTGCCCCGCCCGGTTCATCGGGCAGGATCCATATCTGCAGAAAATGCGTGGTCTGATTGTGCGCATGATTGTGCTCGCTATGGCGCACGCCGGTGCCTGCGCTCATCCGCTGCACCTCGCCGGGCACGATACGCGCCTCGTTGCCCATGCTGTCCCTGTGGAGCAGCGCCCCATCGAGTACGTAGCTGATGATCTCCATGTCTCGGTGGCCATGCGTGTCAAAGCCGGTGCCCGGAGCAATGCGGTCCTCGTTGATGACCCGCAGATTGCCCACGCCCATGTGGCGCGGGTCGTGGTAGTCGGCGAAAGAAAAACTGTGCCAGCTATCCAGCCAGCCGTGGTTGGCGTGGCCGCGATCGCCAGCCTTGCGCAGCGTCATCATGATGAATCTCCTTGATTTGGGAATTGGGCATCTGTTCTGAAAGCCCGACGGGCCAGGGAACAAGAGCACACGAAGCACCGTGCCGAGGCCCGGTCAGCGTGGCTCCGTCGGTCAGAGTTCCTATATTGGCATGGGTTCATCCATGCAGCCATCGCGACACCAGTCTGGTGTCGCGCGGCATGATGACGTACACCATGAGTGCCGCGATAACGGCCGCGATCATCGCCTTGGTCGCCAGCATGTGCAGGCCACCCAGCAGCGGTGCCAGGGCCCGAAGGCACGATCACGGCCAGCGGAAGGATCGCCAACTCCAGTCAGCCCCAAGCCAGTGACCACCAAAGCAGCAACCTTCAGCGTTCACGAACCACTGGCGACGAAACGGGCGACGATTCCGTCGTACCGTTGCGGCCAGTCGCGCAGCGCGGCGCCGTCGTCACCGAAGACGCTGCGCAGGAAAGCGAGCGAGAGTTCGCGCGTCGCCGCCTTGACCTGCGCGTTGAGCGCGAGGCCGCCGGTTGCGGCGCGATCGGTGAACATGCTGTGCGACCCGCCGGCGAACACCGCGAGCACCTTGCGGGCACCGGGCATCGCCTCGAAGACGCTGATGCGATCCTCGACTCCCGAATAGTAGCCGGGAATCCGGATGTCGTCTTCGGTGGCCGTGACGTGCAAGGTCGGCACGCGGACGCCGGCGACGATCCTCTGCAGATCGCTCTCGCCGTAGAAAGGCGGCGCCGAGATCAGGATCGCCCCCGCGAGGCGTGGATCGGCGAGGTCGACGACTCGCCCGTCGCGCTCGACGCGTGCGCCGATGGCGAGCAGGATCGTGTTCGCCCCGTACGAGTGCCCGGCGCCGACGATCCGCGTCGCGTCGACCCGTGTCCCGAGTTCCGGGTCGGCGAGCAGGCGGTCGAGCGCGAAACGCAGGTCGCCGACGCGCGCGACGGCTTCCTCCTCGCTCGCTGCGGCGTGCAGGCGCGAGACGAGGCCAAAGACGTTGCCGACCCACAGCGCGCGGTCGCTGCCGACGTGCTGCAGGTGCAGACTGGCGTAGCCCTGGCTCGCCCAGTAGGCGCCCAGGTAGCTGTATCCGCGCCGCGAACCGCCCATCCCGTGCGAAAAGACGACCAGCGGCAGCGCCCGGTCCTGATCGACCGTGGGCGGCAGATAAAGGCGCACGGGGACGGGGCGCTGGCGCGCTTCGTCGAACCAGTCGAAATCGACGGTGCGCAGCTCGGCCGCTGCGCCGGGAGCCACCCCGGCAGCCTGTGGGCTGGCGACCGGGATTCCCGCCGACGGCTCCGCCGATCGCGGCGCCTCGGCCACCGACGGCCAAGGCGCGAAGAGCAGCGCCAGCGCGGCGACCACGGCTGCGGCATGCGCACGGCAGCGACGGCCGGCTGAACCGAAGCGACGCTGCGGCGAGGTGAGCACGTCGGGAATGATCTGCGGGAAATGCATGTATGTCCCCAGCGGGTTTCAACCAAACCCGGCAAGACCGCATGGGGCGCGCGAAGTTTCCGGCCTCTTGCGCCAGCCGACGGCACAGATCCGTGCTTCCGGTCGCCAGCCGATCAGGCGACGCAGGTTCCATGCCGCGGACCGAGGGCTGCCGTCGACGTCGCCACCCGGGCAGGCGCCATTTTCGACGCTGCGCGCGTGCCGGTCCACCCGGTACTCGCTCCGCTCCGGCGACGCTGACGCAGCGCGACTGGTCGCGATGGAACGGCACCCACCTCGGCCGCACCGGACACGAGTCGACAGGCGATTCGATCCGCGCGTGCGTCACATGGGAACTGGTCGTAGCAAAGGCGAAACGGGTGGACCTTCCGTCTCGACCCACGGAACCATTCCGCTCAGCGCCGGCTGACGGCTGGCCGTGCAGGCGCCTTGGACCGCCGGCCGCCGCACGGCGCCTCCGATCATCGATGCGGGGCGCACCGCCTGACCCTGTGTCGCCTCATCTGCGCCGATGCCGGCATGTCGGCGGCTCGCAACCAGGATCGGCCCGAGCGGGCGCCGGCGTCTCCTGCTCGCGGTTTGCCCGACCGCCCGCGGCGTGGATGCCGGCGTTGCTTACCGGGTATCGGTTCCGCGCAGACTGCTCTTCGTGGCGTGCGCGCCGTCATTGAAAGCCAGTCGCCCGGGCAGGGCCATCGTGTCGCCCGTACGGGCCTGAACGGTCGCGGGATGGAGCGGGACCCTGCTCGCTGCCTCGGCAGGTGCGGCGCAGGGCGCGTGTTGCGCAATCCTGCCGGCCCGTTCGGCGCAGACCGGCGGCATGGTCTGACAACGTCGGTCGCTGAACTCGACCCGGCCGTTGGCCTCGCACTTGAACATCGGTCCGGCGCTGGCCAGCGGGGAAATCTGCAACCCGAGGACAACCACGACGAGGACTCGCACGTTCATCGCTCCCTCCCATGTTGGTTCATCGTCTCACTGCGGGTCTGATCTTCACACGCTTCGGCCAGTGGCCAGGTGCACAAAGTCACGGACCGGGGCAGGGACTGCGGCTGCTGTGCTCGCGTCTCGCGAATCCCGGCCGGCGCGGCAGCGACAGAGCGGTGTCGCTGGCCAGGTCGGCCGGCAGGACTGAAGTCCTGCGTGCTCATCGACGGCTGCTGCCGGACGGTGCGGGACGGCCAGGGCAATCGCATGAATCTTACACGAGACCCAGGAGCTGAGCCCGGAAGCTGTCGGAGGTTGCGGCGATGAGGCGCTGCACCTGGAGGCCGCCCTTGCGTTTGACCGGGGCGGTGCGTAGGAGGTTGAGGACGAGCTGGCGCAGGACCGTAAGGTTGTGGGCAGCATGATCGGTACGCGTGCGCGCCTGATCATCGCGGAAGACGACATCCATTCACCAGTGCAGACTGTTCTCGACACGCCAGTGCTGGCGAACGACGCGGTTCATTCGTTCAGCGTCCGGAGCGAGGCTGCTGAGATAATAGCGACGTTCGACGGATGTCTTGCCACCGATCGTCCGCTCGCTGGTGATCATCGCGAAGGATCTCTGGTCTGGCCAGCGTTCCGGCGCATGCAGGCAGTCGAGCTGGTCGAAGACGTGGCAGCGCCGCACCTCCAGACGGCCATGGTCTTTCTCGACGACTTCGTGAAACCGGTGCGGGGTCCGCTCCGGCGCGGCGTCAAAGGCGCTGACGAAATCTTCGATGGACTCGGCCAGGGTGGGCTGATTGTCCTTGACCGCCAGCACATAGTCGGCTCCGCGATCACGAATGGCCCGTGCGATGTTGGGCTGCGTCCCCATCGCGTCAATCGTGACGATGCAGCCTTCCAGTGCCAGGGTGGTCAGCAGTTCCGGTATGGCGGTCTTCTCGTTCGATTTCGCAGCCGTCGCACGCTGTCCCAGAACCACGCCGGCTTGGGCGGCGAAAGCGCTCACCAGATGCAATGGCGTGGCGCCCGCTTTCCCCGAACGACGACTCGTCTTGCCATCGATCGCGACGACTTCCTCGCGGCGCAACGTCGGCACGACCTGGCCCACCCAGCGCAGGAAAGCCGCACCGAACTCCTCGGGATCGATCGCCGCGAACACCCGCCCGAACGTGTCATGGCAGGGAATGCCGTGCTCCAGTTTCAGATACTGGCGCAGCCAGTCGAGCTTCTCCTTCGCCCAGACCTCGATTTCGACGAAGCCATCCGAACCCGAGAGCACCGCGCACACCGCCACCACCAGCATCTCCACCAGGTCGTGCTCGACCTTCTTCGCCTGCCGTGGATCCCGCACACCAACCCACACGTCCATCAACCGGACCCTGCCTCCTGCCTCCATGGAAAACTCCAAAAAGACAGAAAACTACACAAATCAGAGAGCTGTGAACAGCCCCTTCGTAAGTCCTTGCGCGTAAACGATTATTTTCGAGGGTTCACGACAATGGCATTCATGCGATCGCCCTGGCGGGACGGCTGCCGCGGTGGGCAAAGGGGGCCCACGCTGGTACAATCCTGCATACTGGTACAAGGGGCTTTGTCTGCGAGGTGGCGATTGCGCATTGACCGGTGTCGGCAGCGGGCCGTTCGTCCCGCTCGGCCCGCAGGACACGTCACCATGGTCCTCGGGTGAACCGCAGCGCGTGCCGACGCCGTGGACACTGCCGCGGATGGTGATGGAAAGAGTATCGATGGGGCCGCGAGCTCGCGCCGGAGTTGCTCGCAGCGTTGTGCGGGGTCTGTTGGCATGCCCCGGCGTCGGCGGCTCCGGGCTGGAGGTGGCGTGCTCGCGAGGGCGGTACTGATGAGCCGGGTGGACTGCCAACGCGGTGTGTCCGGGCAGGAGGGCGCGGGCCACCGTGGCCGGCGCTCGCGACCGCGTGCGGCGACGGTCTTGCGGCCGCAGGCAGGCCTTGGCCGCATGCTCGCGTGGATCGCCGGGGATTCGCCGGACCGTCACCACCGCCGCCTTCCGGCTTCGCCGGCCGACGCCTGCTGCCGCCATGGCTGAGGCGCTGGTGGCCGTCTGGCCTGGCAGACCATATCCCCTGGGCGCCACCTGGGACGGCGAAGGGGTCAATTTCGCCCTCTTCGCGGAGCACGCCGACAAGGTCGAGCTTTGCCTGTTCGACGAGGGCGGACGAATCGAGCGACAGCGCATCGAGCTGCCCGAGAAAACCGATCAAATCTGGCACGCTTATCTGCCCGGATTGCGCCCGGGGCAACTGTACGGCTACCGCGTCCATGGTCCCTATCGGCCAGAGGAGGGGCATCGCTTCAATCCGCACAAGCTGCTGCTCGACCCCTACGCCAAGGCGATCGTCGGCGCCATCGACTGGAGCGATGCCCAGTTCGGTTACCGCATCGGCAGCCCGCGCGAGGACTTGAGCTTCAGCCGCCGCGACAGCGGGCCCCGGATGTTCAAGTGCCGGGTGATCGATTCCGCCTTCGACTGGCAAGATGACCGCCGCCCGAACGTCCCCTGGCATCAGAGCGTCATCTACGAGCTGCACGTCAAGGGCTTTACCCGCCTGCACCCGCTGGTGCCGCCCGGACTGCGCGGCACCTATGCCGGTCTGGGCACCCCGCCGGTCATCGAGCACTTCAGGCGTCTGGGAATCACAGCGGTGGAGTTCCTGCCGATCCAGACCTTTGTCGACGACCGCCACCTGCTGCAACGCGGGCTGAAGAACTACTGGGGCTACAACTCGATCGGCTACTTCGCTCCCGACCCGCGCTACTCCGCCAGCGGGCATGTCGACGAGTTCAAGCATCTTGTCAGGACCCTGCACGCCGCCGGCATCGAAGTCATCATGGACGTGGTCTACAACCACACCGCCGAGGGCAACCATCTGGGGCCGACGCTGTCCTTTCGCGGCATCGACAACGCCGCCTACTATCGCCTGGTGCCGGGCGCTTCCCGCTACTACATGGATTACACGGGTTGCGGCAATACCCTGAACATGATGCATCCACGGGTATTGCAGCTGATCATGGACAGCCTGCGGTACTGGGTCAGCGAAATGCATGTCGATGGCTTTCGCTTCGATCTGGCTGCCGCCCTGGCCAGGGAACTGCATGAGGTGGATCAGCTCGGCGCCTTCATGGACATCATTCACCAGGACCCGGTCCTGTCGCAGGTCAAGCTGATCGCCGAGCCCTGGGACCTCGGCGACGGTGGCTACCAGGTCGGCAATTTTCCGGTCGGCTGGACCGAGTGGAATGGCAAGTACCGCGACGTCGTGCGCGATTACTGGCGGGGTGAGGGGGGACTGATCGGGCAACTCGCCTACCGTCTTACCGGATCGAGCGATCTGTACCAGCACAGTGGCCGCCGGCCCTATGCCAGCATCAACTTCATCACGGCGCATGATGGCTTCACGCTGCACGATCTGGTCAGCCACAACGAGAAGCACAACGCGGCCAACGGCGAAGAGAACCGCGACGGCGAGTCACACAACCGCAGCTGGAACTGCGGCGCCGAAGGCGAGACGGCAGACCCAGACGTGCTCCAGTTGCGGCAGCGGCAGCGACGCAACCTGCTGGCGACGCTGCTGCTCTCACAGGGCGTGCCGATGCTGCTCGCGGGTGACGAGATGGGGCGTACCCAGCGCGGCAACAACAACGCCTATTGTCAGGACAATGAGCTGAGCTGGCTCGACTGGGATCTCGCCGCGAGCCCCGACAACCGGGAGCTTCTGGGATTTGCCCGTCGCCTGATCGAGCTGCGCCGGCAGCATCCGGCGCTGCGGCGGCGACACTTCTTCCAGGGGCAGCGCATCCGTGGCGCGGGCGTGCGCGACATCATCTGGCTGCATCCCGACGCGAGCGAGATCGGCGACCAGGACTGGCATCATCATCATGCCCGTTGCTTTGGCCTCTACCTGATCGGCGAGGCTCTGGAAGAGCAGGATGAGCGCGGCCAGTGGGTGAAGGACGATGACTTCCTGCTGCTGCTGAACGGCCATCATGATGCGATTCACTTCACGCTGCCGTGGAAGGGCAACTGCGAAGTCGTGCTCGATACCGCTCTCGCCGAGTGCGGCGAGCTGCGGCAGCTCAGCGATCCGTCGTATCGCCTGGCGGGCCGCTCTCAGGTGCTGCTGACGCAGCCGCGCCGGGCGGGCCGAGTGGCGGAGCCAATCCTGCGCCGTCGGTACTTCATGCCCTTCGGCGCGCAGGTGCTAGAAGGTGGGCGGGTGCGCTTTCGCCTGTGGGCGCCGGCGGCCGAGCGGGTCGAGCTGTTGCTGCAGAAGCCGGGGGCTGGCGCCATCGCGCGGCAGATGGCATCGAGGGAAGCCGGCTGGTTTGAACTGAGCAGCGACGAGGCGACGGTCGACGATTTCTATCGCTACCGCATCGATGGTTCCTGCGAGGTGCCCGATCCGGCTTCCCGCTGCAATCCGGCCGGCGTGCATGGTGCCAGTCAGGTGATCGAGCCGGGGCTGTTCGCCTGGACCGACGGCAACTGGCGGGGCCGGCCCTGGGAGGAGGCGATCATCTACCAGTTGCATGTCGGCGCCTTCACTGAGCAGGGCAGCTTCGCGGCAGTCAGGGAACGACTGGACCATCTGGTGGAACTGGGCGTCACCGCGATCCAGCTGTTGCCGGTCGGCGCTTTTGCCGGCGCGCATGGCTGGGGCTACGACGGCGTGCTGCCCTTCGCCCCCGCCGCCAGCTATGGCCATCCGGACGAGCTGAAGGATCTGGTGCAGACCGCCCACCACAAGGGATTGATGGTGTTGCTCGATCTCGCCTGTCAGCATTTCGGTCCGGAGGGCAATTACCTGTCCGTTTACGCGCCGGCGTTCTTCGCCCCATGTAGCGGCGGTCTCGCCGGCAGGAGCATCGATCCGACGCTGGCGGTCGCCGGCGAATTCCTCATCCACAATGCCCTGTACTGGCTCGAGGAGTTCCATCTCGACGGCCTGCGACTGAATGCCGCCCTGTTGCAGGAAGGCGCGGGCGATTCCGATCTGCTCGCGGCGCTCGCCGACGCTGTCCACGAGGGACCGGGCAAACACCGCCACTGTCACCTGCTGCTCGGCCATGATCAGGGATCTGCCCGCTACCTTCACTGGCCTGATCACAGCACTCCGCGCCGCTATGCAGCGGTCTGGAACGACGCGGCGCAGCAGGCGATGCAGGACGTGTTGACCGGTGCATCGGCAGGCGCTGTCGGTACCGCCCGGCCCCTCGACCAGTTGGGCGTCTGCCTGAGCCGGGGATTCGCCGATGCTGGCTTGGATCGTCTGTTGCCGACCGCTTTCGTCACCTTCCTGCAGGACCACGCGCGGATCGGCGACCGGGCACTCGGCGAACGTCTGCACCAGTTGACCCCGGCACGGCCGCTGGGGGTGCTGGTCGCGACCGCGCTCCTGGCACCGATGCCGCCGGCGCTGTTCATGGGCGAAGAGTTTGCCGCCGCACAGCCGTTCCTGTATTTCTGCGACTTCAACCCGGACCTGGTCCCGGACATTGCACGCAACCGGCGCAAGTCCTTCGCCCATCTGCAGGGTTTCCGCACCGCGAGGACGCGGGCGCGAATTCCGGATCCCACCGATCCGGCGACCTTCCAGCGCTGCAAGCTGGACTGGAACAGCATTAGCCAGTCGCCGCATGCCGACTGGCTCGATTTCCACCGCCGCTTGCTGGCCGTTCGCCGACGGGAAATCTGTCCGCGGCTGGCCGGCATGCACGAAGAGGCCGTTCGCCACAACCTGATCGCCGGGCGTGGCCTGTCGATCCGGTGGACGCTCGGCGACGATTCGGTCCTGAGCCTGTTGGCAAACTACAGCGGCGTTCAGATCGAGGGACTGCAGCGGCCGGCCGGTTCAGTCCTCTGGGCGGAGCCACGTGAGGCCGAGCATGCGCTGACGCAGGGGCGGCTGCCGCCATGGTCGCTGCTGTGGGTGCTGCAGGATGCCGCCTGATGCCAGTTGCGAGAATCCTTTCCGGTGACGTCTGATGGACGTCACAACCGATTGACCTTCACCGAGGCAAGACAGAATCATGAGAGACAGCAAGATGAATGACGAGATGATCCGCATCGCCGAAGCACGCCACCACGATCCGTTTTCGGTGCTGGGAAGGCATCCGTGTCCCGAAGGCGTCGTCGTGCGGGCCTATATCCCGCACGCGATGGAAGTCTCCATCGCCGAAGGCAATCTGCCTCTGGTACGGGTTCCGGATTCCGACTTCTTCGAGTGGCGGGGTTCCGGCAAGAACCTTCCCGAACACTACCGCCTGATCTGGCGCGACACCTGGCACCACGACCATATCGCCCACGATCCCTACAGCTACCTGCCGCAAGTGACGGATTTCGACCTGCACCTGTTCGGTGAGGGCAGGCACTGCCACGCCTATCGCTTCCTCGGGGCGAACGAGCATGAGATCGATGGCGTCGCCGGCATCCTGTTCGCCGTCTGGGCACCCAACGCCGAGCGGGTGAGCGTGCTGGGCGATTTCAATCACTGGGACGGTCGTCGTCACCCGATGCGCGTGCGTCCGGGGAGCGGGGTCTGGGAACTGTTCATCCCCGACATCGCCCCGGGCATCTTCTATCGCTTCGAGATCAGGAACCGGAACAGCGGTGAGGTACTCACCAAGTCCGATCCCTATGGCCGGCGCTTCGAGATGCGGCCCGGCAATGCGTCGATCGTCACGCCGCGCTCGAACCATGTCTGGCAGGACAGTACCTGGATCGAGCGACGCGCCACCGCCGACTGGCAGCATGCGCCGATGTCCACCTACGAGGTCCATCTCGGCTCCTGGCAGCGCGGGTACGAAGGGGAGTTCCTCAACTACCGCGAGCTGGCGCGACAACTGGTCGAGTACGTGCGCCGCATGGGCTTCACCCACATCGAGCTCCTGCCGGTCACCGAGCATCCCTTCGATCAGTCGTGGGGCTACCAGGTCACCGGCTATTTCGCGCCGACGAGCCGCTTCGGGACCCCCGACGACTTTCGCCACTTCGTCGATCTCTGCCACCAGAACGACATCGGTGTCATTCTCGACTGGGTTCCCGCCCATTTTCCCAAGGATGCCCATGCGCTGGCGCGTTTCGACGGCACGGCGCTCTACGAGCACGAGGATCCTCGCAAGGGAGAACATCTCGACTGGTCGACGCTGATCTTCAATTTCGGCCGCAACGAGGTCAGGAACTTCCTGATTTCCAGTGCCGTGTACTGGCTCGACGAGTTCCACATCGACGGCTTGCGGGTCGATGCCGTGGCTTCGATGCTCTACCTCGATTATTCGCGCACCGAATGGGTGCCGAACCAGTACGGCGGCCGGGAGAACATCGAGGCGATCGAGTTCCTGCGCCAGCTCAACGCCACGACGCACAGCGAAGCGCCCGGCACGCTGGTGATCGCCGAGGAGTCGACGTCGTGGCCGCAGGTGACGCGCCCGACCTACATCGGCGGCCTGGGTTTCGACATCAAGTGGAACATGGGCTGGATGAACGATACCCTGCGCTACATCGGACAGGAACCGATATTCCGCCAGTACCATCATGACCTGCTCACCTTCAGCATGCTCTATGCGTTCTCGGAGAACTTCATGCTGCCCTTCTCGCATGACGAAGTGGTGCATGGCAAGGGATCGATGCTCAACCGCATGCCCGGCGACGAGTGGCAGCGTTTCGCCAATCTCCGGCTGCTCTATACCTACATGTTCACGCATCCGGGCAAAAAGCTGCTGTTCATGGGTACCGAGTTCGGCCAGGGTCTGGAGTGGAACAGCGCCGGGGTCCTCGACTGGTATGTGCTCGAGTATCGCTTTCATGCCGGCATGCAGACCCTGGTGAAGGATCTCAATCACCTGTATCGCGGCTCGCCCGCCCTGTACGGCAACGAGTTCGAGTGGCAGGGTTTCGAGTGGATTGATTGCCACGATTCGCAGCAGTCGATCCTCAGTTTCGTCCGCAAGGCTGGCGACGAGTTCGTCGTCGTGATCGTCAACTTCACGCCGGTCCCGCGGACGGACTACCGGATTGGCGTGCCGCAGGCGGGCACCTATCGCGAGGTCCTGAACTCGGATTCGCATTTCTACGGCGGTGGCGACATGGGCAACAGCGATCGGCAGCTCGTCGCCGAGGAGATGCCGTGGATGAACCGTCCGTACTCATTGACCATCACCGTGCCGCCGCTTGCCGGCGTGGTCCTCGCGCCGGGTGCGTAACGCCGTGCAGGGGCTGCCGCAAACGCCATCGCGGATCGGCAGCCTGTCGGACCTGGCGAGGGGAGATTCGCCGGATTTCACCATGCTGAACGAGCAGGTGGCGGCATCCTGCAAAGCCGCAGCTGCTCGGTGCCAGGTCGTTGGCAGGACTTCCATCGCGACCAGCGATGCCCCCTTTGCCCACCATCTTCAGTGGGCGCGGCGAATGCGTGCGGCATGCCTCGCAGACCTGGGCGAGAGCCCAAACCGGACCACCTTGCCGCGAAGATTGCCTGATGCAGGCCGTTGTTCCTGGCTGCCCCCCCGGGAATGGCGCTCCGGTAGCCGCGCGGTTCGATCGTCTGGACGCCCGCGGTCTCCGCGCGCGGTCGATGCCGACAAGCTGCTACGCCTTGGACCTGCCTGGACGTTCCTGCAGATACGCTTCAAGAGCGCGACACAACTCCTTCAGTTCGGCATCTATCCCGGACAACCTCGCGTCGATCGTGTCCCTGGACGGCTGCTCTTCGACCAACGCGAGTTGCGTGACGAGGCGTTCGGCGCCGAAATGGGCAACCAGGCCCTTGAGGCTGTGCGCCAGCCGCCGCAGTTCTGCCCAGTCCGTCCCCATCGCGGCGGCACGCAATGCGGCCATCTCGGTGGGTGCCTGTGCCAGGAATGGGTGGCCGATGATGTCGATGACCTCTGCGTCAGCCTGCGCCAGGCCGGCAGCGTAGCTCGTCGTCACCTCGACGTTGTGCGCGCGCCGCAGACCGGACAGGACATCCTGCAACTCCTCCCTCCTCAGTGGCTTGGTAAGGTAGCCGTCCACCCCGGATGCGAATCCTCTTTCCCGGTCGTCGGGGAGCACGGCAGCGCTGAGCGCATAGACTGGCGTGCGTCGGTCCGGACTGGCCTGTTCGCGAGCACGGATCTCGCGAGTGGCTGAAAATCCATCCATTTCGGGCATCTGCATGTCCATCAGGACGATATCGAATCGATCACGGGTCCACAGCTCGATGGCTTCGCGACCGTTGGCGGCAAGCGTCACCAGGTGTCCCCACCTGCCGAGAAGGTCGACCATCAGCTTCTGATTGATCGGGTTGTCCTCGGCAACGAGGATTTTCAGTGATGCGGGATTCTCGCGCAGTGAATACCGCGTGATCAATTGTCCGGGAACGAGCGGCGTCTCCGACAAACCAAGCAACGCAATGATCGACGCCTTCAGCTCCTCGGGACCGACGGGCTTGGTCAGGTAAGCGCCAATCCCGACCTGACAACAGCGGCTGGCGTCGCCGCGCGCGCCGCCCGACGACAACATCATCAGCAGAGGGCTCGCATTGGTCTTCGCTTGCGAAAGCAGGTTGGCGACCTCAAACCCGTCCATTCCCGGCATGTGGCAGTCGAGCAGAACGATGTCGAATGGTCTGCCTTCAGCAACGCTCGCCGCATGGACTGAGAGCGCCGTCTGTCCGTCCGGCGCTTCGACGACGTCCATTCCCCAGAGCCTCAGATGGCGGGCCAGAATGCGGCGATTCACCCGATTGTCGTCCACGAGCAATGCGCGCTTGCCGAAGGCGTCAACCATTACCCGGGTTGCCGCGTGGCCTGACGCCATCGCCAATGGAACGACGGCATGGAAGGTGCTGCCTTTCCCCACCTCGCTCTCGACCCAGATGTGGCCGCCCATCAATTCGACCAGGCGGCTCGATATGGTCAGGCCAAGTCCGGTGCCACCATAGTTGCGGGTTGTTGAGCTGTCCTGCTGGGTAAATGCCTCGAAGATGGCTTCCTGCTTTTCCAGTGGGATGCCGATGCCGGAGTCGCGTACGCTGAAGTGGATCCAGGAACGGTCGGCCTCCATACGCTCCACTTCGACCACAAGAACGATCTCGCCCTTCTCGGTGAATTTCACGGCATTGTTCAGGAGGTTGATCAGCACTTGCCGCAGTCGCCCGGGATCGCCAAGTACATGGCGCGGAACGTCTGGGTCGCAGTCACTCAGCAGCTCCAGATGCTTCGCTTCGGCCGCGAGCGAAATCGGCTTCAGCAACTCGCCAATCAACGCGGTCAGATCGAAGGAAATCACTTCGACACTCAATTTTCCCGCCTCGATCTTGGAGAAGTCCAGGATATCGTTGATGATCGTCAGCAAGCCCGCGGCGGAAGACTTGACGATGTTGAGGTATTCGCGCTGCTCGTCGGTGAGGTCGGTGTCGAGCGCCAATTCGGTCATGCCGATGACACCGTTCATTGGCGTCCTGATTTCATGACTCATGCTGGCCAGGAAGTCCGACTTGGCACGATTGGCATCCTCGGCACGGGCCACGCTGAGCCTGAGGTCATCAGCCATCCGCTCCAACTCGCGGCTCTTTTCGCGCAGCTGCTGCTCGCTCAGTTCGCGGCGTTCGATCTCGTCGGAGAGCGAGGCGTTCAGTTCCTGCAGGGCGGTCCGGCGCAGACCCGATTCAAGCACATCTTCCTGCAGCCTTTCGGCCCGTTGCCGCATGCGGTCATACATGATCGCACCGAACAGTACGAGCAAAGGAAATGCGCTCGCGAAATAGAGGAAAAGCCGCGAGGTGAGGTGGCCGTACAGGTTTTCGCCGGAGAAGATGGTCAGCAGTGACAAGGGCATGCCGGCAACCGGGGTCCTGACGGCAAGCAGTTCCTGGTCGTCTGCACCGGAACCGGCCGATCCTGTCGCAACGAGGTCGGAAGGGATCCGTGTGATCTGGTTCTCGGGGAACTGGACCAGGTTCCAGGCGACGCTTCTCCCGAGTGTCGCGTGCTGTCCCGGGAACTTGAGTTCCACAGCGTCGTCGGTGATCAACAGTTCCTGGTATTCCTTGCCTGCAGACAACGAAAGCAGGTAGCGCGAGAGTTGCCCGAGGTCGCCGATGGTGATCACGGTGCCGGCCACGGCGCCCTTGTAGCGGACTGGTGCAGCAGCGATGATCCGCCGATTGTCGGGATCGATGAACAGCTTCGCGGCGGCATGCGCTGCATCCTCCAGGGAGATCGCCGCGCCACCGGGTGTGAGAGCCACGTCGACAAGAATCTCGCCGGCGTCGTCGATGAACAGGACGCGACTGTAGATCGGCTCACCTCGAAGCCTCTTTTCCATCTGCCGCCGGAAACGAACCTCGATCGCGTCCAGGTTGGCGCTGAGCCCGTACTTCAGCGACATCCCGAGCGCCCTGTTTGCCAGGAAATTATGGACTTCGGGGACGTCGGCAAGCTCGGCGGCGCCGCTCAGCCGGTCGGCGGCAAAGTCGGCAAGCGCCGCGGCTCGCCGATTGCTGTCGGCGACGATGCGCACATCGGCCGCCGTCCGCAGTTGGTCCTGCGAACTGAACGCCTCCCACACGAGCAACCAGGAATAGCCGCAGAAGACGACTGCAACCAGCAGTGGCCAGCGCGCGCGCAGTCGCTGAAGCACGATTCGTTACCGGAACCCTCAACCCTTCCTGGCGAAGAAGTCCGGGAAATATCTTCGAATCCCCGGGTAATACTTGTTGACCAACTGGTCGTACGTGCCGTCAGCCCTGATCTTCCTGAGATATTCGTTGAAAGCGGCGCGCAGTTCTGGCGCCGACTTGGGGAAGGCGGCTGCCAAGTCCTGTTCCTCCGATATCGGCCCGAGAACCTTGATCTTTCCGGCCCACTTCTGCAGGTCCAGGATGGCGTCCGGTACGTCCAGCAGGGTCAATTCCGCATCCCTGTTCAGCAACGCCGGGACCATTTCATTGAGATTGGTGCTCTTGGTGTAGGTCCGCAAGTCGAGGCCCACCCCCTTGAGTCCATAGTTTGCCGGATCGAGACAGGTCCGCTCCATGACCAGCAGACTCTTCTTGCCGATCATCGCCTTGGTCTCCTGGATGTCCCTGGCGAGACTGCTGCTCCCCTTGATCGGCGACTGGGGGGAGTCGGCGCGTGCAACGAGCAGGACCTGCGACGGGAAAGTCGGTTCGGAATAGAGAAGAACCCTTTCACGCCACGGCAGCACGGTGAATCCGGTGGCGATGATGTCTCCCCTGACCGGGAAGTCGCCCTCCAGTGTCACTTCGTCGCCCTTGCGCACGACATTCTTGCCCAGCAGGTCGCGAATGACGTTGTAGAAGTCGGTGTAAACGAGTTGATAGCGGACGCCGATATGCTTGGCAAAACCCCTCACCAGATCCACGTCGAAGCCATCACCATCACCGGTGACGAAATTGGCGTAGCGGATGCCGAGATGACGAAGCTCTCCGCGTGCCTGGATCTCCTTGAGGTCGGCCGCTGCGGCAGGTCCGACGAAAAGGGAGGTGACGAAAATCAGGAGGATACTGAACAACATCCTGGGAATGGTCATGGTCGAATCTCCGGTAGGCGAAGCAGGTGAAGTCAGGCAAGGCTTGTCATTGCTGCTGGGCGTCATCCGTGTCGCCATAACGCTCGCGGATGTCGAGGACTTCCTTCCAGGCATCAAGAAACACCGCCACGCATGCCGGGTCGAAATGGGAACCCGAATTTTCTCGAAGATAATTGGCAGCGCGGTCGACTTGCCAGGCTTTCTTGTACGGGCGACTCGACGTCAGGGCGTCAAAAACATCCGCCACCGCGACGATTCGCCCGTACAGTGGAATTTCCTCACCAGCCAGGCCGTTCGGATAACCGCTGCCGTCGTATTTTTCGTGGTGGGTGCCGGCAATTATCGCAGCCGTCCGCAGTATCGGCGAGCTGCTGTCGCCGAGGATGTCGTGGCCGATGCTCGCATGCTGCTGCATGATGGCGAACTCGTCGGCAGTCAAGAGACCCGGCTTCAGCAGGATTTCGTCGCGCGTCCCGACCTTCCCAACGTCATGCATCGGGGCGGCTTCAAAGATCAACCGCTGCTCTTCATCAGGCAAGCGCAGCCCCGCCGCAATCAGGCGTGAATAATGGGCCATGCGCATGATGTGTCCCCCGGTTTCCGGATCGCGGTATTCTGCCGCCCTGGCAAGACAGAAGATCGTTTCGCGTTCGCGCTCGGCGATTGTTCTGGTGGCCGCCGCCACTTCCACGGCCAGCAGTGCCGCACGATCCGCAAGCAGCTTCTGGCCGCGCCGCAAGGCAGCCATGTTCTTCATTCGCGCGGTGAACTCGTGCTTGTCAACCGGTTTCGTCAGGAAGTCGGTTGCACCGGCCAACAACGCATTGTAGCGAGTCTCGACGAGATTGTTGGCAGTCACCATGACCACCGGGACTTCGCCCATTCCCGGAATCTCGCGAAAGCGACGTATGAACTCGATGCCGTCAGGAGCAGGCATCATGTAGTCGACGACGACAATGTCGGCTCCGTGTGTTTGGCACCATTCAAGGCCGGCCGATGAGGCACTGAAACAGCGGGGCTCGATGTCCTCGTTGCGCATCACGAGATGCTTGAAGAGCAGCAGGTTGATGTCGGAATCGTCAATGATCACGGCAGTGAGTTTCACGGCTGGGGTCCTTGCTGGTGAGGATGACGACGCTTCAAGGCGGGATGGCACGTCCCACAGGGACGTGCCCGGGCCCTCCTCTGGTTCACCGACATGCGTGCGGGCTGGATCGATTGGAAAGTCCGATCAGAGACAGTGGGTCGACAAAGGTCAGCAGCCTCGGCGACGACGCATCGAGTATAGGATCCGCCTCAACCGCGGTCAATCAGAGGGTTGCACGGGAATGGACGCTCCCCCTTCCCTTCGGCTGTGTCGCACCGCTTCATCGCCACACGGCCCGCTTTCACACGAGCCGATTCATTCGTGGTGGCCATGATTGCCCCGTGCGGCGTCGCCAGGTCCGGATGACCGGTCGGCATGTGGTCGCGGCGCTGGTGGCCGAACGACATTCGTCGCGGGCCTACTTTTTGCGGCTCGGCCGCTTGGCGGCGCACGCCTTTCCGGGTAGCTCCAGGCTCGACTGGTAGGCAGCGACCGCGAGCAGTTCATCGTCACTGTAGCTGCCGATGATCCCGACCATCTCGCGGTTGACGCCGGAACGTCTGCCGTCGCGGATTTCCGTCATCTGGCGCAGGAGGTACCTGTGGTGCTGCCCGGCAAGCATCGGATAGCCTTTGTGGCGTGAACCTTCTCCGCTCGGCCCGTGGCATGCGCTGCATGTCCTGTCGTAGAGTGCCCTGCCGGCTGTCACCTGCTGCTCGGCATCCGCAGCGTCGTAGCGGCCGTTGCCGGCCTGGATGCACAGCCCTTCGAGGTAGGCGGCAAGATCGGCCAGATCCTGCGGATCGGCCAGTACTGCGGCAAAGGGGTACATCGTCGAGTTGTGCCGCACACCGCTGCGGATGTCGGCCATCTGCTTGATCAGCACGCTGCGGTGCTGGCCCGCGAGTCGCGGAATGTCGCCGTCGGGACTCCCTCCCGCCGATGCCATGTGGCAACTGCGGCACAGCGCATAGAGCCGCTCGCCGCGCTTGCGGTCGCCCTTTCGTTCCAGCGCTTCGTTCGTCTCGCCCGGCAGGGCCTGCCATGGGTAATCCTTGACCGGGACACCCTCAGGCCTGACTGGCGACGGATCTGCATGCACCAGCGCCGTGGCCTGCAGCGCCAGAGACAACGCCAGAACCAGCTTCTTCATTGCCCACCCCCAAGCTCTTCGAGACTTGCCGCTTGCCATCCGGCAGGCAGCACACCGGTTGGTCGCTGCCGGGAACCGCGGCAGCGGTTTGTCCCTTTCCCGCCGTATGGCCGCAGCCCACGCCATGTTGCCACAGCGCGGTTGTTCATGCACTTGATGAGGGAGCCCGCAAGCCGCACTCAGTGCAGTGGGGTGCGACAAACGCATCGACATTCATGCGGCAACGAAACGGTAACCCACGCCCGCCTCCGTGATGATGTGTCTTGGCTGCGACGGGTCATCCTCGATCTTCTTGCGCAGCAGCCCCATATAGACCCGGATGTAATGGCTGTCTTCGGCATGCGATGGCCCCCACACCGCCTTGAGCAGTTGGCGATGGGTCAGGACACTGTCCGGATGGGTGACCAGGAAGGCGAGAAGCCGGTACTCGATGGGTGTCAGGTGCACGGGCTCTCCTGCCCGCTCGACCAGCCGTTTGCCGAGATCGACACGCATCCTGCCGAATTCGACGACCGTGGATCCGCTGCCGGTAGCGCTGGAACGGCGTCGCAGCTGGGCACGAACACGAGCCAGCAGCTCCGCTGCCCCGAAAGGTTTCGTCAGGTAGTCGTCGGCACCCGAGTCCAGAGCTCCGACCTTGTCCGCCTCCGTTGTCCGTGCCGACAGCACGATGATGGGAATATCCGACCAGGCGCGCAGGTCGCGGATGAAATCCACGCCGTCACCGTCAGGCAGGCCAAGGTCGAGCACGACCATTTCCGGTCGGCGGGTGCCGGCGGCGATCAGGCCACGCTGCATGGAGTCGGCCTCGTAGACCTGGCAGCCTTCTGCTTCCAGCGACATCCTGATGAAGCGCCTGATGTTCGGCTCGTCCTCGACGACGAGAACCACGGGCAGCGAGTCGCTCACGTCAGGCTTTCCTCCTCGGCGCCATCCAGTGAAGGTGGAGTCCCACGCGGCAAGGAGAACACGAAGCGTGCGCCACCACCACGGCGGTTCCCTGCCCGAATGGTGCCACCATGCGCAGCGACAATGGCGCGGCAGATCGCCAGCCCGAGACCGACTCCTGAGGTTGCACTTTCCTTCTGGCCGCGCTCGAACTTGCTGAAGATCAGTTCCTCCTTGCCAGCCGGCAGCCCGGGTCCGTCATCCTCGACCCAGATCTCCACCTGATCGTGGGAGCCCGGCGCGGCGCCGATCTCGATCATGGTTCCGGCGGGTGTGTATGTGACGGCGTTCTCTAGGAGGTTGCACAGCACACGTTCGACCAGTACGGCGTCGAATTCCAGCAAAGGTAGTTCGTCCGGCAGGTTGACGTCAACCCGATGGCCAGCCATCGTCGATCGCATCGCCTTGATGGCGCTGCCGACCACTTCCTCCAGTGGTTGCCACTGTCGATTGAGCTTGACGGCACCGGCCTGCAGGCGAGCCATGTCGAGCAGGTTGTTGAACAGGGAACTCATGCGCAACGCCTCTTCGCGCATCGATGCGGCGATGTCGCATTGCTCTCCCGTTGGCGGCGGCTGTGTCATGGACATCGAGTCGGCCAGAGCGACCAGCGCCGCGAGCGGCGTGCGCAGATCATGCGAGATCGCCGACAGCAGGGAATTGCGCAGGCGCTCAGACTCCATCTGCACCGTGGTCGCCCGCGCCACATCGACGTAATGGACACGTTCGAGGGAAATGGCGACCAGCCGGGCGAAGGTGTCGAGTAGGCGACGCTGCTCGGGGGCCATCAGCCGCCGTGGGTGGCCCGGCTCCAGAACCAGCACGCCGCGCGTGCGCATCGGCGCCTTGAGGGGAATGTACAGGAGGGGACTGCCGGCGAGGGTGTCGGTGCCGCAACCGGCCTCGGCACAGTGGTCGAAGGCCCATTGGCTGATGCCCACGTCTACCGCTGGGCCACCGCCGGGCACCTGAATCGGTTCGTGCAACCGGTCTCGCTCGTCGGCGAGCATGATGGCGGCACGGGCGCCGAATCCGGTCGCAGCGAAACGCTGGCTGATTTCGGCGATCTGCTCCGGCATCAGCGCACCAGACAGATCTCGCGACATCTCGTAGAGTGCCCGGACCCGCTGTTCGCGGCGACTGGCGACGCGGGCCTGGAACTTGAGGTCCGCCGTCAGCTTGGCGGTGACCAGGCCGACGGCCAGCATGACGGCGAAGGTCATCAGGTATTGGACGTCGCCGACGGCGAACGAAAACCGCGGCGGCACGAAGAAGAAGTCGAAGGCCGCCACGTTGAGGAAGGCTGCCGCGACCGCCGGGCCGAGACCGTGGCGAACTGCAGAAAGAACCACCGCCATCAGGAAGAGCATGGCGATGTTGGCACGGTCGAACACCGTGTGCAGCGGCATGGCAATGAGCGTCACCAGCGCACAGAAGACCGAGCTCATCGCGAAAGACTGCCAGGGGGCGCGCAGCCGGTCGAGCAGCGACTCGCCGGTCGATTCCGCCTCGTGCCGCCTGTCGGCCGGCGTTTCCCCGCGCGCGACCTGGATGATGTCGAGATCGGGTGCAAGCTTGCCGACACGGTCAGCGAATGAGCGCTTCCAGGGTCGCCAGGCCTGCGCATGGTCGCGGCCGACAATGACCTTCGACAGGTTGTGGTCGCGCGCATAGTCGATGATGGTCGCGATCGCGTCGCTGCCGGAGAGGCTGGCTGTTTCTGACCCCATCTCCTGTGCCAGCTGGAGACTCTTGAGGATCTGCAAGCGCCGCTTTTCCGAGAGATGTCGCAGTTCCGGCGTCTCGACGTAGACCACGTGCCACGGCACGTCGAGCCTGGCGGCAATGCGGGCGGCGCTGCGGATGATGCGGTCGCTGCCATCTCCCGGGCCGATGCAGGCGAGAAGCGACTCACTCGTCTGCCAGGCGCGCGTGACCGACTTGTCGCGCCGATACTGGATCATTTCGCTGTCAACGCGGTCGGCAGTGCGGCGCAGTGCGAGTTCGCGCAGCGCGATCAGGTTGCCCTTGCGAAAGAAATTCTGGATCGCGCGCTCGGCCTGCTGCGGCAGATAGACCTTGCCTTCCTTGAGTCGCTGCAGCAGTTCGTCAGGCGTCAGGTCGACGAGAACGACTTCATCCGCGGCATCGAAGACGTGGTCAGGAACGGTCTCCCACACCCGGATGCCGGTAATGCCACCGACGACGTCGTTGAGGGTCTCCAGGTGCTGCACGTTGACGGTCGAATAGACGTCGATACCGGACGACTGCAGTTCCTCGACATCCTGCCAGCGCTTGGCGTGGCGCGAACCCGGCACGTTGGAATGGGCGAGTTCGTCGACCAGGAGGAGGGCAGGCTTGCGCGCCAGGGCCCCGTCGATGTCGAACTCCTGCAACACCCTGTCACGGTAGGCCACCGCCTTCAGGGGCAGACGTTCCAGTCCCGTCAGCAGGGCTTCCGTCTCCTTGCGGCCGTGGGTTTCGACGACACCGATGACGACGTCCGTACCCTGCTCGTTCTGCTGGCGCGCGGCCGACAGCATGGCGTAGGTCTTGCCGACACCGGCCGAAGCGCCGAAGAAGATCTTCAGCTTGCCGCGGGCGGCACGAACCTCCTCTTCCTTGATCCTGTCGAGGATTCGATCGGGATCGGGGCGGCTGTCCTTCATCTTCTTCTTGCTGCTCCTCGAGGCGAGAGCCAGGTTGCTGGCGTCAGAGGGCGCGACCGCACGTGCGGCCGCGCCGCGCCCGTTCAGCGCGCGTGTGCATCGAGGGCGAGGTTGAGGTTGAGGACATGGACGCGCGGTTCCCCGAAGACGCCGAGGTCGCGACCCTCGGTATTCTCGGCGACGAGTTGCCGCACTGCCTTCACTTCAAGGTGGCGGGTGCGGGCGACTCGCTCCAACTGGTAGTCGGCAGCGGCCGGGCTGATGTGCGGGTCGAGGCCGCTTGCCGAAGCGGTGACCAGGTCGATCGGTACCGGCCGCTGGTTGCCCGGATCGGCGGCGCGCAGCGCCGCAACCCGAGCCTTGACGGCATCGGCGAGGGCCGGGTTCAGGGGCCCCTGGTTCGAGCCCGCTGATGCGGCGGCATTGTAGGGCTGGGGCGCTGTTGCCGACGGGCGGCCCCAGAAGTACTTCGGATCGCTGAAGTTCTGGCCGATCAGCGCCGAGCCGATCGGCTTCCCATCCCGCATGATCAGGCTGCCGGCGGCGGCATCGGGAAAGGCGATCCGCGCCACGCCGGTCACCAGCATCGGATACACGAGACCGGTCACGACCGACAACAACACGAACAGGGAGAGGGCAGGGCGCAGCAACGCTTTCATTGGTGCCTCCTCAGGCAAGACCGGCGGCGGCCAGCGCCATGTCGATCAGCTTGATGCCGATAAAGGGGGCGACCAAACCACCGAGGCCGTAGATCGCCAGATTGCGACGCAGCAGGGTGGCGGCGCCGACGGCGTGATAGCGGATACCCTTGAGGGCCAGCGGAATCAGCGCGATGATGATCAGGGCGTTGAAGATGACCGCCGAGAGGATCGCCGAGGCCGGGCTGGCCAGACCCATCACGTTGAGTGCCGCAAGCGCCGGATAGGTGCTGACGAAGGCGGCCGGAACGATTGCGAAATACTTGGCGACATCGTTGGCGACGCTGAAGGTGGTCAGCGCGCCGCGCGTCATCAACATCTGCTTGCCGGTCTCGACGACTTCGATCAGCTTGGTCGGATTCGAGTCGAGGTCGACCATGTTGCCGGCTTCCTTCGCGGCCTGCGTGCCGGTATTCATCGCCACGGCGACGTCGGCCTGGGCCAGGGCCGGTGCGTCATTGGTGCCGTCGCCGGTCATCGCCACCAGGCGCCCTTCGCCCTGGTACTGGCGGATCAGCGCCAGCTTGGCTTCCGGGGTCGCTTCGGAAAGAAAATCATCGACGCCGGCCTCGGCGGCGATTGCAGCTGCCGTCAGGCGGTTGTCGCCAGTGATCATCACCGTCTTGATCCCCATCTGCCGCAGTTCGGCGAAGCGTTCCTTGATGCCGCCCTTGACGACGTCCTTCAGTTCGACGACACCGAGCACGCGTGTGTCATCGGCCACCACCAGCGGCGTGCTGCCGCGGCGTGCCGCCGCGTCCACGGCCGTCAGCACGGACTGTGGCATGGCGCCACCGAGGGCTTCGACATGCTGGCGGATGGCATCGGTGGCCCCCTTGCGGATCTGCCGGCCGGGCACATCGACGCCGCTCATCCGCGTTTGCGCCGAGAAATGCACGAACTGCGCTTCGAGCGCATGCACATCGCGCTCGCGCAGATTGAAGCGCTGCTTGGCGAGAACGACGATGCTGCGCCCCTCGGGCGTTTCGTCGGCGAGCGACGCCAGTTGCGCTGCGTCGGCGAGTTCGGCCTCGCTGACCCCGTCGGCGGGCAGGAAGGCCGCGGCCTGGCGATTGCCCAGCGTGATCGTGCCGGTCTTGTCGAGCAGCAGCACGTCGACGTCGCCGGCGGCTTCGACCGCGCGGCCGGATGTGGCGATGACGTTGGCCTGCATCATGCGGCTCATGCCGGCGACACCGACGGCGGAAAGCAGGCCAGCGATGGTGGTCGGAATCAGGCACACCAGCAGCGCGATGAGGACGGTGATACTGACCGGCGAACCCGATCCGGCCACCGCCACACTGAATTGGGAGAACGGCAGCAGGGTCGCGGTGACGCCGAGGAAAACGATGGTCAAGGCCGCCAGCAGGATCGCCAGCGCGATTTCGTTCGGCGTCTTTTGCCGCTTCGCCGTCTCGACCATGGCGATCATCCGATCGACGAAGGTCTCGCCGGGATTGACGGTGACGCGCACGACGAGCCAGTCGGAGAGCACGCGCGTGCCGCCGGTGACCGCCGAGAAATCTCCGCCTGATTCGCGGATGACCGGCGCCGATTCGCCGGTGATTGCCGATTCATCGACCGACGCGACGCCTTCGATCACCTCGCCGTCGGCGGGAATCGTTTCGCCGGTGGTGACCAGGACGACGTTGCCGACGCGCAGGTCGTCCGCGGGAACCGTGTGCCACTCGGCGTCCGCGCGCGGGGCGCTCAACCGCTTCGCCCAGGTTTCCTTCTTCAGGCCGCGCAGTGACGCCGCCTGCGCCTTGCTGCGCCCTTCGGCCAGCGCTTCCGCGAAGTTGGCGAAGAGCACGGTAAACCACAGCCAGATCGCGACGCCGAGGATGAACGCCGTCGACTCCTGGCCCGGACCGCCGAGTGCCGGGACCGCTGCCAGCGTGGTCAGGATCGAACCGATGAAGACGACGAACATCACCGGATTGCGCCACTGCACGCGTGGATCCAGCTTGCGGAACGAGTCGATGATGGCCGGCGTGACGAGCGCCGGGTCGAACAGGGAAAAGGTCTTGCGTGTCATCAAATTCTCCTGCGAATCATCGTGTCGACCACAGCACCAGATGCTCGACCACCGGTCCGAGCGCCAACGCGGGGACATAGTTGAGCAGACCGACCAGCAGCACGACACCGACCAGCAGCGCGACGAACAGCGGGCCGTGCGTCGGCAGGGTCCCGGCGCTCACCGGGATCCGCTTCTTGGCGGCCAGCGAACCGGCCATCGCCAGTACCGGTACGATCACGGCAAAACGGCCGAACCACATCGCCAGCGCCAGCAGCACGTTGTAGAAAGGTGTGTTGGCCGAGAATCCGGCGAAGGCGCTGCCGTTGTTGTTGGCTGCCGACGAGAAGGCGTAGAGGATTTCGGCAAAGCCGTGCGCGCCCGGGTTGGCGATACCGGCCCGGCCAGCCTCGGTCATCACGGCAGCGGCGGTGCCGACGAGGACCAGCAGCGGCGTCGCGAGGATGGCGATCGACGTCATCTTCATCTCGTGCGCCTCGATCTTCTTGCCCAGGTATTCCGGCGTCCGTCCGATCATCAGTCCGGCGATGAATACCGCCAACACGGCAAAGATCAGCATGCCGTAGAGGCCGGAGCCGACACCGCCGAAGACGACTTCACCAAGTTGCATCATCACCAGCGGCACGGCACCGCCGAGCGGCGTGAACGAGTCGTGCATCGCATTGACCGCCCCGCAGGACGCGGCCGTGGTGACCGTGGCAAAGAGGGCCGAATCGGCGATACCGAAGCGCGCTTCCTTGCCCTCCATGTTGCCGTCGCTCAGGGCGGTGGTGCGCACGCTCGTCGCCTCGGTTTCGCCGACCTGCGCCAGCAGCGGATTGCCTTGCTGCTCGAAGCCGATCGCGCCGATGGCAAAGCTGACGAAGAGCAGCGCCATCGCGGCAAACACCGTCCAGCCCTGGCGCTCGTCGCCGACGATGCAGCCGAAGGCAATGCACAGCGCGCCGGGAATCAGGAAGATCGACAGCATCTGCAGGAAGTTCACCAATGGCGTCGGGTTCTCGAAGGGGTGAGCCGAGTTGGCGTTGAAGAAGCCGCCGCCGTTGGTGCCGAGCATCTTGATTGCCTCCTGCGAAGCAACCGGACCCATGGCCAGGGTCTGGGTCGCAGTGGAGGCACGTTCCATCACCGGGTTGCCCTGCTCGTCCTGCAGCGGTTGGCCATCGGCGTCAAGCCTTGGAGCCTCGTATCTGGTCACGTCGAGCGTGGTCACCTCCTGGTAGGCGGCGAAGTTCTGGATCACACCCTGACTGCTCAGGAACAGCGCGAAAAGCAGCGACAGCGGCAGCAGAATCCAGGTGGTGGCACGAAAGATGTCTGCCCACGCATTGCCGATGCCTGTCGCCGAATGCCGTGCAAAGCCGCGGACGAGCGCGATGGCGACGGCGATGCCGGTGGCCGCGGAAACGAAGTTCTGCACCGTCAGGCCGAGCATCTGGATCAGGTAGCCCATCGTCGATTCGCCGCCATAGCCCTGCCAGTTGGTGTTGGTGACGAAGCTCACCGCCGTGTTGAAGGCCGAATCGGGGCTGACATTGGCCATCGCCTGCGGATTCAATGGCAACCACGGTTGCAGGCGCTGCAGGGCATAGACGGCGAGCAGGCCGAGTGCGTTGAACAGCACGACCGCCAGTGCATACTGCAGCCAGCCCATCTCTTCGTCGCGCTGGATACCGCAGGCCCGGAACACCGCCTTCTCGACGCCGCTGACCCAGCTCTCGTGATTCCCCATGGTCATCACCCTGGAGATGTAGATGCCCATTGGTCGGGCCAGGAGCAGCAACATCGCCATGAAGAGACCGAGCAGGATCCATGCATGGTCGTTCATGAGAAATCCTCCGGAAAGAGCAGCGCCGCGATCAGATAGACCAACAGGCCGCCGGCGGCGAGGCCGGCGAGGATGGTCAGCAGGCTCATGCGCGGCCTCCGGTCAGGCGGGCGCAGCCATGGGCGAAAGCCACGACAAGGCCGAACAGCACGGCCAGAGCGGCCAGATAGACGACATCCATTGCATTCCTCCAGTCAGGGTGTTGACAAGGGGAATGCTAGTCCGGTGGCCCTCAAGATGGTCGAAAAGGAGACAAGCCGCGTGTAAAGACCTGATAAAGATCACGCGTCCACGACAGTCCCTGTGGCTGCCGCGGCAGAATCGCAACGGGCTCCCGGCTGATCGGGTTGGCCCGCATCGCGTGGCTGCAGCCGAGACGCTCCGCATGCCGGGCGGAACGGCTCGTGCCGAGGCAGGCAATGGACGCCGACCTGCGTCGCCGGCGTCCGGCAATGGCGCCATCAAGACATCTGATCAAAGGCTCGCCATGTCGATCACGAAGCGGTACTTGACGTCGCCTTTCAGCATCCGCTCGTAGGCCGAATTGATGTAGGCGATCGGGATCGTTTCGATGTCGGAAAGGATGCCATGGTCGGCGCAGAAATCGAGCATTTCCTGCGTCTCCCGTATGCCACCGATCAGCGAACCGGCGATGCGGCGGCGCTTGAAGATCAGGTTGAAGACATTCGACGGCGGGTGTGGCTCCGCCGGGGCGCCAACCAGGGCCATCGTGCCGTCGCGCTTGAGGAGTCGCAGGTAGGCGTCGAGGTCGTGTGGCGCCGCCACCGTGTTCAGGATGAAATCGAGTTGGTTGGCGTGCGCCGCCATCTGCTGCGGACTGGTCGAAATGCACACCGAGTCGGCACCAAGCCGCTCGCCATCGGCGATCTTGCCGGGCGAGGTGGTGAACAGGACGACGTGCGCGCCCAGTGCGTGCGCGATCTTGACCCCCATGTGGCCGAGTCCACCGAGACCGACGATGCCGACCGTCCTGCCGGGTCCGGCGCCCCAGTGGCGCAGCGGCGAGTAGGTCGTGATGCCGGCGCAGAGCAGGGGGGCGACACGCGCCAGGTCCTTCTCGTCGTGCCGGATGTGCAGGACAAAGGACTCCTTGACGACGATCGTCCGCGAATAGCCGCCGAAGGTATTCTCGCCGCCGAACACCGGGCCGTTGTAGGTACCCGTGAAACCGTTCTCGCAGTACTGTTCCTCTCCCTCATGGCAGGAATCGCAATGCCCGCAACTGTCGATCATGCAGCCCACGCCCGCCAGATCGCCCGGCTTGAAGCGGCGAACGCCGTTGCCGACGGCCACCACGCGGCCGACGATCTCGTGCCCGGGAACGCAGGGGTAGATGGTGTTCTGCCACTCGCCACGGGCCGTGTGCAGGTCCGAATGACAGACGCCGCAATGGAGAATCTCGATCTGCACATCCTCTGCGCCGGGATCGCGGCGCTCCAGTTCGAAAGGTGCAAGCGCACTGGTGCTGCTCCGCGCTGCATATGCCCTGGTCTTGATCATGGCCGAGTTCCTCCTCTTGCCGATGGGGTCAATGGGTGTTTGAGCGCCGGGTCCGAACCGGCCTTGCCGTGGCCCGGCAGCGTCAATGGTACGCCAAAGCCTGACCGTTGTTGCCCATATGGCGACGCCGTACGGCCACCTCGAACCGCTCTTCGCCAGGGCCTCCTGCCGGACTCCCGCGCGCGGGGTCGTGGACGTGGAATCCTCGCTGATCGTCCGGGGCGGCAGGCAGCGTTCCTTCGTCGCCGGGCGGTTCGGCGCCGGCTGTCGTCCGGTGGCGGTCGCTGCCTGCTGGCTGCCGTCGCGCGACTTACAAGCGGGGCGTGAGGCCGTCGGCGAGCGACAGGCGATAAGCCGAATAGCCGGGCACGAGACTGGCCAGCAGGCCGGCGGCGACGACTGCCGCCAGCAGCCGCAGTTCATCGCTGCTGACCCAGCGCACGCTCAGCGAGAGGCCGAAGTGGGCCTGCACGAGCGGCGCCAGAACGGCGCTGAGCAGCGCCAGCAGCGCGACGCCGAGGAGCGCGCCGAGGAGGGTGATGAAAAGCGCCTCGGCGCTCAGGAGGAGGAACAAATCGCGTGGGCGCGCACCCACCGAGCGCAGGATCGCCAGCTCGCGGCGCCGTTCGCCGAGGCTGGCGAGGATCACCGCGACGAGGCCCGCGAGACCGACGGCGAGAACCATCGCCGACACGGCCAGCAGCGTCCGCTCGGCAAGGCCCACCATTTCCCAGAGTTGATCGAGGGCGACTCCGGGCAGCACCGCCAGGAGCGCCTCGCCGGGGTGCTGGTTGATCTGCCGCTGCAGGCGGAAGACGGCGGCGCGGTTTTTCAGGCCGATCAGCGCGGCAGTGATCTCCTTCGGCTGCAGGTCGAACTTGCGCACGTGCTCGGCGGGAATCGACAGGCCTGGCAGCGGCGCACCGCCTGCCCAGTCGAGATGGATCGCCTCGATCGCCTGCAGACTGACGTGCAGCGTGCGGTCGACCGGCGTGCCGGTCGGCGCGAGAATGCCGACGACCGTGAACGGCTTGTCGTCATGTTCGGCGAGGCCGACGTCGCCCATGCCGTGGCTGATGATGATCTGGTCGCCGATCCGGTACGCAAGCCGCTTCGCCACCTCGGCCCCGAGAACGGTCTCGAAGATGCCGTCGAACGGCCGGCCGGCGGCAAACTGCAGCGCTTGCCCGTCGCCGTAGCGGAAGTGCTCGAAATAGGCGCCGGTCGTCCCGAGTACCGGCAGGCCGTGGTGCGAGTCGCCGAGCGACAGTGGAATGGCCCAGGCCACCGCCGGATCGCCGGCGATCGCCTGATAGCTCTGCCAGCGGATGTTGTTGCTCGCTTCGCCGAGACGGAAGACCGCGTAGAGCATCAGCTGCACGGCGCTGGTGCGCGCCCCGACGACGAGATCGGTTCCCGACACCGACAGCGCGAAGCTGTTGCGCGCCTCGTGACGGACGCGCTCGACGCCGAGGAGCAGGGTCACGCTGAGGGCGACGGCGACCAGCGTCATGCCGAGTGTCAGGCGCCGGTTCCAGGCGCTGCGCACGGCCAGCGTCAGCAGCCACTTCATCGCGCGTTCCCGTCACCGCCACTGGCGCCCAGCGTCGGCAGCGACAGCTCGCGGTCGAAGCCGGCCGCCAGGCGGTGGTCGTGGCTGACGAAGAGCAGGGTGCTGCCGCTGCGTTCGCATTCGTCGCGCAGCAGTTCGAGGAAGGCGCCCTGTCGCTCGGCATCGAGCGCCGAGGTCGGCTCGTCGGCGATGACGATCTCGGGTTGCCCGATCAGGGCGCGGGCGGCGGCGACCCGCTGCTGTTGGCCGACGCTCAGCCGCGTCACCTGGCGACGGTGCAACGCCGGGTCGAGGTCGAGCCGTGTCAGCAGGCGCTGCGCTTCACCTGCCGGCGTGTTGCCGGCAGCGGTTGCCCGTGCCAGCCGCCGCGCCGAAAAGCGGCAGGAGAGGAGGACGTTGTCGACGACCGACAGGTAGGGGATGAGGTTGAACAACTGGAAGAGGAAGCCGATGTGGTCGGCGCGGAAGCGATCGCGCGCCGCCTGCCGCATTTGCGTCAGATCGTTGCCGAGCAGCTGCAGGCTGCCGCGCTCGGGTACCAGAACGCCGCCGAGCAGCCCGAGCAGGGTGCTCTTGCCGCTGCCGCTCGGCCCGTGGAGGAAGACGCGTTCGCCGGCATGAACCTCGAAGCGGGGGATGTCGAGGTCGAAGTCGGCGTCGTCGGCCCAGCGGAAGTGCAGGTTCTCGATGCGGATGAGCGGCGCCGGCATCTCACTACCAGGAGACCCGCCGCTGTTGCGGCGACAGCCGGGCGGCCGACTGGCCGCGTGGCCCGGCGACCTGCACGTCGAGGCGACGCAGCTTCGGGAAGCTGGCAAAGAGGCCGACCTCCAGGTCGCGCAGGGCTGCCGCATCCGCGCAGCGGAAGACGAAACTGCCGTCGAGATCGGCATGGTCGCCGCCGCCCACCGGCGGTGACGGCTGCAGCAGCGGCGACTCGAGCTCGACCGAGACCACCGTGCAGCGGGCCGCCGGCGTCGGGGTGAAGATCTCGCCGGCCTGGCGCAGGCGATCGGCCATGGTCTGCAGCGCCTGCTTCTGCTGCGCCGTTCGCGGCGCGTGCTCGAATCCGACGAGATTGGCGAGCGGCGTCTCCAGCTGCAGGCTGAGCGTGTTGCCGTCGACGGCGACCTGCAGGCGTGCCGACCCGTGGACGTGTGCTCCGGGAGGTCCGGCGAGTGCCGCCACAGGGAGCAGGCAGGCCATCACAAGCAGGCAGGACAAGGGTGATCTTTTCATTGGCGGTCTCCATTTGACGCCCTGATTGAAGCACAAGGACCCTGTAAATGCAACAGGATTGCGTCTGGGGGTGCCGCTGGCTTTCTCCACCGCGGCGAGGTGGCCGGGAGGCAGCAGCGCGCTGGCGAATTCGGCGATAATCGGCGGCGCCCCGTCGCTCGGCCAGCCGTCCGACGGTGTGCAACGTCGCTCGACGAGAGATGAAAGACATGCTGCTGAACCTTCCTTGCCGTTGCCGCCGCCGCTCGGTCGACCTGTGCCGGCAGCCGCCACGCGCCCCGGCCGGCAGCCACTGGCGATCGCCGCTTCGCCAGGCGCTTGCCGTCTTGGGCGTGGCTGCCCGCGCAGTGCAATGAGCCAGCAGCCGGCCCGCTCGCCGGGCGTGCCACTCGGCGATTTCCTCGCCGCAGGCGTCGTCGCCGAGGATGTCCCGTCGCTCTTCCCGCTGCTTTCGGCACGGCCCTTGCTGGCTGCTTTCGTCGCGCTGTTTCGCGGCGGCGACGACGAGGTGCTGATCCGCCTGGCAGTGCTCAAGGGCATCGGTACGCGCGCCGAGTCACCCTTCTGGTCGCCACGCGAACTCGAGGAACAGTTCGTCTGGCTCGATCCGGTCAAGCTCGACACGGTGCTCAAACGGTTGCGCGAGCACGAACTGCTGATCTGGGACGGCGAGCAGCGGTTGTATCATCTGGCGCCCACCGGTCGCATGGCGCTGGCGGCGATCGACCTGATGCTGCAGTTCGCCGCCGAGGAGGACGCCGAACTCGGCTTCCTCGCGTCGCAGGTCGCTGCCGGCGGTGCCGTCGGTCGTCTGTCGACGGATACGCTGCGCCACCTGCTCGCGCGCCTTGCCGAGCTGGAAGCGCAGTTCGCAGCCGCCGTCGCTTCCGGTTCCGAGTTCCGCCTGGTCGCCGCGCAGACGCGACTGCAATCGGTCTGGCAGTGGATGGAGAAGGGCACCGCCATCCTCGCCAGCCTCTCGGAGGAAGGCTTTGACGATGCCACCTGGCGGCTGGCACAGGAGATCGGCGCGCGCCAGTCGCGCATCATGCGCATGACTTCGGTCTTCCAGCGCGAGCTGGCGGCGATCGCGCGCCAGCGCGTTCATCTCTCGCAGGGGGGCCTGTCGTCGTCGGAAGTCGCCGCCTGGCTGAAGGGGCTCGACGTCGAGCGGATTGCGGCGCTGGCCGACGGCGCCCTGAGCATCGTCGTGGAGCCCGTCTTTGCGCTGCAGGACGTCATGCTCGACATCGCCGAGGCCGAGCTGATCGACCGCCAGCACCCGGACCGCCGCCGTTCGAGCCTGCCGCCGCCGGCAGCGGTGGCGACGACGCTCGAGCTGCCGGTCGAGCCGCCGCCCGAGCTGGCAGCGCTGCTGCAGGTTCTGCAGCATGTCGACGGCCCGATGCCGGTCGCCGATGTGGTCGTCGGCGGCGGCTTCCGCGCGGCGTCGTACCGCCTCTCGCTGCTGCCTCTCCTCGGTGAGGACAAGGCGTCGTCCGAACTGGCGCCGCTGGCTGCGCTGCCGGTGCGACTGCTGTGGTCGGCCGAGGCCGCGGCGGGGGCGCTGACGGCCGTCGATCGCGCGGAAGTGGCGGCGCTCACGCCCGGAGTCGTCGCGCCGCTGCCGGCGCGGCCCGGAAACCTGCCTGGATGATCCGCCGATGGACGCTGCACCGCTGATTGCCCGCCTGCTTGCCCGTCGCAGCCTGCCGCGCAGCGATCCGGGCGTTTCCCGCCTGCTCGTCGATGCCGGGCTGCGCGGCGAGGTCGAGGCGCGGCTGGCCGCCTGCGGACTGCGCCTCCTCGACCATCCCTATGCGGCGAACGTCGCGATCGGCGTCGACCGCACTGCCGAGAGCGCCGTCTTCGAGACCGAGAAGGACTGGCAGGCGAGCAACGTCGGCCTGTCGCGGGATGTCGTGGCGCTTCTGGTCCTGCTCTGGGCGCTGATCATTCTGCCGAAGCGGGAACGCCAGATCAGCCGCGACAGTCTCGAGAGCCAGGGCCAGAGCGAGCTCTTCGGGAGCTCGCGGCCGGTCGATCGCGACCCTGCGGCGGTCTCCGGCGTCGTCGCCGAGAGCGCGCTGCTCGACGACTACGGCAAGCTTCTCGGCGGCAAGGCGCGCGTCCGCCAGTTCATGCTGCCGACGCTCGGCCGGCTCGGCTTCATCGAGCGCCGGCTGGGGATGATCCATGAGGGCCCGCTGCTCGACCTGGCGCTCGACTATGCGGAACTGGCGCCGCGCATCCTGCAGGGCGCGCTCGGCGACCTGCTGCGCCAGCGCAGCGCGGGGGCAGGCTGATGTTCCGCTTCGAGACGCTCGAACTCGTCCACTGGGACTACTGGCAGCGGCTCGAAGTCCCGCTCGCGGCGCCCATCGTCACCATCGTCGGCGCCAACGGCTCGGGCAAGACGACGCTGCTCGACGCCCTGCGCACGCTGCTGGCGCTCGAGTGCTCGGGGCACGGCAGCCGCAAGCGCGACTACAAGCGCTACGTGCGGCGCAATGGCGAGGACTTCGCGTGGCTGCGCGCGGTCGTCGACAACCGCCGGCTGCCCAACCAGCGGCGTCCGTTCTGGCCACCGCACCAGGAGGAACAGGTGACGCTGGCCTGCCGCATCGAGCGCAAGGGCGGCGACTGGACGCGGGTCTACTTCCTCGCGCCGGGAGACGTGGCGATCGAACGCATCGAGGCCGAGGGGACCGAGTACGGCGTCCGCGACTGGCGGCAGCTGCTGCACCAGGCGGGGCTGACGCCGGCGCTGGCGCGCGTGCTGTCGCTCGAGCAGGGGCAGACCGACAAGCTGTGCGAACTGTCGGGCAGGGAACTGCTCGATCTGGTCTTCCAGGTCTTTGGTGACAAGGAGACGCTCGACCGCTATGCCGAGGCACGCGCGCACCAGGAACTGGTGACTGCCGAGCTGAAGGCGATGCAGGGCGAGGAGTCGCGGCTCGCCAACGAGCTCGAACGCTTCGAGCAGAAGGTGAACCGTCACCTCGAGTGGCAGGCGCTGGCGAGCGAGCGGCAGGAACTGGTCGCCGAGACGCGGCCCCGGCTCGAATTCCATGCCCTCAACGAATCGATCCGCGGTGCGCGCCGCCAGCTGGCGGCAACGCGCCGCGACTGGCGGCGGCTGCGCGCCGAGCTGCAGGCGTGCAGCGACGGGCAGCCGTCGCGACGGCGCGCCGTACAGCAAGCGGCCGACGCGCGGGGCGCCGCCGAGACCGCCGAGCAGGCGGCGAACGCGGTGCTCAACCAGGCGAATGCCGAGCGCACCCGCTGGCTGACCCGGCTCGAGGAGCGCCAGCGCCTGCTCGCTGCGGCCCGCGTCGAGGGTGGCGATCCGCTGGCCGACCAGGAGGCCCTGGAAGCGGCCGAAGCCGAACGCGATGCCCTGCGCCTGCAACTGGCCGCCGCTGACGCGGAACTGAAGCGGGTCGGCGAACTGCTGCACGAACTCGCCGCCGGCCGGCGCGCCGATCCGCAGGATGTCTGCCGGTTTCGTGCGGCGCTCGATGGCGCCGGCATCGGCCACACGCTGCTCGCCGAGCGGCTGGAAATCGCCGACGAAGGCTGGGCGAGTGCCGTCGAGGCGGTCCTCGCCCCGTTTGCCGACATCGTCCTCCTGAACGACGCACGCCAGGCGGAGGAGGCCTTCGTCCTCGGCGAGCGGCTGCGTTACCGGCACTACCTCGTGCCCGAGAGCGTCGCGGTTCCGCCGGCCGGCGCCGGCTCGCTGCTCGAGGTGCTGCGTTTGCGCGGTCCGGTTCCCGAGTGGCTGATCGGCCTCCTGCAGCGCACGCAACGCGTCGCGGACGCCGCCGCCGGCGCCCGCCTGCCACGCGGCCAGGACTGGGTGACCCGCCAGGGCTACCTGCGCGAGCGGCGTGGCGGCCGCCATGCCGCACCCGACCTGCCGCGCTTCGGCGAGGCCAGGCTGGCCGCACTGCGCGAGCGCGCGGAGCAACTGACGAACGAGGCGAATCCTTTGCGTGCACGCCTGCGCGTCGTCGACGCCCGCCTCGCCGCGCTGCGCCAGCGCGTCCTGGGCAGCGACGCGCGCCGCGACCTGGCGGCGCGGGCCGGCGAGTTCGCCGCGGCGGAGGACCACCTGCAGCGCGCCGACGAGGCGCATCAGGACGCCGCCCGCGCCGCCCTCGGCACGCGCCAGGAACGCCAGCGCTGCGAAGAGGGGCTGCGCAGCGCGCAGCTTGCCGAGACGGCGCTGGCCAGCCAGATCGCCGGCCTGCGCAGCGCGTTGCCCGGGCTCGAGAACCTCGCCGGGCGGCGCGAGCAGGCAGAGCGCTTGCGTCGGCTGCGCCGGCAGCGCCGCGAGCTGCCGTCGGCTTGGCAGGAGGCGGCCGGCAACCAGGCGCTGGCCGAGCAATGGGGCGACGCGCGCGCGATCGATCGCCGGATTGCCGAGATCGAGCGCCGCTTCGCGCAGGAATCCTGGGAGACCGACGGTACCGTCGTCGCCCTGCGCGACAATCTGCGCGACAGCCTGCAACGCCAGCAGCGCGAGGTTGGCGACCGCCGCCGCGACAACGACATGGCGCGCGCGCAGACCGACGCCGCGCGCAGCGAGTACGTCAAGGTGTTGCGCCACACCGCCAGCCGCTACGCCAGGAACCTGCGCCTGCTCGGCGAGATGGCCGGCGTTCGCGTCGAAGTCGAACTGCCGCCGCTGGCGGCCGAAGAGGGCGCTCTGGCGCAGGCGGCGCTGGTCGTCCGCTTCGAATTCGATGCCAAGGGCCTGATGGGAATGAACGACTCGGATGCCTCCGGCGGCCAGCAGGTCGTCAAGTCGCTGATCCTGCTCGTCGGGCTGATGATGGAGGAAGCGCATCCGGGCGGCTTCGTCTTCATCGACGAGCCCTTTGCCCACCTCGACATCATGAACATCGAGCGCGTCAGTGCATTCCTCAGGGCGACCCGCGCGCAGTACCTGCTGACCACGCCGGTGACCCACAACATCGGGGTTTACGATCCGGCGTCGATCACCCTGGTGACCGCCAAGAAGCGTCCCGACGAGCGCTGGGCGAGCCGCGTCGGCGTCCTGGTACGGGCACCCGCTGCCGCCACGGCGATTGCCGGCGATGCCTGAACAAATCGAGTGGCTTGGCGCCGGCCCGCCGTGGCGGCGGCGCCGGCGCCGCTTCGACGGGCCGCGCGGGGCCGCCGACACCCTGCCGGCCGAGCGCCGCGCACTGCTCGCGCGCTGGCTGCGCCGTGGCGGCAGGAGCTACTGGGAGACCCTGGCGGGCGATGCCGGCAAGGCCTATCCGCTGGCGCAGGCGCTTCTCGAATGGCTCGTGCAGGGCGGCTGGGCGGTGCTCGACGAAGAACTGCGCGGGCAGGGCTGGTGGCCGCGCCAGGTCGAAATCGTCGATCCCGGGGCGTTGCGGACGGCGCTTGGTCTGCCCGATCCGCAGGCCGCGCGGCAGGCCTGGGAGAGCGCCGAACGCACGCACTTCGTGCATCCCGAACTGCTCGCCGCGGCCGAAGCACTGGCCGCGCTGCCGCCGGCGCGGGCGCTGCGCCGCCTGGCGCTCCTCGAACGCCTCGATTCCTGGCAGGGCGAAGAACGCAGCGGCACGCGCCGCGATTTCGCCTGGTTCGCCCGCGGCGATACGAAGAGCATCAGCGAGGCCGAGTGGAACTGGCTGGCCGAGCACTGCGACCTCGCCGGCTTCGGCATCAGCGGCCATACGCCGCAGCTCCTGATCGCCGCACCCGTGCTGCTGCATGTACAGTTGCCGGGACGCCGCATCGCCAGCATCGCGCTCGATGCCGCGGCCGACTGGATCGGCCTCACCCCGGCGACGGTTGCCGCCATCGTCGGTGCCGATGCCTGTCTGCGCTGCTGGCGGCTGGTCGAGAACCGCAGCAGTTTCGAGCGCCTCGCCCGGCAGCGTCCGTTCGGCGACGGCGTCGTCTGGCTGCCCGGCTTTCCGCCGGGCTGGTGGCGGACGGCGATGGCGCGCCTGCTTGCCTGCGCACCGGCAGCGGCCGACATCGCCTGCGACCCCGACCCGGCCGGCATCGCCATCGCGCTCGAGGCCGGACATATCTGGGAAGCCGCCGGTCTCGCCTGGCAGGCGCCGGAAATGGCTGCCGCGCGCCTGCACGGCCTGCCGCAACGCAAGCCGCTGACCGAGGCCGATCGCCGGCAGCTCGCACGGCTGCGCGCCGCCGGACTGCCGGCGACGTTCGCCGGGCTCGCCGCGGCGCTCGACGAGCTGGGCGAGAAGGGCGAGCAGGAGGGCTATCTGTGATGGCGTCGCCGCCGGACGCGACGGCGGGCAAGCTCTTCGCCGGTCTGCCGCCGATCGGCGAGGCTGGCGAGCAGTTCGTGCAGCTCGTTCAGCGAAGCGGTCTGCTAATCGAGCGCATCGTCTCGAGCGGCCAGGCGAGTCCGCCCGGTTTCTGGTACGACCAGCCAGAGGCGGAATGGGTGCTGCTGCTGCAGGGCGAGGCGCTGCTGCGCTTCGCCGACGAAGACGAGGCGCGCCGCCTGCAGGCCGGTGACTGGCTGGACATCGCCGCACACCGTCGCCACCGCGTCGAGTGGACGGCGCCCGATCGCCTGACGATCTGGCTGGCGGTGTTCTACGGCGACGAAGGCAGGCATCCGGCCGAGGCCGGACGACAGCGGTGTGAAGCCAGCACCGAATGCCTCCGTCCAAGCGGTGAAGTGGTCTAATTTCGCTGGACACCCCGATAGGTGGATGATGCACCTTTGGAGGAGCAATTGATGAGTCAGCAACGCAAGACTTTTGACCCGAGCTTCAAGCTGCAGGTCGTTCAACTGATCAAAGACCAAGGGCTGAGTGTGGCGCAGGTATGCCGAGACATGAACCTCGGCGAGACGGCGGTCCGTCGTTGGCTGGCGCAGTTTGCTGCAGAGCAGTCTGGCCAGAGCGGCATCGGCAAGCCGCTGACGGCCGAGCAGCAGCGCATACGCCAATTGGAAGGAGAGGTTCGGCAGCTGCGCCAGGACAACGACCTGTTGAAAAAAGCGTCGGCCTTCTTTGCCCGAGAACTGCGATGATCCACCGGTGCATCGATCAGTTGGCAGAGAAGGCCGCCACCGGCGTAGCGCCGCTGTGCCGCGTCCTCGGCGTCAGTCGCTCGGGGTATTACGCTGCCGCAGCGCGGGCAAGAAAGCCGCCCATGGTTTGCGCGGCAACGGTTCATCTACAAGCCGCTTTCGCGGCCTCCGGGCGAAGCTATGGCAGCCGGCGCTTGCAGCAGGCCCTGCTTCAACAAGGGCGGCCCATCGGCCGCTACCGTGTCCGATCGCTGATGCGAATCAATGGCCTACGGCCGGTCTGGAAGCGCAAGTTCGTCCACACCACCGATAGCCAGCATGCCCTGCCGATCGCCGACAACCTGCTCAACCGGCAGTTCGAACCGGCCACCGCGAATTGCGCCTGGGTCTCGGACATCACCTACATCCGCACGGCGAGCGGCTGGTTGTACCTGGCCGCCGTGATGGACTTGTTCTCGCGCAAGATCGTCGGCTGGGCGATGGCGCCGAGCATGCCAGCCGAACTGGTCTGTACGGCTTTGCAGATGGCCATTACCCAGCGGCAACCGCCGGCGGGCTTGGTGGTGCATTCGGATCGCGGCAGCCAGTACGCCAGCGACGCCCACCGCACCTTGCTTGCACGGCATCGTTTGCGCGCCAGCATGAGCCGCAAGGCCAACTGCTGGGACAACGCCGTCATGGAGCGCTTCTTCCTGAATCTCAAGATGGAGCGCGTCTGGCCGAACCAGTATGCCAACCACGCAGAGGCTACTCGCGATGTGACCGACTACATCGTCGGCTTCTACAACAGCGTCCGCTTGCACTCAAAACTCGGTTACCTGCCGCCGAATGCCTATGAACGGCACATGGCAGAAAAACAACCTATCCCGGTGTCCGAAAATACTTGACCACTAAACTGTGTGGCGGAGCGGCTGAAGAAGAAGGACTACCGGCCGGAAGCGATCAAGCGGGTCTGGATACCGAAGCCGAACGGCAAGCTGCGCCCCCTGGGGATACCGACGATCACTGACCGGGCTCTGTCTGCCCACTCGGCTGTGCTCGCGGCGCAGCCGTTCAGCATGAGCGAGGCGCTGCTCGCCGTCGAGTTCCACGCTGGCACGGTGCTCGAGGTCGTGGTCGTCTGGCCTGATGGTGCCGCCGCCGCTGCGGCGCCCTTGCTCGATGTCGTGCGCCGGAGCTTCCCGCCGGCGCACGTGCTTGCCGGTGGCGCCGAGTCGGTGATCGATTCGCTCGCCAGCAGTGTTCCTTTCGTTCGCGGCAAGCGCGCTCAGGCGGGTCTGCCGACCGCGTACGTCTGCCAGCAAGGCCGCTGCGATCTGCCACTCACCGATGCCGCGGCGCTGGCCGCGCTGCTCGGACGGATTGCCTGAGCGGGCCATGTCGGCGGTGACACCGGATCGGCCGTCGGCGACCGCGGCAGGAGCCTCGGGAGAGCAACCGGTACGATGCTTCTGGTGCCAGCAATCGACGCTTCTGATCGACTACCACGACCACGAATGGGGTCGGCCGGTGACCGACGACTGCCGGTTGTTCGAGAAGATCTGCCTCGATGGCTTCCAGTCCGGCCTGAGCTGGTTGACCATACTCAGGAAGCGCGACTCCTTTCGCCGGGCCTTTGCCGGCTTCGACCCGCGGCCTGTGGCGGCTTTCGGCGAGCCCGAGGTGCAGCGACTGCTGCTCGACAATACGATCGTTCGCCATCGCGGCAAGATTCTGGCGGCGATCAACAATGCCAGGCGGGCGCTGGCGCTGCAGGAGCAGTTTGGCAGCCTCTCGGCGTACTTCTGGCGCTTCGAGGTCGACGTCGCCGGCAGGCCGCAGGTGCCGACCCCGGAACACCTGCAGACGCTCAGTCAGTGCCCCGAGTCGGTGGCGCTTGCCAGAGATCTGCGGCAGAAGGGCTGGACCTTCGTTGGACCGACCACTGTGTACGCCTTCATGCAGGCGATGGGTCTGGTGAATGATCACCAGCACGATTGTCGTGTCGGCCAGGCGCTGCGCGTCGCGTGCGGCGGGGCAGCCGCCGTGCGCGGGGCCCTGAGCGAGGAAAGCTAAGCCGCCTGCTCCGCACCGGCCTCGACTGCGCCAGATGTGACTGCACAGAGGCCGCACGCGAGGACCAGTAAGCAAAACCCGGATCGTTTGACCAGACCCGAGTTCCTGCGTTACTTGGTGGAGACAGGCGGGATCGAACCGCCGACCTTCTGATTGCGAACCAGACGCTCTCCCAGCTGAGCTATGCCCCCGAAACCGCACGCATTCTATGCGTCGCGCCAGGCAGCGTCAACGCTGCCGACGGTCCGAGCCGCCGCGCGCGTCGCGGCCGTCACTTCCGCGCCTTCGCTCCTGCCGGCACGACCGAGACGGCCATCGCCTCGGAGAACACGCCCTCGACCTGGTCGCCCTTGCTGATCATCTTGAGCTGCTTTGGATCCTTGATCTTCAGAGTGACGGTCCGCAGCGCTCCGCGCAGCGTGACGGTGCCCTTCTTGCGGTCGACCTGTTGTACGTCGGCGATGAACGCCACTTCCTTCGATTCAAAGGCGCCCGGCATCTGGCCCGGCGCGGCTGTGCCCTGTTGTCCGCTGTCGATGCGCTCACGCAACTGGCCACCACCCTTCCTGAGGGTCATCAGCAGTTCCTGGGAATAGCTGATCACGACCAGGTCGCCGACCTTGATCTGGGCGAAGTTCTTGACCTGGTCTCCGACGACGAACTTCGATTGTTCACCCTTGGTGTCCCTGAGGACGATGGTACGTCCGGCCTGGTCGATCGCCTCGACGGCGAGGGTGACTCTGGCCTCGACGATGCCGGCAAACTGGCCGGGAGCGACGGCGACCAGACCCTGGGCGACGGCTGGCTGGGCGGCTGGCTGTTGTGCCGCGACGGTGAACGGGGAGAACAGAAATGCAACGGTGGCGACGATGGTGCGGATGGGCATGCGATACTCCGGAAACTGGGGAATCGGTCGATGGGGGATGACGGCTGCGGGCTTTGTCACTGCAAGGTCCGGGCGGTGCCGCAGATCGTGCGGTTCAGGCTCCAAGAGTCCTCACTCGCCGCGACTGGCGACGCGTGCCTTGAATCCGGCACCGGCAGCGAATTTCGGGACGGTGGTCTGCGGGATGACGATCTTCGCGCCGGATTTCGGGTTCTTTCCTTCACGGGCAGCGCGCTCGCTGGCCTTGAAGGAACCGAAACCGACCAGCGTGACCGTGTCCCCCCGGGCAACGGCGTCGATGATGGTCTCGAGGACGGCGTCGAGGGCCTTCGCCGATGCAGCCTTGGAGAGTTCGCTGCGGGCGGCGATGGCGTCGATCATTTCGGACTTGTTCATATTGGGCTCCTCGGATGGTTGAAAGGTCCTTCTCAGGCAGGCATGCTGTCGTCCACCACGGCTACGCCAGGTGATCCTGTCAGCAATTCAAAGGCAACAATTCTTGCATGGATCAGCTTCGTGCAAGCAAAAATTTTTGCCCCCGGAAGGTCGCTTGTTGCTTGCCGGCAGCGTTCTGGCGGTCGCCTGGCTCAGCCCCCCCATCAGCGGGCCAGGGGCCGCTGCGCCAGTCCAGGTCTAGCCGGCACATGCGGCCGGTGTTGCCGGGCCGCCATCCGAGGCGCGATGGTGCCGGACCAGCAGGGCGCGCAGAAACCGTCCGCTGTGGCTGGCGGTAACGTCGGCAAGCTGTTCCGGCGTGCCCGTGCCGATGATCGTGCCGCCGCCGGCACCGCCTTCGGGGCCGAGATCGATCAGCCAGTCGGCTGTCTTGATCACGTCGAGATTGTGCTCGATCACCACCACCGTGTTGCCGTCGTCGGCGAGTCGGTGCAGCACGCCGAGGAGCAGTTCGATGTCGTGGAAGTGCAGGCCAGTGGTTGGCTCGTCGAGAATGTAGAGGGTGCGGCCGGTGTCGCGTTTCGACAGTTCGAGGGCCAGCTTGACCCGCTGCGCCTCGCCTCCGGACAGGGTGGTTGCCGACTGGCCGAGGGTGATGTAGCTCAGACCGACATCGACCAGGGTTTGCAGCTTGCGTGCGACGACCGGCACCGGGTCGAAGAACTCCCGTGCCATCTCGACGGTCATCTGCAGGACTTCGTGGATGTTCCGGCCCTTGTACAGCACCTCCAGCGTCTCGCGGTTGTAGCGCTTGCCGCGGCAGACGTCGCAGGTCACGTAAACGTCGGGCAGGAAATGCATCTCGACCTTGATGACGCCGTCACCCTGACAGGCTTCGCAGCGTCCGCCCTTGACGTTGAACGAGAACCGGCCGGGTCCATAGCCGCGCGAGCGCGCCTCCGGGACGCCGGCAAACAGTTCCCGGATCGGTGTCAGAAGACCGGTGTAGGTTGCCGGATTGGAACGTGGGGTACGACCGATCGGGCTCTGGTCGACGTTGATCACCTTGTCGAAGTGGTCAAGGCCGACGATCAGGTCATGCTCGGCGGGCTCCGCGGTCGAGCCGTAGATCTGCCTGGCTGCCGCCAGGTAGAGCGTGTCGTTGATCAGGGTCGATTTGCCCGAGCCGGAGACGCCGGTGATGCAGGTGAACAGGCCGACCGGGATTTCGGCCGTGAGGTTGCGCAGGTTGTTGCCGCGGGCGCCGCTGATGCGCAGCATGCGCCCCGGATCGGACTGTCGGCGAACGGCGTGCAGGCCGATACCGCGGCGTCCGGCAAGATAGTCGCCGGTGAGCGAGTCCGGGTTGTCGGCGATCGTTGCCGGCGAGCCCTCGGCAACCACATGGCCGCCATGGATGCCGGCGCCGGGGCCGAGGTCAACGACGTGATCGGCGCTGCGGATGGCTTCCTCGTCATGCTCGACGACGATCACCGTATTGCCGATGTCGCGCAGTTGTCGCAGCGTCTGTAACAGGCGCTCGTTGTCGCGCTGATGCAGGCCGATCGACGGCTCGTCGAGGACGTACATGACGCCGGTCAAACCGGAGCCGATCTGTGAAGCGAGGCGGATGCGCTGCGCCTCGCCACCGGAAAGGGTCTCCGCCGAACGCTCGAGCGACAGGTAGTCGAGGCCGACGTTGATCAGGAACTGCAGGCGACTGACGATCTCCTTGAGCACCTTTTCCGCCACCTGCGCCCTGTTGCCGGGAAGCTGCAACGAAACGAAGTAGTCTCGCGCCGTGGCGAGGGGCAGGCGATTGATCTCGTGCAGGGTGCGCGCGCTGTCCTGGCTGCCGATGCGCACGTTGCGCGCTTCCTCACGCAGTCGGCTGCCCTGGCAGGCGGGGCAGGTGCGGTGGCTGATCAGGCGTGCCAGTTCCTCGCGCACGGCCAGCGAGTCCGTCTCCCTGTAGCGTCTTTCGAGATTGACGATGATGCCTTCGAACGGGTGCTGGCGGATGGTCGTTCGCCCGCGCTCGTTGAGGTAGCCGAAGGGCACCGCTTCGCGACCGGAGCCGTAGAGGATGATCTGCCGCAGGTCGTCCGGCAGATCCCGGAACGGGGTGTCGAGCTGGAAGCCGTAGTGTGCGGCGAGCGAGCTGAGCATCTGGTGGTAGAAGGGGTTGCGCTTGTCCCAGCCGCGGATGGCGCCGGCAGCGAGCGACAGATCGGGACGGGCGACGATGCGCTGCGGATCGAAGAACTGGATGACGCCGAGCCCGTCGCACTTCGGGCAGGCGCCCATCGGGCTGTTGAAGGAGAAGATCCGTGGCTCGAGTTCCTGGATCGAGTACGAGCAGACCGGGCAGGCGAACCGGGCCGAGAAGAAATGCTCGCGCCCGTTGTCCATCTCGCAGGCGATGGCGCGGCCATCGGCGCAGCGCAGCGCCGTTTCGAAGGATTCGGCCAGGCGCTGGCGGATATCCTCGCGCACCTTCAACCGGTCGACCACGACATCGATCGAATGCTTGTGCGTCCGGGCGAGCCGGGGGAGTGCGTCGATCTCGTGAATCTGTCCGTCCACGCGCAGCTTGGCAAAGCCCTGCGCGCGCAATTCGGCAAAGAGCTCGGCTTGCTCGCCCTTGCGGTTGGCGACCACCGGCGCAAGGATCATCAGCCGGCTGCCTTCCGGCAGTGCCAGCACGTGGTCGACCATCTGCGACACTGTCTGCGCGTCGAGCGGCAACTGGTGCTCGGCGCAGTACGGCGTGCCGGCGCGGGCGAAGAGCAGGCGCAGGTAGTCGTGAATCTCGGTGACCGTGCCGACAGTCGAGCGCGGATTGTGGCTGGTCGCCTTCTGTTCGATCGAAATCGCCGGCGAAAGTCCCTCGATGAGGTCGACGTCGGGCTTTTCCATGCGCTGCAAGAACTGCCTGGCATAGGCGGACAAGGACTCGACGTAGCGCCGCTGCCCCTCGGCGTAGAGGGTGTCGAAGGCGAGTGACGATTTGCCGGATCCCGACAGGCCGGTGATGACGATCAGGCGGTTGCGCGGCAGGTCGAGGCTGATGTTCTTCAGGTTGTGCGTGCGCGCACCACGAATTCGGAGCTGGCTGTGGTTGTGGCTGGTATCGTCCATCGGGGAGCTGGCCTCGGGCGCCGGGGGCAAACCTGCTAATATACGCAATTTCGCAGTTTGGCAGCAAACCACATGTCCGTCTTGAGCAACGATCGCATGAGCAGTGAAGAAAGGCTCGCCGGCATCAGCCTGGCGGCGGTCTTCGCGTTGCGCATGCTCGGCCTGTTCCTGATCCTGCCGGTCTTTGCGCTCTACGCCAGCGAACTGCCGTCGGGCAGGGACATTGTGCTCGTCGGGGTGGCGCTCGGCGCCTACGGCCTGACGCAGGCCTGCCTGCAGATTGCCTACGGCGCGGCTTCCGACCATTTCGGCCGCAAGCCGGTGATCGTCTTCGGCTTGCTCCTGTTCGGCATTGGCAGCTTCGTCGCTGCCCTCGCCGACGACATCTATCTCGTCATCGTTGGCCGCGTGCTGCAGGGTGCGGGCGCGATCTCGGCGGCGGTCACGGCGCTTGCCGCCGACCTGACGCGCGAGCAGCACCTGACCAAGGTGATGGCGATGATCGGTTCGTCGATCGGGCTGATGTTTGCCGTGTCGATGGTCGGTGCGCCGTTGCTCTATGCGGCGATCGGCATGCCGGGCATCTTCGCGCTGACCGGCGGGCTGGCTCTGCTGGCGATCTTCGTCGTCCTGCGGGTCGTGCCGACGGCGCCGATGATGCCGCGGCAGCCGGCCTGGCAGAGCTTCGTCGAAGTGCTGTCGCACCAGCAGCTGCTGCGTCTCAATTTTGGCGTCTTCGCGCTCCACCTGATGCTGACCGCGATGTGGGTCCTGTTGCCCACCGAACTGGTGAAGACGGGCGGTCTGCCTGTCGCCGAGCACTGGAAGGTCTACCTGCCGGCGCTGCTCGTCTCCTTCGTCATCATGGTGCCGGCGATCATCGCCGCCGAACGCTTCGCGCGCTTGAAGCTGATCTTCAACGCCGCGATCGTGCTGTTGCTCTGCGTGCAGGCGGGCTTCGGGCTGTTTGCCGGCGGCCTTTACGGACTGGCTTTCTGGCTGATGCTGTTCTTCGTCTCCTTCAACATCCTCGAAGCGACGCAGCCGTCGCTGATTTCGCGCATCGCGCCGCCACACGCCAAAGGAGCGGCGCTCGGGGTTTACAATACGACGCAGGCGCTCGGGTTGTTCCTGGGCGGCGTGCTGGGTGGTGTCCTCGCCAAGTACGCCGGTCCCGGGGCCGTCTGGGCGGGTGGTGTGCTGCTGACACTGGTGTGGCTGATGCTCGGCCTGACGATGGTCATGCCGGCAGTGCGCCAGCGGCCGGCGGCAGCCTGAGAGTTCTCATCATCGTTGCGATTTTTCCAATACCGTTCAGGGAGGCGATATGGCTTCGGTAAATAAGGTAATTCTCGTCGGTAATCTCGGGCGCGATCCCGAATCCCGCTATGCACCGGATGGTAGCGCGGTTGTGAGCGTATCGCTGGCCACAACAGACACATGGAAAGACAAGGTGACGGGAGAAAAGAGAGAGGCCACCGAGTGGCACCGTTTGGTTTTTTTCGGCCGGCAAGCTGAGATCGCCGCCCAGTACCTAAAGAAGGGTTCGCAGGTTTACATTGAAGGACGACTCCGTACACGCAAGTGGCAAGATAAGGAAGGGCACGAGAGGAACACTACCGAGATCCACGTTGACCAGATGCAGATGCTGGGGTCACGGCAGGGGTTGGGCGAACCATCTTACGCAAGTGCTGGAAGTGTTGAAGGCACTGCGTCCTTCGGCGGCGCCAAGCCGAGCCCAAGCAAGAAGACGCCCGGCTTCGAGGACATGGATGACGACATCCCGTTCTGATTGACCGGCCGGGCAGCGTCTCGGCCTGCTTCAGCGCTGCACGCCGGCCGCCCCGCGAAAACCGTGACCGATTCGTGCCGCGAGGCGGGATGGTGGCCTGTGGCTCGTCGCCATGAGGGGGCAGGCGGGGCGTGCAACTGCCGGAAAGGAAATGGGATCCGCATTGCGGATCCCATTTCCTGCCGCCGATGCGGGGCGCCGAACGACGCCCTGCTGCGTTCAGGAGGCGAAGTTCTGCTCGGCGAAGCTCCAGTTGACGAGGCTGCCGAGGAACGTCTCGACGAACTTCGGTCGCAGGTTGCGGTAATCGATGTAGTAGGCATGCTCCCAGACGTCGATGCACAGCAGCGCCTTGTCGGCGGTCGTCAGCGGCGTACCGGCGGCACCCGTGTTGACGATATCGACCGTGCCGTCCGGCTTGCGCACCAGCCAGGTCCATGCCGACCCGAAGTTGCCCACTGCCGATGTCTGGAAGGCCTTGACGAACTCCGCGAAGGATCCCCAGCGGGCGTCGATCGCCGCTGCCAGCGCGCCGCCCGGAGCACCGCCCCCGTCGGCCCGCAGGCAGTTCCAGAAAAAAGTGTGGTTCCAGACCTGCGCCGAGTTGTTGTAGATGCCGCCCGCCGGGGCCTTGCGGACGATCGCCTCGAGGCCCAGTTCCTCGTACTCCGTTCCCTTGATCAGGTTGTTGAGGTTGGTGACATAGGCCTGGTGGTGCTTGCCGTAGTGATACTCCAGGGTTTCCTGCGACATGTGCGGTGCCAGTGCGTCCATGGCGAAAGGCAGTGGCGGCAGCTTGTGTTCCATCCGTGTTCTCCGAAAGTATTGTCTGTAGCAAAAGGTGTAGCGGGCAGGACCCCTGTTCCGTGCTCGGCCGGGATTCTATGCCGGCACTGCGTTGCTGGCAAATGAAGCTGCCGGCGCATGGTCGCACGACGCGGCGCACGGAGACGCGCGCCGCATGCCCCCTGATCCGGGGCGGATCGCTGGCGAGCGGTTGAGGCTGACGGACGTTGTCGGACCGGCCGGATGCCAGGTGCCGAGTGCCGAGCGTTTACGGTCGGCCATCATCGCCAGAAACCGCCAGCACCATCGCGTCCGCTCGTCCATCGTGCAAAAAGACAGCGATCTCCTCGCCAGGTTCCAGCATCGCGCTGGAATGGACGATCTGCTGCTGCCCGTTGGTGACGATGCTGTAGCCGCGAGCCAGAACCGCCCGCGGGTCGAGCTGCGACAGGCCGGCCTGCAGGCGGCCCAGTTCGGCCGCTCTGCCGTCGAGGGTCTGCCGCCCCGCCCGTTCGAGGTGCGAAGCGAGCGACTGCAGTCGCAGCGTCTGCTGCGCCACAGTGGGGCGGTGCTGGTGCAGGCGATGCTCGAGGTTGGCCAGCGTTCCGCGTGCCCGCGTGCTGCACGACAGGAGGCCGGCGGCGAGGCGGCGCCGCAGGTTGCGCAGCGCTTCCCGCTGGCGCGCGAGGGCTTGCCCCGGGTGCTGCAGGCGGCGGGCCAGCCAGTCGAGCTGCTGGGCGCGCTGGTTGAACGCCTGTGTGGTCTGGCGACGGAGCGCGAGATGATCTGCGAGCAGCCGCGCGAGCAATGCGCTGCGTTCCGGGGCGGCCATTTCGGCTGCCGCAGTCGGCGTCGCCGCGCGCCGATCGGCGGCAAAGTCGGCAATCGTGAAGTCGGTCTCGTGGCCGACGCCGCTGACCACGGGTAACGGACAGGCGCGAATGGCGCGGGCGACAGTCTCCTCGTTGAACGCCTGGAGATCTTCCAGGCTGCCGCCACCGCGGCAGAGGATCAGCAGGTCGCACTCGTCGCGTTCGCCGGCACGGCGAATGGCTTCCGCAATCAGCGCGGCGGCGCCGTCACCCTGGACGGGCGTCGGATAGACGACGATCGCCACCTGGCCGGCCCGCCGGCCGAGCGTGCTGAGGACGTCGCGCAGGGCTGCGGCCTGTGGCGAGGTGACGATGCCGATGCGCTGGGGAAAGGCCGGCAGGGAGCGCTTGAGCGCGCTGTCGAAAAGGCCCTCGCGGGCGAGTCTTTCCTTCAGGCGCAGAAAGCTCTCGTAGAGGTTGCCCTGGCCGGCGCGGCGCGCGGCCTCGATGTTGAGCTGGAAATCGCCGCGCGCCTCGTAGAGGGTGACCAGCGCCCGTGCCTCGATGTGCTGGCCGTTTTCGAGGCGCCAGCCGAGCAGTTGCACCCGGTTGCGGAACATCACGCAGCGGACCTGCGCCGCGCTGTCCTTGAGCGAGAAATAGACGTGTCCGGAAGCGGCGCAACTCAGGTTCGACACCTCGCCGGCAACCCAGCACAGCGGGAAGGCGGCTTCGAGACGCTCGCGCGCCAGCCGGTTGAGTATGGACACCGGGATGACCGCCGCTGGCGCGTCGCAGGTGGCTCGGCCTGACGGGAAATCTTCCATGGCCGGATTCTACATCGCCGCACGCCGCTCGCGCCCGCCAGCGCCGCCCGGCAGAGATCCCGGCAGCGGCCGCAGCGATGCGCCTGCCCGCTTCTCCGGCGGACGGCAACCATCTTCCCCGGTCGGCTCGGGTTTCCCTCGCCAACAGGCTCCCGGATGATCTGACCACTGATGATGGGGAACATCTGCGGTGCCGCGAGGCGGCGTCGTTGCCTGCTGCCGCGGACGGGACTTGCCGCAGGCTTCGTCGCAGGCTAAAGTGCCCGCCTGTCCCCATCTTGCGGAGCGAACGGGTGTTTTCCATCATTCAGGCTGCTGGCTGGCCGATCTGGCCCTTGCTGCTGGCGTCAATCATTGCCGTGGCGTTGATCATCGAGCGCCTGGTGGCGCTGCGGCGCAGCAAGGTCATCCCCGCCGGACTGCTGCAGCGGGTCGTCGCCGAGTACCGGCAGAACGGCGCCAGCGCGGCACTGGTCGGCAACCTCGAGACGCACTCCCCGCTCGGTCGCATCCTCGCCGCCGGCCTGCGCAACGTCGGCAGTTCGCGCGAGGTGATGCGGGAAACGATCGAGGAGACCGGTGCGGTCGTCCTGCACGAGCTGGAGCGCTACCTGACGACGCTCGGCACGATTGCCTCGATCAGCCCGTTGATGGGCCTCTTCGGGACCGTCGTCGGCATGATCGAGATCTTCGGCTCGCAGGCACCCGGCGGCAGCAACCCCATCCAGCTGGCCCACGGGATCTCGATCGCGCTCTACAACACCGGTTTCGGGCTGCTGATCGCCATTCCCGGGATGATCTTCTGGCGCCATTTCAGGGCGCTGGTGGACGGCTATGTCGTCGAGATGCAGCAGCAGGCGGTCCGCCTGGTCGAGGTTCTGCACGGTGAACGCAGGGCGTGACGGAAGGGGCTGGCGATGAACTTCCGACGCGGCCGGACCAGCGACGTTCCCGAGATCAATCTGATTCCGTTGATCGACGTGCTGCTGGTGATCATCATCTTCCTCATGTTGACCACCACCTACTCCAAGTTCTCCGGGCTCGAGATCAACCTGCCGACGGCAGAAGCGAGCAAGCCGGACGAGCCGCCGAAGGAGATCAACGTGACCCTGACCGCCGCTGGCCAGGTGCTGGTCAACAAGGCACCGCTGGCGTCGGCCAGCGTGCAATCGATCAGTGAGGCGCTGCGGCGCGCTGCCGGCGACCTCAAGGAACCGGTGGTCGTGATCAACGCCGACGCCAAGGCCAACTACCAGAGCGTCATCGACATCATGCAGGCGGCGCAGGCGGCGGGCTATCCGCGCATATCGTTCGCCACCCAGTCGCCGCACTGATGGCCGCCGCGGGCCTGCTGCGGCGGCTGCCCGGGTGGTGGTACGAGCGCCGTCTGGTGCCAGCCCTGTGGCCGATGTTGCCGCTTTCCTGGCTGTTCGCGGGGCTGGTGGCGCTGCGGCGGCGGCTCTATCGCTGCGGTCTGCTGACTGCCTCCTGGCTGCCGGTGCCCGTGATCGTCGTCGGCAACCTGACCGTCGGAGGCAGCGGCAAGACCCCGCTGGTCCTCTGGATCGTGCGGCAGCTGCGGGTGGCCGGTTGGCGGCCGGGAATCATCAGCCGGGGGCACGGGGGCTCGGCGCGCACTGTGCTCCCGGTTGCCGGCGATTCGCCGCCGTCGGTGGTCGGCGATGAGCCACTTCTTCTGGCGCGGCGCAGCGCTGTGCCGGTGTTCATCGGCGCCGACCGGCTTGCTGCGGGGCGTGCTTTGCTGGCAGCCCACCCCGACTGCGACGTGATCGTCTCCGACGACGGACTGCAGCACTATCGCCTGCAGCGCTCGATGGAAGTGGTCGTCTTCGATGGGCGCGGCGCGGGCAACGGACGACTGCTGCCGGCCGGTCCCCTGCGCGAGCCCCTGCGACGTCTGCGTGCGGCGGACGCGGTCGTCTGGCATGGCGACCGGGAACAGCGCATCGAGCAGTTCGCAGCGACCCTGCCGCAGGCGGTGATGCACCTCGCCGGCGAGCGTTTCGTCGCCGCCGCTGGTTCGGCGCGCAGTTGCAGCGCGGCTTCACTGCGCGGACGACGGTTGCATGCGATCGCCGGTATCGGCGATCCGCGGCGCTTCTTTGCGCAGCTCAGGGCTCTCGATCTCGACTTCGAGGAGCATCCGTTCCCGGACCACCATTCCTACTGCGCGGCGGACCTCTCCTTCGCCGCCGATGACGTGCTGCTGATGACCGAGAAAGATGCGGTAAAATGCGCCGGGCTGGCGCCGGGGGAGGCCTGGTTCCTGCCGGTCGAAGCCGTGCTCGGCGCTCGCCCGGGTCGTCTTGGTCTGCTCGAGGCAATTCTGGAGAAACTCAATGGACGCGCGCCTGCTTGACATTCTCGTCTGCCCCGTCTGCAAGGCCAATCTCGAGTATCGCAAGGCCGACGCGGAACTCCTCTGCAAGCCCTGTCGGCTGGCTTTCCCGGTGCGGGACGGCATTCCGATCATGCTCGCCGACGAAGCGCGGCCGCTGCGCAGCGACGAGGTCTGACGGCGCGGCCGGGCGAGATCGCGATGCGCTTCAAGGTCGTCATTCCCGCCCGCCATGCGTCCACCCGCCTGCCCGGCAAGCCGCTGCTCGATCTCGGCGGCAAGCCGATGGTCGTGCGTGTCGCCGAACGGGCGTCGCTCGCGGGCGCCGACGAGGTGGTGGTCGCCACCGACCACCCGCTGGTGCTCGAGGTCGTCGGGCGGCACGGCGTGCGCGCGCTGCTGACCAGTCCCGCTCACGCCAGCGGAACGGATCGCCTGGCGGAAGTGGTCGAACTGTCCGGCTGGAGTGAAGACGAGCTCGTCGTCAATGTCCAGGGCGACGAGCCGCTGATCGACCCGGAACTGATCGTCCGCACGGCATCCTGCCTCGCCGGCAGCGGTGCCGACATCGCCACCGTCGCGCATCCGGTGACTGACGCAGCCGATTTCTTCAATCCCAACATCGTCAAGGTCGTCGTCTCGGCGCGCGGCGATGCCCTGTATTTCTCGCGCGCGCCGATTCCCTACGCCAGGGACCACTTCGCCCGTGAGGCAGGTGGCGAGACCCTGCCTCCCGCCATGCTCGCCCACCGTCACGTCGGCATCTACGCGTACCGCGCGCACTTCCTGCGGACCTACAACCAACTGGCGCCGTCACCGCTGGAGGGCATCGAAGCACTCGAGCAGTTGCGTGCCCTCTGGCATGGCTTTCGCATCAGCGTGGCGATCGTCGACCACCTGCCGGCGGCCGGCGTCGATACGCCGGAGGACGCTCGCCGCATGCAGGAATGGTTCAAAAAGGTTTGACCGTGCGCCCGTTTGCGGGTAAGTTTCCGCCTGTCGATCACGACAACGTGTTGCAGTGGCCCGCTTGTCATGGTGCAAGTGATTGAAAATATGGATCAAGTCACCTTTTGTGGTGGCTAGGAAGGCGAACCATGAAACTCATCCTGCTGGGCGCTCCAGGCGCCGGCAAGGGCACTCAGGCCCAGTTCATCCGGGAGAAGTTCGGCATTCCACAGATCTCCACCGGCGACATGCTGCGTGCTGCGGTCAAGGCCGGAACGCCGCTGGGAGTCGAGGCGAAGACGGTCATGGATGCCGGTGGGCTGGTATCTGACGAGATCATCATCGGTCTGGTCAGCGATCGGCTGCGACAGGATGACTGCCGCACGGGCTACCTGTTCGACGGCTTTCCGCGGACGCTGCCACAGGCTGAAGCGATGAAGCTCGCCGACGTGGCGATCGACTACGTGCTCGAGATCGATGTGGCCGATTCCGAGATCATCGAGCGGATGAGTGGCCGTCGCGTGCATCTCGCGTCGGGGCGCACCTACCATGTTCGCTTCAATCCGCCACGTGCCGCTGGACAGGACGATGTCACCGGCGAGGATCTCATCCAGCGCGACGACGATCAGGAGGCGACGGTTCGCAAGCGGCTCGAGGTCTACCATGGGCAGACCAGGCCGTTGCTGGACTATTACCGTGCCTGGGCAGCCAGCGGCGACCCGAAGGCGCCGCAATGCCGCAGGGTCTCCGGTGTGGGCAGTGTCGAGGACATCCGGCAGGCGGTTTTCGAGGCGCTGTCCTAGGCGTCGGGCGATGATCGACAAGCGACGGCTGCATTCGCAAGCACGTCCAGCGGGCGTGCCTGCAGCGACCACGTCAGACACGGCGGCTGCTGGCGGTGGCGCCCGCAACTGGCCCGTGCCGGTGGCCGCCTGCGCTCCGGTATCGCGTTGCTGGCTCGAATGCACGTGAGCCGGCACGAGGCACGCGTATTTCCTGGGTGTGGGGAAGTTGGATCCGCGGGGACCGTCCTGCGGGCAGGGTAATCTAGAGAGGGAGGTGGTTTATGTCGACAGGGTTGATGTTCGCGCTCATCTGCGCGGTCCTTGCGGTGCTCTACGGCGCGGCAATGACGAAATGGATTCTCTCGTTGCCGGCTGGCAACCCGCGTATGCAGGAGATCGCCAAGGCCGTGCAGGAAGGGGCTTCCGCGTATCTTGCCAAGCAGTACACGACTATTGCGCTGGTGGGCGCAGTGCTCTTCGTGCTGATCTGGCTGGCGCTCGGCAAGGCGATGGCGATCGGCTTCCTGATCGGCGCGGTTCTTTCGGGCGCGACCGGCTTCATCGGCATGAACGTGTCGGTGCGTGCCAACGTGCGGACCGCCGAGGCGGCGCGCAACGGCATCGCTGCGGCACTCGACGTCGCCTTCAAGGGCGGCGCGATCACCGGCATGCTGGTGGTGGGGCTCGGCCTGCTCGGTGTTGCCGGCTACTACGCGATTCTCCGCGGCACCGGCGCAGATCTCGAGCATGCCGTGCACCCGCTGGTCGGGCTCGCCTTCGGGGGGTCGCTGATTTCGATCTTCGCCCGTCTCGGTGGTGGCATCTTCACCAAGGGCGCGGACGTCGGCGCCGACCTCGTCGGCAAGGTCGAGGCCGGCATTCCGGAGGATGACCCGCGCAACCCGGCGGTCATCGCCGACAACGTCGGCGACAACGTCGGTGACTGTGCCGGCATGGCTGCCGACCTGTTCGAGACCTACGCCGTGACCGTGGTGGCGACGATGGTCCTCAGTGCGATGATGCTCAAGGGTGTCGTCGGTGCCAGCGATGGGCTCGTGGTCTATCCGCTGGTCCTCGGCGGCGTGTCGATCATCGCGTCGATCATCGGCTGCTTCTTCGTCAAGTCGAACGACGGCGGCAAGATCATGAACGCCCTCTATCGCGGGCTCGCGGTGGCGGGCATTCTTGCCCTCGTTGCCTACTATCCGATCACCACGACGATGCTTGGCGCGGGTGTCACGCTGGCTGACGGCACGATGGTGACCTCGATGAACATCTTCTGGTGTGCCGCGATCGGCCTCATCCTGACCGGTGTCCTGGTCTGGATCACCGAATACTACACCGGCACCGACTTCCAGCCGGTCAAGCGGGTTGCCGAAGCATCGACCACCGGCCATGGAACCAACATCATCGCCGGCCTGGCGGTGTCGATGAAAGCCTGCGCCCTGCCGGTACTCGCAGTCTGCGCATCGATCTACCTCACCTATGCGCTGGCGGGTCTCTACGGAATCGCCATCGCCGCCACTTCGATGCTGTCGATGACCGGCATCATCGTTGCCCTCGACGCCTACGGGCCGATCACCGACAACGCCGGCGGAATCGCCGAGATGTCCGGTCTGCCGAAGTCCGTGCGCGATGTCACCGATCCGCTCGACGCCGTCGGCAACACGACCAAGGCGGTCACCAAGGGCTACGCGATCGGTTCCGCCGGTCTGGCGGCACTCGTGCTCTTCGCCGACTACACACATGCCCTGGAAGTCAACTTCGGCGGCAGCCTGCGCTTCGACCTGTCGGACCACATGGTGATCATCGGCCTCTTCCTCGGCGGCCTGATTCCCTACCTCTTCGCCGCCATGGCGATGGAGGCGGTCGGCCGCGCGGCCGGCGCGGTGGTCATCGAGGTGCGCCGGCAGTTCAAGGAGATCAGGGGCATCATGGAGGGCAAGGCGAAGCCCGACTACTCGCGCGCCGTCGGCATGCTGACCGCAGCGGCGATCAAGGAGATGATCGTACCGTCGCTGTTGCCGGTCCTGGTGCCGGTTCTCGTCGGCCTGTTGCTCGGTCCGAAGGCGCTCGGCGGCCTGCTGATGGGTACCATCATCACCGGCCTGTTCGTTGCGATCTCGATGACCACTGGTGGTGGTGCCTGGGACAATGCCAAGAAGTACATCGAGGATGGGCATTTCGGAGGCAAGGGTTCGGATGCGCACAAGTCGGCCGTCACCGGTGACACCGTTGGCGACCCCTACAAGGACACGGCGGGCCCGGCGGTAAACCCGCTGATCAAGATCATCAACATCGTCGCCCTGATGATCGTCCCGCTGATGGCGCCAGTCCCGGCTGCCAAGCCGGCCGCCGCTGCGCCCGGACCGGTCGTTGCCGTGGTTGCGGTGCCGGTCGCCAAGGTGTTCTTCGCGGTCAATTCGGCCGAGGTGCCGGCGGATCTGGCACAGACGCTGGCGGCGATCGTCACTCACGCCAAGGCCAATCCGGGTGCGCGCATCGCCATCTCGGGTTACCACGATCCGAGCGGCAACCAGGCTGCCAATGAGGAAGTCGCGAAGAATCGCGCAGTCGCCGTACGTGAGGCGCTGAAGAACGTCGGCGTCGACGAGCAGCGCATCGAGATGCGCAAGCCGGTCGTCACCACCGGCAGCGGTGACCCGGCCGAGGCGCGCCGGGTCGAGGTCAGCGTGCAGTAGGCGGCTGACGCAGGAGAAGCAAGCGGGCGGCTCTCGAAACGGGGAGCTGCCCGGCAGGAATGGCAAGGCCGCCCGGGGGCGGCCTTGCCATTTTCTGGTGACGCGTCAGGGCGCAACCTCAGGCGCTGACCGCCGGATTCAGCGAGTACGTTCCGCTGAGCCGTGCTTCGGCCAGCACGTGCCCCTGCAGCGCGGCGCGTATCTGCGGCCCGCCGAGCCTGCCGTCCACGTCGAGGCGCTCGACATCGAGGGCAAAGAGCGTGAACACGTAGCGATGCACGATCTCGTCGTTCCAGGGCGGGCAGGGTCCGTCATAGCCGTAGTAGTCGCCGCGCATGTCATTGTCGCCGGCGAACCATGCCGTGTAGTCGTTGATCCCTTGGCGCGCGCCATGCGCCGCATGCGGGCCGGCCTTGCCGCGAGGGGTCACGTCATCGGAGAACTCGCCCTCGCCGATCTGCCGCAGGTCCGCTGGCAGGTCGATCAGCAGCCAGTGGAAGAAGTCCACCCGCGGCAGTGAGGCCGGGACCGTGCGCCCCTCCTGATTGACGTCGTCACCCTTGCTCGGGACGTCCGGGTCGTGGCAGATGAGGGCGAAGGAGCGAGTGCCTGGCGGCACGTCCCGCCACGCGAGTTGCGGATTGCGGTTGCTGCCGAGGCACACATGATGTGCCGGGTCGGGGATGCAGAAGGCGAAATCGCCCGGGATCCGTTCGCCATCCCGGAAACTGCTGCTGGTCAATTGCATGATGTCTGTTCCTCCGAAAGGGTTATTCTGCCGCGCTGCGTTTGAAGTCACGAAGGCGAAAGCCGGCAATCCATAGTGTAGCGAAATAGACGCCAGCGCCGAAGCCGACGACGAGAGAAAGGCGCCACAGGCGCTCGCCGAGGTTCCAGCCGAGCCAGTCGCCGGCGTCGCCGGCAGCGAACCAGAGTGCGCTGCCCATCGTTGCCAGAGCACAGGCGAGCCGGGTGTAGAAGATTGGCCAGCCGGGCTGCGGCGCATACACACCCTGTCGTCGCAACCCGCGGTAGAGCAGGCCGGCATTCAGGCTGGCGGCGAGACCGATCGCCAGTGCCAGCCCGGCATGGGCGAGCCAGCCGACGAGTGCCAGATTGAGCAACTGGGTCACGCACAGGGTGAGGATGGCGATGCGGACCGGCGTGCGAACATTCTGCCGGGCGTAGAAGCCGGGCGCCAGGATCTTGACCAGGATCAGCGCCAGCAGCCCGAGGCTGTACGCGACGAGTGCGTCACGCGTCTGCAGGACATCGTTGCCGGTGAAGGCGCCGTAGTGGAAAAGGCTGCTGATCAGCGGTACGGCCAGGATGGCGAGGGCGAGCGCCGCCGGAGCAGCGAGCAGGAAGGCCAGGCGCAGTCCCCAGTCGAGCAGTCGCGAGTATTCGTCCGTCTGGCCCGCCGCATGGCAGCGCGCCAGTGACGGCAGGAGGATGGTGCCGAGCGCGGCGCCGAGCAGGCCGGCCGGGAACTCCATCAGGCGATCGGCGTAGTAGAGCCACGAGACGCTGCCGGTGGCGAGGAAGGAGGCGAAGATGTTGTTCAGCAGCAGACTCACCTGCGCCACCGAGACACCGAGGATCGCCGGTGCCATCAGGCGGAAGATGCGCCGCACGCCTTCGTCGCGCAGCGACAGGGAAAAGCGCGGCAGCATGCCGATGCGCTTGAGGAAGGGAAGCTGCAGGGCGAGTTGCAGCGCGCCGCCGATGAACACCGCCCAGGCCAGCGCCGTTACCGGCGGGGTGAAGTGGGGGGCGGCGAAGAGTGCCATGAGGATGAACGAGACATTCAGCAGCACCGGCGTGAAGGCCGGGATCGCGAAGCGGCTCCAAGTGTTGAGGATGCCGCCGGCGAGTGCGACCAGCGACATGAAGAGGATGTACGGGAAGGTGATCCGTGTCAGGTCGACGGTCAACGCGAACTTCTCCGGAGTGTCCGTGAAGCCCGGTGCCGACAGGTAGACGAGCAGCGGCGCCGCGGCCATGCCGAGCACGGTGACCAGCAGCACGATCAGGAGGAGCAGCGTGGCGACGCGGTCGACGAGTTGCCGGGTTGCCTCATTGCCGCGCTTGCTTCGGTATTCGCCGAGGATCGGCACGAAGGCCTGCGAAAACGCTCCTTCGGCGAATAGCCGGCGCAACAGGTTGGGCAGCTTGAAAGCGACGAAGAAAGCGTCGGTCAGCATGCCGGCACCAAAGGTGCGTGCCACCACGAAGTCACGGACGAAGCCGAGAATCCTTGACAGCATGGTCATGCTGCTGACGGCGGCGAGAGTCTTCAGAAGATTCATGGTCGCTTTGCGAGGGATCCGGCCGACGACGCGCGCGCTGGCGTCGACCGGATCGGGGCTGGGCCCTCAGTCCGATGATCGGCCAGACGCTCGGGTGGCCGTCGCCGGCAGGGCCAGGCGGCCGTGCCTACTGCTGCGGCTTCTGCGCTTCAGGATTGATCGTGATGCCGCGCTGCTGCAGGGCGCTGACCACTGCCTGAGCGTTCCGGTTGCCGGCAGTGGCGAGCTTTTGCGTGCCGCTCGCGAGGGCCTCGAGCTGCGCGCGCATCTTCTCGGCGTTGCGGAACGTCGTTTCCTGACTGCTGCGCAGGTTGGCCAGGCTGCCCCGCTCCTGGTAGAGCTGGCTCGCCTGGAAACCTGACCAGACGACCATCGCCACCGCCAGCAGGCAGATCGGCACGAAGATGTTTCCCGACTGCTGCTCGTTGTTCATCTCGTCCATCCCGCTCACCGGGACGGAGTGGCCGGCGGCGCGGCACTGAAGCTGATTCCCTGGGTTGCCAGCAGCTCACCCAATTGCGTGTCACCGTCCCTCGCTGCCAGGTCTGCCAGCGACTTGACCAGGGACTGGTACAGGGGCTCCAGCTGCAGGCTCTGCTGGATGTACTGGGCGCGTCCGCTCACTTCGTTCTGGGCTTGCCGGTTGCTGCTGAACATCAGCGCGTTGACCACTGACAGCAGCAGGGCCACTATGCCGAGCAGCATCAGGATGCGATATTGTAGCGTGTTCAAACGTATGCTCTCCTGCGAAGGGGGCCGGTCGAGCGGGTGGCCTCCCTTCGCAGCGACCTCCCTGGCGATCAGTGTACCATGCCGCGCCGACGCTGCAGAAGCAGCGTGGCGAGCGCGATGGTCAGCAACATCATCGTCGCCGGCTCGGGAACCGTACCGCCGCCACCCTGCTGGTCGATGACGTTGGCGACGATGCGCAGCGTCCGCTGCTGTCCGAGGTCGGGACCGGAGCCGTTCTGGCTGAGCGCATCGAGACGGATCAGGTCGTCGAGCACACCGAGGGTCGTCGCGTCGAAGACGTAGTCGAGGCCACCGATGCTCTGGCCGGCCGCCAGGTTCGTGAAGGGGTTCCAGCCAGTGAAGCTGAAGCCGTCGGCGTCGCCCGTTCCGCTGAGGTCGAACGCCCCGCTCAGGACGTCGGCCGGTCCGCTGGTCGCGTTCGCCACCTGCAGCGAGCCACTGATGCCCAGCGTGCCAAGAACGACATTGCCGAGGTCGAGCGTGTAGTCGTCGCCTATGACGCTCAGCGTACCAAGGCCGGACAACTTGGCGAGGGCCGCGTTGGCGACGTTGTTGACCTGTGCCTTGAGGAGGACCGGCGCATCGGCGCCGGCGCTGATGTCGGCCATGTCGGGGTTCTGGCTGAGGAAGGCGACGCTTGCGTTCTGGCTGAAAACACCAGCCGCTGCCGTCGCCAGCCCGACGGCGATCTGTCCGTTGCCCTGAGCGACGATGCCATTGGCGGCACTGCCGGCGGAGAACGGCCCGCTGGCGCCGTTCAGGCTGGCCTGCAGGGTATCGTTCAGGCCGCTGACGACGGCAGTGTTCTGGACGTTGACGTTCCTGCCGGCGACGCTGTCGCCGACGCGGACGATGCCGAAGTCGACCACCGGCGTCGTCGACTGCCCGACGGCCGCGGTGTATACCTTGCCGGAAACGCTGACCGTCTGCGGCGCCAGGTTGAGCTGGCAGTTCGGCGCGCAGTTGCCGACGTTGCTCGCGTCCGAGATCAACGTGACCGTCGCGCTGCCAGCGTTGGCTCCCGTGTAGTTGCCGGCGACGGAGGTGTTCAGGCCGACCTGTAGCGTGGTACTCGTCGCACCCGGGTCGAGCAGGTTGACAGTGCCGCTGGCGGTGACCGGCGCACCGCCGCTGCTGATGCTGGCGTTGAGCGCCGCCTGCGGTGCCACCGTCGCCTGGTTGGTGATGCTGACCAGCGCCGTCGGCGCAGCATCGCCGACCCGCACGGCGCCCAGGTTGATGTTCGGGTTGTTGATCAGCGGGCTGGCCTGGTTGATGACGCTGGCCTGGGCATCGATGGTGCCGCTGACGCCGAAGGGCTCGCTGCCGACACCGATCGTACCCAGCCCGTTGCTGATGCCGGCAACGGCGCCAGCGCTGCTGTAGTTGATGGCGATGCTGCCGTTGATCGTGCCGGCTGCGGTCGTATTGACGTTCACGCGCATGTTGCCGTTGGCGGCGCTGCTGGTGGCACCGGCAACGATCCCGGTGAGCCCTCCGACGCCGTCGAAGAGGGCGCTGCCGCTACCGCTCTTGGCGCCGAAGGTGGCGTTCAGATCCTCGACGAAGCCCGCCGGTCCGCTGGCGGTGTTGCGCACCACGATGTCGCGGAACACCGCTTGCCCCACCTGGACGGTGCCGAAATCGAGCGGGGCGCTCAACAGTTGCCCGCTGGCAGCCTGATAAACGTTGCCCTGTACCGTCACTGCCTGGCTGCCGGCGCTGGCGGTGCCGAGACCGTTGCTGACCCCGTTCACCGCCCCGGCGGTCTGGAAAGCGATGTTGGCGGTACCGGTCTTGAAGCCGGCGGAGCCGGTGGCGATGCCGACGCTGATCGCGCCGCTGCCGGTGTTGCTGGTACCGGCAACGCGGCCGGAAACCGACCCGCTGGCGACCACCGGCCCGTTGACCGACGCTACGCTGGCGTTGAGATCCTCGCTGAAGGCTCCCGGTGCTGCCGTGTTGCTGATGCTCAGCGCGGCGGTGTTGCTGCCATTCACACGCTGGTTGGCGATGGTGACCGGCGATGCCACGCTGCCGGTGGCGGCATTGTAGGCCGCTGCACCGCCGGCGAGGACGATGTTCAGTTTCTGGTCGGCGATGTTCTCGAAGTTGCTGCGGAGGTTCAGGACCTGCCCGGCGAGCGGTGCCAGCGCGCCGGCGCTGGCGGCATTGAAGACCACCGCGAGATCGCCGCTGTTGGCTCCCGGGCCGCCCGCGTTGTAGTTGCTGGCAGTGACGCCGCTGCCCGACAGCCGTGCATCGCTGATGTTGCCGCCGTTGGCGGCGGTCTGGATGGCGCCGCGCAGCGTCGGCCCGGTCGTGCCGGAATTGCCGATCTGGTAGTTGAAGGTGTTGGTGCCGACGCGCACATTGCCGATCGTCAGGGTCGCGTTCGGCGTGTTGCCGTCGGTGACGCCGCTGCCGCTGATCACCTGCGCCACGTCGCCGCCGGCCCGGACCTGTCCGGTGCCGGTGACGCCGGCGCGCCGGTCGAAGCTGTTGCCGCTGCCGGCGCCGGCATTGGTGTAGTCGTTGTTGATGGTGAGGTGGCCGGTGCCGATGTTGATGGCCGAGCCGCTCGCGCCCATGAGCAGACGGCCCTGCGTGTTGCCGCCGTTGGCGAGGTTCATCACGCCCGCAGCATCGACTTGCAGCGTGCCGGTCCCGGCGAGGTTGTCCTGAACCAGCAGCGTACCGTTCTGTGCGCGCAGCGTGCCGTTGTTGGTCAACGAGCCGTTGACGTTGATCGTGATCGTGCCGCCGGCATCGGCGTTGATCGTGCCGTTGTTGGTGAGGTTCGCGGCGCCGCCCACAAAGGCCTGCTGGCCAATGATGCCGGTCTGGCCGCGCACGGTGACGCCACTGTCGATCACCAGATTGCCCGCTTCGACGTTCAAGCGGTTGCTGCCACTGGCGTCGGCAAAGACGATTTGGCCGCTGCCCGAGATGGTCTGGTTGCCCTGCGGCGCAAGAACGCTGTTGCTGCCGATGTTGATCGTGCCGTTCAGCACCATGCCACCGTTGCTGATGCGCGCGACACCTTGCGCGGTGGCCATGTCGAGCACGCCGTTCAACGTGACGCCCTGCAGGAAGTTCCCAGTGCTGGTGTTGGCGACGATCTTGCCCGTACCGTTGGAATTCAATTGGCCGCCGGTGATCGTGGCGCCATTCATCGACACCGTGCTGCCGGTATCGGCCAGGATGATGCCGGCAGTGTTGTCGTAGCCACCGCCGGTGTTGAGTTGCAGTGTGCCGCCGTTCTGCGACCGCATCGTCCCCTCATTGGTCACCGTGCCATTGACCTGCATGCTGATGCTGCGACCGGCGACGTCCGCCGAGATCAGGCCCTGATTGGTCAGCGTCGCCGCGCCGCCGACGAAAGCTTGCTGCCCGATGATGCCATTGCCGCCACGCACGGTAATCCCCGAAGCCAGAGTCAGATTGCCCGCCTCGACATTGAGTCGGTTGCTGCCACTGGCATCGACGAAGTTGATGGTGCCGGTGCCGCCGATGGTTTGGTTGCCTTGAGGAGCCAGGACGCTGTTGCTGCCGATGTCGATGGTGGCACCATTGAGCGTGAGGCCGCCGGCAATGCGCTCCACTCCCTGGGCCGATGCCAGGTCGAGCGTGCCCGACAACGTCACACCGCTGAGGAAATTGTTGCTGCTGGCATTGGGGCGGAAAGATCCCGCACCGGTCAGGTTCATGTCGCCGCTGATCGTGACCCCATTCTGGTTCACCACGCTGCCGCTGCCCGCCAGAATCTGGCTGCCGCTGTTGCCCTGCACGGCGCTGTTCAGGTTCAGCGTGCCGCCATTGAGCGCCGCCAGGGTGCCGTTGTTGGTCGTCAGACCGTTGACCGCCAGGCTGACCGTGCCACCCGCGACATCAGCCTGAATCGTACCGTTGTTGGTCAGCGTGGCCGCACCACCGACGAAAGCCTGCTGTCCAATGACGCCGGTCTCGCCGCGGACGGTGATGCCACCGCCGATGGTCAGGTTGCCCGCCTCGACGTTCAGCCGGTTGCTGCCGCTGCCATCGGTGAACACGATCGTGCCGCTGCCGGAAATCGTCTGGTTACCCTGCGGCGCCAGTACGCTGTTGGCGCCGATGTTGATGGTGCCGTTGTTCAGCGTCAGGCCGTTGGCCAGACGCTCCACGCCTTGCGCAGCGGCAAGATCCAGTGTGCCGCTGAACGTTACCGCGTCAAGGAAGTTCAAGCCGCTGGCGTTGGCGCGGAACGAGCCACTGCCCGTGGTGTTGACGATGCCGCTGATGGTGACGCCATTTTGATTCACCACGCTGCCGGCGCCGGCAAGGATCTGGCTGCCGGTGTTGCCGACGACGCTGGAATCGAGATTGAGTGTGCCGCCGTTCAACGCAGCCAGTGTGCCGTTGTTGGTGGTTGAGCCGTTCACTGCAAGGGTGATCGCTCCGCCCAGGACGTCGGCTTGAATCGTGCCGTTGTTGGTCAACGTGGCTGCGCCGCCGACGAAAGCCTGTTGTCCAATGATGCCTTTCTCGCCGCGCACGGTGACACCGCCATCGATCACCAGGTTGCCCGCCTCGACATTGAGCCGGTTGCTGCCGTTACCATCGGCGAAGACGATCGTGCCGTTGCCGGAGATCGTCTGGTTGCCCTGTGGCGCGAGAACGCTGTTGGCGCCGATGTTGATGGTGCCGTTGAGCACCATGCCACCGCTGCTGACGCGCGCGACACCTTGCGCGGTGGCCATGTCGAGCACACCGTTCAGCGTGACACCCTGCAGGAAATTCGCACCGCTGGCGTTGGCGACGATCCTGCCCGTGCCATTGGAGTTCAGTTGGCCGCCGGTGATCGTGGCGCCGTTCATCGACACCGTGCTGCCGGTATCGGCCAGGATGACGCCCGCGCTGTTGTCGTAACCGCCGCCGGTATTGAGCTGCAGCGCGCCGCCATTCTGCGCCCGCAGCGTGCCCTGGTTGGTGACCAGGCCGTTGACACCCATGCTGATGGTGCGCGCGTTCACATCGGCGGAAATGGTCCCCTGATTGGTCAGTGTCGCCGCACCGCCCACCAAGGCCTGCTGCCCGATGGATCCGTTGCCTCCGCGCACCGTGATCCCAGAGGCCAACGTCAGATTGCCTGCCTCGACATTGAACCGGTTGTTGCCGCTGGCATCGAGAAAATTGATCGTGCCCGTGCCGCCGATGGTCTGATTGCCTTGCGGGGCGAAGATGCTGTTGTTGCCGATGTTGATGGTGCCGTTCAGGGTGAGGCCGTTGACCACGCTCTCGACGCCGGTGCCGGAGGCGAGATCGAGCGTGCCGTTGAGCGTGACGCCCGAGAGGACGTTGCTGCCGCTGTTGAACGCGACCAGCTTGCCGCTACCGGTCGTGTTGATCGTACCGCCGGTGATCGTGCTGCCGAACTGGTTGATCACGCTGTCGGCGCTGACGTTGATCACGCCGCCGGTGTTGTTGATGTTGTGCCCGCCAGCGACCTGCAGCGCGGCGTTGTTCGGGATCGCACCGGCGCCGACGTTGATCGTGCCGGTGTTGGTCGTGCCGCCGCCGCCTGCCAGGGTCAGCAGGAAGGCATCGAGGCTGACGCTGCCGGCGTTGCCGAGGTTGAGGATCGACTGTGCGGTGTTGACCGTGACCGTCTTGCCCAGCGCGATCGTCGCATTGTCGGCAGCACCGGGCACGATGCCGCAGTTCCAGTTGCCGGCGGTCGCCCAGTTGCCGGTCGCCGGGTTCCAAGTGCAGTTGGCGGCCAGCGCCTGCTGCGCCGGGAAGGCGAGCAGAATGGCCAGAAGGCTGCGCTTGATGACGAAACGGGGTGCTTTGCTGGCCATGTGGTTCTCCTCTTGTGGTGGCGGGCGGCGGCGCGGCAGCACGCCGGTCTCGACGGTTCTTCTGATGACGACGAGAAGCACGTTCCATGCCTGCTCTGGACGATGTGATCCGGGAAGGCGTCAGTGATCATTAAAGCAATGACATCACGCGTACAGTCCGGTCGCTTGGGGGATCGTCGCAGGATCATCTGAAGTGGCCGGAACAGCGCTGTAAAGGACGGAACTAGTGCATTTGCACCATGCCAGGCCGTGCGCGACGGCCACTGGCGGCACGGCGGCGGCTGGTGCACAATCCGGTCATGGAGATGGCTGATGCCCGCTTGCTCAACGGTGTGATCCTTTCCCTGTACCGGGAGGGCCGCGAGGTGCCGCTCGGCCGCTATCGCGCCTGGGCATTGGAGCAGGTTGCTACCGTGATCGGCTTCGATTGCGCGTGTTGGGGAAGCGCCTCTGCTGATCCTCCGGCACTGCACGAGATGCACCTGCACAACTGCGACCGCGGCATCGTCGAGGCGTACGCACGCTGCAGCGAGCACGATTTCTTCCGTGCCGCGCTGATCGCCGATCCGGGAACGGCGATCAGCCTTGGCGATCTCGTGGCGCGCGAGACCTACCTGCGCAGCACCTTCTACCGACGCTTCGGACGCCGCTTCAGGATCGAGTGGGCGCTCGGGACGCTGCTGCGCGAGCGCACGACTGCGCTCCACGAGTTCCTGACGCTCTGGCGGCAGGATCCCTGGCCGCCGTTTTCCGAAACCGATCGCCAGCTGAAGGAACTCCTGATGCCGCACCTGGCGGCGACACACCGTGCGGCCTGGCTCCGCCACTTCCTGCGTCTGCCTGGCCATGTCAACCAGGCGTGGGCGGTGGTTGACCGACGCGGTCTGCTGCGTGAAGCGTCGCCGTCCTTCGTCGCCTTGCTACGCCAGCACTGGCCGGCCTGCAGTGGCAGCATCCTGCCTGAACCGCTGGCCGTCAGTGTGCAGGCTGGCGATGCGCATGTCGTCGGCGCGTGGCGCCTGGATGTCAGCGACTGTGGCGAGTACCGCTTCGTTCTCGCCCGTTCGACCGGCGCGTTGGCACAACTGTCGGTGCGCGAACGCGAGATTGCCCGGCGCTACGCCAGCGGCGAGACGCATTCGGCGATCGCCCGCGCGCTGTCGCTGTCCCCGGCGACGGTGCGCAACCACGTCGCGCATTGCTTTCGCAAGCTCGGTGTCGGCAGCAAGGTGGAACTGGCCCTCCGCCTCGACTCTGCAACGTCGCGGCTGCCGACGGGAATGGCCGAGTGATCGATGGGCGGACGGTTGCCGTCCTCCTGCCGCGCGCGCCGCGACCCACGGACGGGCGCCTGCCGCGCGGTCGTCGCCGCTGATGGCTCGCCAGTCGATCGAAGTCAGCGAGAAGGCGGGGGTGCGCTACCTCCACTTCTCCTCGGACTGGGTGCAGGGCGCGATGCGCATCCAGCGGCCCAATGCCCTCGAGCTGCCCTACACGCGCGAGATGATGGCCGGGTTGCTGCTGCGTGCCGCCCCGTGGCCGCGTGACGCACTGCTGATTGGTCTCGGCGCCGGGTCGCTGGCGAAGTTCATCTACCATCATCTGCCGGCGACGCGCATCACCGTCGTCGAAATCGATCCGCAGGTCGAGACGGTCGCCCGTCTGCACTTCCGGTTGCCGGACGACCCGCTCCGGCTGCGCGTGCTGATTGCCGATGGTGCCGACCACATGCTGCACGCCGACAGCCGGCATGACTGCATCCTGGTCGATGGTTTCGACGGCCAGGCGCGCGCCGGTGCCCTCGACACGCTGCCGTTCTATCAGGCCTGCCGGGCGCGATTGAGCGAAAGCGGCCTGCTGGTGGTCAACCTCCTGGGCCGCGAGCGCGGCTTCGCTGCCAGTGCCGAGCGCATCGGGCTGGCGTTCGGTGGCCGCTCGCTGCTCTTTCCTTCCTGTGACAAGGGCAACACGATCGTCTTCGCCACCGCCGGCGAGGCCGTCGACGTCGCCGGCAGCGAGCTCGTCAGCCGTGCCGGGCACTGGCAGGCCGTGAGCGGCCTCAACCTGCAGCCGACGCTTGCCCGCCTGCGCCAGGCGGGCCGGCTGCAACGCGATCGACTGCTGCTCTGAGCACGGCTTGGGAGCTGGCGAGGGCGCTCTACCTCCGCCCTAAGGTCAGAAGCACAGTCAAAAGGGGACGGACCACGATGTCCTGTCGGCCAGTTCCGCATGCAGCCAACCCGGATCGAGATCGGCGCCATTGGGCCAGGTGAGGGCGCCGAGTTCGACCCGAACCTGGGTGAAGAAATCCGGGTCGCGCAACGGGCCGTAGATGCCTGGATTGCTTGCTGCTTTGATCGATGAGCAATCGACGATTCCGTTGCGGCCATCCCGGAAGCTGACGGCCAACCGGTAATCAGGCAGCACCGTGACCGCCAGAATCCGCCACGGCGCAGCGGGAATCACTCCAGCGGCTGTATTTTCTTGGGCTGTAGTTTGGCTTGGCACAGATTCCCGTTCTCCATGAGTTCCTGGCGATGTTCGATGGCCCATTCGATCGTCAGGTTCAGCGCGCGCTTGGGCAGGTGGCCGACAATGACCTCCAGTGTTCGGATGTCGATCTACGCTTCGCACTCGCCGTAGAGCGCGTGAAAGTGCGGCGCGGCATGCTCCCGCCAGAACATCTGGATGACGATCCCGAAGAATTGGCTGATGGTGGGCATGGCCTGCCTGCTTGAACGTAGTGACCCATTATGCCAGTTATCCTGGCGCGAACTCCCGCTTCTTCGCTAGTTCCTCGCTGTTGCCGAACGGGAGTCTGTGCTGGCCCTTGCCGGCTTTTCGCGCGCGCCTGCCGGCTGCAACGCGATCGACTGCTGCTCACTGCTGCTCCGAGCACGGCCCGGGAGCGGGCAAGGGCGCTATACTTGCGTCCTTGCCCGCTCCCGGTCTTCGAAATGTCCGTAGCCCATCGCACGCTCCCTGCCGATGCCACGTCGCTGGCCGGCGCGTCGGGGTCCGTTCTGCCGGCCCACTGGTCGCAGCGCCTGTCGACGCAGCTGGCCGCCGGCGAGCAGGTGCTGGCCTGGCTCGAGATCGACCTCGACGGCGAACTGCACTTTGCCCGTGGCCTGGTCGTCGTCAGCAGCGAGCGCCTGCTGGTCGTCCCGGCGGGCGAGCAGCACTGGCAGAGCTGGTCCTATCGGGCGGGCCTGCTGCTCTCGCGGCGCGATCATTCCGGTGTCGGGACGCTCGAGTTGTGCGACGCGGCGGGGCGGCTCGCACACTGGCGTTACACGCTTGCCGCAGACGTCGCCGCTGGCCGGCTGATCGAGCGCTTCATGCGCCAGCAGAGCTTCAGGCTGACCGGCGAAATGCCGCCACCAGCCAGCGTCAGCCTCTGTCCGAAGTGCGAGACACCGCTGCTCGCCGGGCAGGAGGAGTGTCCCGCATGCAGCCGCGAGATACACGAGCCGCCCTCTACGTGGACCCTGCTCCGACTCGGCCGCTTCGCCCGGCCGTACCGCAAGCAGTTGCTGGGCGCCTTCATCCTGTCGCTGTTGACCACCGCCGCGACGTTGGTGGCACCGTACCTGACCATGCCGCTGATGGACAAGGTGCTGATCCCCTACCAGAACGGGCAGCCGATCGATCCCGGGCTGGTGCTGCTCTATCTCTCGGGCCTGCTCGGATCGTCGCTCCTCGCCTGGATTCTCGGCTGGGGGCGCACCTACATCCTGGCGCTGGTCTCCGAGCGCATCGGCTCCGATCTGCGCACGGCGACCTACGAGCACCTGTTGAAGCTGTCGCAGGAGTACTTCGGCGGCAAGCGGACCGGCGACCTGATGGCGCGCATCGGCTCGGAAACCGACCGCATCAACATCTTCCTCTCGCTGCACCTGCTCGATTTCGCCACCGATGTGCTGATGATCGCCATGACGACGGTGATCCTGGTGTCGATCGACCCCTGGCTGGCGGCGGTGACCCTGCTGCCGTTGCCGGTCATCGCCTGGTTGATCCACGTCGTCCGTGAACGCCTGCGGACCGGTTTCGAGCGCGTCGACCGGGTCTGGGCGGAAGTGACCAACGTCCTCGCCGACACGATTCCCGGCATACGCGTCGTCAAGGCGTTCGCCCAGGAAGCGCGCGAGGCAGCGCGCTTCCGCGCCGCCAACGTCCGCAACCTGGATGTCAACGACCGCGTCAACCGCGTCTGGTCGGTGTTCTCGCCGACGGTCACCCTGTTGACTGAATTCGGCCTGCTGATCGTCTGGGCATTCGGCATCTGGCAGATCGCCGGCGACCGGATCACGGTTGGCGTACTGACGGCATTCCTCGCCTACATCAGCCGCTTCTACCTGCGCCTCGACTCGATGAGCCGCATCGTCTCGGTGACGCAGAAGGCGGCGGTGGGCGCCAAGCGCATCTTCGACATCCTCGATCACGTCTCGAGCGTCCCCGAGCCGACCAGCCCCGTGCATCTGCCGCAGGTTTCCGGCCGCATCGAGCTGCGCGGTGTCGGCTTCCGCTACGGCACGCGCAGCGTCACCCGCGACATCAGCATCGTCATCGAGCCCGGCGAGATGGTCGGCCTGGTCGGCCACAGTGGCTCCGGCAAGAGCACACTGGTGAATCTCATCTGCCGTTTCTACGACGTCAGCGAGGGAGCGATCCTGATCGACGGGGTCGACATCCGCTCGCTGCCGGTTGCCGAGTACCGCCGGCACATCGGCCTGGTGCTGCAGGAGCCGTTCCTCTTCTTCGGCACGATCGCCGAGAACATCGCTTACGGCAAGCCCGAGGCAACGCGGGCCGAGATCGTCGCCGCCGCCCGCGCAGCGCACGCGCACGAGTTCATCCTGCGCCTGCCGCACGGTTACGACTCGCTCGTCGGCGAGCGCGGGCAGGCGCTTTCCGGTGGCGAGAGACAGCGGATTTCGATCGCCCGTGCGCTGCTCATCGACCCGCGCATCCTGATCCTCGACGAGGCGACGTCGTCGGTCGATACGACGACCGAGAAGGAAATCCAGAAAGCGCTCGACAATCTGGTCCGCGGCCGGACGACGATCGCCATCGCGCACCGCCTGTCGACGCTGCGCGACGCCAACCGGCTGGTGGTACTCGATCGCGGCAGCGTCGTCGAGGTCGGAAGCCACGACGAGCTGATGACGTGTGAGGGACACTACTACCGCCTCTACCAGGCACAGGCGCGCAACGTCGATACCGAGGAAGAACTGCGGCGGCTGGAGATCGAGCGCAACGACGAGGGGGACCGCGAATGAAGCCGCGCCCGGATTACCAGTTGCAGCGCAATGCCTTCGGGCGTCTCGAACTGCGCACCGCCGATGGCCAGATCCATGAAGGCGTCGCACCGGTGCGCGCCTTCCCGATCACCGCGCCGGATGACGGCCTCGCCCTGGTCGATCCCTATGGCCACGAACTGGCCTGGATAGACCGCCTCGACGAGCTGCCGGATGACCAGAGGCAGTTGCTCGCAGACGAACTGGCTGGGCGCGAATTCATGCCGGTGATCGAGCGCATCGTCGGCGTCGGCAGCTTTGCGACACCGAGCACATGGGAGGTCGAGACCGATCGCGGCCGCACGAGCTTCGTTCTCAAGGGGGAGGAGGACATCCGTCGCCTGGCGTCGCCGGCTCTGCTGATCGCCGACAGTCACGGCATCCACTTCCTCATCCGCGACCGGCAGGCACTCGACCAGCACAGCCGGCGGATCCTCGATCGCTTCCTGTGAGCCGGGCGATGGCCGTTGCCCGCGCCGCGGGTCAGCCGATCGTCTCGTGCCGCGTTGATAGCGCGATGCCCGGCGGATCTTACCGGTGCGACGGTCCGGCGTTCCTGCTTGCCATCCCGTCCGCGCCAGTGCGCGCCAACCCTTTCGTCCCTGGACCGACGCCATGAAAAGCAAAGACATCAAGTTTCTCGAAATCCGCTACCTGCGCGGTCCGAACATCTGGACCTACCGTCCGGTGATCGAAGCGCTGGTCGATATCGGCGACCTGGAGGACTTTCCATCCAACACGATCCCGGGTTTTCCCGAGCGACTGGCGAGCTTTCTGCCTTCCCTCGCCGACCACCGCTGCAGCTACGGCGAGCCGGGCGGCTTCCTGCGGCGGCTGCAGGAGGGCACCTGGCCGGCCCACATCCTCGAGCACGTGACGCTCGAGCTGCAGAACCTGGCCGGCATGCCGGGCGGCTTCGGCAAGGCGCGGGAGACCTCGACGCGCCGGGTGTACAAGGTGGTCGTCCGTGCCTGGCATGAAGAGGTGACGCGCAGCTGCCTGCACGCCGGTCGCGAACTGCTGCTGGCGGCGATCCATGACGAAGCATTCGATGTCGCCGGCACCGTCGAGCGCCTGGCCGACCTCGCCGAGCGCAGGCTGCTCGGCCCGAGCACCGGTTGCATCGTCGAGGCGGCAACGGCCAAGGACCGGCGGATCCCGTTCATTCGCCTGCTGCCGACTGGCAATCTGGTGCAACTCGGTTACGGCGCCCGCAGCCGGCGCATCTGGACGGCCGAGAGCGACCGGACGAGCGCCATCGCCGAGGGCATCTCGCGCGACAAGGATCTGGCGAAGACACTGCTCGGTGCCTGTGGTGTACCGGTACCCGAAGGGCGGCTGGTGGAGAGCGCCGCCGACGCCTGGGAGGCCGCCGGGGAGATCGGCCTGCCGGTGGTGGTCAAGCCCTCGGACGGCAACCACGCCCGCGGCGTGTTCACCAACCTGATGGCGCGCGAAGAAGTGGAATCGGCCTATGTCGCTGCCGTCGACGAGGGCAGCGGGGTCATCGTCGAGCGCTACGTGCGCGGTTCCGAGCACCGCCTGCTGGTGATCGGCGGCAAGCTCGCCGCCGCTGCCCGTGGCGAGACGGCAACGGTGGTCGGTGACGGCCGGTCGACGATCGACGAATTGATCGACCTGCAGATCAACTCCGATCCTCGGCGTGGTGCCGCCGAGGAATTCCCGCTCGACGTCATCCTCCTCGCCGAGAATCCGGTGGCCCGCCTCGAGGTGACTCGTCAGGGCTTCACTCCCGACTCGGTTCCGGCGGCCGGTCGCGAGGTGCTGATCGTGCGCAGCGGCAACCATACCGACGATGTCACCGATCTCGTCCATCCAGAGACGGCGGACACCGCCGCCCTCGCCGCGCGCATCGTCGGCCTCGACATCTGCGGTGTCGACCTCGTCTGCGAGGACATTTCGCGTCCGCTCGATGAGCAGCGCGGCGCGATCGTCGAAGTCAATGCCGGCCCGGGTCTGCTGATGCACCTGAAACCGGCGAACGGCCAGCCGCGGCCGGTCGGGCGGGCCATCGTCGACGAACTGTTCCCGAATGGTGACGACGGTCGCATCCCGGTGGTCGGTGTCAGCGGCAGCACCGGCAAGACCGCTGTCGCCCGTCTGCTCGCCGCCATCGTCGGCCTCAGCGGCAGGAACACCGGGCTGGCGTGCAGCAGCGGCCTGTTCGTCGGCCGGCGTTGCATCGATCACGGCGATGCCGCCAACTGGGGGTCGGCCAACCGTATCCTGATGAACCGGACCGTGGAAACCGCCATCGTCGAGAACGGCTGCGACGCCATTCTCGGCGACGGGCTCGCCTACGACCGCTGCCAAGTCGGCATCGTCACCGACATCGAGCCGGAGCGGCACTTCGGCCGGCACGATGTGGCCACCGCCGAACAGGTCTTCACCATCCTGCGCACGCAGGTGGACGTCGTCCTGCCCGGCGGGGCGGCCGTTCTCAATGCCAGTCAGCCGATGCTCGTCGACATGGCACCGCTCTGCGATGGGGAAGTGATCTTCTTCGCTCCTGACGGCGACCTGCCGGCGATCGTCGAGCACCGCGGGCGGGGTGGCCGGGCGGTCTTCGTGCGTGCTGGCGATGTCGTTTTCGGCAACCGCGAGCAGGACACCGTGATCACCAGCCTGCGGCTGATCCCGCTCACGGATGCCGGGCGCAGCGCGGCGCAGGTGGAGCACGTGCTCGCGGCTGCCGCGGCTGCCTGGGCTCTCGGCATCGCGCCCGAGATCGTCCGCACGGCTCTCGAAACGGCGACCGCTGGTTGAGCAGCCGCGGTGGGACGGCAGCGACCCGGTACTCCGCCGCAGCACTTCTGACAGGCACCTTCTGGAAGGGAATCATTCATGGAAGTCTCGCGTCTCCGCGCCCTGCGCGGTCCCAACCTGTGGAGTCGGCACACGTCGATCGAGGCGATCGTTCGTTGTGCCGACAGCGAGCGCAACATCGACGACATGCCGGCCTTCGAGACCCGTCTGCGCGAGCGCTTTCCCGAGCTGGACATGCTGCGGCCACTGGGGCACGACGAGGCGGTATCGATGGCGCAGGCACTCGAGTTTGCCGCCCTCGGACTGCAGGCGCAGGCTGGCTGCCCGGTCACCTTCAGCCGGACGGCCGAGACGGTCGAAACAGGCACCTACCAGGTCGTCGTCGAGTATAGCGAGGAAGCCGTGGGCCGCCTCGCGTTCGAGCTGGCCGAGGATCTTTGCCGCGCAGCCGTCGAAAACCGTCCCTTCGCGCTCGACGGCGCGCTGCAGCGGCTGCGCGAACTCGACGAGGACGTCCGACTGGGTCCGAGCACCGGCGCCATCGTTTACGCCGCCGTGGCGCGTAACATACCGTACCGTCGACTCACCGAAGGCAGCATGGTGCAGTTTGGCTGGGGCAGCCGGCAGCGCCGGATTCAGGCGGCGGAAACCGACCTGACCAGCGCCGTTGCCGAGTCGATCGCCCAGGACAAGGAACTGAGCAAGGTCCTGCTGCATGCCGCCGGCGTCCCGGTCCCCACCGGCCGTCCTGTCCTCAGTGCCGAGGACGCCTGGGCCGCCGCTTGCGAAATCGGCGGGCCGGTCGTCGTCAAGCCCCAGGACGGCAACCAGGGCAAGGGTGTGGCGGTCAACCTGACGCGCCGCGAGGAGATCGAGTCCGCCTACGGGATTGCCTGCGCGATCAGCGACGAGGTGCTCGTCGAGCGCTTCCTGCCCGGGCATGACTACCGCCTGCTGGTGGTCGGCGACCGGATGATCGCTGCCGCCCGACGCGATCCGCCGCTGGTCGTCGGTGACGGCGTGCACAGCGTCCGGCAGCTGGTCGAGCGGGTCAACAGCGACCCGCGCCGCAGCGACGGGCACGCGACGTCGCTGACCCGGATCCGCCTCGACGACCTGGCGATCGCCCGCCTGGCGAAGGCGGGGCTGACCGCCGATTCGGTCCCGCCGCGCGGCAAGCGCGTCGTGCTGCGCAACAACGCCAACCTGTCCACCGGCGGCACGGCGACCGACGTCACCGACGACGTGCATCCCGAGTTTGCCGCGCAGGCGGTCGCCGCGGCGCAGACCATCGGCCTCGACGTCGCCGGTGTCGATGTCGTCTGCGACAGCGTCCTGCGGCCGCTCGAGGAGCAAGGGGGCGGCATCGTCGAGGTCAACGCTGCGCCGGGGCTGCGCATGCACCTGCAGCCTTCCTTCGGCAAGGGACGTCCGGTCGGCGAGGCGATCGTCGCCAACCTGTTCGCTCCTGGCGAGGACGGGCGCATTCCCGTCGTCGCCGTTGCCGGCACCAATGGCAAGACGACCACCGTTCGCCTGATTGCGCACCTTCTCGCGCAGCAGGGCCTGCGCATCGGCATGACGACGACCGACGGCGTCTACGTCGAGGGGCGGCGGATCGACACCGGCGACTGCTCGGGTCCGAAAAGTGCGCGCAATGTGCTCTTCCATCCGCGCGTCGATGCGGCGGTGCTGGAAACGGCACGTGGCGGTGTCCTGCGCGAGGGTCTCGGCTTCGATCGCTGCGATGTGGCGGTGGTGACGAACATCGGACTGGGCGATCACCTCGGTCTCTCCTACATCAGCAGCGTCGAGGAGCTGTCGGTCGTCAAGCGGGTGATCGTGCAGAACGTCAGACCGGGACGCGGGGTTGCCGTACTCAACGCCGCCGACCCGATGGTGGCGCGCATGGCCGACTCCTGCCCGGGTAGCGTCACCTTCTTCGCCACCGACCGCAATCATCCGGTGGTGGCGATGCACCGCGCACAGCGCAAGCGGGTGGTCTACCGCGACGGTGCGTCTCTCGTCGCCTCCGGCGGCGGCATGGAACATCGCATCGCGCTCGCCCGGATCCCGCTGACGCAGGACGGAGCCATCGGCTTCCAGGTGCAGAACGCGATGGCGGCAATCGCCGCCGCCTGGGCGCTGGGACGCGACTGGCAGACGATCGAATGCGGTCTGGCCAGTTTCGTCAGCGACGTGCAGACCGCTCCCGGACGCTTCAACGTCTTCGACTACCGCGGGGCGAAGCTGATCGCCGACTACGGGCACAACCCGGACGCCATCCAGGCCCTCGTCGACGCCGTCGACAACCTGCCCTCAGCGCCGGGCAGCAAGCGTTCGGTCGTCATCAGCGGCGCCGGCGACCGGCGTGACGAGGACATTCGGCAGCAGACGGAGATTCTCGGCGGCGCCTTCGATCGCGTGATTCTCTACCAGGATCAGTGCCAGCGTGGCCGTGCCGACGGTGAAGTGCTGGCGCTGTTGCGCGCGGGCCTGCAGCAGGCGACGCGAACCAAGGACATCCGGGAGATTCATGGCGAATTCCTGGCGATCGACAGCGCACTGGCGGAGCTTGCCGCCGGTGATCTCTGCCTGATCCTGATCGACCAGATCGAGGAAGCGCTCGAGCACATCAAGCTTCGCCTGCGAGAGGGCTAGGCCTGCCCTTTACCCGCAAAATTAGGTCTGGACTTTTTTGGTCGAAC
>NZ_JAMTDQ010000082.1 GCF_023806635.1 Accumulibacter sp.
TCCGTTCGCGGGATGAGCGAGCGCCTCAGCCCTCTGGGAGAGGAAGACGTAACAGGGGAAATCGTCGGGCGTCCGAAGTCTTCCGTCGCAGAGGGGGTGGTCCTCCGATTGCCAATGCGAGAGCTTCCCGAGGTTGCGCCGGGCGAGGTGGTTGGGCTGGGTATAATTGGCGGGAGCGTTTGTATCTGCATCGGGAAAGTGCCCGCGGATCTACACGGCGAGTCTGCCAAGGACTGGTTGTCCAGCATGAAATGCGGATGAACGGAGAGGGCTAACGCGAGATTCTTTGGGGCGTCATCCTTGCGCACGACCTAGGCGTCTTCGCCGAAGCTGACGTCGAGCATCCAGTGGAGTCCATTCTCCACGCCGCAGCGGCGTCGCACGGTCCAGGACCGAGGCAGATGGCATCGGCGGTCAAGAAGCGCACAAATCTGGCGCCGCCAATAGATCGGGCACGAAAACTGGCTGCTTGGCGCTTGGTGAAGGGCGGCCGGCAGCCCGCCGCAGGCGGAGCGAAAACTTGATGCGGGTGGGACGGGCGGATACGCTGGGGCATGGCTGCAAACGCGTCACATCATCACCGCGCTTGCAGCCATGCTGACGCGCACTTTTTCACCGCCGGATTTCCGCCGTTTCTCATCGTTGACAACCGCTTTCTCGAAATTCACGCGGCTGCCGACCCTGCTCGGCTCCTGATACTGGATAAATCGTCACCGATTCACCAGGGTTGGCGGCAATCAGGCGCAACATCCATTCGGCGTGAGGCAGCGAACCCGGCAAAAATCGCTCTATCGCTTCACCGGCCTCCTCCCAGCCGGGCGACTCCTCGTTGATGTCCAGCACCCGATCGCTGGAGTCGAGGATCGCCAAGCAAAGAAAATCACCGACGTAGGTATCGCGTTTGTAGGCGTCCAGCCGGCGCATTTCGCTCCACGCCATCGTTTCGCCGCCGATCCGCAGGCCGTCGGCGTTGACCGAAACCGCGGTGGGCGCGGCGCGCCTCGGCCGAACCTTGGCGGCCAACCGTTCGAGATAGCGCGAGATTACTCCCATCGGAACGTTGTCACGAAGTCGTAGACTACTTCCCCTGTGGCCTTGCCCGCCTCGCGCCCCATCCAGCCTACGCCAAGTCCGCCCAGAATGCCACCGACGACGCACAGGGTCCCCTCAGCTACTTCGCCGACAACCGGCAGCACCAAGGTCGGCGACCCCAGGGCTGCCAAGGTGACACAACCCGCCCAAGCACCTCCTGCGCCACCTGCCACACCAAGGCCCAAGCCCGTGTATTCGCGCGCCGCCATGCGGCCGCGTTGTTCCGAAGGTGCCTTCATCACAACGATGGTCGTTATTGTGATGTCCAGCGCGAGTAGCGCTGGTCCCGCCACGCGGAACACCATACTCAACCGGTTGACGGAAGCGCGCGACTTGCCAACGCTTTTCAGCACGGCCTCGATGCTGCCCTTCTTCGTCAGCAACTCACCCGGCTGCGGCAGTCTGGCCGTCGGCTTCAGGATCTCGGAATACTGCTTGCCAAACGGACTCAGAGGCTTCCTGAACTCTTGGACCAGCTTGTTGCGGGCCTTCACCAGTTCGTCGAACTCCTGCTTGGTGATGTTTCCGCGCCTGAGAAGTTCGTTGGCCTGCGCCTGTAGTACTTTGTCAGCGCGATCGTAGGCCATCCGCCAGTACGAGTCCCAGGCCATCGGTGTGGTCATGTTGGTGGCGATCTGGACGGTTTCCCGCAATGCGGGGCTGAGAAACACCTGTTGTGTTAGCGGCGACGGTGGATTGTCTTGGCACGAGTTCATGCCATGAGTCGTCGGTGGGCGATTTCTGGTCAAAGCCAGAGTCCCGGGATCGAGCCAATCCTCACCCACTTCATTACTGCACAGCGGTCCGGGCATATCGTTCTCCTTGGTCAGGTGGAAAGATGTCGAGGAAGAAGCAGCTGGCAGTGCGACGATGAAACCGGACGCGGCAAGCGAAGCAGTGGGAGCGCGACGGTCGCGACAAAAACTCCTGCCATGTGAAGACAAGGTCTTGCGCCAAAACGGAACACGTCGCGGAGCATCCAGGATCTGGTGAAGGTCCTGGGCTTGCTGCTCGAGCTTCGGCCTGTGGCCATGTCCATCAGGTTCGTGTCTGACGTTGGGTCAACCAGCGTCAACCAGCGGGACGAGATCGCCATCATCAGCATCATCGCCCACACAGGACGGAGCCGAACACGCAAGCGTTGAGTACGCGATGAGATGCCACGACACGCCGAACGGCATCGTGGGGGAAAGCAAGGCAAAGGCATCGGAAGGCTTCACTGAAACACCCGCGTTGGAGGTTTGGGAGAAGCAAGGCGTATGATATACGCAATACGCGCTGCCAAGTCCATGCCTATCTTTTGATGATCGACCACGTTTGCCTATTGGCGACTGCGGTTGATGTGCAGGGCGCTTCCCTTCTGCTGCTCCACACAGGTACCCGTGCGCACTGACCTCGTGCAGACCACGGTTTCCCATCACAGTGAAGCTACCGCGCTGCGCCACGTTCCGCGTCCACATGCCCCAACACGCCCGGATCGTCGCCGCCGGCTACCCGATGCACATGATTCTACGCGGTATCAATCGGGCGGCGATCTTCTTCGCCGACCCCGACCGGTACCTGTTCTTGGCCACGTTGGCCGAACTGGCCATCGCCGAGTCGGTCGGTGTCCACGCTTACGTCCTGATGACCAACCCTCCACCCGCTGATGACTCCCGGCACCGACTCCGACGTGTCGCGCCTGATGAAGGGGCTTGGCCAGAGGTACGTCTAGAGATCAGAAGGTCACCAAGGTCACGGGGTCACGGGGTCACAAGTCACGCAAGTCACGGGATCAGGTCTTGCCTTGTGCCCAGCCGCCTCGAAGATAAGAAATCCAACGGCATCGGCGACAGTGTATGAGCCTTCATCAAGCAGCGTCAATGTTGAACTTGGACCCGGGAGCCCCTGAAAAGTCATCCGAATCCCGCACCGCTCAGTGCCTGTGGTCATCCGCACAACTGGTCAGGCCAGGCGGATGACCACAGACACGAGCCCTCCCACGACATGCGATGACAGCTCGTCTTGCCGCTGGCCAAACCCGGGAACAATGCTTCGCCGCGTGCGCTGGCGACCGCGACGCGGCGCTGCTGCGCGGCTATCGCGAACAGGGGAAGACGATGACCGCGCTGGCGCAGGCCGTGGGGTTGCCGGTGCCGCGGGTTGGCCGGGTGATCGCGGCACTCGAGTCACCTGGGCCAGCCGCGCGGAGCTGAACGCGTTCGAGAGCCAAAAGGGGTCTTGCCGGTGCTCAGTTGCCTTGCCCCCTCGAATCGCCTATGCTCTCGATGCGGCACATAACCCGTGCTACACTGATTACGTGCAAATGAGGTCAAACATGTCGAACATCACCCTGGTAATTGACGATGCTCTGCTGAAAGAAGCCCGCATCAAGGCGCTCAAGCATGACACCAGCGTCAATGAAATCTGCCGTCGTGCGATCGAACAGTACGTGGGTCGCGGCGAAGACGATGCCGAGCGCCGCGTGGCGCGCTTGCGCGCGGGGTTTGCGCGCGCGCTGCCCAGGACGGCCGATGCGGCGCCCGCTTGGCAAGGGCGCTCGGAGCTCTATGGAGAGCGGATGCAGGAGCTTGATAAGCGCCGTCGCCAATGAGGGCGTTCTTCGACACCAATGTCGTCGTCTACGCCTATGACAGCATTGCCGGTTCGAAGCGGCAACGCGCGATCGCGTTGATCGAGGAGCATGTTCGGGCCGCTTCGATGGTGCTGAGCACGCAGGTACTGGTCGAGGCCTACAACGCGCTCCTGCGTGCGGCCTTGCTCGAAAAGGAGACCGCGCTCGCGGTTGTCGAGGCCTTGGCGGAAGAGCGCGTGGTGGCCACCGACGCCGCGTTGGTGGTGCGCGCCATTCGCCTGGCGCAGCGTCATCAACTGTCCCACTGGGATGGCCTGATCGTGCAAGCCGCGGTCGACGCGGGATGCTCGGTGCTGTTCAGCGAAGACCTGCAGGCGGGCGCGCGCTTCGGCGATGTGGACGTTGTGAATCCGTTTGCGGACACCATACGTCAGCCTGAAGCAACGCACGCTGCGGGCAAGCGCAAGCTAGCGGCGCCGGTTCGCAAGACGTCTCGCAAGTGACCAGCGGAATAACGGAATAGGGGACAAGCGGAATAGCGGAATAGCGGAAGAGTACGGAGGAATGGGGGGAGGAATGGGGGGACAGACCACGGTTTCTTGTTGCACTGCCAACTGACCCTTCCTCGACCTCTTTCCCCACGCCTCGCCGCGCTCGCGTCTCTGACCGTGCTTACCGTGAAAGAACGCCGTCCTGAAGGCGAGCGAATCTCTGGCACCTGGTGGTGGTAGTGGTCGTCGAGACCGGAATGGTCATTCGTGGTCGGCGCGGGCAGCGGGCAGTGATCCTGATGGACGACTTGCTGCGGCTGTCGATGTTCGAGCAGGTCGCGCCCGGGCAGCCCGAGGCGGATGCTGCCTACGCGGCGCTTGTGGCGTGCGGCAAAGGAAATGGCCACCCGGCGGGGTTGGACTTCGGCGATGTGTTCAGCTATGCGCTGGCCAGGATCCAGGGTCTGCCACTGCTCCACAAGGGTGCCGACTTCGCGCAGACCGACATCGCGAGTAGGTTTTCGGTCCAGTTGAGCGGCCGCCAGTACCCCGGTGGGCGAAATGGGGTCTTGCCATTTGCCATCTTCAAATGCAAACAGTTGACATCAATGCATCATGATGCAAACATTGCGCCATGAGAACGACCATTGATCTGCCGGCTGATCTCCATGACGCGGTCACGTCGATCGCTTCGCACGCGCGCAAGAGCATGAACCAGACGGTGGCTGAACTGATCCGCCGTGGATTGGCGCATCCGCCCCTGGCGGCCGACGTGGCGGGAAGCTCCGGGCTGCGCATCGACCAGAGCACCGGCTTGCCAGTGATCCGATCACCCCGGCCGGTGACCGCCGAAGACGTTCGTGCCCTCGAGGACGAGTGATGCCCGGGCCATCCGCTTCAACCCGAAAGGCGGCTGACTCGGTGCATCTGCTCGACGGCAATGTGCTCTACGCCCTGATCGACCAGGCACATGTGCATCATGCGCCGGCGCGGCAATGGTTCTCGAGCTTGTCGGGCGGGTTCGCCACATGCCCCGTCACGCAGGGGACGCTGGTGCGGCTGGTGATGCGCCTCGGTGGCCACGGTGTCGAGCAGGCTCTGGCCGTGCTCGGCGTGGTGACGGCGCATGCAAAGCACCACTTCTGGCCCGACATGTTGCCCTACGACAAGGTGCGATGGCACGGCGTCATGGGCCACCGGCAAGTGACCGACGCCTACCTCGCCGGCTTGGCCCGGCAGCATGGGGGCAAGCTCGTCAGCTTCGACAAAGGGTTGGTCGCCCTGCACCCGGACGTTGGGGTCGCGGTGGAAGCCTAGATGTCACCCATGTCCCGCCCCGTGCGTCCGCATCGATTCGTGCGGCGCCGTTTTTTGGAAATAGGACTGGAACAACTGGAACAACAGGGGCCTGGGTCGAGTTTGTGAGCAATTGGGGCTTGCTGAGTTATGGGACAGCCGACGATACTCCCTCCAATGGACACTTGGTCTTGGTTGGCGAGCGGAAAACACCCGAAGTGCCCGCTGCGAAGCTTTCCATGGAGCGAAGAAAAAGCAGGAGCACCAATGCTGATGCATCAGCCGGTTCAGGTCTTTTCTCTCTTCTCTCCGCAACGAATGGGAGAGACCTTGCGTTCTGCTACATTGGGGTCACAGGCCCTGGGGGCCAGGTCCTGCAAAGAGGCAACCATACTCAAACGTTCCATGGGGCGCTGCGAGACAAGGCTGCTCAGTGTCCATGAGCCGCTCCTTTCATGTCCCCATCGGCGCGTGGCCTGGACATTGGCCCGAAGTAGCAGTCGTTTTTCTGACTGATTCCCTTGACTACTTTTTGACGTTTCTCCATAGACGAAAATCGCTTGATTCTTGGCATAGGGAGGTATCGTGAGACTCTTGGACCGACAATCCGCTGCGGTATTCTTGCGAATGCAAGGCGTGATGCCCGAAACAGAGGTAGAAAAGGTCTTGAGTGGATTTGATTTCACCAAGCCAGTCTATGAACACGCTTTCTTCCCGGGAGATAAACTCTATCAGCTTGTTCGACTCCCCTCATTTGATTTGCCGAACCCTGTCGCGGGCAACTGGTTTGGGCTGGCGGGTTTGACAACCGGCAAGGTGGCGATAAACGATGGAAGCGCTGGCCGTCGTGCTGGCCAGTTCGAGGTTCTGGTGCAATTCTCGGCACTCGAAGGAACCGCCAGGGAGTTTACCGTTGACCTGCGGATCGGGATCGGTGGCCCGGGTGGTGGCACACAGATCTTCGTGCCGCGAACGCTGCTCGGCCGAGTCCGATCAGTTGGTCCCGTTGACCGTTGGTAGGTGCGCGATGTCACGCCGGACAACGGGCGCCAGTCTGGCGGTGACGCTGCCGGCGCCGGTGCTCGGTGGAAGTGTCTGACGACAGGACCCAGACATGCCGACTCTCGCCCGACCGCCGATAGCTGTTGTCGTCCAGCAGCACGCCGAGGAGGCGGCGATCCTTCGCAGCGTACGTTCGCTTCTGGTCAGGGCGCCGCACGTCAGGCTGCTCCAGTTGCGCCGCCTCGATGACCGGATTGCCGCCCACCTCGACGGTCTGGCGGTGGCGGCCGAGTTCGGGACGAGGCTTTGCCAGGCGGCGCTCGAAACGCCTGGTGTCGGCGAGGTGTTCGCGGCGGGAGTGCGGGCAATCGAGGACCAGGATACGGACCGGCTGGCCCGGCTGTTCGCGTTTGCGCAGGCGCTGCCGGAGGGCGAGAGGGGTCTGGTCTCCGCATTTGGCTGGGTATCGGCGTCGCTGCTGCAGGGAACGATCAAGGCGCTGCTCCTGGCAGACGATCCGTTTCGCCGCCGGGTCGCCATCGCCGCCTGCGTCATGCACCGGGTTGACCCGGGCTCGGCGCTGGCTGTGGCGATCGCTGACGCCGATCCGTCGCTGCGGGCCCGGGCCATGCGGGCGGCCGGCGAATGCGGACGGCGTGACCTTCTTCCGGTAGCGCTGAAGGCACTCGCCGACGAGGATGCCGGTTGCCGCTTCTGGGCCACCGCCTCGACCGTCCTTCTGGGCCACCGTGCGGACGCCTCGCGAGCACTGGCTGAACAGGCCCGCATAGCCAGTCCATATCGCGACCCAGCTCTGCGGCTGTTCCTGATGTTCTCCGATCCGCCGGCCGGTCACGCGCTGCTGCAGTCGCTGGCCAGGGACGCGGCGCAGAACATGCGCCTGCTGCTGCACGGCACGGGAATCGTCGGTGATCCCCAGTACGTACCCTGGCTGATCAAGCAGATGGAGGTGCCGGAGCTGGCGCGCCTGGCTGGCGAGTCGTTCAGCTTGATCAGCGGTGTCGACCTCTCGTATCTCGAGCTCGATCGCGCGTCGCCGGAGGGCGTGGACTTCGGTCCCAACGACGATCCGGACGACGAAAACGTAGCCATGGACCCGGACGACAGCCTGCCCTGGCCCGATGTCAAAAAGGTGCACGCATGGTGGCGGGCGAATCAGCAGCACTTCCAGCCGGGTCAGCGTTACTTCATGGGCGAACCGCTGAGTGTCGACCACTGCGGGCACGTACTGCGTGAGGGCTACCAGCGGCAACGCGTCCTTGCGGCGCTGTACCTGTCAGGGTTGCAGCCGGGCTCGCGACTGTTTCCTACCAGCGCGCCAGCCTGGCGTCAGCAGCGCTGGTTGGCCAGGAGCGATTGAATGTTCGATCCAGTGAATCTTTTTCCGTTCATCTCGCTGGCTTTCCTGCTTGCCAGTGCGCTTCGCTTCGCGCGCAACGGCCGGCGCTGGGAGGTTTCGATCCGCATCTGGCTGACGATGGCGGCGATATTCGCCATCGTCGCGGTCTGGATCCGATTTCTTCGGTGATAGAGCCGGCGTGCAGATCAGGCCGTACGGGAATGAGCCAGGAAGCCAGCCGTACTGTAGACGAGCATCTCGTAATCATTCCCTCCCCTACACATTTGCCGGGATGGCGGGGAACGTGGGGAGCTGCAAGCCTTTGCGAGCGGCGGCGATGACGGTGCCGAGGTACTGCCAGGCGGATGCTCCGCGATGGCGACAGGTTTCGATGAGGCTGGCGAGGACAGCGAAGGCGCGGGATCCCTCTTCAGAGCGTGTGCCGTGGCTGATGGTGCGCGAAATCACCCAGTGCCGAAGCGCCAGTTCCGCGGCGTTGTTGGAAAGCGGCAGGTGGGGCTCGGCGGGGCTCGGCGACGGGACGTAGGATTACGTCCCAGTCGTACAGGAATTCGCGCACGACGCTACGCAGCACCGAGTGGGGCGGGGTTCCTGCATCGCCCGGATGGTTTGGTGGAGCCAGGTGGAAGGACACTGAAACGCCTGAGTATGGTCGGATTTCGGCCTGAAAGCAGTAGCAGTGTGGTACCTGGAATTGTGTCGCCGCCGGACATCAGGAACGCTGCGCCTGCCGAAGCGGGAACGTCGGTGACGCGTCCGGCAGCGAGGGGCGCGCTCGGTCCGCCTAATTCCGGCCTCGTCGCTGTCGGCAACAGCTACATGCTGAAGAGTCTTGGCAAGCCGCGTGAATCCTTTGACAGCAATTGTCAGCCCGTGACCAACGAAAGACTGAAGAAGCACATGAAGACGGCGTCAGCGGGCCCGTTCAAGGTGACTGGCCTGGCACCGGCGGTGGACAGTCTGAGCAAGATCATGACCGATATCGCCGGTCATCTCTTGCCAATTTGACGGTGGCAGCAGCAGGGCGCTATGCTTGCGATGAGCCGAGCCGCTTCACCAGTCAGGACCAGTCATGGTGACGGTATCGGCAGATCTGGATACTGGCGCTGCCGAGGGAGTTCGCCCGCAGCCACCGGTGCGCGCCCGGATTCGGTCGTACAAGTTCCGGAGAGATTGTCCAGGGCCGCTCACGACAAGAGTGGCGAACGTGCGAAGACTGCGTCTCTGCGTGCGGCGACTCAGGGCTGCAAACAAACGGGCCGATCCCGAGCGCTCGACTGGCAGGTTCTCGGGAATGGCCGAGGCAGAGTCATCCGGGCTCACGAGCGAATCGGCCAGCGTGACGATGAGGATGTTTCGGTTCATGGATCGCGCCAGCGAGATGGCGGCGGCGGCCAGCGAGCTGGTGGCCGGGAAGCAAGGTGACGGGTCGCCAGTCTGGATCGCGGCTCGTACGTCATCACCGGGGTCGATCGCCTTCGCTGCAAGCCTGAAGACGATGGCTGCGCGCGAGTCATTCGTGAAATCACCGGCAGCGGGTGCTTTGGACAATGGGGAGGTCGAATGACCGGTTTTCACCGATGCAGCCGGCGATGGACGACAACCGGATTAATGCCAGACCGGTTGGCTTCGTAGTGGAGCCGCTGGTGTCAAGCGGCATGCTAGCAGCTGATGCCAACGCGTTGAGCGTCGCTCTACTCGACGCCCGGGGTGACGTACTCGCCACGTACGTCTTCCGGCAATCGTTCACGGCAGGTCGCGCTTCCGACAACATGATCGTTGTCGACGATGATGCCGTGAGTCGCCATCATCTTGAGGTCTACCCGATCGATTGCCATTGGCGAATTCGCAACCTGAGCAGCGCAAATGGCGTCTTCATCGACGGCCGGCGCATCGACAATGACGAAGAGCTCACCCTTCCTGCCGTCGTCTCATTGGGAGGCGGCGGTGCATGGCTCAGCATGACTGGACGGTCAATGGCCGGAGATCTCATCCCGGAAAACCGGGCGGGATCGACTGCCGCCAGCGCGCCGACAGGCTGTCCAGACTCGAAGTCTCCAACATGGCACCGGTTGATGCCTCCTGAGCCAGTTGCCGCTCCCAGGGCGGAAGCGACGAGCCTGGCTCATGCGGGTGGTCGGCGGAGCGGTGATGGCTCTGACGAACCGCTCCGCGGATCGCTGGACGAGAACGGTGGCGCGCCGCTCACGGAGGCCCTGGTCGTCACCGTACTCGCGCCTGATGGCAGGCAGGCGGCGGTGTTCAGGCTCGGCGAGAGCTTCAGTGTCGGCCGCGGGTCGGACAACACGATCGTTCTGGATGACTCCGGGGTGAGCCGCCGTCATCTGGAGGTCAGGAAGTGTGGTGCCAACTGGCAGATCATCGACTTGGGAAGCGCCAATGGCGTGTATCTCAACGATGCACCGATCGAGGCCGCCGCGGAGCTCCCGTTTCCGGCGATGGTATTGGTCGGCCGCAGCGGAATTTCTCTCCAGATCACGAAGACATCGCCGCGACCGGCGGACGCGGAAGTGGCCGTGTCGGATCTGTCCTCCGCCGTCTCTGGGGCAGACCGTGCCCGAGCCGGGCGCGAGCAGGTGCAGAGTCGTGCGCCGGAGGATATCAAGGCGCGTCTCCTTGACGACGATGAAGCGGAGGATGCCGGTGAATACACCAGGATCGTGCGCCGGATCATCCGGGAAGATCGCGTCATCCGCAAGAAAAGCTACCGCAAGGTCATCTGGGCCTTGGGCCTCCTTTTCGGCCTGTCGGTCTGCATGGCCGCCTATCAGCAGATCGCACTCGCCAACACGCGCCGGCTTGCTCTGGAAATGTTCCATGATATCAAGACTTTGGAGGTCAGTCTGGGGCAGGCGGAAATTGGCCTTGAAGAGAGTGCCGATACGCTGGCGCAGACCATGGAAGCAATCAGCAGCGAGCGTCTGCGCATAGCGGATGACAAACTCAGGGCCGAGCGAGAGAAGATCGCTGCAGAAAGGAAACGCATGCTGCAGGAGCGGGAAAAGCTCGCGACCATGAAGAGCAAGTACAAGCAGTACGTCGAGGAGGCCAATGCCCTGCGCCTGCGCTTCCCGGTCAAGCGTTACGAAGAGGACCTCATTGCCAGAGTTGCCAGCGAGTTGGGCGAGAGCGAACTGGAACTGCCCGACGAATTCGTCTCTGAAGTGAGAAAGTACATCAAGTACTGGCAGGGCTCCTCCCGCATGCAGAAGGCGATCGACAACATGGAACAGAACAACTATCTGCCCGTAGTCGCCGGCGCGCTGAAGAAACAGGGCTTGCCGTTGTACTTCATCTATCTCCCGCTGCAGGAGAGCAACTACGATACCCAGAGCATCGGACCGCAGACCCGCTTTGGAATTGCCAAGGGCGCTTGGCAGTTGCTGCCGGCAACAGCTAGCGAATACGGCGTGGCGACGGGACCTCTGGCGGACGTTCCGGCTTACGACGACCAGGATGCCCGCTTCGACTTCCGGCAGGCAACCCAGGCGGGCGTGAAATATCTCAAGCGGATCTACAGTCGCGAGGCGCAGGCGTCGGGCTTGCTGGTGATGGCAAGCTACAACTATGGGGACACCCGTGTCCGGAAGATGATCCGTGAGATGCCGGAAGATCCGCGCGAAAGAAACTTCTGGAAGCTCACCAAGCAGTATCAGTTGCCCAAGGAGACCCACGACTATGTCTTCTATATCCTTTCCGCCGCCGTCATCGGCGAGGATCCGAAGTACTTCGGGTTCAAGTTCAGTCCACCGCTCTTCATGATTGCAGCAGAGGGCAAGGAGGAGAGCAGCGCCGTTCGGCCGAAGGGCGGCCGCCAGTAATCCCACTTTGACGGATTGCCTTTCGTTCGTGTCCTTTCGGCAACCCTGCGTGAAATCGCTGCCAGAGTCTGGTAGCGTTGGGGGCTCGTCCATGCCGATCCGGAGCCCTGCCGATGCCCTCATCCGTCTCACGTCCATGCCGCACTGCGGACGCCGGAGGTGGTCCAGGCGGTGTGCGACCGCGTTGCCGGGCACGTACCGAAGGTCAGCGAACCAGAGGTGGTGCTGGCGCTGCGTCAGCTCGGCGGTGTGTGGGAGCAGCTCTTTCCGGTGGAACGTCAGCGCATCGTCCGCTTGCTGGTCCTCAATGCGCTCGCCCGGGCTCACCACTGGCAGCGATTGCTCGACGAGGGCCGGATGAGCAGCGGAGTGGAGATTGCGGGGTTTACTCCGTTTTGTGTGGAACGAGGGCCATCTGGGCGAACGGCGGGGTGGGCAAGTGAGTGAGTTTTCCAGCAACGAGGTAGGCCATGGAGATGAAGTTTTCGACGCGGCGGTAGCCGCGAGCAC